>NZ_BDJE01000033.1 GCF_002117935.1 Nocardioides sp. PD653-B2 | reverse complement strand
CCTCGAACGTCAGGGACTACCCGAAGACCGGTGGGCGCGACCACGGGTGAGCAGGCAGGATCGCGAGCATGAGTGTCGAGCTGGTCCGCGCGCCCGCCCTCGCCGACACGGCGCCGTACGCCTACGCCGCCGTGGTCGGTCCCGGCAGCCTGGTGTTCACCGCCGGTGCGTGCCCGCTCGACGCCGACGGTGCCGTGGCCCGCGCCGGCGACGTCGCCGGCCAGGCGGAGATGGTCATGGACAACCTCGTCGTCGCGCTCGCCGCGGCCGGGTGCGCCCTGACCGACGTCGCGAAGTCCACGGTGTACGTCGCCTCCGGCGACCGCGCGGACCTGGTGGCGGCCTGGCGGGTGGTCCGCGCGAGGTTCGGCGACCACGACGCGCCGAGCACGCTGCTCGGGGTCGCCCAGCTCGGCTACCCCGACCAGCTGGTCGAGGTCGAGGCCGTCGCCGTCCGTCCCGCGTGACGGTTTCGGGCCCGTGCCGGACATGTGACAGCGTGGAGTGCGTGGACAGCCGACGGGATCGCTTCGAGGAGATCGCGCCGGGCCTGATCGAGCCGGTGCGCCGGTTCCTGGCGCGCCGTACCGACCCCGCGACCGTGGACGACGTGCTCGCCGAGACCCTGCTGGTGTGCTGGCGCCGGGTCGACGACCTGCCCGCGGAGCCGCTGCCCTGGGTGTACGGCGTGGCCCGGCACTGCCTCCGGAACGCCGACCGCGCCGCCCGCCGCCGGCAGCGGCTGGCCTCGCGGATCGCGACCGTGGACCCGCCCCCGGAGGCGGCGCCGGCCCCCGACGAACCGGACGACGACCTCGCCGCGGCGCTCGCGGCGCTGCGGCCCGACGACGCCGAGCTGCTCCGCCTCTGGGCGTGGGAGCAGCTGACGCCGGCCGAGATCGCGGTCGTCCTGGACATCACGGCCAACGCCGCGAGCATCCGGCTGCACCGGGCCCGCGAGAAGCTGAAGGCCCAGCTGCGAAAGGTCGAGGCCGCCGCCGGACATGAGGAGACGAGAGAGGGGAGAAGGCCATGACCGCACCGTTCGACGCCGACGACGAGCTGCGCGCCCGCCTGCGGGCGTCCGACCCGGCTGCCTCCCTCCCGCCGGCCGACCCGACCCGGGTGGCCCGACTCCTGGAGGACGTCATGAGCACCGAGCTCACCACCGAGAACCGCGAGACCGGCACCCACGACCGTGGCCCGCTGACCTGGCTGGTCGCCGCGGCCGCCGTCCTGATCATCGCGGGCGTCGGCCTCTTCGGTGTCCTCAGCCACGACGACGACCCCGCCGCGCCGCCGACGGCCGTCGACGACAAGACCGTCACCGAGCTGAGTGCCCCGGGCGTCGCGGCGTACAACGCGAAGTGCATGGTGCCCAACGCCGAGATCGTTTCCCAGCAGACCCTCGCCTTCGACGGCACCGTCACGATGCTGGCCGACGGCGTCGTGACCCTCGCGCCGAGCCACTGGTACGCCGGCGCCGAGACCGACCTGGTGCGGGTGCAGGCGCCCGCGCAGGACATGCAGCAGCTGGTCGGCGCCGTGGAGTTCGAGGAGGGCGGCCGCTACCTGGTCTCCGCGACCGACGGTCAGGTCACGGTGTGCGGCTTCAGCGCGCCGTATTCCGCCGACCTCGCGGCGGTCTACGCCGAGGCGTTCCCCGGCTGACGTCGCCTCGGCGCCGGAGCCTGACATGCTGAGCAGGTGCACGGACTGTTGCTCGCCGCGGGGGCCGGGACCCGGATGGGGATGCCCAAGGCGCTGGTGCGCGACGACGACGGCGAGGCCTGGCTCGTCCGTGGGGTGCGGTCGCTGACCGACGGCGGCTGCACGCAGGTGACCGTGGTCCTCGGCGCCGCCGCCGAGGAGGCGCTGCCGCTGCTCGCCGGGACCGGGGCCACCGCGGTCGTCGCGGCCGACTGGGCGGACGGCATGTCGGCGTCGCTGCGCGCCGGCCTCACCGCGGCGACCGGCACCGACGCCGACGCGGTGGTCGTCTCGCTGGTGGACGTGCCCGACGTCGGGGCGGACGTCGTACGGCGCCTGCTCGAGCCGCTGCCCGGACCCGCCACGCTGCGCCGGGCGTCGTACGGCGGGCGCCCGGGCCACCCGGTCGTGATCGGGCGCGAGCACTGGGCCGCGGTCGCGGAGGAGGCCTCGGGTGACCGCGGCGCGCGGGCCTACCTCGAGGGCCACGACGCCGAGCTGGTCGAGTGCGGTGACCTCGCCACCGGCCGGGACGTCGACCGGCGCTGAGCCCCAACCTCGCGCCAACGCGGGCTGGGTAACCTTGAGGACATGGAGCCCGAGTCCGCCAGTGCCGTGGCCGCCCGCCTCGGCGGGACCGGCTACCTGTGCGACGACGCCCTGGCGACGGTGACGTTCCTGGCGATGAGGATGCAGCGACCGCTGCTGCTCGAGGGCGAGCCCGGCACCGGCAAGACCGCGCTCGCGGAGGCGATCGCGGAGAGCATGGACCTGCCGCTGGTGCGGCTGCAGTGCTACGAGGGCATCGACGCGACCCAGGCGCTCTACGACTGGGACTTCCCACGCCAGATCCTGCACCTGCGGGCGCTCGAGGCGGCCGGCGGAGCCGATGACCAGAGTGTCGAGGAGGCCGAGAAGAGCCTGTACGACGCGCGGTTCCTGCTCGCGCGCCCGGTGCTGAGGGCGCTCCAGGAGAGCCCCGCGGTGCTGCTCGTCGACGAGGTCGACCGGGCCGACGACGAGTTCGAGGCGTTCCTGCTCGAGGTGCTCTCGACCTACCAGGTGACGATCCCCGAGCTCGGCACGGTGCGCGCCGCGACGCCGCCGATCGTCGTGCTGACCTCCAACCGGACCCGCGAGCTGCACGACGCGCTCAAGCGGCGCTGCCTCTACCACTGGATCGACCACCCGGGCCTCGAGCGTGAGGTCGAGATCCTGCGCTCGCGGGCGCCCGAGGTCTCCGAGACGCTGCGCCGCCAGGTCGTGACGGTCGTCCAGCAGCTGCGCAGCCGCGACGACCTCCAGAAGCCGCCCGGGGTGGCCGAGACGCTCGACTGGGCCCGCGCCCTGCACTACCTCGGCAGCGCCGAGATCGACCTCGAGTCGGCGTCGGCGACGCTGGGCGCGCTGGTGAAGTACCGCGAGGACGCCGACCGCGTCCGGCATGCCCTCGACCAGATGCTCCGGGCCTGATGGACCGCGGCGGCGACGAGATCCTCCTCGGGTTCACCCGGGCGCTGCGGGCTGCCGGGGTGCCCGTGACGCAGGACCGCGCCCAGGGCTACCTCGCCGCGACCGGCCTGCTGGGGCTCGACGACCAGCGCGCGGCCTACCTCGCCGGCCGGGCCACCCTGTGCGCCGGTCCCGACGACCTCGAGCGCTACGACCAGGTCTTCGCGGCGTACTTCAACTCGCGAGACGGACTCCCGCGCTCCCGCCCGGCGCAGCCGTCGGTCTCGGTCCTCTCCGACCTGCCGACGACCGACGGCACCGGCGCCGGTGAAGGAGACGAGGACCCCGACGTCGTCCGTGCGATGGCCAGCGAGCTCGAGGTGCTGCGGCACCGCGACGTCGCCGGGCTGTCCGCGGGCGAGAAGCGCCGCCTCGACGCCATGTTCGCCACCCTGCGCCCGCGGCCGCCGCTCCGCCGTACCGCCCGGCACCAGCGCTGGCACCGCGGCCAGGTCGACGCCTCCCGCACCCTGCGCGCCTCGCTGCGCCGGATGGGCGAGCCCGCCGACATCGCGTGGCGCCGCCGCGGCGTCCGACCGCGCCGGGTGGTGCTGCTGGTCGACGTGTCGGGCTCGATGAGCGGGTACGCCGACGCGCTGCTCCGGCTCGCCCACCGCTTCACGCAGACCGGGCGCGAGAGCGGGGGTGTGGTCGAGACGTTCACCGTCGGCACCCGGCTGACCCACCTGACCCGGGCGATGCGGATCCGCGACCCCGAGCGGGCCCTGGTGGCCGCGGGCGAGACGGTGCCGGACTGGTCCGGCGGCACCCGGCTCGGCGAGACGCTGCGGTTCTTCCTCGACCGCTGGGGCCAGCGCGGGATGGCGCGCGGCGCGGTGGTCGTGGTGTTCAGCGACGGCTGGGAGCGCGGCGACCCCACCCTCCTCGGCGAGCAGATGGCGCGGCTCCAGCGGGTCGCGCACCGGGTGGTCTGGGTGAACCCGCACCGCGGCAAGACCGGCTACGAGCCCGTCCAGCAGGGCGTGGTCGCGGCGCTGCCGCACTGCGACGACTTCGTGGCGGGCCACTCGCTCGCGACGTTCGCCGAGCTCGTGGAGGTGGTTTCGCGTGCGTGAGGTGCTGCCCGAGCTGCTCGCCTGGTGGCGTGCCGGCGAGACGATCGGCGTCGGGACCGTGGTCGCGACCTTCCAGTCCGCGCCGCGCCCGCCGGGGGCCTCGATGCTCGTCGGCCCCGACGAGACCGCCGTCGGCTCGGTCTCCGGCGGCTGCGTCGAGGGCGCGGTCTACGAGCTGGCCCAGTCGGTCGTCGAGTCGGGCGCGCCGGTCCTGGAGCGCTACGGCGTCTCCGACGACGACGCGTTCGCCGTCGGCCTGACCTGCGGCGGCATCCTGGACGTCTTCGTCGAGAAGGTCAGCCGCGAGACGTTCCCCGAGCTGGAGGAGGTCGCCGCCGACATCGAGGCGGGTCGGCCGGTCGCCCTCGCCACCGTCATCGAGCACCCCGACCCGTCCTGGCTGGGCCGGCGGATCGTCGTACGACCCGACACCCCGATCGAGTCCACCCTCGGCTCGCCGCGTGCGGACGCCGCCGTCCACGACGACGCGCTCGGCCTGCTGGCGTCGGGGTCCAACGCGACGCTGACCTACGGGCCGGACGGCGAACGGCGCGGCGAGGGCATGCGGGTGTTCGTGTGGGGGTTCGCCCCGAAGCCGCGGATGCTGGTGTTCGGCGCGATCGACTTCGCGGCCGCGGTCGCCAAGGTCGGCAGCTTCCTGGGCTACCACGTGACCGTCTGCGACGCCCGGCCCGTCTTCGCCACCCGCTCCCGCTTCCCGGAGGCCGACGAGGTCGTCGTGGACTGGCCGCACCGCTACCTGGCGGGCGAGGCCGAGGCCGGCCGGGTCGACGGGCGCACCGTCATCACCGTGCTGACCCACGACCCCAAGTTCGACGTCCCCCTGCTCGAGGTGGCGCTGCGCCTGCCCGACGTCGCGTACGTCGGCGCGATGGGCTCGCGGCGCACCCACGAGGACCGGCTGGCCCGGCTGCGCGAGGCCGGGGTCGACGACAAGGAGATCGAGCGGCTGTCGTCGCCGATCGGCCTCGACCTCGGCGCCCGGACGCCCGAGGAGACCGCGATCAGCATCGCGGCCGAGATCGTCGCCGGACGGTGGGGCGGCAGCGGGAAGCGGCTCGCCGCGGTCGACGGCCGGATCCACCGCGACCTGGTCTGACCGAGCACGGGAGGATGGACGGACTGTCCCTGGCAGCGCTCGTCGAGGAGCACCTGGCGATCGCGCGTGAGCACGGCAGCCCCGGGGAGGCCACCCTCCAGGTGCTGCACGGTCGGGTCCGGCTGCACGCGGGGGACGACGCCTGGGAGGGCGCGCCCGGCGACTACGTGCTGATCCCGCCGCGCCGGCACGACCTCACCGCGCTCGAGGACGCAGCCGTCCTCCTCACCGTCGCGAACCGGCTCGCGGAGTGACGCTGCAACTGTGACCCCCGTCACCCACCCGGTGCTACCTTGGCGGCAACGAGCACCCCGGGGGTGAGATGGCCCGCAGCGAGCTGCAGACCCGCAGGCTGGACGCCGTACGCGCGTGGACGTCGTTCGTCGAGCGCGGCGACGGCGCCGAGACGCTGGTGCGCCCCGAGATCCTGACGAGCTGGACCCGCTCCGAGGCGGCGATCTCACCCGACGTCACCCAGGCGCCGCTGGCCGACGAGTCCGAGACCGAGGCGTACTGGCGCGACTCCCCGCTGCAGACCGCGGTCGAGCGGGTCGAGGCCGAGCTGCGGCGTACGGCGGAGGACGGCGACCTCGTCGTGGCCGTGACCGACCCGCAGACCCGCATCCTCTGGACGTACGGCGGGCGGGTCATGCGCCGCAAGGCCGAGAGCGTCAACTTCGTGGTCGGCGGCCGCTGGGACGACCAGAGCGTCGGCACCAACGCCCTCGACCTCGCCAACCGCCTCGACACCCCGGCGATGGTCTTCAGCGCCGAGCACTACGCCTCGATCGTGCACAACTGGGTGTGCTGGGCCGCGCCGGTCCACGACCCCGCGAGCGGCAAGCAGCTCGGGGTCATCGACCTCTCGACCACCTGGGACCGCACCCACCCGATCGGGCTCGCGACCGCGCGGGTGATGGCGCGGCTGATCGAGACCGCGATGCCGCGGTCGTCGCAGCACGCGCCGCCCGGGGTGTTCGACGAGATGAGCGAGCCCGGCCTGGTGATGAGCCTGCTCGGCACCGCCGAGACGTGGCTCGACGGCCAGCGGCTGCTGCTCAACCGGCGCCAGACCGAGGTGTTGGCCCTGCTCGCGATGCACCCCGAAGGGCTCTCGCTCGAGCACCTCCACGCCCTCGTGTACGGCGACCAGGCGGTCACCCTCTCGACCCTCAAGGCCGAGGTCTCCCACCTGCGCTCGGCGCTCGGTGGCCAGCTCGCCTCCCGCCCCTACCGGCTCACCATGCCCGTCTCCACCGACGTCGACCTGGTGCTCAGCCTGCTCCGCTCCGGCCGGGTGGCCGCGGCGGTCGACGCCTACGGCGGCGACCTGCTGCCCGGCACCAACTCGCCGGCGCTGACCGAGCTCGCGGAGTACGTCGCCGTCGCGGTCCGCGAGGCGCTGCTCGCCGACCCGCAGCCCGATGCCGTGGTCCGCTACAGCGAGCACGCGCCGTACGACACCGAGGTCGTCGAGGTCTGCCTGGCCGCACTGGCCGGCCGGCCGCACCCCGCCGTACCGCTCCTCAAGGGTCGGCTCGCCGCCGCTCGCCGCTGACCGCGAGTCGGCGCCAGTTTCCCGCTGAGACCTGCCGAGTCGGCGCCAGTTTCCAGAGACCGGGAAAGTCACGCCGACTCGGCGGGATGGGGAGGGAAACTCACGCCGACTCGGCGACCCAACCATCTCCCAACCGGGACTCCCTAGCGTGACCTGGACCACAGGTCCTCGCGTCTCAAGGGAGAGTCCATGACCCGGATCAGCCTCAGCGTCGACGGAGCATCCGTCTCCGACGACGTCGAACCCCGCATGCTGCTCGTGCAGTACCTCCGCGAGCGGCTCGGCAAGACCGGCACGGTGATCGGCTGCGACACCAGCAACTGCGGCGCGTGCACGGTCCACCTCAACGGCACCAGCGTGAAGTCGTGCAACGTGCTCGCCGTGCAGGCCGACGGCGCCGAGGTCACGACCATCGAGGGGCTGGCGAAGGACGGGAAGCTGCACGCGGTCCAGGAGTCCTTCCGCGAGTGCCACGGGCTCCAGTGCGGCTTCTGCACCCCGGGGATGATCATGCAGAGCGTCGACCTGCTCAAGGAGAACCCGACGCCCAGCGAGGAAGAGATCCGGCTCGGCCTCGAGGGCAACCTCTGCCGGTGCACCGGCTACCACAACATCGTGCGCGCCGTGCAGCACGCGTCCGGTCAGGCGGTGAACTCGTGACCGCCACCCAGGAGCGTCCGGCCGACGAGGTCGAGCGCGAGATCGGCCGCGACCGGCGCCGCAAGGAGGACCAGCGGCTGATCACCGGCCGCACCCGCTGGACCGACAACATCACCCTGCCCGGGATGCTGCACCTCGCGATGGTGCGCAGCCCGTTCGCGCACGCCACGATCACCTCGATCGACACGACGGCCGCGAAGGCCTCGACGAACGTCGTCGCGGTGCTGACCGGCGCGGACTTCGGCGACGAGCTCGGCGTCTGCATCAACGCCTGGGCGATCACCACCGACCAGGTCACGCCCACCCACTCGCCGATGCCGAGCGACCGGGTCTCGTTCGCGGGAGAGATCGTGGCCGTCGTGGTGGCCCGCACCGCCGCCGAGGCGCGCGACGCCGCCGAGCTCGTGGACGTCGAGTACGACGAGCTGCCGGCCGCCCTCGACCTCAAGAAGGCCGCCGCCGACGAGGTGCTCGCGCACCCCGACCTCGGCACCAACAAGTCCGCGCTGTGGGTCTTCGACTCCGGCGAGGCGGGCACCGGCGGCAACGTCGAGGAGGCCATCGCGAAGGCCCGCACCGACGGCATCGTGATCGAGCGCGAGTACCGCCAGCAGCGGCTGATCCCGGCCTTCATGGAGCCCCGCTCGGTCGTCGTCGACCCGACCGGTGAGCAGAACACGATGTGGTCGGCCACCCAGATCCCGCACATCGTGCGCTTCGCCCTCGCCGCGACCACCGGCGTCCCCGAGTCGAAGATCCGAGTCGTCGCGCCCGACGTCGGCGGTGGCTTCGGCGGCAAGCTCCAGGTGACACCCGAGGAGTGGATCGCCTGGGCGGTGGGCCGTCGGCTCGGCAAGCCGGTCAAGTACACCGAGACCCGCTCCGAGTCACTGCTCTCCGCCCACCACGGCCGCGACCAGTGGCAGAAGCTGACCCTCGCGGCCGAGAAGGACGGCTCGGTCACCGGCTTCAAGGTCGAGCTGCTCGCCGACCTCGGCGCGTACGTCGCGATCGTCGGCGGCGGCGTCCCGGTGCTCGGGGCGTTCATGTTCAACTCGATCTACAAGTTCCCGGCCTACCACTTCGCGTGCCAGACGGTCCTCACGAACAAGACCTGGACCGACGCCTACCGCGGCGCCGGTCGGCCGGAGGCGACGTACGCCATCGAGCGGATCATGGACGAGCTCGCCGCCGAGGTGGGCGTCGACCCGCTCGTGATCCGGGAGAAGAACTGGATCAAGCACGAGGAGTTCCCGTTCACCACGGTGGCCGGCCTCGAGTACGACTCCGGCAACTACGAGGCCGCCACCGCGCGGGCCAAGGAGATGTTCGGGTACGACGAGCTGCGCGCCGAGCAGAAGCAGCGCCGCGAGTCCGGCGACACCGTCCAGCTGGGCCTCGGCATCTCGACGTTCACCGAGATGTGCGGCCTCGCGCCGTCGCGGGTGCTCGGCCAGCTCAACTACGGCGCCGGCGGCTGGGAGCACGCGAGCGTGCGGATGCTCGCTACCGGCAAGGTCGAGGTGATCACCGGGGCGTCCGCCCACGGACAAGGGCACGAGACGGCCTTCAGCCAGATCGTGGCCGACCGCCTCGGGGTGGCCTTCGAAGACGTCGAGGTGCTGCACGGCGACACCCAGATCTCCCACAAGGGCCTCGACACCTACGGCTCCCGCTCCCTCGTGGTCGGCGGCGAGGCGCTGGTGCGCGCGGTCGACAAGGTCATCGAGAAGGCGCGCCCGATCGCGGCACACCTGCTGGAGGCGTCGGTCGACGACCTCGAGTACTCCGGCGGCCGCTTCTCGGTCAAGGGCACCGACCAGGGGCTCGCGATCGGGGAGATCGCGACCGCGGTCTTCACGGCCCACAACCTGCCGGACGACGTGGAGCCGTCGATCGACGCGGAGGCGACGTACGACCCGGTCAACTTCAACTACCCGCACGGCACCCACCTGTGCGCGATGGAGGTCGACACCGAGACGGGCGCGGTGAAGATGCGCAAGTACGTCTGCTGCGACGACATCGGCAACATCATCAACCCGTTGATCGTCGCCGGTCAGGTGCACGGCGGGCTGGTGCAGGGGATCGCCCAGGCGCTGTGGGAGGAGGCGGTGTACGACGACGCCGGGACGCTGGTCTCCGGCTCGTTCGTCGACTACCTGCTGCCGACGGCGGCCGACACGATCAGCTTCGAGGTCGACCACACCACGTCACCGTCGACGACGAACACGCTCGGCACCAAGGGTGTCGGCGAGGCGGGCACGATCGCCTCGACGCCGGCCGTGGTCAACGCGGTCGTCGACGCCGTCCGCCACCTCGGGGTCAACGACATCCAGATGCCGTGCACGCCCGAGCGGGTGTGGAAGGCGATCAACGGACCCGGCTCCGGCGGCGCGACCGAGGGCGCGGCGATGCCGCACTTCGAGAGCGGCGGCGCGGCCGGCAACCAGGAGCAACCCGGTCAGTCCTCCACGGAAGGAGCAGGCTCGTGATCCCCGCAGCGTTCGACTACGTCGCGCCCACCACGGTCGAGGACGCCCTCGCCGCGCTCGCGCAGTACGGCGACGAGGCCAAGATCATCGCCGGCGGGCAGAGCCTGCTGCCGGTGCTCCGGATGCGGCTCAACGCGCCCGAGTGGATCATCGATCTCGGCAAGATCGAGTCGCTGCGGGGTATCCGCGACGACGGCGACGCGATCGTGATCGGTGCGATGACGCCGCACTCCGTCGTCGGCTCCGACCCGCTGGTCGCGGAGCACGCCGGGCTGATCAGCAAGGCGGTGGAGCACCTCGCCGACGCGCAGGTGCGCCACCGTGGCACCTTCGGCGGTGCGCTCGCGCACGCCGACCCCGCGGGCGATCTCGGGGCGCCCGCGCTGGCGCTCGGTGCGCAGTTCGTGATCGCGGGGTCGGGTGGCACCCGCACCGTGGCGGCCGACGACTTCTTCGTGGACCTCTTCGAGACCGCGATCGGCGAGGACGAGATCCTCACCGAGGTGCGGATCCCCAAGCACACCGGCTGGGGTGCCTGCTACGAGAAGTTCGTCCGGGTCGCCCACCAGTGGCCGATCGTCGCGGTGGCGGCGACGGTGAAGGTCGACGGCGGCACCATCTCCGAGGCGCGGATCGGGCTGACCAACATGGGCTCGACGCCGATCCGCGCGCGGGCGGTCGAGGAGGCGCTGGCCGGACAGTCCCTCAGCGAGGACGTCGTACGCGCCGCCGCCGCGAAGGCCGCGGACGGCGCCAACCCGCCGTCCGACCTCAACGGCGACGCCGACTACCGACGCCACCTCGCCACGGTGCTGACCCGGCGCGCGGTCGTCGCGGCGACGGGCGGCTGACCGACGATGGACCTCACCCACCGCTTCACCGTCCCCACCGCGGTCGACGAGACCTGGGCGGTCTTCCAGGACATCGGCTCCATCGCCGAGTGCTTCCCGGGCGCGACCGTCGAGTCGTTCGACGGCGACTCCTTCACGGGCTCGGTGAAGGTGAAGCTGGGCCCGATTGCGCTCGTCTACAACGGCTCCGGCACGTTCGTCGAGAAGGACGAGGCCGCGCACCGGTTCGTGGTCGACGCCAAGGGCAAGGACAAGCGCGGGAACGGTACGGCGGGCGCCAAGGTCACCGTGACCATGACCGATGCGAGCGGCGCCACCGATGTCGAGGTGATCACCGACCTGGCGATCACCGGCAAGCCGGCCCAGTTCGGGCGCGGCGTGATGCAGGACGTCTCCGACAAGTTGCTCGGGCAGTTCGTCGACTGTCTCGAGCAGCGCCTCTCGGGCCCCAGCGCGGTAGTCCCTGACGAAACGGGGGTCGCCGAGCCGGGTTCACCCCCGGATCGTCAGGGAGTATCCGAGCAGGCGGCGCCCGGGGAGGTCCCGGCCGCGCCGGCACCCCCGCCGCCACCATCTCGGCCGGCGACCGGGGACGACTCGCTCAACCTGGGCGCCGCGGTGCTGCCGGTGCTGGCGAAGACCTACTGGAAGCACGCCGCCGTCGTGGTCGTGGTCGTGGCGCTGGTCATCTGGTGGCTGGCCGGCCGCGACTGACTCAGTCGACCGACGCCGGCAGGGTCTTCGGGGTCGGCGCCGGCGGGGTCTCGGGCGGGGAGGGGCGCACGCCGTTGACCTCGGGAGAGAGTTGCGGCTCGAGCCGGGCGATCGCGAGGACGCCGCACAGCAGGCAGCCGGCGACCAGCGAGCCGATGTAGACGGACCCGAGCCCGTGGCCGACGAGCACGCCCGCGATCGGTGGCGCGATGATCGCGGCGAGCTGGAAGGCGCCCGAGGTCAACGCGTTGTAGCGGCCCCGCAGGTGGTCGGGCGCGAGCTCGTTGGTCAGCGCCGGGATCGTCGGCTGCAGCAGCGTCTCGCCGAACGCGAAGACCGCCGCGCACGAGGCGACCAGGAGCGTCGCGCCCCAGGTGCCGGAGACGAGCCCGGTGGCGCCGAGCAGTAGCCACGAACAGGCCCACACCACGCTCATCACCGCGATGATCCGCGTCCGGCGGCGCCCCTCGATCCGCTGGAGGACCACCAGCTGGAGCAGCACGATCACGACGGTGTTGGCGGCGAAGGCGAGACCCAGGCCCTGCGTGGACACCTCGCCGACGGCGCGGGCGAACGCCGGCATGCCGGCGTTGAGCTGGGAGTAGCCGACGTACGACGACACGAAGCTGAGCAGCATCAGCGCAGCCACCGCGGGCCGCCGGGCGACCTCCAGGTAGCTGACCTTCGCCGGAGGTGCGTCGTCGCCGTGGTCGGGACGACCCGCGACGTGGCGCAGCGGCACGAGCATGAGGAACAGCGCCGGCAGGTAGCTGACCGCGTCACCGAGGTAGATCACCTGGAAGGTCACCAGCCGGTCGACGTCGACGAAGGCGCCGCCGACGATGCCGCCGATCCCGATGCCCAGGTTGAGCAGCGTGAAGTTGACCCCGAAGTAGCGCTGGCGCAGCTCGGCCGGCACGACCGCCGCGATCAAGGTCTGGAAGCCCGGCCAGGTCACCCCGAAGGAGACGCCCGACAGCATCAGCGCGCCCGCAGCCATCCACTCGGCCGACGAGTACGCGAGGAGCACGTTGGAGACCACCTGGAGCGAGATCGCGGCCATCAGGAGCCGGCGCGCGCCCAGCCGGTCGATCGCCGACCCGCCGGGGCCCACGACGAGGAAGCCGACCAGGGGCGACAGTCCCAGCAGCAGGCCGACGTCGCTCAGCGCGAACCCGCGCACCTCGTGGAGGTAGACGACGTGGAACGGGAGGACCAGGCCGGTGCCGATGAACTCGAAGACCACGACCGACAGCAGGAGCTTGCCCTCACGAGGCAGGTCGTGCCAGAAGGAGGCGAGGGTCGGGCGGTCGGCGGGGGAAGTCATCGCGACGAGTGTTCCAGTGGCCACCGACAGACAGCACGTGGTTTTCCGACGCCACCACCTCGGCGACCCCTAGGCTCCCGAGCATGAAGCGACTCGTGCTGTCGGTGATCGGCCTGGTCGTGATCGTCCTGGTCCTGCTGGTGCCGGCTGTCCTGTGGAACAGCAGCGGTGACGGTACGACGGACTCCGACTTCACCATCAAGTCCTACAAGGCGACCATGGAGGTCGCCGACAACGGCGACCTGACCGTCGACGAGTCGCTCAAGATCGACTTCAACGTCCCGAAGCACGGCATCTTCCGCTTCTGGGACCGGGCCGACCCGTCCGCACCGCACGCCCGTCGCAACCCGCACGACGTCACCGTCACGATGGACGGGAAGGACGTGCCCGTCGAGCTCTCCCACCAGGACGCGGGCCGCTATCTCGTGGCGAAGGTCGGCGACCCGGCGGTCGAGCTCGAGCCCGGCGTGCACGTCTACGACATCCACTACGAGATCGACGGCGTCCTCGAGCCCGGCACCGACGGCACCGAGACCCAGTTCTACTGGAACCTGGTGCCCGACGGGCCCGAGATCGACAAGGCCGACGTCACCGTCGACCTGCCCGTGGCCGCCGACGGCGTCCGCTGCGCGCAGGGCTCGGGCGAGACCGGCGGCTGCACGGTCGAGGGCGACCAGACGACGACCCTCCACGTGCGGACCGGCCCCCTCGACCCGCACACCCCGGTGACGGTCAAGGCGGGCCTCGACCTGCCCACGCCCCCACCGGGCGACGAGCTGCCCTGGACCCCCCGCTTCGACCGCGTCTTCGGCACCAGCCTCCCCCTCCTGGCCCTGGTCCTCCTGCTCTCGGTCGTCGCCGGTGTGGTCGGCTTCCTCCTGGTGCGCCGCGCCTACGAGGCCAACCCGCAGTTCCCGCTCATGTACGCGCCGCCCGAGGGGATCGGGCCCGCGCAGGCGGCCTACCTGGTCACCGAGCAGGTCGACGACGAGCAGTACGTCGCGACGCTCATGTACGCCGCCGAGAAGGGCGCGATCGACCTCACCCGCGCCGACGACGCGTGGACGATCTCGGACAAGAACGGCGCGGACGGCTGGGCCGGCCTGGACCCGATCACGTCCGGCACCGCGCACCTGCTCGGCGGCCCGGGCACGTCGTTCACCGCAGGACCGCAGGACGTGGAGGCGGGCAAGCGGCTCAAGACCGAGATCGAGGACTTCAAGTCGAGCACCACGACGTGGGCGTCGGCGTCCGGCCTGATGGTCACCAGCGGCCTCGGGAGCATCGGCGGGCTGGTCGTCGGGGCGTGCCTGCTGGCGGTGGTGGCCACGGCGATCTGGAACCCGTTCGGCATGACCATGATCGGCCTGATCCCCGGCGCCTTCGCGGTCGCCGGCGCCGGCCTCGCCGCGCCGGGCTCCGGTACCAAGCGCACCAGGGCCGGGCGCGACCTCTGGTCGCGAGCGGGCGGCTTCCGTCGGATCCTCGCCACGCCGTCGGCCCAGGACCGGTTCGACTTCTCCGGCCGCCAGGAGCTCTACACCGCCTACATCCCGTGGGCGGTCGCCTTCGGGTGCGCCGACGAGTGGGCCGAGAAGTACCGCGTCGAGATGGGCTCCGAGCCGCCCGTCCCGTCGTACTTCGGCAACGCCTACGCCGGTGCGTACGCCGGCTCGGCCGTCTCGTCGATGGTGTCCGACTTCAACTCCACCGTGAGCTCGGCCGTCTCCTCCTACGAAGCCACCCAGAAGTCGTCGTCCGGCGGCGGGGGTGGTGGCGGTTTCTCGGGCGGCGGCGGTGGCGGCGGCGGAGGCGTCGGCTCGTGGTGACCCCGATACTTGCCCTGCATCCCTGGAACTGAGGAGTTCACATGCTCATCGCCATCATCGTCGTCGTGGTGCTCGTCGCCGTCGTCGGCTTCGTCATCGTCGGCTTCAACAAGCTGCGCACCACCGACATCGGAGCCCAGGAGGCGCTCGGTGGCATCGACGTCCAGCTCACCCGTCGCGCCGACCTGATCCCCAACCTGGTGGAGACGGTCAAGGGCTACGCCGCGCACGAGAAGGGCGTCTTCGAGGAGGTCACCCGGGCCCGTGCCGCCGTGACGAGCGCCGCGAAGGGCGACGACGTGCCGGCCAAGGCAGCCGCCGACGCCGAGCTCAGCCAGGCACTGGTCAAGGTCAACGCGGTCGCCGAGGCCTACCCCGACCTCAAGGCCAACCAGAACTTCCTCGAGCTGCAGTCCCAGCTGGCCGAGACGGAGAACCAGATCTCCTTCGCCCGCCAGTACTACAACGACGCGGTGGCCACGCTGAACAAGCTCACGCAGACGATCCCGTGGATGTTCCTCACGGGCATCGCAGGCGTGCACAAGCGGGACTTCTACGACGCCCCCGACGGCCAGGACGTCGCCCCGACCGTCAGCTTCTGAGCTGCCCCAGCCTGAGCTCGCGAAGGCTGGGACGCAGCAGCCAGGTCGAGTAGCCGCGCGAGCGAGGGACGAGCTCGCGACCGGCGTATCGAGACCCACACGGGTCTCGATACGCTCGCTGGCGCTCGCTACTCGACCGGCGAAACTCCCTACTCGACCGGCGAGGCTCGCTACTCGACCGACGGGGACACGCTCGCTGGCGCTCGCTACTCGACCGGCGAAACTCCCTAGTCGACCGGCGAGGCTCCCTACTCGGCCGACGAGGAGAGCGCGCTGAGGGTCATCATCTCGTCGTCGCTCAGCCGGATCGCGGCGGCGGCGGTGTTCTGCTCGAGGTGCGCGACGCTCGACGTGCCCGGGATCGGCAGCATCACCGGCGACAGCTGCAGCAGCCACGCGATGGCGACCTGAGCAGCGGACGCGTCGTGCGCCTCGGCGATCGTCGAGATGGTGTCATCACCGTCGACGTGGTCGGCGAGCGGGCGCCACGGGATGAACGCGATGTCGTTCTCCTCGCAGTGCGCGAGCAGGTCGTCGGCGTTGCGGGTGCCGAGGCTGAAGCGGTTCTGCACCGACACGATCGTGGCGACCTTCTGCGCCGCTTCGAGCTGGTCGACGTCCACCTCGGACAGCCCGATGTGCCGGATCTTGCCCTCGTCCTGGAGCGCCTTGAGCTCGCCGACCTGGTCCTCGAGCGGGTACGCGTCGTCGATGCGGTGCAGCTGGTAGAGGTCGATGGTGTCGAGGCCGAGCCGGCGCAGGCTCAGCTCGCACTGCTGGCGGAGGTACGGCGGGAAGCCGAGCTGCGTCCACTCGCCCGGGCCCTGGCGGGTCAGCCCCGCCTTGGTGGCGATCACCACGTCGTCGGCGTACGGGTGCAGGGCGTCCTTGAGCAGCGCCTCGGCGACCTCCGGGCCGTAGGAGTCGGCCGTGTCGAAGAACGTGATGCCGAGCTCGACGGCCCGGCGCAGCACCAGGATCGCCTCGCCGTGGTCTCGCGGCGGCCCCCACACACCTTCTCCGGGCAATTGCATGGTGCCGTAGCCGAGACGGACGACGGGCAGGTCGCCGCCGAGCTGGAACGTCCCGGACGGGGTGGCGCTGATCTCGGCCGTGTTCTGAGTCATGCCTCCGTCGTACCACCCGACCCAAAAGGGTGGCGTTGTGGACGGGTGGGGCGGGTACAGGAAGGTCATGAAGATCCCCCGTCCCCGAGGCGCCCTGACCGAGGTGCTGTTCGAGAGCCTGCTGACCGGATCCGATGTCCCCTCCGCGCCGGCGGGCACCGACGACACCGACGCCGCCCTGGCCCTGTGGGTCCTCTACGAGCTCCACCACCACGGCTTCGACGACGTCGACGACGAGCGCGAGTGGGACCCGGACCTGCTGCGGCTGCGTGCCGAGCTGGAGCGTGACCTCGAGGACCGGCTGCGCGAGCGCTGGACCGGGCCGCCCACGACCGGTGCCTTCACCGCGACCTTCTTCGACTGGGTGGCGGAGCAGGACGGCGTCTCGCTGGCAGCACACGTGCACCGCGACGCCGACCGCGACCAGGTCCTCGAGCTGCTGCGGGTGCGCTCGATCTACCACCTCCAGGAGTCCGACCCGACCGCTTGGGTCGTGCCGCGACTGGGCGTCCGGTCCAAAGCCGCCCTGATGGAGCTGCAGTACGACGAGTACGGCAACGGCGACCCCAACCGCCTGCACCACCACCTCTACGCCCTCGGCATGGAGGCCAGCGGCCTCGACGCGTCGTACGGCGCCTACATCGACGAGGCGCCGCTCGAGATCCTCGAGCAGAACAACGCGATGTCGCTCTTCGGCCTGCACCGGCGGTTCCGCGGGGCGGCCCTGGGTCACCTCGCGGCGTTCGAGGCGACCAGCTCGCTGCCGTCGCGGCGGATGATGCAGGGACTGGAACGGCTCGAGTTCCCCGCGGAGCTCGTCGACTACTACGCCGAGCACGTCGAGGCCGACGCCGTGCACGAGCAGCTCGCCGTGCGCACGATCTGCGGCAGCCTCCTCGAGGAGGAGCCGCAGCTCGAGGAGAGCCTGTGGTTCGGGGCCTTCACCTGCCTCGACCTGGAGGACCGGTTCGGCCGGCTGATGCTCGACCGCTGGCTGTCCGCCGAGCTGACCGCCGAATGCCAGGACGTCGCATGAGCTTCGACCACCCGGACGCCATCCTCTGCCCCGGCGGCCCGATGCTGATCCGCGGCAACCACGCGGTCGAGGACCCGGACGGCGTCCCGCACGGGACCACCCGGCCCGTGTCCGCGGTGTGCCGCTGCCTGAAGTCCTCGTCGCTCCCGTGGTGCGACGGCACCCACAAGGTGCTGCCCGCCGACCTCCGGCCGGCCTAGGGCTAGACCCGGTCGGCTCGCACGAGCACCCCACGCTCGTGCCAGCGGACCTCGGTCACGGCGAGCTCGTCGCCGCGGAGCCGGTCCCGCAGCGCGTCGACCTGCTCGACGGTGCCGATCTGGAGCAGCAGCGAGCCGCCGGGCAGCAGGTGCCCGCGCGCGGCGTCGACGCACATCCAGGCGACGTCCATCCCGTCGTCACCACCGTCGATCGCGAGGAGCGGGTCCTCGGGGTAGCGGCCGACCTCGGTACGTCGTACCCACGGCGGGTCGGCGACCACCAGCGCGAAGCGCTCGCTGTCGCGGAGCATCTCGTCGATGGCGCCCTCGCGGACCTCGACCCGGTCCGCCAGACCGGCGGCGGCGGCGTTGTGGCGGGTGTAGTCGCACGCCACCGGGTTGAGGTCGACGCACACGAGCCGGCGGTCGGTGTCCGCGACCGCGAGGAGGCCGATCTGGCCGGCGCCGGAGCACAGCTCGAGCACGTCCCCCGCCGGGGAGGTCGCGAGGATCTCCGCCGCCCAGGTGGACTGGGCCTCGGTCCACGAGCGGGGTCGCAGCACGCGGCTGTCGAAGGCGATGTGAAGCCGGCCGAAGTCTGTCTCCTCCGGCTCGGTCGTGGTGGTGGTGGTCATGGCAGGGCGGTACCCCGCGGCGGCCCGGGCAAGCCTCAGACCTCGGACTCCGCGAGGTCGCCGGACCAGTGGGTGTGGAAGACGCCCTCCCGGTCGACGCGCGCGTAGGTGTGGGCGCCGAAGTTGTCGCGCAGCGCCTGGATCAGCGCGGCGGGCAGGTGCTCGCGTCGCAGGCCGTCGAAGTAGGCCAGCGAGGAGGAGAACGCCGGCATCGGCACGCCGGCCGCGACGCCCGTCGAGACGACCCGGCGCCAGGCGTCGGCTCCCTGCTCGACCGCCTCGGCGAAGTACGCCGTGGTCAGCAGCGTGGTGAGGTCGGGCTCCTCGGCGTACGCCTCCTTGATCCGGTCGAGGAACTGCGCGCGGATGATGCAGCCCCCGCGCCAGGTCGTCGCCATCAGGCCGAGGTCGACGCCCCAGCCGTGCTCCTCGCTGCCGGCCGCGATCTGGTCGAAGCCCTGCGCGTAGGCCACGACCTTGGACGCGTAGAGGGCGGCGCGCACGTCGTCCACGAACGCGTCGCGGTCCTCGAGCGGCGCCCCTTCGGGGTCGGTGTCGAAGACCTTCCTCGCGGCCGCGCGCTGCTCGGTGTGGCCGGACAGGCTGCGGGCGAAGGTCGCCTCGGCGATGCCGGTGACGGGGACGCCGAGGTCGAGCGCGCTCTGGACCGTCCAGCGTCCGGTGCCCTTCTGCTCGGCGGCGTCCTTCACGACGTCGACGAACGGCCTCCCGGTGGCGGCGTCGGTGTGGTCGAGCACGACCGCAGTGATCTCGATGAGGAACGACTCCAGGTCGCCGCCGTTCCACTCCCGGAAGACCTCGGCGATGCCGGCCGGCTCGATCCCGGCGACGTGGCGGAGCAGGTCGTAGGACTCGGCGATCAGCTGCATGTCGGCGTACTCGATGCCGTTGTGGACCATCTTCACGAAGTGCCCGGCGGCGTCCGGGCCGACGTGTGCGCAGCAGGGCGTGCCGTCGACCTCGGCCGCGATCGACTCGAGCACCGGAGCGAGCCGCTCGTAGGCCTCGTCGGAGCCCCCGACCATGATCGAGGGGCCGTGGAGAGCGCCCTCCTCGCCACCGCTGACGCCCATCCCCACGAAGTGCAGGCCCTTCTCGACCAGCGCCTGCTCGCGGCGCAGGGTGTCCGTGAAGTGGGCGTTGCCGCCGTCGACGACGATGTCGCCCTCGTCGAGCAAGGGCACCAGCTCGTCGATGACGGCGTCGGTCGGCTCGCCGGCCTTCACCATGATCACGATCGCTCGCGGCCGCTGGATGCTCGCGACGAAGTCCTCGAGCGACTCCGACCCGACGAAGTCGCCCTCGTCGCCGTACTCCTCGATCAGGGCGGTCATCTTGGCCGTGGTGCGGTTGTGCACCGCGATGGTGTGCCCGTGCCGGGCGATGTTGCGGGCCAGGTTGCGTCCCATGACGGCCAGGCCGGTGAGTCCGATCGTTGCGCGTGCGTCCATGGCACCACCCAACCTCGGTGCCCCAAATCGTCCCTCAGTCGAGTGACGAGTCGGTGGCCGAGTGTTCCTCGGTGGTCGAGTAGCGAGCGCCAGCGAGCGTATCGAGACCTGGGTCTCGACACGCGCCGTCGCGACCTCCTCCGTCGGTCGCGGCCGCGTGTTCCTCGGTGGTCGAGTAGCGAGCGCCAGCGAGCGTATCGAGACCTGGGTCTCGATACGCGCCGTCGCGACCTCCTCCGTCGGTCGCGGGCGCTACTCGACCTGGCACCGAGCTCCCTGCCCTCGCGAGCTCGGGCAGGGCGGTGCTCAGAACACGTTGAGCGGACGGAACTGCACCGACACCCGCGGCCCCGCGTGCGCGACCTTGGGCACGGCGTGCTCCCAGGTGCGCTGGCAGGAGCCGCCCATGACGAGCAGGTCGCCGTGGCCCATCTCGACCGAGATCGAGGCGCCGCCGGCCCGCGGGCGGAGCATCAGGCGCCGCGGGTCGCCGAGCGAGACGATCGCGACCATCGTGTCCTGGGTCTTGCCGCGGCCGATGGTGTCGCCGTGCCAGGCGACGCTGTCGCGGCCGTCGCGGTAGTAGCAGCACCCGGCGGTCGTGAACGGCTCCCCGAGCACGGGGCGGTAGTGCGCGGACAGGGCGCCCCGCGCCCGGGCCAGCGCCGGGTGGGGGAGCGGGTCCCCGGCGCCGTACATGTGCAGGAGCCGGGGTACGGCGACCTCACGGTCGTACATCTGCCGCCGCTCGGCCCTCCAGGGGACGTCGCGCAGCATCAGCTCGAAGACGTCGTCGGCCTCCGGCAGCCACGCGGGGTGCACGTCCACCCACGCACCGCGGGTGAGGGTGCGGCGCTCCAGCCCGTCGAAGGTCGGCACCTCGGCGGGAGGCGCCGCGAAGAGCGAACCCTGGAAGTCCATGTCCCGAGCATAGCCCGAGATCGAACAGATGTTCGACAGCCGGATCAGGGGGATGTCAGGGTCGGTCGGCCGGGATTCAGGTGGCGCGGCAGGTGCGCGGCACGGGAGGCTGGACCCATGACCGAGCCCCCCGCCCCGGCCGCGCGCGTCCGCAACCTCACCAAGACCTACGGCACCGGCCAGGCGCTGGTGCGCGCGTTGGACGACGTCACGCTCGACATCGCCGCCGGCGAGTTCACCGCGGTCATGGGACCGAGCGGGTCCGGCAAGTCGACCCTGATGCACTGCTGCGCCGCCCTCGACACCGCCGACTCGGGCTCGGTGTTCATCGGCGACCAGGACCTGACCCAGCTCAAGGACAAGGGCCTGACCCGGCTGCGCCGCGACGAGATCGGCTTCGTGTTCCAGTCCTTCAACCTGGTGCCGACGCTGACGGCGGAGGAGAACATCCAGCTGCCGATGGCGATCGCGGGCCGCAAGGCCGACCAGGCGTGGTACGACACCGTGGTCGCGACCGTCGGGCTCGGCGACCGGCTCGAGCACAAGCCCAACGAGCTCTCGGGCGGCCAGCAGCAGCGCGTCGCCGTGGCCCGCGCGCTCGCCAGCCGGCCCCGGATCGTCTTCGCCGACGAGCCCACCGGCAACCTCGACTCCCGCTCCGGTGCCGAGGTGCTCGAGCTGCTGCGGCGCAGCGTCGACGAGTACGGCCAGACGGTCGTGATGGTCACCCACGACCCGGTCGCCGCGGCCTACACCGACCGGGTCGTCTTCCTCGCCGACGGCCGGGTGGTCGACGAGCTGCGGGCGCCGACTCGCGAACAGGTGCTGGAGGTCATGAACCGGATGGCCGAGCAGACCCCATGATCTCCACCCCACGAAACTGCGGGCTTCCCCCGCTTCGCTCCTCCAGCCCACACTTCCGCGGGGACCCCGGATGATCCGGGCCGCTCTGAAGAGCCTGCTCGGGCGCAAGGTGCGCCTCGTGATGAGCACCTTCGCGATCGTGCTCGGCGTCGCGTTCGTCGCGGGCTCGCTGATCTTCTCCGACACCCTCAGCCGCAGCTTCACGGCGCTCTTCGCCTCCACGGTGGGAGACGTGGTCGTGCGTCCCGTCGGGGGGACGACGGCCGACGGGGCGCCGTCCACGGTCACGATCCCGGCCGGCGTGCTCGACGACCTGCGCGAGGTCCCGGGCGCGGCCCGGGTCGACGGCAACGTCACCGCGTTCGGCGTCTTCGTCGTGAGCGCCGACGGCAAGGTGGTCAGCGGCTTCGGGCCGCCGGCGATCGGCGGCAACTGGTCCGACGCGCCGGCCGGCCACGGGCTCGAGGGCCTCGCCATCACCTCGGGCCACGAGCCGCACGGGCCCGACGAGGTGGTGTTCGACGAGCGCACCGCGGAGCGCGCGGGCTACGAGGTCGGCGACCGGGTCGACATCATCCCGTCGACCGCGGCGGCGCTGAGCGAGGGTGGCGGGCTGCCGACCCACCTCACGCCGACCCTGGTCGGCGTCGCCGGCTTCCCCAGCGGCGGCTCGCTCAACGGGGCGACGTACGCCGCCTTCGACACCCCGACCGCCCAGAAGCTCTTCCTCGGCGGGCAGGACGCCTACACCGACGTCTGGGTGACCGCCGCCGACGGCGTCTCCCAGGCGCAGCTGCGCGACGACGTGGCCCCGCTGCTCCCGGACGGCGTCGAGGCGGTGACCGGCGACGACGCCGCCGACGAGGCGGCCACCGACCTGCTGCAGGCCATCTCCTTCATCACGACGTTCCTGCTGATCTTCGCCGGCATCTCGCTGGTGGTCGGGGCGTTCCTCATCGTCAACACGTTCTCGATCCTGGTCGCCCAGCGCAGCCGCGAGCTCGCGCTGCTGCGCGCCCTGGGCGCCTCCAAACGGCAGGTCCTGTGGTCGGTGCAGCTCGAGGCGTTCGTGCTCGGCCTCCTGGGCGCGACCCTGGGCCTGGGGCTCGGGGTGCTGCTCGCGATGGCCATCCGGGCGCTCTTCGCCAACTTCGGTCTCGACCTCTCCGGCCAGCCGCTGATCTTCGCGCCGCGCACGTTCCTCGCGTCCTACGTCGTCGGCATCCTGGTCACGATGGCGGCGGCCTGGCTGCCGGCCCGCCGGACCACCCGGATCGCCCCGGTGCAGGCGCTTCGCGACGACGTCGCGCTCCCCGAGTCGTCGCTGCAGCGTCGGCTCTGGTGGGGACTCGCGCTCACCGGGATCGGCCTCGTGGTGCTCGCGCTGGGACTCTTCTCCGACCTGCCGCACGGAGGCTGGCAGACCGGCGGCGGCATCCTCGCGATCCTGCTCGGCGTCGCCGCGATGAGCCCGGTGATCAGCCGGCCGTTCCTGGCGGCCTCCCGCGCGACGTACGCCCGGCTCTTCGGCACGGTCGGCAACCTGGCCGGGCAGAACGCGCTGCGCAACCCCCGTCGTACGACGGCCACCGCCTCGGCGCTGATGATCGGGCTCACCCTGGCCTGCACGATGGCGATCGTCGGCGACTCCGCGAAGGCCAGCGTGGACAAGTCGATCGAGGAGAACTTCGTCGGGGACTACGTCGTCAGCAACGTCATCGGGACGGCCTTCACGCCGGCCATCGGCGACCAGATGGCCCAGGTCCAGGGCGTCGAGCACGTCGTGCGCGAGCGCTTCCAGGCCGGGCAGCGCGACGGCGACAGGCAGGGCGTGTCGGCTGTCGACCCCGGCGACGTCGACCTGCTGGAGCTCGACGTGTCCGACGGCGACCCCGCCGACTACACCGACGGGTCGGTGCTGCTCCAGCGCACCTGGGCCGGGGACGAGGACCTCGGGGTCGGCGACGAGATCACCTTCGACATGCCGGCCGGCGAGCGGACCTACGACGTCGCCGGCATCGTCGAGGACAACCCGGTCGTGTTCGCCCCGGTGCTGCTGACGCCCGGCGACTTCGCGGACGCCGGTTTCCCCGACAGCGACAACGTGCTGATCCTCTTCACCGACGACTCCCCGGGCGTCCAGGACCGGCTCGACGCGGTCGTCGCCGACCTGCCCGTCGTCACGGTGAAGGACCAGGGGGAGTTCGCCCAGGAGCAGCGCGCGCCGATCGACCAGTTCGTGCTGATCATCTTCGCGCTGCTCGGGCTGGCGCTGGTCATCGCGGTGCTCGGCATCGTGAACACCCTCGCGCTGTCGGTCATCGAGCGGACCCGCGAGGTGGGGCTGCTGCGGGCGATCGGGGTCAGCCGGGCCCAGCTGCGCACCATGATCACGCTCGAGTCCGTGGTGATCGCGGTGCTCGGCGCGATCCTCGGCGTGGTGCTCGGGACCGGCTTCGGGGTTGCGTTGATGTATGCAGTCCGCGACCAGGGGCTCGAGGTCATCAGCGTGCCGCTCACCCAGCTGGTGGTGTTCTTGGTGCTGTCGGTCGTGATCGGTGTGCTGGCTGCGATCTTCCCCGCTCGGCGGGCCGCGAGGCTCGACGTGCTGCGGGCGATCGCGACCGAGTGACGCCCGGCACCGACCTCCACAGATCCGAATATTCGACACTCCGGTGCGCGCGTTCCTGCCGATCTGGGGACGCGGAGGCCTCTCACTGCCTACAGTTCAACCGTGGACGAGTTGCTGGTGACTGAGGGGCGTGCGCTCAAGCACGTCCAGGTGCGTGAATACGTGCGCGCTCTCGTCACGGGGGCGGCACCCGGTTCACCTGCACCTTCCGAGCGTGAGCTGGTGCATCGGTTCGGGGTCGCCCGCATGACGGTGAGGCAAGCGATGGATGCCCTGGTGGTCGAGGGGCTGTTGGAGCGGATTCCGGGGCGGGGCACGTTCGTGGCTCGCCCGAGGCGTGCCGCGAGCCGACTGACGAGCTACACCGAGGAGATGGCGCGACGAGGCTTGCTGGCCGAGTCGCAGACCCTCCTCGCGCGGCGCGAGCAGGCGGGTCCGGGGGTGGCGCGGGCGCTCAATGTGACCGAGGGGGACGCCGTCATCCACTGGCGCCGGCTGCGCCGGGCCGACGGGGCACCGATGTGCGTGGAGGACGCCTATCTCAACGAGATCCTGATCCCCGGCTTCCTGCAGAGCGGGATGCCGACCAGCCTGTACGACGCGCTCGAGTCGCGTGGCCTGCGGCCCACCTGGGCCGAGGACTCCATCAACGCCGACGTGGCGACGGGGGACGAGGCCGAGCTGCTGGAGATCGCGGTCGGCGGGCCGGTGCTGCGGCACTCGCGGCGAGGTCTGGCGGGGGAGAAGGTCGTCGAGGTCTCGCGCACGGTCTACCGGGCCGACCGGTTCACCATGTGGCTCCAGGTGGGCACCGAAGGCTAGCGGAGGCGCGTCAGCGGATCCGCTGATGGTGGTCGAGCGAGCCGCGCGACCGAGCCTGCGAGGCCGCGACCGGCGTGTCGAGGCCCAGCGGCTGGGACGTCACAGTCCTCCGAGGGGTGCGACGACGTCGCCGGTCTCCTCGCAGACCCACACCGGGTCGGGACCGCCGAGGTCGGGCTGGATGTACAGCGCGTGGACGGGTGCGTCGTCCCCGCAGTCCTGGCACACGGGCCAGCGGCCGACGGACTCGAAGAGCGCGTCCTGCACGTCCTGGGCGACCAGGCCGGCGATGTACTCCGTGCCCTCCGGCCACTGCTCCGCCCACCACTTGCGCTGCGCGACCGCGTCCTCGAGCACCGAGACCGCAGCCGCCGTCGCGTGGTGGCGAGCCTGCAGGTCGGAGAGCA
Organism: Nocardioides sp. PD653-B2; assembly: GCF_002117935.1. Taxonomy (GTDB): domain Bacteria; phylum Actinomycetota; class Actinomycetes; order Propionibacteriales; family Nocardioidaceae; genus Nocardioides. The sequence goes on along the minus strand of NZ_BDJE01000033.1, from coordinate 79,209 downwards.
CGCGGGCGCGCGCGTCGAACAGCAGGGTGTCGTCCATTCCCCCATCATGCCCCCGGGGCGGCTACGCCCGTGGGCGGTCCGCGCGTCCTACGATGCCCTCATGAGCCCGGCGCTGCTCGAGGTGGCCGTCCTCGACCCGCGTGACGTACCCGGCGCGACCGAGGGCGGTGCCGACCGTCTGCACCTCGCCGCACCGGGACCGGTGGTGGAGATGTCCCCCGAGCCCGCGATCGTCTCGGCCGTCTGCCGCGACAGCGACCTGCCGGTCTTCGTGCTGCTGCGTCTCAACGACTCCTGGACCACCACCGGCGGTGAGCTGACCCGGCTGGTCGGACTGGCCGAGGACTACCTGGGCTGCGGCGCCCAGGGTGTCTCGTTCGGCTTCCTCGACGCCGACCTCGAGGTCGACGTGGAGGTCTGCACGCATCTCGCGTCGCGGCTGCCCGGCGTCCCGTGGACGTTCGGCCCGGCGATCGACGACACCCTCGAGCCGCAGCGCTCCTGGCGCCGCCTGGTGGGCCTGCCCGGACTGGTGGGCGTCCGCTCCGCCGGCTCGCCGCGAGGCCTCGAGGTCGGGTACGACGACCTGCTCGCGGTCGCAGCCGCCGACCCGGCGTTCGCCCGGCTGCTGCTGCCCGGCGCCGGGCTGCTGGCCGAGCACGTGCCGTGGTTCGTCAGGGCCGGCGTCCGGCAGTTCCACCTCGGTCCGCAGGCGCGACCGGGCGGGTCCGTCAAGGCCTACGTCGACGCCGGCCACGTGCGCTCCTGGCGGCTGCTGCTCGACGCCGCCGTCGACAGGGAGACGGAGCGGGCGGCGCGCCCCGCCGGATGACGATCTACATCGACCCGCCCAACGCGGCCGGGCACGGCCGGCTCTGGTCCCACCTGGCGAGCGACGCGTCGTACGACGAGCTGCACGCCTTCGCTGCCACGCTCGGCATCCCCCAGCGCGGCTTCGACCGGGACCACTACGACGTGCCGTCCGAGTGGTACGACCAGGTCGTCGCCGCCGGCGCCACCCCGGTCTCCTCCCGCGAGATCGTGTCCCGCCTGATCGCCTCCGGTCTGCGGCGTCGGAAGGGTAGTCCCTGACGAACGCGGGGTCGCCCGACCGATCCGACCCCGCTTTCGTCAGGGACTACCCGGCCAGCGCCGCCAGCTCGCGCTCGACGTTGGCCCGCGCGGCCGCCTCCCAGGCGTCCCGGGCGTGCTCCGTGTGGAAGAGGTGCGGCTTGGCGAGCAGGTCGCGGAGGATCTCCGCGCGACCCAGCGCGAACAGGTCGTCGGGCACCTGCGCGTACTCGGTGCGCACCGAGGCGACGTACTCGGTGTAGCGCTCGGCCGGGGCCGCGAGGATCGCCAGGTCGGCGTCGGAGAGCACGCAGCCGTTGCCGTCGTCGTCGGCGGGGCGGTGGTGCTCGGTGAGCAGCACCAGCCGCACGACCTCGTCGACGACCGCCGGCTCGACCAGGCTCGGCAGCGCCTCCGCGGCCCAGGCGGCCGACCGTTTCTCGGCGTCGGACCGGCCGTCGTACACCCCGTCGTGGAACCACGCGGCGAGCAGCACGGGCATCCGGTCGAACGCCGCCCCGTGCGCGGACAGCTCGGTGATCCGCTCGAGCACCTCGGTCAGGTGCTGGGTGTCGTGGTAGCCGCGGTCGGGGTGGTCGTAGGAGGCGACGAGACGCGCGCCGAGCTCGCGGGCGCCGGGCAGGGGCCAGGCGGGCAGCAGGTCCACGCGGACATTCAAGACCGTCCGGGCCCCGGGCCGCTACGGTGGCCGGACAACGAGAACGTGTTACAGAAATGAGGAGACGATGGCCGCGGACCCCGAGCGCATCCGTGAGGTCGTGAACCGCTACGTCGAGCTGGTCGGGTCCGGCACGTCCGAGGAGATCGTGGCGCTGTACGCCGAGGGCGCGACGGTCGAGGACCCGGTCGGGTCGGAGGTGCTGTCCGACCGCGACGGGATCCGCGCGTTCTACGCGGGCCTCGACGGCCTCGAGAAGGACACCCGGCTGGTGACCGTGCGGATCGCGGGCGGCGCGGCGGCGTTCCACTTCGAGGTCGGCACGCACGTCGGCGAGCAGACCTACACGGTGACGCCGATCGACGTGATGACCTTCGACGACGACGGCCTGATCACCAGCATGAAGGCGTTCTGGGGCGACGCCGACATGGTCAGTGCGTGACGGGGTCCCCGATCGGCGCCAGGCAGGTGCCGCGCGCCTTGCGGGTCATCCCGACCGGCCCGAGGTCGCGCTCAACGTCGGTCTCGAGGACGATCCCGCCGTGCTTGGTCGAGGTGTACTCGCAGCGGGTCGCCGGGTCGCCCAGGTAGTCGCTGGTGCCCCCGGGCTGCACGAGGATCGTGACCCCGCTCTGGGCCGCCAGCCGCTCGTCCATCAGGAACCCGCCGTCGTCGTCGCTCGTCGTCGTCGCGATCACCACGTCCCTGGCATCGAGCAGCCGCACGGTCGCCCCGGCGAGCCTGATCGCCTTGTTGGACGCGTCGACGACGTAGCCGGAGACCGCAGCGGACGGCAACGTCGGCAGCACGAGGTCCCCGAGCCGCTTGGTCTGGCCGGCCTTGATCGACAGGGCCGGCACCGTGAGGGTGTCGAACAAGCCCAGGTGGGCGGAGTCGAAGGCGACCAGGCTGATCCCCTTCGAGGTGGCCAGCCGGCCGCCGACCCGGAAGGTGCCGTCCGCGGCGGTCGTCGCCGCGGCGATGATCGCGCCGCCGGCGTCGTACAGCCGGACGGTGGCCCTGCCGACCGGTGAGTCGTCGTCGGCGGCCACCAGTCGGCCCGTGAAGGAGCCGCCGTGCTGGGTCAGCCGGAAGCTGCCGAAGGCGGTGCGCCCCGGGCGGACCTGGCCGTTCGCGACATCGCCGGTGCGGCCGAGGAAGTCGCCGTAGCCGGGCGCCACGAGTCGGTAGCGGCCGGGGTAGAGGCCCTGGAAGACGGCCGTCCCGCCGCGGGCCTTGGTGGTCCAGAACTGGCCGGTCACCTTGCTGACCGCGGTGACGACGACCGTGCCGCCGACCGCCCGGTCCCCGGCGTACAGGTCGACCAGCAGGCCGCCGGCGCGCTTCGTCAGGTGGACGGCGACGTTCTGCGGCTGCCCGGGCCCGATCCGGCGCACGAAGGTGCTCTTGCCGACGTAGGTCTTCTTGTGGTCGTAGGTGAAGACCGAGTAGCTGCCCCGGGGCAGCCCGCCGATCGCGAACTGGCCCTGCGCGTTGGCCACGGTCGCGAACGACCGCTCGTCCTTGCTGGCCGCGATCACGGTGGCCTTGGACCCGGGCTTGCCGCCGGTCCGGACGGTGCCGGTGATGGCGGACCCGCGCTGCATGCGCACGTTCTTGACCGCGGTGCGCGCGGGTCGGACGACCACGGTCGCGTCCGTGGTCGCGAGCTTCGTGACGTCGTACGACGGCCGCTTGTCGGCGAACTGGAGGCGGTAGGTCCCCGCCGGCAGCGACAGCGAGTACGCGCCGCCGCGGGAGACCGCCCGCGAGCCGAGGTAGGTCCAGTCGGCCGTGAACCACGAGACCTTGAGCAGCGGCCTCGCGCCGTGCGGTGCGAGGACGTAGCCGCGGACCCGACCGGCCGACGCCGCGGCGTCGGCCGCGGGTGCCTGGCCGAGCGAGATCAGGAGGGAGGCGAGCATGCCCGCGACGACGATCAGCACGCTGGCGGTGCGGGGGGCAGTTCCGGGCATGGCCACGAGCCTAGGGAGCCCACCTTCGGTCTCCCTCAAGAAAGCGCGAGGGTTCGCTCAAGGTTGTTGAAAGGGCGAGCGGGCCCGGTCAGTTCGGGAGGCACTGGGTCGGCTGGCCGCTCGCGGTCGATCGCGGCAACGGCACCGCGCCGACGTCGGTGCCCTGCCCCAGCGTGATCGAGACCGGTGCGGCCGAGCCCTGGACGAACTGGCAGTAGTTGTCGGGCGGCGCCGCGGTCGCCCAGCCGCCGCCGCTGGGGTTCGGGTCGACGGTGACGGTCAGGCCGTCCATCGTCCCGAATTGCCCGCTGAGCGTGAAGTGCCCGTTGTCGTCCGCGGTCGTCGACGTGAGCTCGGCGCCGCCGGCGTCGAAGAGCCTCACCACCGAGTCCTTCATCGGGAAGTCGCTGCCGTCGTCGGAGCCGCCGTCCACGACGGTGCCGCTCACCCACCCGCCGCGCTTCGTGTACGTGAACGTCCCGAAGTCGGCCTTGCCGGCCCGGACGTTCGCGCCCTCGATGACGCCGGTCCGGCCGAACCAGACGCCGAACCCGTTGGCCACGAGCGTGTACCTACCGGGGTAGAGGCCCTGGAAGACGACGTCGCCGGCCCTGACCTTCGCGCTCCAGAACTGCCCGGTCGCCTTGCTGACCGCGGTGACGACCGGGTTGCCGGAGGCCCGCTTCTTGACGCCGTTGGCCGAGGTGAAGACGTAGACGCGGAGGCTGCCGGCCTTCTTCGTCAGGTTGATCGCGACGTTGGCCGAGCCGCCGGGCTGCAGCTTGCCCGCGTAGGTGCTCTTGTCGACGTAGAGGTGCCGGTGGTCGTAGGTGAAGAGCGAGTACTTGCCCTCCGGCAACCCGCCGACCGCGAACTGGCCCTTGTTGTTCGCCGTGGTCTCGAAGGACGACTGGTCCTGGTTGGCCGCGACCACGCGGGTCTTCTTGGCCGTCTTGCCGTGCGTCTTCACGGTGCCGGTGATGAAGGCGCCCTTCTTCATGGTGACGTTCTTCTGCCGGGGTTCACCCGCCCGCACGGTGACGGCGATGTCGGTCGGCGCGTACTTGTCGGTCTTGTACGACGGGCGCTGGTCGACGAACTGGAGATGGTAGGAGCCGGCCGGGAGGTTGAGCGAGTAGCTGCCGCCGACCGCGGTCTTGGTGCCGAGGTAGCGCCAGTCCTGGGTGAACCACAGCACCTTGATGCCCGGGTTGTCCTGCTGCGGGAACCTGATCGTGCCGAAGGCGACACCCGTGTCGCCCGCCGCGACGACCGGCGGCGTGCCGACGAGCGCGCCCAGCAGCAGGGCGAGCAGGGCGACGAGCGCGGCCAGACTCCGGCGGACAGGGGAGAGCATGGCCACATCGTAGGCGGGGCTTCCCGGGGTGCCCCGCAAGGCAGCTTCAGGCTTTCCTCAAGACCGCGGGTCGCGGGCCGGCGTCATCGCCCAGCGGATCGTGCCGGTGGCGAGGCCGCCCAGGGCCCGGACGACGGTGCGCTCCGAGACCGGCAGCCAGGGCAGCCGCAGCGGTCGCCGGGTCCAGCGCGGCATCAGGCCGATCGCGGCGGCGACCAGCACGCCGTACGGCGCCCTGGCGAGCAGCGGCAGCGGCGGCCGGAGCAGGAGGTAGGAGACGGCCTCGCGCGCCTCCGGGGTGCCGCGCAGCTCGGGACGGTACGCCGCCAGCGCGGCCGCCAGCTCGGCCTCGGTCGTCGGCGGGTCGATCACGCCGAGCCGGCGGGCGACCTCGGCGGTCTGGGCGACGTAGACGTCCCGGTCGGCGCCGACGAGCGGCTCCTTGCCGTAGACCGTGTGCGCGCGCAGGAAGCTGTCGATCTCGGCGACGTGCACCCAGCCGAGCAGGTGCGGGTCGGCCGCGGAGTACGCCGTGCCGTCGTCCATCGTGCCGGCCACCCGCTCGTGGATGGCGCGCACGATGTCGACCGCCTGCTGGGCGTCGTCGGCGTGGCCGAAGGTCGTGACCGCGAGGAAGCGGCTGGTGCGGGCGAGCCGGCCCCACATGTCGCCGCGGTAGCCCGAGTGCTCGGCGACGCCGCGCATCGCGGCCGGGTGCAGGGTCTGGAGGAGCAGCGCCCGGATGCCGCCCACGAACATCGACGCGTCACCGTGCACGCGGGTGATCGGGCTGTCCGGCTCGAACCAGCGCGGGCCGGGCCGGCCGTGGATCCGCTCCGCGTGGGTGGCGCCGTCCGGACCGGCGACGCGCAGGAAGAGCTCGTGACCGAGACGTTCGCGCACGCTCCCCATGACCCGACCTTACGGGGCCCTCCCCGGCTCGGGCCGCGCGGCCACTCGACCTGGCTGCTGGGTCCCGGCCCTCGCCGGCTCGGGCCGGGGCAGCTCAGTCTCGGTACGCCGGTCGCGAGCTCGTTCCTCGCTCGCGCGGCCACTCGGCCTGGCTGCTGGGTCCCGGCCCTCGCCGGCTCGGGCCGGGGCAGCTCAGGCGTCCCAGGTCCGCAGCCAGATGGTGTGCGGCGACTCGGACAGCTTGGCGAGCGCGTCCTGCGGCAGCGGGTCGAGGGTGTCGGTGACGACGTACCCCTGCTCGCCGCGCGTGGACAGGAACTGGCCGGTGATGTTGGCGCCGGAGTCGGCCAGGATGCTGTTCACGCCCGCGAGCACGCCGGGCACGTTGACGTGCAGGTAGCCGATCCGGTGGCCCGCCTGGAGCGCGGGCGCCATCACGGCGGGGAGGTTCACCGAGAGCTCGGTGCGACCCTGCAGCGAGAAGTTGGCGAGCTTGCCGGCCACGAAGTAGCCGATCTCCTCCTGCGCCTCCTGGGTGGAGCCGCCGACGTGCGGCGTGAGGATGACGTTGTCGAGGCCGCGCAGGACCGACTCGAACTCGTCGCCCTGGGCCTTCGGCTCGACCGGGAACACGTCGAGCGCGGCGCCCGCGATGTGGCCGGACAGGATGTGGTCGCGCAGCGACTCGTTGTCGACCACCATCCCGCGGGCGGCGTTGATGAAGATGCTGCGCGGCTTCATCCTCGCGAACTGCTCGGCGCCGAAGAAGCCGGCGTTGCCGGGTCGTCCGTCGACGTGGAGGCTGACGACGTCGGCCTTCTCGAGGAGCTCGTCGAGGGTGCGCATCCGCTGGGCGTTGCCGTGGGCGAGCCGGTCGGCGGTGTCGAAGAAGATCACGCGCAGCCCGAGCGCCTCGGCGAGGTTGGACAGCTGGGTGCCGATGTTGCCGTAGCCGACGATGCCGAGCGTGCGGCCGCGGACCTCGTGGCTGCCCTTCGCCGACTTGTCCCAGACGCCCTCGTGCATCTTCTGCGTCTTCTCGGTGAGCCGGCGCGCCAGCGCGATGATCTCGCCGATCACCAGCTCCACCACGCTGCGCGTGTTGGAGTACGGCGCGTTGAAGACCGCGATGCCCCGCGCGCCGGCGTCGACCAGGTCGACCTGGTTGGTGCCGATGCAGAAGCACCCGACCGCGAGCAGGTCGCTCGCGGCGTCGAGCACCCGTGGCGTGATGTGCGTGTTCGACCGGATGCCGAGCAGGTGCACGCCGGGCAGCGCGTCGACCAGCTCGTCCTCGGACAGGGACCCCGTACGGAGCTCGACCTCGAAGCCCCGGGCCTCCAGGATCTCGACGGCGACCGGGTGGATGTTCTCGAGCAGCAGCGCCTTCACGATCGACCAGCCTAGGTCGGCAGCGCGCGAGTCACCGAAACGTCGCCAAGCGATGGACGGCCGACCGACGGGTCAGGTCAGGGCAGCATCCAGTGCGGGTGCGTGCGGTCGCCCTTGCAGACGTAGCGGTGGCCGCGCGCGTCCCAGCCGCTGTGGCCGTAGCTCGCCTGCGGGCAGAACTCGCCACCGCGGATGCAGGTGTGGCTGGACGTGCGGGTGCACGGGTGGTGGGGCGTCGCAGCGGCGCCGGCGACGGCGGGTGCGGAGACCAGCCCGGCCAGGGCGATCGCGAGCGCGGCGCTGAGAGTCCGGAGGGTCATGGCGGGACCGTAGGTGTGTCTCAGGCCACATGTCGGCTTATCGGAGAACCCGAGGACGGTGACTGGACCGGCCCGTTTGCCTCCGGCGAGGTCGTGGGAACGGCATGATGCCCGGATGAGCCTTCGTCGTGTGTTCGGGTGGGTCGTGGTCGCCGCGCTGGTCGCGACCGGGACGGCCACCGCCGCCTCCGGCCCCGTCTCCGCGACGCCGCGGAGCGGCGCGTCGCACCCGAGTGCTCCCGCGGCGCCGGCCGACCTCGGCGACTGGCGGGTGCGGGAGGTCGGGCCGGGCAGCTACGCGGTGTCCTGGACCTCGCCGACCCGGTTCCCGCTCACCTCCGACCGCCCGACGATCGTCGGGCCGGAGGGCGCGGTGGTCGGGGTCTCGACGATCGACGGCGACGGGCGCACCGTGCGGACCGTCCTCACCTCGGCGACCCGGCCGACCGCGGCGACCCTCGGGGTGCTGCTCTCGGGCGACCGGCTCGACGTGGCCGGCCACGACCTGCAGCGCCCGGTCACCGGGGGTGCGGGCAGGGCGCTCGACCTCCCCGGCACCGTCACGCTGCCCGTCGACCCGGCCACACCCGGCGACTTCGACGTGGTGTCGAGCAACTACGAGCTCGACCCGGTGAAGCTGCCCGGCATGCCCGAGCCGATCGAGATGGTCGGTCACGTGGTCGAGCCCGCCGCGGACGCCGTCACCGGACCCCGGCCGCTGGTGCTCTTCCTCCACGGACGGCACGGCGTCTGCTTCGACCCGAACGACTCGGGCGCCGACGGCGCCTGGCCGTGCCAGGCGCCCCTGCAGGAGATCCCGAGCCAGCTCGGCTACGACTACATCCAGCAGGTGCTCGCCTCCCAGGGCTTCACCACGGTCTCGGTGCGGGTGAACGGCATCAACGCCCAGGACTACCGGTTCGCCGACGGCGGTGCGGACGCCCGCGCGGCGATCGTCGAGCGGCACCTCGACCACTGGGCCGACATCGCGGCAGCGCACCAGGTCGACCGCGGCCGCGTCGTGCTCGTCGGGCACAGCCGGGGCGGCGAGGGCGTCGACCGGGCGTCGATCGAGATCCCGCTGAGCGCGCCGTACCGGATCGTCGGCCAGGTGCTGATCGCGCCGACCGACTTCGGCACCCAGACCGCGGCGTACGTGCCGACCGTGACGCTGCTGCCCTTCTGCGACGGCGACGTCAGCGACCTCCAGGGCCAACGCTTCACCGACACCGCGCGCGACCTCACCGCCGGCGACACGTCGCTGAAGAGCTCGGTCCTGGTGATGGGTGCCAACCACAACTTCTTCAACACCGAGTGGACGCCGGGCATCGCGCAGGCGCCCGCCAACGACGACTGGTACGGCGACCCGCAGGCCGCGTGCGGCGAGGACAACCCGGAGCGGCTGTCCCCCGAGGAGCAGCAGTCCGTCGGTACGACGTACGTCGCCGGCGCGGTCCGGCTCTTCACCGAGGACGAGCAGGACCTGCTGCCGATGTTCGACGGCTCCCGGGCCCGCGTCGCCTCCACGGGCGACGCCCAGGTGCTCAGCCACGCGATCGGCGGCGGCCGCGACCTCCGCACGCCCGGCCTCACCGCCGGCCTCTCCCTGCCCGACGGCGCGACGACCCGCTTCTGCCAGGGCGTGGTCTCGGAGAAGATCGCCTCCTGCGCGCGGGGGACCACCTACGAGGAGGTGCGGCCGCACTGGCCCGAGCAGTACGAGGGCACTCCCACCCGGCGGTTCTTCGAGATGTCGTGGACCGGCGCCGGCCAGACCGGCGGCATGGTGCTCGACGACCCGCTCGACCTGAGCGCCGGGCGGCTCGAGCTCCGGACGATCGTGGACCCCCTGCAGCCGGACCCGGACCTCCGGGTGCGCATCACCGACGCCGACGGGGCGAGCGCGCTCCTGGCCCCCGCGGGCGGTGGCACCGTGCCCGGGCTGGGCGCCGGCACGCCGGTCAAGAAGCTCTGGGCGCAGACCCTCGCCGTCGACCCGTCCGCCGCAACCGGCGTCGACCTGACCCGGGTGGTCCGGGTCGACCTCGTCGCGGAGAGCCCGCGCGGCCGGGTGTGGGTCGTCGACCTGGGCGCCGCGCCGACGACGCTGCCCGCCGTGCCCGACGTGCGGCTGGCGACCGTCGACATCGCCACGGCACGCATCGACGAGGGCGACGGGCGCGGACCCACCACGGCGGAGCTGCCCTTCGAGATCGTGGGCGACCTGACCCGGCCGGCCCGGATCTCGGTGATGACCTCGGGCCAGCAGCGCGGCGACGTCCAGCGGTTCGCGGTCGACCTGGCACCGGGGCAGACCTCGGGCAGCATCCCGATCAGCTACGTGCCGGACCGTCGTGACGACTACCCGAGGTCGGTCACGCAGGTGGTCGCCTGGGCGACGCGCAACGTGATGACCGACGCGTGGGCAGGCCGGCTGACCGTGCTCGACGACGACCCGACCCCGCGGCTGACCGTGACGCCGGTGCACCGCAGCGTGGTCGAGGGCTCACCGGCGGAGTGGAAGGTCGCGATCTCGAAGCCGGTGGACTACGACCTGTTCGTCAACGGCACCGTCGTGCGCAGCCCGGCGCCGGCGCTCACCGCCGGTGACGTGCCCACGTCGTGGGTCCTCGCGCACGCGGGTCAGGTGGACCCCGACGTGACCCTGTGGTCGCTGCACGCGTTCGTCTACGACCAGCTGCACGCCGGCGAGCGCTCGTTCGTGATCAGGATCCCGACTCGTCGCGACGGCGAGGCGGAGGGTCGCGAGTCGGTCCGCCTCAAGCTCGAGATCAACCGCCACACCTACACGAAGACGATCTTCGTGAAGCGGTCCTAGCCAGGGGGTCAGACCTGCGGCACCCCCGCCAGCGCGGCGGCGAGGGCGTCGTCGGACAGTGCGTCGTCCTCGAGCCGGCCGCCGAGGTACGCGTCGTACGCCCCGAGCTCGAGCAGCCCGTGGCCCGAGAGCCCGACGACGATCACCTTCTCCTCGCCGGACTCGGCCGCGGCGAGGGCCTCGCGGCGGACCTGGGCCAGGGCGTGCGACGACTCCGGTGCCGGTACGACGCCCTGGGTGCGCGCGAACTCGATCGCGGCCTCGAAGCACTCGGTCTGGTGCAGCGCGGTCGCCTCGATCAGGCCCTCGTGCACGGCGTGCGACACCAGCGGCGCCATCCCGTGGTAGCGCAGCCCGCCGGCATGGATCGGCGACGGCACGAAGTCGTGGCCGAGCGTGTACATCTTCATCAGCGGCGTGAGGCCCGCGGTGTCGCCGAAGTCGTAGCGGTACTCGCCGCGGGTCAGGGTCGGGCACGAGCTCGGCTCGACGGCGAGGATCCGGGGGCTCTGGCTGCCGGCCAGCTTCTCGCGCAGGAACGGGAACGCCAGGCCCGCGAAGTTGGAGCCGCCGCCTGCGCAGCCGACCACCAGGTCGGCGCCGGACTCGCCGGCCTTCGCCAGCTGCTTGAGCGCCTCCTCCCCGATCACGGTCTGGTGGAGGAGCACGTGGTTGAGCACGGAGCCGAGGGCGTACTTCGAGGTCGGGTCCTGGGCGGCGACCTCCACGGCCTCAGAGATCGCGATGCCGAGGGAGCCGGGGTGGCTCTCGGGGAACGCCTTGCCCGACTCGGTCAGTCGGCTCGGGGAGCGGTGCACGGTCCCGCCGAAGACCTCGATCAGCGTGCGCCGCTGGGGCTTCGTGTCGTACGACGCCCCGACCTGCCACACCTCGCACTCGACGTCGAAGAGCGCGCACGCGTAGGCCAGCGCCGTGCCCCACTGGCCGGCCCCGGTCTCGGTCGTCAGCCGGCGTACGCCGTGCAGGGAGTTGTAGTAGACCTGCGGCACCGACGTGTTCGTCTTGTGGGATCCGGCCGGCGAGACGCCTTCGTACTTGTAGTAGATCCGCGCCGGGGTGCCGAGCTTCGCCTCCCAGCGCCGGGCCCGGAAGAGCGGGCTGGGCCGGTACTGCTGGTAGACCTCGAGCACCGGGCCGGGGATCTCGACGTACCGCTCGCCGGTCACCTCCTGCATGATCAGCTCGATCGGGAAGAGCGGCGCGAGGTCGTCCGGTCCCACCGGCTCCCGGGTGCCCGGGTGCAGCGGCGGTGGGGGCGGGGTCGGCAGGTCGGCCACGATGTTGTACCAGTGGGTGACCTGCTCGGAATCGTCCAGCGTGAACATCACCTGGTGGTCGCTCATGGGCACATCTCCTCGGGGTCGGGACTCGGGTCAGAGCTGCAGGACGATCGCGACGACGACCACGACCAGGACGAGGGCCAGGCTCAGCAGCAGCCCGAGCACCCCGCGCCGCCTCTGGCGTTGGAAGCCGATCTCGCCGCCCCGGAACATGTGGTACGGCGGCGCGTAGAACACCGGCACCGTGTCTCCCTCGGCCACGTCGCACTCGAGGGCGGCCTCGCCGTAGTGCCGCAGCCAGCTGCAGTGGATGTCGACGTGCCAGCGCCCGGGCGGGACCGGGTAGACGTTCGGCCCGTAGCTCGCCGGGACGTGGTAGCCGTTTGAGCCGGACCGACGGCGCGATCATGTTGCTGGTCAACGCGTTGCCCTGGACGGTGAGAGCGATCCACCCGGTCGGTCCGGGTGCGGACGGCATCGGCTGCGGCTGCTGGGTCACGGGACCAGCATGGCCCGCGTCGTACGTCGTTGGGTATGGCCTGTCCAGGGCGGACCGCCGACCGGGGGAAACCGCCCGCTCCCTACGCCGGCAGGTCCTCCGCGTCCACGATCCGGTAGGCGTAGCCCTGCTCGGCGAGGAAGCGCTGCCGGTTCTGGGCGAAGTCGGCGTCGACGGTGTCGCGGGAGACGATCGTGTAGAAGTGCGCGGACTTGCCCTCGGACTTGGGCCGCAGCAGCCGCCCGAGCCGCTGGGCCTCCTCCTGGCGCGAGCCGAACGACCCGGAGACCTGGATGGCGACCTCGGCCGACGGCAGGTCGATGGAGAAGTTCGCGACCTTCGAGACGACCAGCAGCCCGACCTCGCCGGAGCGGAACGCCTCGAAGAGGCGCTGGCGCTCCTTCACCGACGTCTCGCCCTTGATGACCGGGGCGTCGAGGGCCGCGGCGAGCTCGTCGAGCTGGTCGATGTACTGCCCGATCACCAGTGTGGGCTGGCCGGGGTGCTGGGCGACCAGGTCGCGCACGACGTCGATCTTGTGGTGGGTGCACGACGCGAGCCGGTAGCGCTCCTCCGGCTCGGCGGTCGCATAGGCCAGCCGCTCGGCCGACGGCAGGGTCACCCGCACCTCGACACAGTCGGCGGGCGCGATCCAGCCCTGGGACTCGATGTCCTTCCAGGGCGCGTCGTACCGCTTCGGCCCGATCAGCGAGAAGACGTCACCCTCGCGGCCGTCCTCGCGCACCAGCGTCGCGGTCAGCCCGAGCCGCCGGCGGGCCTGGAGGTTGGCGGTCATCCGGAAGATCGGCGCGGGCAGCAGGTGCACCTCGTCGTACACGATCAGGCCCCAGTCCTTGGCGTCGAGCAGCTCGAGGTGGGGGTAGACGCCCTTCCGCTTCGTCGTCATCACCTGGTACGTCGCGATGGTGACGGGCCGGACCTCCTTCACCGAGCCGGAGTACTCGCCGATCTCCTCCTCGGTCAGGGAGGTCCGACGGATCAGCTCGTCCTTCCACTGCCGGGCGCTCACCGTGTTGGTGACCAGGATCAGCGTGGTGGCCTTCGCCTCGGCCATCGCGGCCGCGCCGACCAGCGTCTTGCCGGCGCCGCACGGCAGCACCACGACGCCGGATCCGCCGTGCCAGAAGGACTCCGCGGCCTCGCGCTGGTAGGCGCGCAGCTGCCACTCGGTCTCGTCGAGGAAGATCGGGTGCGCCTCGCCGTCGACGTAGCCCGCGAAGTCCTCCGCCGGCCAGCCCAGCTTGAGCAGCGCCTGCTTGAGGTTGCCGCGCTCGGAGCCGTGCACGACGACGGTGTCGGGGTCGACCCGCTCGCCGAGCATGCCGGCGATCTTCTTGGCGCGCAGCACCTCCTCGAGCACCGGGCGGTCGGTGGAGACCAGCACCAGCCCGTGGATCGGGTTCTTCTCCAGCCGCAGCCGGCCGTAGCGCGCCATCGTCTCGGCGACGTCGACGAGCAGCGCGTGCGGGACGGCGTACCGGCTGTACTCCAGCAGCGTGTCGACCACCTGCTCGGCGTCGTGCCCGGCGGCGCGGGCGTTCCAGAGGCCGAGCGGGGTGAGCCGGTAGGTGTGCACGTGCTCGGGGGAGCGCTCCAGCTCGGCGAACGGCGCGATCGCCTTGCGGCAGTCAGCGGCGCGCTCGTGATCCACCTCGAGCAGCAGCGTCTTGTCCGACTGGACGATCAGGGGGCCGTCATTCACCCGCCAAGCCTACGGAGAGGCCGAAGGCGGCCGCCGGCGCATCCGCCGTGGCGCCTCGCTACGCGGGCTCGACGGCCTTCTGCCGGGCGCGGTACGCCGCGACGTTCGCCCGCGATGAGCACCGCTCGGAGCAGTACCGACGGGAGCGGTTCGGCGAGGTGTCGACGAAGACGTTGGTGCACTTCCCGGCCGAGCAGACACCGAGCCGGTCGGCGCCGAGGTCGCAGACCAGCGTCGCGAGCCCGAGCAGCGACTCGCCGACGAGGAGGTCGGCCACGCTGGCGTTGGCCGTCGCGACGTGGAGGTGCAGGTCCTGGTGGTCGTGGTCGGATATCCGGGGCGTGACGGGGTAGCGCGCCATCAGCTCGTTGAGCCCGCCGACCACGCCCGTGATGTCGCCGGCCTCGAAGACCGGGCGCAGCTCACGCTGGAACTTGCGCAGCAGCATGCAGTCGCGGTCGGTCGCGCGCTCGTGCAGCCACTCCCGGCCGTCGAGGTACGCCTCCAGCGCGTCGACGTCGGCCAGCTCCGCGTTCAGCAGGGCGGCCGAGGCTTCGGCGTACCGGAGGAAGTCCACGATTCAATCTTAGGGGCCGACACCACACAGCCGGTCTGCTGCGCGCCGCCCCGCGGGCGCCTCGCGGAGTTGTCGTCGGTCATCGGGACTCCGTCCCGCTTCCCTCCTCCGCCGCCGCGATGCATCCCGCGGGACGACGCTCGCGACGACCGTCCGTGTGGCGACGACCCCTACGGAGCGTCGGTGACGGGCCGGACCGTGGTGATGCGATGCACGGCAAAGGTGCGCACGTCGTCGCTGCGGTGGTCGTGCGCGGTGAGCGACCCGCCCTCGACCCGGATGGGGTCGACCAGCCGCTCCGAGCTGGTGCCCTGGTTGTCGACGTAGCCGATCAGCACCGACCCCCCGGCCTCGATCGCCTCGCGCAGCGCCGCCATCGACCCGCTCGGGGTGAGCGACTGGGCCGGGACGGCCGGCCGGCTGGACTCGGCCCGGTCGCCGGCCCGGATCGCGGTGACCACGTGCGCGGTCTGCGCGGTCCGGCGGGCCGAGCGGACCGCCCGGCCCCGGTGCTCGCGCGGCGTGCGCGCCCGGAGCACGTCGGGTCGCGCGACGTGCACGGTCCCGTCGGCGGCCTCCACGACGGGTGCCGCGCCGAGGTCGCGGAGCCGGGGGAGCAGCACGTCGAGCGGCGTCGAGCTGACCAGCACGGTCGGCGCGATCCGGCGCAGGCCCAGGGTCGCGGCCTGGGGGTTGAGCAGGATCTCGGTCAGGGCGGCCTCGTCATCGGCCCGCAGGAACGCCTCGGCGTGCCCGACCCGCACGCTGCCGAAGGTCCGCGCCGTGTCGTCGACGAGGTAGGTGAGCGGCTGCGGGACCGGCGTCCGCGACACCGAGCCGATGAACTCGTGCACCTCGACCGCCGACCAGCCGGTGTCGAGCGCGCGGCGCACCGAGGCGGGCGTGAAGCGGTAGACCGTCGCCCCGCCGCGCGACTCGATGTCGGCGACCAGCTGCAGCTTGCGCGCCAGCTGGGACTCCAGCGGCCCCGGAGCCACGGCGGTCAGGTCTGCCTGGAGCAGCACGTGGTCGACCGGCTCCGGCAGCAGCGCGTCGAGACCGGCGATCGCGACCGCCTCGTCGCCGGTGAGGAGCGCCCGGGAGTACGACGCCGGCCCGCCCAGGGCGACGACGCCGAGCAGCGCCGCCTCGTCGACCGCCCAGCCGACCTGCTCGGCGCGGGTCCGGGGTCGCCGCGGCCGGAGCCACTCGATCCGCTGCACCAGGGACGGCACGCCGGTGCCGGCAGCCAGCACCTCGCCCTCGGGGAGGTCGAGCAGCAGCTCCAGCGCCATCCGCCGGCTCTCGACCTGGTGGACGCCGGACAGCTCGGGGGCGAGCGCGTTCCAGACCTTGCCCTGCGGGTCGCGGGAGCCGACCAGGCCCGGGATCCGCGGGCTCTCGAGCCAGGCACGCACCAGCGCGACCCAGCGGCCGGCGACCGGGGCGGCGGTCCACTGGTCGAAGGCGTCGGTGGGGATCCAGACCGGGTTGCCGGACGGGTCGGCGGCGGTGGCCAGCAGCCCCGCCGCCGACGCGACCTCGACGAGGAGGGCGGCGGTCGGCGCGTCGACGTGCAGCTCGGTCGCGGTGGCCCGGAGGTCGCGGACGCCGAGGCCACCGCTGCGCAGCGCGGCCGGCGGGTGCAGGCCCCAGTGGTCGAGCAGCAGCTCGACGCGTCGTACCGCCTCGAAGGCGGCGCCGGCGCCGGCGCGGTCGACCAGGTCCTGGCCGCGCGGGGAGGTGGCCAGCTCGGGTGGCTCGTCGACCGGCTCGGTCGTGGTGCGTCCACCCCGCATCGCGATCCCGACCTCGCCCGGCAGCACGACGGTGCCGCCACCGCGGGGCACGAGCAGCCTGCGGGCGAGCAGCTCCTCCGCGGGGGTCGCGGCGTCCTCGGGCAGCACCGTGTGGCGGGCGGTGCCGGTCGTGGCCTCGCCCCCCGACTCGAGGACGTGGTCGAGCAGGGCGCGGGCCGGCGCCGAGAGCTCGTCGAGGCGTCGGCGTACGTCCTCGGGGTCGTGCGGCTCGGGCGACATCGGCCGCAGGCCGCTGACGCCGGGGGCCCGGCCGCCCTGGGTGAGCGCCTCCGAGACCGCGCTGAGCGGCCGGACGCCCTGCGGCGTCTCCCAGGCCAGGGCGAGGTCGAGCAGCCGGTCCAGCGCCGACGTCACGGACTGGGGTGTCGCCCGGACCACCTCCGCCAGCTGGTCGGGCGTGGTTTGCCCCACGACGACGAGGGCATCAAGGACACAGAGCTCGAGCCGGGTGAGGTGGTCGAGCGCGCGCAGGAGTGAGGACCGGGTGGCGGCACGAGACGCCAGCTGGCTGGAGTCGTGAGGGGCCGGAGTGGCGAGATCGGGTCGGTCGACGAGCAGACGGGACAGCCGGGAGTCCGGCCAGCTGCGCAGCTGGTCGGCGAGCGTGCGGTACCCCGTCGTGGACATCCCTCCCACGCTATCGGGCGCACGGAAGCCGGCCGACCGGTGAGCCGGGTCGAGCTGCACCACGGGGCCGCCACCGACGTCGGGCTGGTCCGCGAGGTCAACGAGGACGCCTACCTCGCCACGCCGCCGGTCTTCGTCGTCGCCGACGGGATGGGCGGCCACCAGGGCGGTGACGTCGCGAGCACCATCGTGGTCGAGGAGTTCGCCCGGCTGGCCGAGGAGGGCTACGACCCACGGGCCGGAGCCGAGGTCGTCGCGGCCACGCTGCGGGTGTGCCGCGAGCGGATCGCGGAGTACGCCGAGACCCAGGGCGCCGAGGGCGTCGGGCGCCGGTTCCGGGCCGGCACGACGGCCGTGGTCGCGCTGCTTGTCGAGGACGACGACGGGCCGCAGTGGCTGGTCGCCAACGTGGGCGACTCCCGGGTCTACCGCTTCGCCGGCAGCGTGCTGGAGCAGGTGAGCGTCGACCACAGCGTCGTCCAGGAGCTGCTCGACGCCGGCCGGATCACCCCCGCCGAGGCCGACACCCACCCCGAGCGACACGTCATCACCCGCGCCCTCGGGGTGTCCCCGGGCGCCGAGGCCGACTTCTTCGTGCTCCCGCTGGCGTCCGTCGAGCGGTTGGTGCTCTGCTCCAACGGCATCAGCGGGATGGTCGACGAGACGACGCTCGCGGCGATCCTGGCCGAGTCGGACGACCCCCGCGACGCGGCCGACCGGATGGTGGCCGCCGCCCTCGCCGCGGGTGGCGAGGACAACGCGACGGTCGTGGTCGTGGATGTGGTGGGATTGGTCGCCGACAGCCCCTACGACTCCGTGCGTCAGCGAGCGAGTCTCGAACAGAAGCTGGGAGCACTGCCGTGAGCGACCACCGCACCTGGTCCTTCCGTGCCGGACCCTGGTTCGGCATCCTCGGCGAGCGTGCGACCGTCGTGCTGCCCCCCTCGGAGAAGGCCCGGGTGGCGGCGCTGTGGGAGCTCGTCGACGACGGTGCCGGCTTCGACGAGACCCTCGACGCGCTGATCTCGTCGGGCCTGCGCGACCTGCCGGGCTTCGTGCTGGTCAGCGAGTCCGGCGACGAGACCCGGGTGGTCCTGCGCGGCGCGGCCGCCGCCCACTTCGCGACGGCCGACGAGGTGGTCCACGTCGAGGGGGACGGCGGCACCACCTGGGTGGAGCGCACCCTGACCGGCGTCGTCCGGATGCGGATCGAGGTCGCCGACGAGGAGTCGTCCGACGACCTCCTGGTCGCCGGGGGACTGGTCCGGATCGCGACGGTCGAGCACCCGCCCGCGGTGGTCCCGCCCCGGTCCGGGGCCGACGCCGAGCCCACTCCGGAGCCGACCCCGACCCCCGAGCCCGACCCGGAGCCGCCCGCCGAGCCACCCACGGAGCCCGTGGCCGTCCTCGACGCCGAGGTGGCCGAGGTCGCGGAGGACGCCGACCACGACGGCGAGACCCGGACCGGCAGCGTGGAGCGCGCGGAGTTCGTCCGCGAGCAGCCCGGCATCCCGGGCCAGCCCCTGGCGCCGCCCGTCACGGCGCGCCCGGTCGCCCGGCTCCTCATCTCCAACGGCGAGGCGGTCGAGGTCGACCGGGTGGTCCTGGTCGGCCGGGCTCCCGAGCCGCGCCGCCACAGCCTGACCGAGCAGCCGCGCCTGGTGAGGGTGCCCAGCCCCCACCAGGAGATCTCCTCGACCCACCTCGAGGTGCGGCCGGGCTCGGGAGCCGACCACGGCTCCGCGGTCGTCACCGACCTCGGCTCCACCAACGGCACGCTCCTGGTGCAGCCCGGCCTGCCGCCGGAGGACCTCAAGGCCGGGATCGCGGTCCAGCTCATCCCCGGCGCCGTGGTCGACCTCGGTGACGGCGTGACGATCCAGGTCGAGAACCCGTGAGCCAGCCGATGCCGGACTCCCCGGACCGCCTGGTCGCGGAGCTCGACCGGCGCTTCTACGCCTTCACGCTCGACCGGGTCATCGCCTGGTCGGTGGACGGCGTGGTCGCCTATGTCGCCTTCCGCACCCTGATCCAGCCGGGCCAGGTCGCCGCGGGGATCGCGCTCATCGTCGCGACGGTCCTGGTGGTCGGCGCCGCGTTCGCGGTCGTCCTCGGCCTGCTCGGCACCTCCCCGGGCATGGCCCTGGTCGGGCTGCGGGTGGTCGACGACACGACCGGTGGGCCGATCGGGATCGGGCGGGCCCTCCTGCGTCAGCTCGTCCTCGGCGTGGCCACGCTGCCGACATTCGGCCTCGGGGTGGCCACCCTGGCCTGGACCGCGGTCATGGACCCGGGCGGCCGGCGCCGCGGGTGGCACGACCACGTCGCCCACTCGGCCGTCGTCGACGTCCGCCCGGTCCCGGTGGAGGTGCCCGAGGAGGACGTCCGTCCGCGCCACGTCGTGAACCTCACCGCGATGCGGCTGGTCCCGGCGCCGCGCGCCGCCCCCGTCGCCACGCCCGCCCGGTCGCCCCGGCCGCCCGCCGCGCCGCCGCCGGCCGCGCCGCCGCCGGCCGCGCCACCGACGGCCGCCCCACCGACGGCCGCCCCGGCGGCCCCACCGGTGGTCGCGCCCGCCCCGGCGCCGGCTCCGGTCGCACCCGGCGAGCCCGCAGCGCCGGCCCCGCCGCCCGCCCAGCCCCCGAGGCCGGCGACCCCGCAGCGCCAGCAGCTGGGCTACCCGCTCGTCCCGGACGCCCCGGCGGTCGTCGAGGCCGCCCCGGCGCCGTCGGTTCGCTGGCGGGTCAGCTTCGACTCCGGGGAGAGCTTCGTGGTCGAGGGCCTGGCCCTGGTCGGCAGACGCCCCGAGCCGCGCCAGGGGGAGCCGGTGCGCCACCTCGTGCCGTTGCCCTCCTCCGACATGTCGCTCTCCAAGACCCATGCCCAGGTCCAGGTGACGCCCGAGGCCGGCCTGGTCGTGGTCGACCGTGGGTCGACCAACGGCTCGATCCTGATCCGCGGGGGCGTGGCCAAGGAGCTCACGGCCGGACGGGCCGCGACGCTGCTCGACGGCGACCACGTGCGTTTCGGCGACCGCGAGATGACCGTCGCGCGCGAATCCTGAAGATCTTGCGGTCCCGGTGTTGCGCAGGTCACACCGGCCGCAAGAGTTCCGGCCCCGCGGTAACGGTCCGATAACGAACCGGAGCGCCTCTTCCCTGGTGCGCGGCCGGGAGGGTGCACTGCTCTCCTCCTGACCGGTGGCTCGGCGCCGTGATCCGGTTCCGACGCTGCCTGCCAGGACGTGTGGCGCACTCCGCGCCTCGACTCAATCGGGAGGCATCTCTTGCGTAGGACCCGGGTCGCCGCAGCGGCGACCGCTTCACTGCTGGCGGCGGCAACAGCGCTGTCGCTCACCACCCCCCAGGCCGGAGCCGTGGCGGCCCCGGCCAACCCCTCGGCCCGGGGAGGGACGGCCACCCCGTCCGACAACCTCACCCCGGCCTGGAAGACGCGGTACGACGACATCCGCCAGGCCGCGCTCGAGAAGCGGCTGCGCACCGGCGGGACCGGCGCGAAGGAGAAGCTCTCCAAGGGCGTCTTCGGCAAGGTGGCCCAGAGCGGCACCGACCGCATCTTCGTCGTGCTCGCGGAGTTCGGCGACACCCGCCACTCGGCGTACCCCGACGACCCGGAGTCCGGCGCCCAGCGCTACGACGGACCGATGCACAACCAGATCCCGAAGCCGGACCGCTCGAAGGACAACTCCACGCTGTGGACGAAGAACTTCAGCCAGCCGTACTTCGAGAACATGTACTTCACGCGGATGAAGAGCTTCTACCAGCAGCAGTCGAGCGGCCGGTACTCCGTCGACGGTGACGTCACCGAGTGGGTGAAGGTCCCCTTCAACCAGGCCCGCTACGGCAGCGACTACTGCGGCGACATCGTCTGCAGCAACGTCTGGTTCCTCGTGCGCGACGCCCTCGCCCAGTGGACGCAGGACCGCCTCGACGAGGGCATGACCATGGCCCAGATCCAGGAGTACCTCGCGACGTTCGACAAGCAGGACCGCTACGACTTCGACGGCGACGGCGACTTCGCCGAGCCGGACGGCTACATCGACCACTTCCAGATCGTGCACGCGGGCGGCGACGAGGCCGACGGTGACCCGGTCTACGGCAGCGACGCCATCTGGAGCCACCGCGGCAATGTGGGCATCGAGCCCTTCGGCGCCGGCCCCGGCCCCGCCATCGGCGGCGTGGAGGTCGGTGAGGGCGGCGTGTCCGACCCGAGCGGCGCCAACGTCACGATCCCGGACAACCCGACGGGTGTGTGGGTGAGCGACTACACGATGCAGCCCGAGAACGGCGGCCTCAGCGTCTTCTCGCACGAGTTCGCCCACGACCTGGGCCTCCCCGACCTGTACGACACCTCCGGCAACTCGGGCGGTGCCTCCAACAGCGTCGAGCACTGGTCGCTGATGGCCCAGTCGCGGGCCACCCTCCCGGGCGACCCCGGCATCGGCGACGAGCCGCAGCCCTTCGGTGCCTGGGACAAGTTCCAGCTCGGCTGGCTCGACTACGACGTGGCCCGCGCCGGACGCCCCGGCACCTACAAGCTGCGCCCCGGCCAGTCCACCTCGGGCACGGCCGCCAACGGCCTGATCACGCTGCTGCCCGACAAGGAGGTCAGCTTCCAGTACGGCGACCCGTGCGCGACCTGCGGCGAGCGGTACTACTTCAGCGGCTCCGGTGACGACCTCGACAACACGATGACGCGTGACGTCGCCGGCGGCGGTGCCCTGACCGCCACGGTGCGCTACGACATCGAGGAGGGCTGGGACTACGCGTTCCTCGAGGCCTCCGGCGACGGTGGCGAGACCTGGACCCAGCTCGAGACCAGCCAGAGCTACGAAGGCGAGGACCAGGGCTCCTTCAACGGCAGCGGCACCGGCATCTCCGGCTCGTCCGGCGGTGACTGGGTCGACCTGACCGCGACGGTCCCCGTCGGCACCAACGCGCTGCGCTGGCGTTACATGACCGACGGCGCGGCGACGTTCCCCGGCTTCCAGGTCGACAACATCACCCTCGACGGCACCGTCATCGGTGACGCCGAGACCGACGCCGACTGGACGTTCGACGGGTTCACCACCACGACCGGCACGGAGACGCGCGACTTCCTCAACGCCTACTTCGTCGACAACCGGCAGTACGTCGGTCGCGACAAGGTGCTGGCGCACGTCTACAACTTCGCCGGTGACCCGAAGAAGCCGGACTGGGTGGACTTCTTCGAGTTCCAGCCCGGCGCGCTGATCAGCTACTGGGACACGTCGTACAACGACAACAACGTCGGCGACCACCCCGGTGGCGGCGAGATCCTGCCCGTCGACGCCCACCCGGAGTTCCAGCACGCGCCCGACGGCACGCTGCTGCGCACGAAGCTCGTGACGTCGGACTCGCCGTTCTCGCTGAAGCGCACCCCGGCGCAGAAGATGCACTACCTCGGGAAGCCGATCACGCTCGAGTCGCAGCCGGCCGTGTCGCTGTTCGACGACACGCTCGACTGGTGGTTCGACAGCGACGAGCACGGCTCGGGCACGCACCCCGGCCACTACCAGCCCGGCTGGTACAGCGTCGACGTCCCGAAGACCGGCACCACCATCAAGGTGGTCAAGGTGCAGAAGAACGGTGTGATGACCGTCCGGGTCGGGAGGTCCTGACCCCGGTCGGCTCATCGGCATGACCGTGGCCGGGCCCCGTCGCTCCTCCGGGAGCGGCGGGGCCCGGTCCGTCGTAGGCGGTAGTTTGCCGTCATGACCTTCGAGTACGAGCGCACCGTGACGACGTCCGCCAGCCCCGCCGACGTCTGGGCTCTGTGGCGCGACGTCGGCAGCTGGCACGCCTGGGACCCGGCCGTGCAGGAGGTCGCGCTCGAGGGGCACTTCGCCGAGGGCGCCGCCGGCTCCATGGTCCTGACCAGCGGCACGGAGGTGCCGTTCATGCTCGAGATCGTCGAGCCGGGGGCCCGTTTCCTGGACCGCCTCACCATGGGTGACCTGGTCATCCGGATCGACCACGAGGTCCGCGCGGCCGGCGACGGCGCCGAGGTCACCGTGCGCACGACGATCACGGGCCCGGGCGCCGCCGACATCGGGCCGATGGTCACCCAGGACACCCCGCTCGCGCTGGAGGCGCTGACCGCGCTGGCCGAGGGCCGCTGAGATCTCCCCTCGGGCGCTGTCGTATCCGTCGTCACCCGTTCGTGGCCTGGGTGACCCCACTCCACGAGAGGACTGACATGCGCACCCTGACCACCACCCACTTCGTGTCCCTGGACGGCGTCGCCGAAGCGCCCGGCGGCGAGCAGGGCTACCGCCACGCCGGCTGGACCATGGACGTCGAGGCCGACCCCGCGGCGTACGAGCGCAAGGGCCAGGAGCAGGAGGAGGCGACCGCCTTCGTGATGGGCGGGCGCTCGTACGACGCCTTCGCGGAGGTCTGGCCGGGGATGGACTACTTCGCCGGCTGGAACGCGATGCCGAAGTACGTCGTGTCCTCCACCCTCACCGACCCGCAGTGGACCAACACCACCGTGCTCTCCTCGCTCGACGACGTCGCGGCGCTCAAGGAGTCCGCGGGCGGCCCGATCTTCGTGCAGGGCAGCATGCTCCTCACCCAGGGCTTGCTCGAGGCCGGACTGGTCGACGAGATGCGCCTGATGGTCTTCCCGGTGATCCTCGGCAGCGGCCGGCGGCTCTTCCCGGACGGCGCCGACGACAAGGTCCGGCTGACCCTGGTCGAGAGCACGACCTACGCCAACGGCGTGCAGTACCAGGTCTTCCGCACCCGGCACTGAGCCAACGCCCGCCCAACGTCGGGCGGCGTAGGTTGCTGCGCATGACGGCCTATGCACAGGGCGAGCTCGAGCCGCCCCTTCTTGAGGAGACCATCGGCGCCAACTTCGCGCGCACCGCCGCGGCGCACGCCGACCGTGAGGCGCTGGTCGAGGTGGCCAGCGGGCGGCGCTGGACCTGGGCCGAGCTCGACCGCGACGTCACCGCGCTGGCCCGCGGGCTGCTGGCGGCCGGGCTCGAGAAGGGCGACCGGGTCGGCATCTGGGCGCCGAACTGCGCGGAGTGGACGATCACCCAGTACGCCGCCGCCCAGGCCGGCGTCGTGCTGGTGAACGTCAACCCGGCCTACCGCACGCACGAGTTCGCCTATGCCGTGAACCAGTCGGGCATGAAGCTGCTCGTCGCGGCGACCAGCTTCAAGACGAGCCAGTACCGCGCGATGGTCGAGGAGACCGCGGCCGAGTGCCCGACCCTGCAGCGCGCGGTCTACCTCGACACCGACGACTGGGCGCAGCTGGTGGCCGGCGGCGAGCAGCTCCCCGAGGGTGCGCTGGCCGAGCGAATGGCGACGCTCGAGCCGGGCGACCCGATCAACATCCAGTACACGTCGGGCACCACCGGCTTCCCCAAGGGCGCCACCCTGAGCCACCGCAACATCCTCAACAACGGCTACTTCACGACCGAGCTGATCCACCTCGGCCCCGACGACCGGCTCTGCATCCCGGTGCCCTTCTACCACTGCTTCGGCATGGTGATGGCCAACCTCGGGTGCACCAGCCACGGCACCACGATGGTCATCCCGGGGCCGGGCTTCGACCCCGAGACGACGCTGCGCACGATCACGGCCGAGCGCTGCACCGGGGTGTACGGCGTGCCCACGATGTTCATCGCGATGCAGAACCACCCGAGCTTCGCCGAGCACGACCTGACCAGCCTGCGCACCGGCATCATGGCCGGCTCGATCTGCCCGGTCGAGGTGATGAAGCGCTGCGTCAACGACATGCGCATGGCCGAGGTGTCGATCGCCTACGGCATGACCGAGACCAGCCCGGTCTCCTGCCAGACGCGCTCCGACGACGACCTCGAGCGGCGTACGGCGACGATCGGCCGGGTCCACCCGCACGTCGAGATCAAGATCATCGACCCGGTCTCCGGCGAGACCGTCGACCGTGGCGAGCCGGGGGAGCTCTGCACCCGCGGCTACTCGGTGATGCTCGGCTACTGGCACGACGACGAGAAGACCGCCGAGGCCATCGACGCCGACGGCTGGATGCACACCGGCGACCTGGCCGAGATGCGGGAGGACGGCTACTGCAACATCGTGGGCCGGATCAAGGACATGGTGATCCGGGGCGGCGAGAACATCTACCCGCGCGAGATCGAGGAGTTCCTCTACCAGCACCCCGACATCGAGGACGTGCAGGTGATCGGGGTCCCCGACGAGCGGTACGGCGAGGAGCTCTGCGCGTGGGTGCGGATGCGGTCCGGTGCCGAGCCCCTCGATGCCGACGCCGTGCGCGCCTACGCCGACGGCAGGCTCGCGCACTACAAGATCCCGCGCTACGTGCTGGTCGTCGACGAGTTCCCGATGACCGTGACCGGCAAGATCCGCAAGGTCGAGATGCGCGAGAAGACCGCCAAGACGTTGGGCCTCGGTGGTTGAGGAGGTTGCGCAGCAACGTCGGTCGGTGGTTGAGGAGGTTGCGCAGCAACGTCGGTCGGTGGTTGAGGAGGTTGCGCAGCAACGTCGGTCGGTGGTTGAGGAGGTTGCGCAGCAAGGTCGGTCGGTGGTTGAGGAGGTTGCGCAGCAACCGTCTCGAAACCACCCCCACCCGAACCCGGGTACGCCTGCGTGGATAGGGGTGTGGAGGACTTCGAGGCGTGGGTGCACGCGCGGTCGGGCGCGTTGGCTCGTTCGGCCTACCTCCTGACGGGCGACGTCCACCTCGCCGAGGACCTGCTCCAGGACACCCTGGTCCGGGTCGCCGACCGCTGGCGCCGGGTCAGCCGCTCCGGTGAGCCGGACGCCTACGCCCGGCGGGTGATGCACAACCTCGCCATCGACGCCTGGCGCCGGCGGCGGGTGCGTCCGCGCGAGGTCATGGGCGACCGGCACCCGGAGCTCGGCCAGCACGGCCCGGACGTCGAACGCCGCATCGTCCTGCGCGAGGCGCTGGCGCGGCTCACCCCCAAGCAGCGCGCCGTGGTGTCGCTGCGCTTCTACGAGGACCTCACCGAGGTCCAGGCGGCGGCCGTCCTCGGCTGCTCGCCCAACACCGTCAAGTCCCAGACCCGGCAGGCCCTGGAGCGGCTGCGCATCCTCGCCCCCGACCTGCTCGCCTCCCTCGTCGAGGAGCCCAGCCGATGACCGATCTCCGTGACCCGCTCGAGGACCTCGTCGCCGAGGTGCCGTCGTACGTCGTGCCGGACGCTGCCGGCGCGTGGCGGGCCGCAGCCCGGCGTCGGACCCGGCGCCGCGTCGGGGCGGCCGCCGCGGTCGTGGCGGTCGTGGCCCTCGTGGCCGGGCTGGTGTCCGTGCTGCCCCGCACGGGCGACGTGCCGCCGGCCGGTGACCTGGGGTCCGGTGTCCAGGGATACCCGTCGCACGTCGAGAAGCCGTGGCCGTGGGCCGGTCGCGACCTCCCGGCTCGGCCGGGTCCGCTGGCCGCGGTCATGTGGTCGGCCAACGACGCCGAGTGGCGGGCCGTGGCGCCCGACGGCCGCAACTGGCGGGTGCCCCAGCCCGGCGCGATCGACGACTACCCGCCGGCGCTCTCCGCCGACGGCCGGATGATCGGGTACCTCGCCGGCCGGACCACCTTCGTGATCCGGGACCTCGTCAATGGCGAGGAGACGCTCTTCCCCGAGATCGGCGACGGCCGCATGGTCGCTCGGGACGAGACCTACTACCTCGGCTCCCAGACGCCCGCCGTCTGGTCGCCCGACGGGTCCCGCCTCCTGGTTCGGGCGTCCGCGTGGGCAGACGGGTCGACCGTCACGGCACTGCTCCTCGGCATCGACGGCTCGATCGAGGAGCTGCGTCGTCGTGGCTACCCGGTCGGCTGGCTCGACGACGACTCGCTCGCCTGGCTGATGACCGGCGACGACCGGGCGTCACTGCGCTCGACGGACCTGGCCGGGTCCGTCGAGCGCTCGGTCCCCCTCGACCTGCCATCGCGACGCCACTACTTCTGGAGCCAGTGGTCGGGGACGGTCTCCCCCGACGGCGACCTGCTCGCCGTCGTCACGGACCCCACGTCGGCGGGTGCGGTCACGACGGTCTCGACGACCGACGGGTCGCGGGTCAGGGTCGAGAACGTCGGGGCGCCGGACAGCTGCTCGACCTCCTGGGTCGGTGACCGGGTGGCGTTCTTCCAGACCGACTTCGGGGGCTACTCCAGCCTCGACACGACCACCGGTCGGCAGCTGATCCGGTTCGACCCTGCCTTCGGCGCCGGCTGCGTGCTCGCGGCCGCCGACGCACTGGCCGGGGAGCAACACCGCAGCGTCGGTGAGCGCCTGTTCGGGGACGGCTGGCTGTCGTGGCACTGGCGCGAGGTCGCCCTCGGCGTCCTGGGTGGCCTCGTGCTGGTGGCTGTGGTGCTCGCAGGGTTCCGGCGTCGCCGGTCAGCGCGAGAGGACGACCGGGATCCGGGTGACGGTGCCGGTGGCGCCGCGCCAGGTGACCCACCCGTCGTCGAGTGAGCGCACGCCACCCGAGCGGTCCACGGTCACCGTGAACGTCGCGCTCTCGCCCGGACCCAGCCGCACGGCGGCCGGGGTGACCCGGACGTCGTACTGCTCGAAGCCGGAGGCGCGCGAGGAGAAGTAGAGCCGGCGGCCGGTCACGTTGGTGATGGTGCGCTCGGCGGTGTCGGCGCTGCCCGACAGCAGGATCGAGGGCGTGTTCAGGTCACCCGAGAGGGCGCCGGTGAGCCAGGCCCGGTAGGCGCCGGGTGCCACGTCGTACACGAGTCCCGGACGGAGGGCGGCTTCCGGTGCGACCCGTCCGGCACCGGCGTCCAGGACCGGCTCGCCGCTCAGCCGGTGTGCGGTCGTCGCCAGGGCGGAACGGACCGCGGCGGCGGACCAGTCGGGGTGGCGGGACACGAGGCGGGCTGCGGCACCACCCGTCAGCGCGGTCGCCGCGGAGGTCCCCGAGACGAGGTCCCACTGCAGACCGCGCTCGGCCGGCGGCACCGCACCCAGCACTCCGCTGCCGAGGGCGACCACGTCGGGCTTGACGACGACGCCGTCCGGGTTGCCGCTGCTCGACCAGGGTGCGACCCGCGGGGCGCGGCGTTCGCGGCCGAGCGGCTCGAGCATCGCCCGGCCGTCGGGGTGCCCGGCCAGCCACCGCTTCAGTGTCCGGCCGGCGGTCCGGTCGACGTGCACGGTCGGCACGCTGTGGAAGTCGGCGGCGAGGTTGCCCGGGGCGACGTTGACCAGCACCATCCCGACGCCGTCTGCTCGTGCCACGGCGGCGGACTTGTCGACCCGGCCGATCTCGCCGCGGTCGCACAGCACGATCCGGCCGCCGACGCGCGCCGCGTCCAGGCTGCCCGGGGTGCAGACGCGGGCCTCGGCGCGGGTGGCGTCCGTGGTCGCCACGTCGGCGCCGAGCACCATCGGGGCCGGTCCGACGGACTGGTCGGCCGACATCGCGCCGACGAGCTGCGCCGCACCTCCGAGGACCACCTCGCCGCGGCGCATCGCGCCGGTCGTGGCGCCCACGGTGGTCACCCAGGGGCTGGCGTGCGCGGCCGTGGCGCGCGCGGCGTTGCCGGCCGCGCCGACCACGACGACATCGCTCTCGGCAGCTCCGAGCAGGGCGCGCTCCACGGTGTCGAAACCCGGTGACCCGCCCACCGCGAGGTCGAGGACGTCGACGCCGTCGGCGGTCGCCTCGTCGATCGCGGTCACCAGGTCGGCGGTCGCACAGCCGTCGTCGTCGGGGTCGGGCGCGGTCCAGCAGGCCTTGTAGACGGCGAGCCGCGCCTGGGGCGCGACTCCGGCGTACGTCCCGACCCGCTGGCCGTGCACCCGGGCGGTGACGCCCGCGTTGCCGGCCGCGATCGACGCCATCTGGCTGCCGTGGCCGTCGTCGTCGGCCGGGGAGAGCGACGACGACGAACGGAGCCGGTCGACACCGAAGCCGTCGACGAACCACCGGGCGCCGACGAGCTTGCGGTTGCACGTGCTCGCCGGCCAGCCCTCGCCGGTCTCGCACTGACCCTGGAAGTCCTTCGGGGCGCGGCCCATGCCGGGCACCGCCGAGAAGACCGGGCTGTCCGGCCAGATGCCGGAGTCGACGACGCCGATGACCACGCCGGCGCCGCCGCGGGTCTGCGACTCGGCGCCGAGCGACCGCGTCGGGCCGGACCGGCCGGCGAGCGGGCGGACGGCGTTCTTCTCCACCAGGGCCACCCGCGGATCGGCGGTCAGCTCCGCGGCCTCGTCACGGGTGAGGTGGACCGCGACGCCGTTCAGTGCGGTGGTCCAGCGGTAGACGGGCACCGGGGACCCGACGCCGGCGAGCACGGACTCCTGCTCGGCGCGCAGCGCGGACCCGGCGACGAGGTCGGGGACCCCGGGGCGCGAGGCCGCGGTGCCGGGGCTCACGAGCGTGACCAGGTAGAGGTGGTCGGGACCGGGCTCACCGGCCAGCGCGGGACCGGACGCGACGAGCGCGGCGGCGGACAGCGCGCACGCGACAGCGACCGCTGCCGCGGCCCGGCGTACGGCTCCTCGTGCTGCCACGTGTCCCCCTGACGTCACATGAGCCTCCCAGTGTGACAGGCGTTTCAGGATCCGACACCTGATCCCTAGGCTTGCCTCCATGCAGCAGCCGTCATCAGCCCCGCTCGTGGTCGGGTTCGACCTCGACATGACGCTGATCGACACCGCCCCGGGCTTCCGCGACGTGCTCCGCGCGCTGGGTGCCGAGCTGGGCGTCGACTTCCCGGTCGAGGAGATGACCGCGAACCTCGGGCCGCCGCTCGACCTCCTGCTCGAGCCCTACCTCGACGCCGACGCGATCGGGCCCGCGGGCGACCGGTTCCGGGCGCTCTACCCCGACCACGCCATCGTCGCGGCGCCGACGCTGCCCGGGGCCGCCGAGGCGCTCGCCGCGGTGCGGGGGTACGCCGGCCGGGTGCTGGTCGTGACGGGCAAGTACCCCGCCAACGCCCGGCTCCACCTCGACCACCTCGCCCTCGACGTCGACCACCTCGAGGGCTGGGTCTGGGGCGTCGGCAAGGCCGACGTGCTCCGCCGGGAAGGCGCCTCGATCTATGTGGGCGACCACGTGCACGACGTCGAGGGTGCCCTCGCCGCCGGTGCCCTGAGCGTCTCGGTGCTCACCGGCGGCTCCACCCGCGAGGAGCTGCTGGCGGCGGGCACCCACGTCGTGCTCGACGACCTGCAGGCGTTCCCCGCCTGGCTCGACGACCACCTGCTCGAGCTGCGTCTCGACGCGCTCGCCGCCGACCTCCGCGAGCGCGGCTCGGTGCTGGTCGCCTACAGCGGGGGAGCGGACAGCGCCTTCCTGCTCGCGGCCGCGGTGCGCGCCCTCGGCGCCGACCGCGTGGCCGCCGCGACCGGCTACTCCCACTCCCTGCCGCAGGCCGAGCGCGACCCGGCCCGCGACTTCGCCGCGTCCCTCGGTGTCGAGGTGCTGACCCCTGAGACGAACGAGATGGAGCGCGAGGGCTACCGCGCCAACGGCGCCGACCGCTGCTACTTCTGCAAGGCCGAGCTGATCGACGTGCTCGCGCCGATCGCGGCTGCGCGCGGCCTGGCGCACGTCGCGACCGGCACCAACGCCGACGACGCCGTCGCCGGTTTCCGCCCCGGCATCCGGGCCGCCTCGGAGCGGGGGGCGATCACGCCACTTCGGGACGCCGGGCTCACCAAGGCCCAGATCCGGGCCGCGTCGCGGCGCTGGGACCTGCCGACCTGGGACAAGCCCGCGGCTGCCTGCCTGTCCTCGCGGGTGGCCTACGGCATCGAGGTCACGCCGTACCGCCTGGGCCGCGTCGAGCGCGCCGAGGCCGCGACCCGCGACCTCCTCGCCGGGGCCGGGCTGCTCAACCTGCGGGTCCGCGACCTCGGGGACCGCGCCTCCGTCGAGATCGACGCCGCCCTGCTGCCGCTGGCTCCCGACCTCGAGTCGGCGCTGCTCGACGCCGTGCGCCGGGCCGGCTTCGACGCGGCGGTGGTGGACGCCCGAGGATTCCGTTCGGGTTCGATGAACGAGGCCCTCTAGACTGGACAGTCGCCGGGGCACGTCGCCACGGGAGCAAGCTGGAAGAGGTCAGACCCGTGCCCACTGGCAAGGTGAAGTGGTACGACGCCGAGAAGGGCTTCGGCTTCCTGTCGCAGGAGAGCGGCCCCGACGTCTACGTGCGCGCCGAGGCGCTGCCCGAAGGCACCACCACCGTGAAGGCCGGGACGAAGGTCGAGTTCGGCATCGCGCAGGGTCGCCGCGGCGACCAGGCCCTCCAGGTGCGCATCATCGACGCGCCGGCCTCGGTCGCCCGCAGCCAGTCGGCCGCCCGGCGCCGCAAGCCCGAGGACATGGCCCCGATCGTCGAGGACCTGATCCGCGTGCTCGACGGGATCGGCGAGGCCTACCGCCACGGCCGGCACCCCGACGCCAAGGCGGCCAAGCCGGTCGCCAAGCTGCTGCGTGCCTTGGCCGACGAGCTGGAGCTGTAGCCGAGACCCGGTGATCTCGCCTACGACGCTGGTGTGCGTGCCCTCTTCGGGTTGTTGAGCAGCACGAAGACCGACCACGCAGCCAGCACCGCGGCGGCCACGCCCAGCCCCAGCCGGGGCGGGTCGAGCGGCATCGCGATGCCGACGAAGCCGCCGATCACCCACGCCAGCTGGAGCGTGGTGTCGCTGCGCGCGAAGGCGCTCGCCTGCACCCGGTGGGGGATGTCGCGCTGGATGGTCGCGTCGAGGGAGAACTTCGCGAGCGCCTGGCCGAGCCCGGCCATCAGGCCGAGCAGCGCGAGCACGAGCACGCCGTAGAAGATCGCCGCGAGCAGGGCGACGACGACGTCGGCGATCAGGACGGCTGCCACCGTGACCGAGGGGTTGATCCGCTTCACCATCGAGGCGGTGACGACGCCGAGGACGTTGCCGGCTCCGGCAGCGCCGACGACGATCGCGAGCAGCACCTCCGGCTTCCAGTCGCCGATCGGGTTCTCCCGCAGCAGGAACGCCATGAACATGAGCAGGAAGCCGTAGAGCCAGCGCGGGCCGCAGTTGGCGCGCAGCGCGAAGGCGACCGCCGGGGGGATCCGGGTGCGCCGGCGGCCCCTGGCCACGGGCTCGGTCGAGCCGCGCAGGACCAGCTCCTCCTCGCCCTGGCTGGAGTCGACCCGCGCCGGCAGCCGGATCGCGGCGACCGTGGCGACCACGAACAGCAGGAACGCGTAGCGCAGGCACCACTCGGGCCCGATCAGCGCCGCCCCCGCCGCGATCGGCGAGGAGATGCAGACACCGACGATGCCGGACATCGACACGCGCCCGTTCGCCCGGACGAGGGTGAAGTCCTCCGGGAGCAGGCGGGGTACGGCGGCGGCGCGCGTCACGCCGTACGCCTTCGAGGAGACGAGCACCCCGAGCGCGGCCGGGAAGAGCCAGACCGACTCGGTGACGACCGCGCCCGCCAGCACCCAGCAGAGGAACGCGCGGATCGCCATGGTGCCGCCGATGGCCCAGCGCCGGCCGTGGGCGAACCGGTCGAGGAACGGGCCGATCAGCGGCGCGACGATCGCGAAGGGGAGCATCGTGAGGCCCAGGAAGAGGGCGACCTGCCCGCGCGCCTCGCCCGAGGGCACCTGGAAGAACAAGGTGCCGGCCAGCGAGATGGCGACCGCCGCGTCGCCGGCGGTGTTGAACGCGTGCATCTGGATCAGCCGGGACAGCCCGGACTTGCCTGCGCCCTGCGCCTCCGCTGCCCGCCGCGCCGTCCGCACCGTGGCCCGACCGGCCCGGCCGGTTGCTCGGGCGGTGGCGCCCAGGCCGCGCGCCATCTTGGCGCCCTTGCCGGCGGCCGGCGTCGGCTCCGGATGGGGGTCGCGCCAGCGCTGCTCGTCGGTCGACGAGTCGGGCGGCGGGGTCATGTGCCCATCCTGCCCGGTCACCGCCGACCGGGCACGGAACGACCCGACCTGACAGGTCCACCATCCATGGGTCATGATTTCGACGTGATGACGACCGTGCGTCCCAAGCCCGACTCCGCCACCGTGGCGGCGGTGGACGCCGCCCGTGCCGCCCTCATCGAGGAGGTCGACGCCGCCGACGTCGGCGAGCACCTCGGCCACATCATCGAGGGCGAGCGGCTGGTGACCCACCTGTTCGCCTGCGAGCGCCCCGGCTACGTCGGGTGGCGCTGGTCCGTCACCGTGACCCGCGCGCCGCGCCAGAAGTACGTCACCGTCGACGAGATCGTGCTGATCCCCGGCGACGAGGCCATCGTCGCGCCCGAGTGGGTGCCCTACCGCGAGCGGATCAAGCCGGGCGACCTGTCGCCGGGCGACCTCCTCCCCGTCGACGACGAAGACCCGCGCCTGGTCCCGACGTACCTCGTCGGCGACGACCCGCTCGACGCCGACGACAAGGCGCAGGTCCGCCAGGTCGCCAAGGACCTCGGCCTGGGCCGGGTGCGCACGCTCTCGCTCGAGGGCCGCGACCTCGCCGCCCAGCGGTGGTACGACGGCGACTCCGGCCCGGAGGCCCCGATCGCGGTCGCCGCTCCCGACCACTGCACGACGTGCGGCTTCCTGCTCCGGATCGCGGGCCCGCTCTCCGAGATGTTCGGCGTCTGCGCCAACGGCGACGCCAACGACGACGGCCGCATCGTCTCGTTCGACCACGGCTGCGGTGCGCACTCCGAGGTCCGCCTCGCGAAGAAGCACGAGCCGGTGCCGGTGCCCGACCCGGTGTTCGACACCCTCACGCCCAGCGAGATCGAGACGTTCTAGGCGCCAGGACCGGCGCGCGAGGTCGAGCAGTCGCGCCTACGCCGACTCGTCCCTGAGCTCTCGCCGCGCCTTGCGCCGCCGACGGCAGTACTCGAGCCCGAACAGCCCGAGCCCGAAGCCGGACAGGCAGGTCCAGAGCCACCACTCGTTGCCGGAGTCCTCGAGACGGCCGTAGAACGGCAGCAGTGCGATGAAGCCGAGCAGCCAGATCGCCGTGCCCACCTCGACGGTGCGGACGCCGTCGACGTCCATGGGCTCGAGGTCGGCGACGACGAAGGTGCGTTTGCCGATCTCGTGCTGCGTCGGATGGTCGTCGCGGAGCTCCACGGACCTCACGGTAGTCGACCGGGTGAGCGGCATGGAATGCTAGGCCGCCGTGACCACCCTGGACCGTTATTTCAAGATCAGCGAGCGTGGCTCGACCGTCGGCACCGAGGTTCGGGGAGGCCTCGTCACCTTCTTCACGATGGCGTACATCATCGTGCTGAACCCGTTGATCCTCGGCTTCGCGCCTGACGAGAACGGCGCCTACCTCGGGGGCGGTTCCGGCGACGGGTCCAACCTCGCCGTCATCGCGGCCGGCACGGCTCTGGTGGCCGGCGTGATGACGATCCTGATGGGGGTCGTCGCCAACTACCCGCTGGCGCTGGCCACCGGACTCGGGTTGAACGCGTTCGTCGCGTTCTCGATCGCCAGCCAGATGACCTGGGCGGACGCCATGGGCCTGATCGTCATCGAGGGCCTGATCATCCTCGGGCTCGTGCTGACCGGCTTCCGCCAAGCCGTCTTCCACGCCGTCCCGGCCGCGCTCAAGGTCGCGATCTCGGTCGGCATCGGCCTCTTCATCGCGCTGATCGGCTTCGTCGACTCCGGCTTCGTGCACCGCATCCCGGACGCCGCGCAGACCACCGTGCCCGTCCAGCTCGGCGAGACCGGTCAGCTCTCCGGCTGGCCGGTGCTGGTCTTCGCGTTCGGCCTGCTGCTCGTGATCGGACTGTGGGTGCGCCGCGTCAAGGGCGCCATCCTGATCTCGATCGTCGCGACCACGGTCCTCGCCATCATCGTCGAGGCGATCGGCGACCCGAAGGCGTGGAGCCTCACCACGCCGGCCTGGCCCGACAAGATCTTCGACACCCCGGACTTCGGCACCGTCGGCGAGTTCAGCCTGCTCGGCTCCTTCGAGAACGCCGGGGTCGTCACCGTGCTGCTGTTCGTGTTCACGCTGATGCTGGCCGACTTCTTCGACACCATGGGCACGATGACCGCGATCGGCGCGGAGGCCGGTCTGCTGTCGGAGGACGGCACGCCGCCGAACACGCGGCGGATCCTGGTCGTCGACTCGATCGCCGCCGCGGCAGGCGGTGCTGGGGGGGTCTCGTCGAACACCTCGTACATCGAGTCGGCCTCCGGCGTCGGCGAGGGCGCCCGCACCGGCCTCGCCTCGGTCGTCACCGGCGTGCTCTTCCTGCTCGCGATCTTCCTCGCACCGCTGGTCGCGATCATCCCGTCGGAGGCTGCCGTCCCTGCCCTCGTGCTGGTCGGCTTCCTGATGATGCAGCAGGTCAAGGGCATCGACTGGGACGACCTCGAGATCGCCATCCCGGCGTTCCTCACGATCGTGCTGATGCCGTTCACGTACTCGATCTCCGTCGGCATCGGCGCCGGCTTCATCAGCTACGTGTTCATCAAGATCGTCCGCCGCAAGGTCGCCGACGTCCACCCCCTCATGTGGATCGTGGCCGCACTGTTCGTCGTGTACTTCTTCATCAACCCCATCACCCACTGGCTCACCTGAGCGCCGAGTCGGCGCCAGTTTCCCCACCTGGCTCGCCGAGTCGGCGCCAGTTTCCTCGGAGCGGGTGGAGGTACAGGCAAACCCGCGTCGGTCACTGCCCGCAGGTCGCCGGCGGACCCCACCTGGCTCGCCGAGTCGGCGCCAGTTTCCTCCCCCGCTGGCGCTCCTCCGGAAACTGGCGCCGACTCGGCTCCGTCGCGTGCTTTGTTCTGGCACCTGAGACAGCGTCAAGCCAGGAATGCTTAGCACAGGTAATGAGTTATGCTAACGACATGCCCACCGTGGAGAAGGTCGTCAGGACGGACGCCGGGCTCGCTGCCGAGCTCCGGCTGAGTGTCATGCGCCTGCGGCGCCGGCTCGCCAACGAGCGGCACCCCGACAACGAGCTGAGCATCAACCAGATGGGCGTGCTCGGCTGCCTGTTCCGCAACGGGGGCGCGCTGACCATCGGCGAGCTCGCCGCGTCGGAGCGCGTGCGGCCGCCGTCGATGACCCGCACGGTCAACTGCCTCGAGAGCAGCGGCGACGTCGTACGGCGTCCGCACGAGACCGACGGCCGCCAGGTCGTCGTCGAGCTGTCCGACCGGGGTCGCGAGCGCGTCCTCGCCGACCGCGACCGACGCGACGCCTGGCTGAACCAGAAGCTCCGTGACCTGACCGCCGAGGAGCGCGCTGTGCTCCGCAAGGCGGCGCCCATCCTCCAGGACCTCGCCCAGAAGGACTGATCACCACACCTTGAGCCCCACGTTCCGCGCCCTCCGCAACCCCAACTACCGGCTGTACCTCGCCGGCAGCGTGGTGTCGAACACCGGCACCTGGATGCAACGGGTCGCGCAGGACTGGCTGGTGCTCCACCTCCCGGGCAACAGCGGCACCGAGCTCGGCATCACCACCGGGCTCCAGTTCCTCCCGATCCTGCTGCTCTCGCCGTACGCCGGGGTCATCGCCGACCGCTTCCCGAAGCGGCGACTCCTCCAGGTCACCCAGGCCACGATGGCGCTGGCCTCGCTCGCCCTCGGCATCTTGGCCGTCACCGGCGTCGCCCAGACCTGGCACGTCTACGTGATCGCGTTCCTCTTCGGCATCGGCGCGGCCTTCGACGGCCCCGCCCGGCAGGCCTTCGTCTCCGAGATGGTCGGCCAGGACGACCTGACCAACGCGGTCGGCCTCAACTCCGCGGCCTTCAACGCGGCCCGGATCCTCGGCCCGGCGGTCGCCGGCCTGATGATCGGCGCCCTCGGCGGCGGCACCACCGCCACCGGCTGGGTGATCCTGGTCAACGCCGTGTCGTACGCCGCGGTCATCTGGCAGCTCCAGCGGATGGATCTCGCGCTGCTCGACACCCCCGCCCTGCGAGGGCGCACCCCCGGGGCGCTCATCGAGGGCGTCCGCTACGTCCGCAGCCAGCCGAAGATGATCCTGATCCTGATCATGGTGTTCTTCGCGGGCACCTTCGGCATGAACTTCCAGATCACCTCCGCGCTGATGGCCACCGAGGTCTTCCACCAGGGCGCCACCGAGTACGGCGTGCTCGGCTCCGCGATGGCGGTCGGCTCGCTGACCGGCGCGCTGATGGCCGCCCGGCGGGTCCACGTCCGGCTGCGGCTGCTGGTGCTGGCCGCGCTCGGCTTCGGCGTCGCCGAGATCGTGGCGGGGCTGCTCCCGTCGTACGTCGCCTTCGCGATCTTCTGCCCGGTCATCGGGTTCTGCACGCTGACCCTGCTCAACTCCGCCAACGCCACCATGCAGCTCGAGTCGGCGCCGGCCATCCGGGGCCGGGTGATGGCCCTCTACATGACGATCGTGATGGGCGGTACGCCGATCGGGTCGCCCATCATCGGCTGGATCGGCCAGCACCTCGGCGCCCGCTGGACCCTCGTGATCGGGGGAGCGCTCACCATCGGCGGCGTACTCTTGGCCCTGGCCGTGTACGCGCGGCTCCGGGGCGGCGTTCGCAGCGTTTTGACCGAGGTAGACCGCCCAGGTAATCTTTTTCCTCGTGTCTGGGACAACCAGGCCGTTGCGCGTGCGCGGACCCAGCCGGGGGACCAGATCTCCGACTCCGACACGCACGTCACCCTCACCGGGAGCACCAGCAAATCACGGTGAGAACCGTAGCCAGGGCGACACGCCCGACCTCGGGGGCAAGCGACGAGGGTTGACCTTGCACCACCCGGACACAGAGCAGATCCATCGTGCGTGGCAGAGCGCCGCGCACTGAGAGCCACACGAAGGGGAACCACCCGGTGCCCACGATTAACCAGTTGGTCCGCAAGGGCCGCCAGGACAAGGTGTCGAAGAACAAGACGCCTGCCCTGAAGGGTTCGCCCCAGCGACGCGGTGTCTGCACCCGCGTCTACACCACCACCCCGAAGAAGCCGAACTCCGCTCTCCGCAAGGTCGCCCGCGTGCGCCTGTCGAGTGGCGTCGAGGTCACCGCTTACATCCCGGGCGTCGGTCACAACCTCCAGGAGCACTCCATCGTGCTCGTCCGCGGCGGCCGGGTGAAGGACCTTCCCGGTGTCCGCTACAAGATCATCCGCGGCACCCTCGACACCCAGGGCGTCAAGAACCGTAAGCAGGCTCGCAGCCGCTACGGCGCCAAGAAGGAGAAGAGCTGATA
Organism: Nocardioides sp. PD653-B2; assembly: GCF_002117935.1. Lineage (GTDB taxonomy): Bacteria > Actinomycetota > Actinomycetes > Propionibacteriales > Nocardioidaceae > Nocardioides. The sequence goes on along the minus strand of NZ_BDJE01000033.1, from coordinate 40,907 downwards.
TGCCGCGCAAGGGTCCCGCTCCGAAGCGGCCTATCGACATCGACCCGGTCTACGGGTCGCAGCTGGTCTCCCAGCTCGTGTCGAAGGTGCTCCAGGACGGCAAGAAGCAGGTTGCGCAGCGCATCGTCTACACCGCGCTCGAGGGCTGCCGCGAGAAGACCGGCACCGACCCGGTCGTCACGCTGAAGCGTGCGCTCGACAACGTCAAGCCGGCCATCGAGGTCAAGTCCCGCCGTGTCGGCGGTGCGACGTACCAGGTCCCGATCGAGGTCAAGGGCACGCGTGGCACCACGCTCGCGCTGCGCTGGCTGGTCGGCTACGCGGCCGACCGTCGCGAGAAGACCATGCACGAGCGCCTCATGAACGAGATCCTCGACGCCTCCAACGGCCTCGGTGCCGCGGTGAAGAAGCGCGAGGACACGCACAAGATGGCCGAGTCCAACAAGGCCTTCGCCCACTACCGCTGGTGATCGGCGCGGGAGCGCGACCGCGCTCCCGCCCACACCCGCACCCGACTTTCTAAGGAACGCTGACAACAGTGGCTGTCGACATCACCACGGACCTCAACAAGGTCCGCAACATCGGCATCATGGCGCACATCGACGCCGGCAAGACCACCACCACCGAGCGCATCCTCTTCTACACCGGCATCACCTACAAGATCGGTGAGGTCCACGAGGGCGCGGCCACGATGGACTGGATGGAGCAGGAGCAGGAGCGCGGCATCACGATCACGTCCGCCGCGACGACCTGCTGGTGGAAGAACCACCAGATCAACATCATCGACACCCCCGGGCATGTGGACTTCACCGCCGAGGTCGAGCGCTCGCTGCGCGTCCTCGACGGCGCCGTCGCCGTGTTCGACGGTGTCGCCGGTGTCGAGCCCCAGACCATGACCGTGTGGCGCCAGGCGAACAAGTACTCCGTCCCCCGGATGTGCTTCGTCAACAAGCTGGACCGCACCGGCGCGGACTTCTTCCGCTGCGTCGACATGATGGTCGAGCGCCTCAACTCCACCCCGCTCGTGCTGCAGCTGCCGATCGGTGCCGAGGGCGACTTCATCGGCGTCGTCGACCTGGTCGGCATGCGTGCCCTCGTCTGGCGTGGCGAGACCACGATCGGTGAGGACTACGTGGTCGAGGAGATCCCGGCCGAAATGGCCGAGCAGGCCGCGGAGTACCGCGAGAAGCTGCTCGAGACCCTCGCGGACGCCGACGACCAGATCATGGAGAAGTTCCTCGACGAGGGCGACTTCACCGTCGAGGAGATCGAGGCCGCGATCCGTCGCGCGACCCTCGCCGACAAGCTCAACCCGGTCCTCTGCGGCACCGCGTTCAAGAACAAGGGCGTCCAGCCCCTGCTCGACGCCGTCGTGAAGTACCTCCCCTCGCCCCTCGACATCGACGCGATCATCGGTCACTCGGTCAAGGACGAGAACGAGGAGATCAAGCGCCTCCCGTCCGACGACGAGCCGTTCTCGGGCCTGGCGTACAAGATCGCCACGGACCCGCACCTCGGCAAGCTGATCTACGTCCGCGTCTACTCGGGCAAGCTCGAGGCCGGCTCGACCGTGGTCAACTCGGTCAACGGCCGCAAGGAGCGGATCGGCAAGGTCTACCAGATGCACGCCAACAAGCGTGAGGAGATCGCGTCGGTCGGCGCCGGCCAGATCGTGGCCGTCATGGGCCTCAAGGACACCAAGACGGGCCACACCCTGTCCGACCCGCAGCACCCGGTCATCCTCGAGTCGATGACGTTCCCGGCCCCGGTGATCGAGGTCGCGATCGAGCCCAAGACGAAGAGCGACCAGGAGAAGCTGGGCACCGCGATCCAGCGCCTCTCCGACGAGGACCCGACCTTCACGGTCAAGTCCGACGAGGAGACCGGCCAGACGATCATCGCCGGCATGGGCGAGCTCCACCTGGAGATCCTGGTCGACCGGATGAAGCGCGAGTTCCGCGTCGAGGCCACCGTCGGCAAGCCGCAGGTCGCCTACCGCGAGACCGTCCGCAAGGAGGTCAAGAACCACAGCTACACGCACAAGAAGCAGACCGGTGGTTCTGGTCAGTTCGCGAAGGTCGTCATCTCGCTCGGCCCCAACATCGACCCCGAGACCGGGACCGGTGCCGGCTACCTGTTCGAGAACAACGTCTCCGGTGGTCGCGTCCCGCGCGAGTACATCCCGTCGGTGGACCAGGGTGGCCAGGACGCCATGGAGTTCGGCGTGCTCGCCGGCTACCCGATGGTCGACGTGAAGTTCAGCCTCGAGGACGGCGCCTACCACGACGTCGACTCGTCCGAGCTCGCGTTCAAGATCGCCGGCAACCAGGCCTTCAAGGAGGCCGCCCGCATGGCCAAGCCCGTGCTGCTGGAGCCGATGTTCGCGGTCGAGGTGACGACCCCCGAGTCGTTCCTCGGCACCGTCATCGGCGACATCAACAGCCGTCGCGGTCAGATCCAGGCACAGGAGGAGCGTCACGGTGACATGGTCATCAACGCCCTTGTGCCGCTCTCAGAGATGTTCGGGTACGTTGGCGACCTGAGGTCCAAGACCTCCGGTCAGGCTTCGTACTCGATGGAGTTCGACTCGTACGCCGAGGTTCCCACGAACATCGCCGACGAGATCATCAAGAAGGTCCGCGGCGAGTAGTTCGTCCGGACCCTCGGTAGCAACACTTGTACGAGTCAAGTAACAACCCACACAGGAGGAGCCCCAGTGGCTAAGGCGAAGTTCGAGCGGACCAAGCCGCACGTCAACATCGGCACGATCGGTCACATCGACCACGGCAAGACGACCTTGACCGCGGCGATCACCAAGGTGCTGCATGACGCGTACCCGGACCTCAACGAGGCTTCGGCATTCGACCAGATCGACAAGGCTCCCGAGGAGCGTCAGCGCGGCATCACGATCTCGATCGCGCACGTCGAGTACCAGACGGAGTCGCGCCACTACGCGCACGTCGACTGCCCCGGTCACGCCGACTACATCAAGAACATGATCACCGGCGCGGCCCAGATGGACGGCGCGATCCTCGTGGTCGCCGCCACCGACGGCCCGATGCCGCAGACGCGTGAGCACGTGCTGCTCGCCCGCCAGGTCGGCGTGCCGTCCCTGGTCGTGGCGCTCAACAAGTGCGACATGGTCGACGACGAGGAGCTCATCGAGCTCGTCGAGATGGAGGTGCGCGAGCTCCTCTCCGAGTACGAGTTCGACGGCGACGACATCCCGGTCGTCCGCGTGGCTGCCTTCCCGGCGCTGCAGGGCGACGCCAAGTGGGGCGAGTCGATCCTCGAGCTGATGAAGGCCGTGGACGACTACATCCCGACCCCGGCCCGTGAGACCGAGAAGCCGTTCCTCATGCCCGTCGAGGACGTCTTCACGATCACCGGTCGCGGCACCGTCATCACCGGTCGCATCGAGCGCGGCATCGTCAAGGTGAACGAGGAGGTCGAGATCATCGGCATCCGCGAGAAGGCGCAGAAGTCGACGGTCACCGGCGTCGAGATGTTCCGCAAGCTGCTCGACGAGGGCCAGGCGGGCGAGAACGTCGGTCTGCTCCTCCGTGGCACCAAGCGCGAGGACATCGAGCGCGGCATGGTCGTCATCAAGCCGGGCACCACGACCCCGCACACCAACTTCGAGGCCTCGGTCTACATCCTCTCGAAGGAGGAGGGCGGCCGTCACACGCCGTTCTTCAACAACTACCGCCCGCAGTTCTACTTCCGTACGACGGACGTGACCGGCGTCGTGACCCTCCCCGAGGGCACCGAGATGGTCATGCCCGGCGACAACACGGAGATGGCCGTTGAGCTGATCCAGCCCATCGCCATGGACGAGGGCCTGCGTTTCGCGATCCGCGAGGGTGGCCGCACCGTCGGCGCCGGGCGGGTCACGAAGATCACCAAGTGATCGTCTGATCCACACGAAGGACCCCCGAGCCGTCAGGCTCGGGGGTCCTTTGCTGTGTCAGGCACTCGCCGGTCAGGCGAGCAGCGCGGCGACCGCGTCGCCGAAGACCTCGGTGTGCCGGTCGACGTCGGCGGGCGTGTGGTGCGGGCTGAAGAGCGCCATGTTGTGGAAGGGCGTGAGCAGCACCCCCCGGTTGAGGCACCACAGGTGCAAGAACCCCTCGAGCTCGTCGTCCACGGCGGCGGCCGCTGCAGCCCCGTCACGCGGGGGCGGGCAGAACCAGTACTCGGCGCGACAGCCCAGCCGCTGCACGTGCCAGGGCAGGCCGTGGGCGGCGATCACCCCGGCGACGCCCTCGGTGAAGCGCTCGGCGAGCGGTACGGCGACCGCGAAGTCCTCGTCGCGCAGGCAGGTGGACAAGGTGGCACGGATCGCCGCGGTCGCGAGCGCGTTGGCGGTGAGCGTGCCGCCCACGCCCGCGACGTCGATCTCGTGGCCGACCATCGGCCCGGTCAGCCGCTCGGCCACCGCCGTGCTCATGCCGTACGCCGCGCAGGGGACCCCGCCGCCGATCGGCTTGCCGACCACGACGAGGTCGGGGTCGAGGCCCCAGGCCGCGGTGCAGCCGCCGGGTCCGGCGCACAGGGTGTGGGTCTCGTCGATGACGAGCAGGACGTCGTGGCGGCGGGTCACCTCACGGACCGCGGCGAGGTAGCCGTCGTCGGGCAGCACGATGCCGATGTTGGTCAGCGCCGGCTCCATCAGCAGGCAGGCGACGTCACCCCGGGCCAGCCGCCGGTCGAGTGCGTCGATGTCGTTGAACGGCACCACGGCGGTCGTCTCGGCGACGTCGACCTGGGGGCCGAGCGCCCCCGGCCGCGCGACCACCTCGTCACCGTCGAGGACGGCGAGCGTCTCGTCGACGGTGCCGTGGTAGCACCAGTCCATCACCGCGACCCGCGGCCGGCCGGTGAGGTAGCGGGCGAACCGGAGCACGAACCGGTTCGCGTCGGTCGCCGACATCGCCAGCTGCCACGACGGCAGGCCGAAGCGGCGGGCGAGCTCCTCGCCGACCCAGACCGCGTCCGCGGACGGCAACATGGTGGTGATCCCGGTCCGCGCCCGCGCCGCGATCGCGTCGGCCACCTGGGGCAGGGCGTGCCCGGTCATCGCACCGGTGTCGCCGAGGCAGAGGTCGACGTACTCCACCCCGTCGACGTCGGTCAGCCGCGCGCCCGCGGCCGTCTCGAAGAAGAGCGGGAAGCGACCGGGCCACCGGGTCATCCACGCATCGGTACGCCGGCGAGCAGCGGCCCGCGGGCCTGCTCCGCCAGAGCGCCGGAGCGGGGGTGGAGGGCGACGAAGCGCTCCTCCTCGATGACGCGGAGGCCGGCCAGACGGGTGCGGTCGATCACGCGGTCAATCTAACCGGCGAGGCGAGCTCCGTGTGGGTGGCCGGCCGTACCTCGACGCGAGGTTCGCCGCCGCCGGCCCGACAGATCCCGCCAGGGGCGGGAGCCCCGGGGGCGGGACCGCCAGAGAGGATGGGGGCATGACCGATCATCGCGACGACGGGGTGCGCCCGGCGAGGCCGCACCACAAGGTCACCGAGGACGGCCACCGGATGCGCGAGGTGCTGACCTATGCGCGTCGCGGCAGCCGGTTCACCCCGCGCCAGCAGCAGGCCTGGGACGCGTACGCCGACCGCTGGTGGGTGCCGGACGAGGCGGTCGACGACCCGGGCTTCTCCCTCGCGGGCTGCTTCGGGCGCGCGGCGCCGCTGATCGTGGAGATCGGCTCCGGGATCGGCGAGTCGACGGTCGCCCTCGCGGCGGCACGTCCGGACCACGACGTCGTCGCCTTCGAGGTCTGGCGCCCCGGGGTGGCCGAGACCCTGGGCCGGGTCGGTGCGGCAGCGCTGGACAACGTGCGCCTGCTGAGCGTCGACGCCGTCTGGTCGATCGAGCACCTGGTCGCGCCGGACTCCCTGGCGGCGCTGTGGACGTTCTTCCCCGACCCGTGGCACAAGAAGAAGCACCACAAGCGCCGACTGATCACGCCGGGCTTCGCTGCGCTGGCCGCGAGCCGGCTGGCCCCGGGGTCCGAGTGGCGGCTGGCCACCGACTGGGCCGGCTACGCCGACCGGATGCTCGAGGTGCTGGACGCCGAGCCGCGCCTCGTCGGCGGCGTCGTCGAGCGCTGGGCCGAGCGGCCCGTGACGAAGTTCGAGCGCAAGGGCCTGGCCGTCGGCCGCGCGATCACCGACCTGGCGTACCGCCGCCGCTAGCGGGCGCGGCGGTGGTGCGGCGCACGACGAGCTCGGTCGGCAGCACCACCTGCTGCGGCTCCCAGTCGTCGTTGCGCATCGCGGCGAGCACCTGCTGGGCGGCGACCCGGCCCTGCTCGTGGACGGGCTGGGCGACCGTCGTCAGGTCGAAGAAGTCGGCCATCTCGTGGTCGTCGATGCCGATCACGGACAGGTCCTCGGGCACCCGCAGACCCAGCTCGCGCGCGACCCGGAGCATGCCGATCGCCATCTCGTCGGAGGCCGCGAAGACCGCCGTCGGCCGGTCCGGCCGGTCGAGGAGCTCGCGGGCCGCCCGCATGCCGCCGGTCATCGTGAAGCCCCCGTCGACCTCGAGGGCGGGCTCGCGGTCGACCCCCGCGGCGGTGAGGGAGCCGCGGTAGCCGGCGAGCCGCGCGGTCGGAGCGGTGAAGTCGAGCACCCCCTCGGTGGTGCCGCCGACGTACCCGATCCGGCGGTGGCCGAGGTCCAGCAGGTGGCGCATCGCGGTCCGGGCGGCGAGCTCGTCGTCGATGCGCACCGTGGCCCAGCCCGGGAGGTCGGCGCCGACGATCGTCACCGGTCGGTCGAGGCGCACCAGCCGGCTGAGCTCGTCGGGGCTCGGCTTCAGGCTGAGCACGAGGACGGCGTCGACCCGCTTGGTCAGCAGGTTGGTCTCGAAGACCCGGTGTCGCGCCGAGGCGTCGCCGGCGAGGTTGTAGAGGAGCAGGTCGTAGCCGCGCTCGCGGAGCACCTCCTCGGCTCCCTGCACGACCGCGGCGAAGAACCACTGGGTGACGAAGGGGACCACGACCGCGACCGTCCGGGTCTGCCCGGTCGCCAGTCCGGCGGCGCTGGGGGAGGGGACGTAGCCGAGCCGACGGGCGGTCTCCCGCACGCGGGCGCGGGTCTCCTCGGAGACGCCGGGGAGGTTGCGCAGCGCCCGGGAGACCGTGGCGGTCGACATCTCCACCTCGCGCGCGACGTCCTTGATCCCGGTCACAGCGGGAGCGCTCCCACTCCGGTCTCCGACGTACTACGGTGGGCCGCATGAGCACGCACCTTCCCGACGGGTCCACCTTGGCGTACGGCGTCGCGACCGCGGCCTACCAGATCGAGGGCGCGACCACCGAGGACGGTCGGGGCGAGTCCGTCTGGGACACCTTCTCCCGCCGGCCCGGGGCCATCCGCGACGGCCTCGACGGGTCCGTGGCCTGCGACTCCTACCACCGCTACGAGGAGGATCTCGACCTGGTCCGCAACGTCGGGGCGGGCTGGTACCGCTTCTCGGTCGCCTGGCCGCGGATCCTGCCCGCGGGCACCGGCCGGGTCGAGACCCGGGGGCTGGACTACTACGACCGCCTGGTCGACGCGGCGCTGGCGCGCGGCGTACGGCCGATGGGAACGCTCTACCACTGGGACCTCCCGCAGGCTCTCGAGGACCGCGGCGGCTGGCTCGAGCGCAGCACCGCCGAGGCCTTCGCCGACTACGCCATGGTCGTCCACGACCGCCTCGGCGACCGGCTGCGGGTGTGGGCCACCCACAACGAGCCGTGGTGCGCCGCCTACCTCGGTTACTCCGCGGGCATCCACGCCCCCGGCCGCACGGAGGGCGGCGCGGGGCATCGGGCCGCCCACCACCTCAACCTCGCCCACGGGCTGGCCGCCGCCCGCCTCCATGCAGCCGGTGCGACCGACGTCGGCATCGTGCACAACCTGGCGCCGTTCTGGCCGGAGAACCCGGAGGCCGTGGGTGCCGCCGACGAGCTCGACGCCGTGCGCAACCGGATCTGGCTCGACCCGCTCGTCGACGGGGCGTACGACGACGGGCTGCTGCGCGTCGCGCCCGAGCTGGCCGACCCCGAGCTGGTCCGCGACGGTGACCTGGCGCTGGTGCAGGGCTCCGCCGACTGGCTCGGCGTCAACTACTACACGCCGTTCCGGCCCACGCTCGCCGACCCGGACCTCGAGACCCACCCCGAGGTGGCGGCCTACCCGGGCGTGACCCCGGTGTCGTTCGTGGTCCGCGAGCCCCGCACCGACATCGGCTGGGAGGTCGACGCCTCGGGGCTCGAGGAGCTGCTGGTCGACACCCATCGGCGCACCGGCCTGCCCCTCGTCGTCACCGAGAACGGCGCGGCCTACCCCGACCAGGACCTGGTCGACGGCGTCGTCGACGACCAGGACCGGATCGGCTACCTGCGTGACCACATCGCCGCCACCCAGGCCGCTCGCACCGCCGGCGCGGACGTCCGGGCCTACGTCGTGTGGACGCTCCTCGACAACTTCGAGTGGGCGGAGGGCTACACCAAGACCTTCGGCATCGTCCACGTCGATCCGTCCGACCAGACCCGCACGCCGAAGGCGTCCTACGGGTGGCTGGCCGGACACATCGCGTCCGAGTCCGGGGTGGCTGTCTCCACGCTCCAGCCCTAGCCCTTCACGCTTCCGGCGAGCAGCCCGCGCACGAAGTAGCGCTGCAGCGACAAGAAGACGATGAGCGGGACCACCAGGGCCACGAAGGCGCCTGCGGACAGCAGGAACCAGTCGTTGCCGCGGGTGCCGGACAGCTCGGCGAGCCGAGCGGTCAGCGGGAACGTGGTCGGGCTGCCGAAGGTGATGGCGACGAGCAGGTCGTTCCACACCCAGAGGAACTGCAGGATGCCGAACGCCGCGATCGCCGGGGCCATCAGCGGCAGCATGATCCGGGTGAAGATCTGCACGTGCCCGGCGCCGTCCACCCGCGCCGACTCGATCAGCTCGCCGGGGATCTGGCTCATGAAGTTGTGCAGCAGGTAGATCGCCAGGGGCAGCGCGAAGATCGTGTGCGACAGCCAGAGCGTGTAGAAGCCCCCGCCCGGGGCGTCCGGACCAGCCAGCGGCATCAGGTTGAGGGGCGGATGCACGTAGAGCTTGAGCAGCGGGATCAGGGTGACCTGGATCGGCACGATCTGCAGCGCGAAGATCGCGACGAACAGCAGGTCACGTCCCGGGAACTTCATCCAGACGAACGCATAGGCCGCCAGCGTCGCGATGCAGATCGGGATGACCACCGCCGGGAGGGTGATCACGATCGAGTTCACGAAGTACGTCGTGAGCTTGGTGTCGCTGCCGTGCAGCACCTGGTCGTAGTTCGACATGGTGAACGACGGGTTGGTGAAGATGTTCCACCAGCCGCTGGAGGTGATGTCGGACTCGGGCCGGAACGACGTGATCAGCAGACCCAGCGTCGGGATCGTCCACAGGACGGCGATCACGACGGCGGCCATCGAGGCCCACGGGGAGCTCAGCGCCTGGTGCGCGCTCGTCGAGACCGGCTCGGGTCCCGGAGCGTCCGCCTCGGCGGCGCCGAGGTCGGGCTTGACGGTGGTCATCGGGCCTCCAGCTTGCGCATCTGACGGACGTTGTAGATCACGATCGGCATCACCAGGATGAAGATCAGCACCGCGATCGCGGTCGCCAGGCCCTGGTTGTAGGAGCGGAAGTACTCCGTGTAGAACTGGTAGGCCAGCACGCTGGTGTCGAAGTTGCCACCGGTCGTGGTGCGCACGATGTCGAACGCCTTGAGCGTCGTGATGCTGATCGTGGTGACCACGACGATCAGCGAGGGCCGGATGCTCGGCACGGTGATGAACCGGAACTGCTGCAGGCCGGTGGCGCCGTCGAGACGTGACGCCTCGATCATGTCGTCGGGGATCGCCTTGATCGAGGCCGACAGGATCGTCATCGCGAAACCGACCTGGACCCAGATCAGGATGATGATGAGGAAGAGCGTGTTCCACGGGTCGTTGAGCAGGAACTTGTAGGTGTCGAGGCCGAGTCCCTTGAGGACGGCGTTCGCGACGCCGATCTGGTCCTGGGTGGGGTCGCGGTAGTCGTAGACGAACTTCCAGATGATGGAGGCACCGACCAGCGAGATCGCCATCGGCAAGAAGATCAGCGCCTTGGCGAACTTCTCGAACCGGGACCTGTCGATCAGGACGGCGTAGATCAGGCCGATCGCCGTCGAGACGATCGGAACCAGGATCACCCAGGCGGCGGTGTTACGGAGCACGAGCAGCTGCTCGGAGTCGGTGAAGATGGTCTGGTAGTTGTCCAGGCCGACGAAGCCCTCGCCGGTCTTGTCGAAGAGCGACTGATACATGCTCGTCACAGCCGGGTAGAGCAGGCCGACCCCGATCAGGATGACGGCGGGGAGCACAAAGGCTGCGGCCTGGGCCAGCTCGCCGGTGCGGCTGCGCATGCGTTGGGTTGCGAGGAGGATCACCGCGATCACGGCGAAGAAGACCGCGATCGCGATGAACATCTGGATGAACTTCTCACCTGTCGACATACAGGTTCTCCCGACAGCTCGGGCCGAGGAGCGGCGGCTCGTCGGCCAGGTGGATCCGGATGGTGGTACGACGGGGGCCGGGCCGCGGACGCCGTGGCGTCCGCGACCCGGCCGTGGTCACGCGTCGGTCACGACGGCCAGGACGACTCGATGTTGTCGAGCGCGTCCTGGGTGCTCTCGCCGGTGATCCAGTTGGTCATCTCCTTCCAGAAGGAGCCCGCACCGACCTCGCCCGGCATCATGTCCGAGCCGTCGAAGCGGAAGACCGCGTCGGGGTCCTGCAGGATCTCGCCGGACAGCTGGTCGATCGGGCTGGCCAGGTTGGCGATGTCGAGACCCTTGTTGGCGCTGACCCAGCCGCCGGCCGGGGAGGCCTTGGCCTTCTCGTTGGCCCACACGTCGGTGGACAGGTAGGTCTGGAAGGCCTGCACCTCGGGACGGTCGGAGAAGGCGGCCACGAACTCGCCACCGCCGAGGACCGGGTTGCCGAACTCCTCACCCATCGGCGGGAGGTAGAACGCGAAGACGTCGCCGTTCTCGGAGACGTCCGTGCCCTCCGGCCAGTTCGCCGCGTAGAACGACGCCTGCCGGTGCATCGCGCAGTCGCCCTTGAGGATCGGCAGGCCGCCGTCCTGGAACGCCGTCGTGGCGATCGAGGAGACGTCGCCGATGCCGCCGTTGACGTACTTGTCGTTCTTCAGGATGCCGCCGACGTCGTCGAGCGCCGTGGCGACCGCCGGGTCGTTGAACGGGATCTCGTGCGAGACCCACTGGTCGTAGACGTCCGGGCCCGCGGAGCGCAGCAGCACGTCCTCGAGCCAGTCGGTGGCCGGCCAGCCGGTCGCCTCGCCGGACTCGATGCCCGCGCACCACGGCTTCATGCCGCTGGCGGCGATCTTGTCGGACAAGGCGAGCATGTCGTCCCACGTCTTCGGGATGTCCCAGCCCTTGTCGGCGAACATCTTGGGGGAGTACCAGACGAACGACTTCACGTTGGCGCCCAGCGGGGCGGCGTAGAACGTGCCGTCGACGCTGCCGTAGGACTTCCAGTCCTCACCGAACCACTTGTCGGCGTTGTCCGACACCTGGGAGGGCGCCTCCACGACCTTGCCGCTGCCGACCAGGGTCTGCAGGAGACCGGGCTGGGGCACGTAGGCGATGTCGGGCGGGTTGCCGGCCTGGACGCGCACCTGCAGCTGCGCCTCGAACTCCTTGGAGCCTTCGTACTTCGGGGTGGCGCCCGTGCACGTCGTGAAGAGCTTCCACGAGTCGATGTGCGGCTTGTCCTCGGGCGCAACGATCGAGGTGTAGACCGAGATGGACTTGCCGCTCAGGTCGCCGAAGTCGGCGAGCTGGCTGAGCCCCTCGCACTCGGCCTTGCCTTCGCCGGGCCAGGTCCCACTGACGGCTTCGCCTCCGCCGCTGTCGCTGCTCGCGCATCCGGCGAGGATGAGCCCCGTGCTCGCGAGGGCGGCAGCGAAGGCCACCCCCCGGCGCGTGTTGCGTGATCGCATGCGTGCTTCCTCTCTGGGTTGTCAGCAGGTCCATCCAGGGTCCGCGTGCCCGAAACCCGCTCCGTCCTGGACGATGCAAACGTTTACGCGGCGGCACGTCAAGGATGGCCAATAACGTTTCTGTAACACACGTCACATTTCAATGGGAACGCTCCCACTTCGGGACGTTCGGTTCGCCCGGTGGGGTCGGGCCGGACGATCTCCAGGACCCCGGAGGACGTCGACCTGGCCGCCCAGGTCCCGGCGATGCCGGTCGGTACGGGTGGCGAAGACCCCGGCTCCGCAGCCCGCGCGGCCATCGGTGCGATCTCGGACCGTCCCCTTCGGTCTAGACCGGTCGGGCTCCGGTACCGCCCGGTGGCGGGCGGGTCATCGGGTCAGGAGCTCGAGCTCCTCGTCGACGAACGGGTCGGTGCGGCCCTCGGCGTCGAGCTCGGCCTTGATCTCGCGCTGCATGGTGAGCGCGTCGGCGTGGTGGCCGAGGTTGCGCAGCGCCCACGCGACCATCCACCGGGCGACCCGGATGCCCACGGGGTCACCCTGGCGCTCGCGGGCGGCGAGCGCCTGCTCGAAGACCGCGAGCGCGGTCGTGAAGTCGCCGGCGTCGGCGTGCACCAGGGCGATGTTGTTCAGCAGCGAGGCGTCCCAGTTGCGGGCGGCGGGGTCACCGGACTGGGCGACGATCTCCAGTGCCCGCTCGTTGACCGCCAGCCGGTCGGCGGGGTCGGCGACCAGCGCCTGCATGTGGATCGCGTCGATGCGGAGGACGTCGAGCCCGGCCTCGGCCGCGGACCGCTCCGCGGCGTCGAAGTGCGGCCGGGCCGCCTCCGGGTCGCCGGCCGAGCGGAGCAGCCGGCCACGCTCGAGCGAGACCCGGGCGGCCACCTCGTCGTCGTTGAGGGTGAGGTCATCGAGCAGCGCATGCCCCTCGTCGTACCTCTCCTGGAGGCCGAGCGCCCGGGCCACCTGGGTCAGCAGCACCAGCCGGTCGGCGCCCTCGGCGATGTCGGCCGCGTCGCGGAACCGCCGCTCGGAGCCGGCCGGGTCGTCGAAGTCCCACAGGGAGGTCGCGTCGGTCATGCCCCATGGTCTCAGCCTTTCGTCAGGCGTCGGCGGAGCTCGGCCTCGCGGTTCAGTCGGGCGGTGTCCCGCTCGCGGCGGGACGCGATGACAGCCGCGAGGTAGGCCTCGGGTGGCGTGCCCGGCGGCGGCGGGGGCGCGACGTGCTCGCTGACCTGGGTGGCGAGGCGCGCGCCGATGGTGGCGCGGGAGGCCGGGTCGATCTGGGGCAGTCGGCCGAGGAACTGGCGTACGGCGAGCGCCAGGCCGGTCGGCAGCGACGCGATGTCGGCGCCGGCCGCCCAGCGCGCCAGCTCGGGGGGCATCGCGGCCGGGGGTGCGAGCTTGAGTCGGACCCGCTCGCGCACGACGTACGTGCCGGCGGCGTAGTCACCGAGCCGCTTGCCGCGCGAGCTCAGCAGCGCCGAGAAGAAGGCGGGGCTGCCGAAGAACACGTAGATCTCGACGATGCCGACCAGGGCGCGCACGAAGGCGTGCTGGAAGGAGATGGGGCCGGCGTCGTCGCGGACCGTGCGCAGGCCGAACATCATCTTGCCGATCGACCGGCCCCGGGTCAGCGTCTCGATCGCGGTCGGGAAGACCAGCAGCGAGCCGATGATCGCCGCCAGCATCGCCACCTGGACCAGCGCCAGGTCGGTCTGCGCGGCCGCGATGACGAACGCGATGACCAGCCCGATCAGCAGCAGGAACGTGATGGTCACGTCGATCGCGCCGGACGCGATCCGGGAGCCGAGGCTGGCGGGCGGCAGGTCGAGCGCGACCGCCTCGCCGGTGACGAGGTCGTCGGTGGTGAGCGTCGCGAACTCCGGGGCTGCCATCGCGGTCAGTCTAGGAGCGCCCGGGAGCCTAGGCTGATCGCGTGGACCTGGACGCGTACGTCGCCGCGCACGCGACGGAGTGGCAGCGCCTCGAGCAGCTGACCCGCCAGCGCCGGCTCTCCGGGGCTGAGTCCGACGAGCTTGTCGAGCGTTACCAGCAGGTCGCCACCCATCTGTCGGTCGTGCGCACCTCGGCGCCGGACGCCTCACTCATCGCGCACCTGTCGTCGCTGCTGTCGCGGGCCCGCAACCGCGCGGCCGGCACGCGGACCGGCACCTGGAACGGCGTCCGGCTGTTCTTCGTCGAGCGCTTCCCGGCTGCGCTGTACCGGCTGCGGTGGTGGTGGATCGGCACCCTGGTGGCCAACGTCGCCGTCACCGCGGTGATGATCCTGTGGCTCCTCGACCACCCGAACGTCGAGCAGAGCCTGCTGTCGCCCGCCGAGGTCGACCAGCTCGTCAACCACGACTTCGAGGACTACTACAGCGCGTACGCCGCGAGCCACTTCGCCGCCCAGGTCTGGGTCAACAACGCATGGGTGACCGCGCTGTGCCTGGCGCTCGGGGTGCTCGGCTTCCCGGTGGTCTACCTGCTGTTCCAGAACATCGCGAACCTCGCGATCATCGGCTCGATCATGATCCGCCACGACCACGGCGCCCACTTCTGGGGACTCCTGCTCCCGCACGGCATCCTCGAGCTGACGGCGGTCTTCGTGGCCGGCGGGGTCGGGCTCAAGCTCTTCTGGTCCTGGGTCGAGCCGGGTGAGCTCACCCGGGCCCAGTCCCTCGCCCGTGAGGGGCGCACCGCCGGCACGGTCGCGCTCGGCCTGGTCGCGGTGCTCTTCTGCAGCGGCATGATCGAGGCGTTCGTGACGCCGTCCGGCCTGCCGACCTGGGCGCGGGTCGGCATCGGGATCCTCGCCGAGGCGGTCTTCCTCGCCTACGTCTTCGTGCTCGGCCGCGCGGCGTACCACCGCGGTCAGACCGGCGACATCGACGCGGCGCTGCTCGAGGACCGGGTCGCGACGCAGGCGTGACCGGTGGTCGAGGAGGTTGCGCAGCAACCGTGGAGGCCGGTGGTTGAGGAGGTTGCGCAGCAACCGTCTCGAAACCCCCGCAGCCGACGTGCGCGCGGCGGTTTCCGGGGTCTCCGGACAGGACTTCGCGCTCCCTCGACCTCCGGTTCCTAGAGAAGCCCGCGCGCCTTGAGCCCCAGGTAGTGGTCGGCCAGCGCGGGCGGCAGCCGCTCCGCGTCGGTGTCGAGCACGTCGACGCCGAGCGTGCGCAGCAGGCCGGCGGTGTGCCGGCGCCGGGCGATGACCTGCTCGGCCGCGGCGGCGTCGTACACCTCGTCGAGCGTGTCGTGACGGGCGGCGAGCTCCTCGAGGGCGGGGTCGCGCACCGACGCGAGCACCACCCGGTGGTGCGTGGTGAGCACCGGCAGCACGGGCAGCAGGCCCTCCTCGACCGCGGACGGCTCCAGCGGTGTGAGCAGCACGACCAGCGCGCGCTGGCGGCCGAACCCGGTCACCGCGCCGGCGAGCGACGACCAGTCGGCCTCGGCGATCACCGGCTCCAGGTCGGCCATCGCGTCCTGCAGGTTGGCGGCGACGTCGCGTGCCCCGGCGGACCGCAGCCGGCTGCGGACCCGGCGGTCGCCGGCGACGAAGTCGATCCGGTCACCGGCCCGGGCGGCGAGCGCGGCCAGCAGCAGGGCGGCGTCCATGGCGGAGTCGAGGCGGGGCACGTCGCCGACCCGGCCGGCCGACGTGCGCGAGGTGTCCAGCACGAGCACCACCCGGCGGTCGCGCTCCGGCTGCCAGGTGCGGACGACGACGTTGCGGTTGCGCGCGCTGGCCCGCCAGTCGATCGACCGGACGTCGTCGCCGCGCACGTACTCGCGCAGCGAGTCGAACTCCGTGCCGGCCCCCCGGATCCGCACCGCGGCCCGGCCGTCGAGGTCGCGGAGCCGGGCCAGCCTGCTCGGCAGGTGCTTGCGTGAGTCGAACGGCGGGAGCGAGCGGACCGCGCCCTCGATGACCCGGGTCCGCTGCCGTGCGGCCAGGCCGAGCGGCCCGCGCAGCCGCACGGTGACGCCCACAGCCCTCAGGTCGCCCCGGCGCACGGGGTGAAGAGGGGTGCGCAGCACGACGCGCTCGCCCGGGCCGAGCGCGATCCGGTGCCGGTTGCCGGTGGCGCCGGCGCTCGGCTGCCACGCGTCCCGGAGGAGCCCGCGGAGACGACGGGTCGACGTGTTGGTGGCGAGCAGCCGGGTCTCGGTGGGCTGGCCCTGGCGCACGGTGCCGACCGGCGGTCGCTCGAGCGCCAGCCGGGCGGGAGCGGGGGCGAGCAGGACGTCGAGCAGGACGAGGAGCCCGACCGCGAGCACCCACAGCCACACGGTGCCCATGCTCGGGCGCAGCACGACCGGCACCAGCCCCAGCAGGAGCAGGAGAGGGACGCGGCCGGAGATCGTCATGGGTTTCGGGGTCCCCGGTCGAAGCGGAGCGAAGCGAGCATTCGTCTGGGGTGAGTCATCGGGGGACCGGCACCGACCCCAGGGCGGAGGCGAGCACCTGCGCGACGTCCACGCCCTCGAGCTCGGCCTCGGGCCGCAGCCCGAGCCGGTGCACGAGCGTGGCGTGGGCGAGGGCCTTGACGTCGTCCGGCGTCACGAAATCGCGGCCGGTCAGCCACGCCCAGGCGCGCGCCGAGCGCAGCAGCGCGGTCGCGCCGCGCGGGCTGACGCCGAGGCTCAGTGACGGGGACTCCCGGGTCGCTCGGGCGATGTCGACGATGTAGCCGGCGACGTCCGGGCTGACCTGGACGCGTCCGACGGCCTCGCGCCCGGCCGCGATGTCGGCCGCACCCGCGACCGGGGTCACGCCGGCCCCGGCGACGTCCCGGGGGTCGAAGCCGGCGGCGTGCCGTCGCAGGATCTCCATCTCGGCGGTGCGGTCGGGGATCGGCAGCACCACCTTCAGCAGGAAGCGGTCGAGCTGCGCCTCGGGGAGCGGGTAGGTGCCTTCGTACTCGACGGGGTTCTGTGTGGCCGCCACGAGGAACGGCCGGGGGAGCGGGCGCGAGACGCCGTCGACCGACACCTGGCCCTCCTCCATCGCCTCGAGCAGGGCGGACTGGGTCTTGGGCGGGGTCCGGTTGATCTCGTCGGCCAGCAGCAGGTTGGTGAACAGCGGGCCCTCGCGGAAGCTGAGCTCGCCCTGCCGGCTGTCGATCACCATCGAGCCGGTGATGTCGCCGGGCATCAGGTCGGGGGTGAACTGCACCCGGCGGGTGTCCACCGACAGCGCGCCGGCGAGGGTGCGCACCAGCAGCGTCTTGGCCACACCGGGCACGCCCTCCATCAGCACGTGCCCGCCGCAGAGCAGCGCGACGAGCAGGCCGGAGACGGCGGCGTCCTGTCCGACGACGGCCTTCGCGACCTCGGTGCGTACGGCGGCCAGCCGCTCGCGGGCGTGGTCGCCCGGGGGAGTCTCGGTCATGTGCGGCGTACCTCTCTGTCGAGCTCGGCCAGGTGGCCGGCCAGGGCGATCAGGTCGTGGTCGGTGGCGGGGGTGGGGGCGTGCGGGCCGAGCAGGTGGTCGATCTCCTCCACCGAGCGGCCTGTGTGGCGAGCCAGGTCGCGCACCAGCGCGTCGGGGTCGGGCCGGGCGCCGAGCCCCAGCCGGTCGGCGGCACGGGTCCGGGCGGCGGAGCGCAGGTGGGCCGCCGCGTGGCCGCGGTCGCCGGACCTGCGGTAGAGCCGGCCCCGGCTGCGCGTGGTCTCGATCGCCTTCACGACGACCGGCAGCGGCTCGGTGGCGAGCGGCCCGAGCCGGCGCGCCCGCCAGAGCAGCAGCGCGAGCACGGCGAGCGCGCCGATCCACAGCCCGGGCCGCAGCCCGCGGGGGAGCAGCGTCGTGAGGCTGACCCCGTCGTCGCCGACCAGGTCGTCGAGCGAGGGGACGTACCAGACCAACCGGTCGTGCTGGCCGAGCAGCCGCAGCGCGACCGCGGCGTTGTCGGCGCGCAGCACCTGGTCGTTGCTGAGCACGTCGCCGGCGCCGAGGAGCGTGACGCCCGGCGCCGGCTCGGCCAGCAGCGCCCCGTGCTCGCCGCGGAAGCACCCGCCCGCGACGGGGTACTCGAGCGCCCGGTCGACCTGCAGCGACAGCCCGTCGTACGTCGGGTTCGTGCAGGCGGCGGGGCGGGGGTCGTCGACGGTGACCTGGAAGGGCAGCTCGTCGATCCCGAACGCCTCGGTCGTGCCCGGGCCCGGCTCGGCGAGCACCAGGTCGGCGTCGTCGGCGGCGGCGAGGAGCCGGTCGATCGTGCTCTCCCCGAGCAGCCCGGTCGACGTCACGAGCACGGTGGTGTCCGCGTCGACCCCGGCGTCGTCGAGCGCGTCGGCGCTGCGGACCACCGTGACGTCGACCCCCTGGTCGGCCAGCACCCGGCCGACCGCCCGGCCGCCGACCGGGTCGGGGTTGTCGGGGTCGAGTGCGGCCGTCGTCCGCGCGGTGCCGCCACCCACCAGGAGCACGACCGCGACCGCCAGCACCAACCCGGCGCCGACCACGAGCGTCGACCGCTGCCGGCGGACCCAGCCGCCGCCCGTCGTCGCCCCCGGGGCGGTCGTGGCGGCCATCAGCGCCCCACCAGCGCGTCGTCGAGCCCGAGGACCTCCGCCGCCTGGGCGGGCGAGGCGGGGCGGTCGCCGTACAGCACCGCGTCGAAGAGCGCGGCGCTGCGGTCGACCTGCTCGCGCCGGCCCGGGTGCACGGCGGCGAGCGCGGCCGCGACCTCGTGCGCCGTGGCACCGGGCAGGTCGTCGAGGGCTCCTCGCTCGATCTGGCGGACCGCGACCGCGCGGAAGCCGTCGACGACGGCGTCGCCGTGGCGGCCCTCGGCCAGGGCCCGGTCGGCGCGGGCCCGGAGCTCGTCGGCCGTGACCCGCTCGTCGGTGAGCACCGCGCCGCGCACCCGCGCGGCGCGCGCGGTGCGCCGGGCCTTCGACAGCAGCCAGACCAGCCCGACCGCCAGGAGGAGGAAGACGACCATGGCGGCGAACGTCGACAATGGGGGCGCGTGCGAGGCGGCGTCGATGCTGTCGCTCACGAACCGGTCGACCCGGTCGAGGACCTGCTCGAGGAGGTTGCGGTCGTGGTACTCCGGGTGGACCAGCTCGCGACGCAGCAGCGACCTCGCGTCGTCCGGCGACGGGTCGAGGGGTGGATCCGCGACCAGCGCGAGGAGTGCCCTCACGACGCGGTGATCCCCGCCTGGGCCATCAGCTCGACGTCGTACGCCTCCTTGCGCATCCGCTGGTCGAGGTACTGCAGCGTGGTCACGGCGGCCGTGAACGGCGCGACGAACGCCGTCTGCACCACTGTCCCGACGGCGGCGAGCACCACGCCGATGAGGACCGCGTAGCGCGAGCTCTCCAGGGCGAGCGGCACGATCTGGGCTGCGATCGAGAACGGCGCGGAGAGCATCCCGCCGGCCACGGCCCCGACCACGAAGGTCAGCAGGGCGATCCCGAAGGTGCGCCAGAACTGCTTGCGGGTCAGGCGGAAGCCGCGCCCGATCGCGGCCGTGACTCCGATCCGCTCGATCATCAGCGCCGGCACCGGCAGGTAGTAGACGCGGATCCAGAACCAGACGAGCAGCACGGCCACGGCCGGGACCGAGACGATGCCGAACACGACGACCGCCCACGTCGGCAGCAGTGCGATGACGAGCACCCAGGCCACGACGTAGACCAGCACGATCGCGATCAGCATCAGGGCGAGGAGCAGCGTGAGACCGACCAGCCGCCAGCGGGACCCCCGGGTGGCCGTCCACGCCTCGCCGAGCGAGAGGCGGCGCCCGATCGCCGCGGCCGCGGCGACGTGGGCGATCATGCCGGTCACCAGGATCAGCCCGATCGACTGGAGCAGCGAGCCGAGGACGAGCGATGCGCCCGAGCCGGCGTAGCCCAGCTGCTCGGCGGTCGAGAGGTCGTCCCCGGACTGGTCGAGGGAGAGGTCGAGCAGCACCGTGAGCAGGGCCGTGACCACCACCGGGATCGCCATCGCCACGACGGCCACCAGGACCGCGGAGCCGACGGTCGCCTTCGGGTTGAACCGGATGATCTTGAACGCGGCGTCGTAGATGTCGCCCAGCGCGAGCGGTCGCAGCGGTAGGGCGCCGGGCTTGTGGGCGGCGCCGAGCATGCCGGGCTGGGGTGCCCAGGACGGGCCGGGCGCGGGCGGCGGCGCCCATGTCTGCGGTGCTACGGCCGGGGCCGGCGCCCATCCGGGCGGCGGCGGGCCGCCGGGCTCACTGCCCGGTGGGGGGTACGACTCGTTGCCCGACATGCGTCGCCTCCAGGGGATCGGCCGACGCCATCTTGTCAGCCCGCCCCGTCACGCCTGTCCGTCAGCCCGGATCGCGTGGCTGGGCAGGTGGTTGGGCAGGTGGCTGGGCAGCACGCACTCGGCGTCGAGGCCGAGCACGCGGTTGAGCCGCCCGAACGCGAGCCACGACCCCAGGCACATGGACAGCTCGACGATCTCGCGGTCGGTGTAGGACGCCTTCATCCGTGTCCAGAACCCGGCGTCGAGACCGTGGTGGTCGAGCGCGTAGCGCTCGGCGTACTCCGCGGCGAGCCGGGTCCGGTCGTCGAAGGCGGGCGTGGTGCGCCACTCGGTGACCGACTCCGCGAAGTCGCCCTCGACCTGGACGCCGTCGCGCTCGGTGCGCCAGTCCTGGCAGAAGAGGCAGCCGTTGACCTGGGCGATGCGCAGCCGCGCGGCCTCGAACTCGCGCAGCCCCAGCGTCGTGTGCTCGTAGACGCTGGTGGCGAACGTCGAGGCGGCGATGCCGATGCCCGGCACCATCTCTCCCCAGACGTACAGGATCGGGTCCTTGTCCTCCGGCAGGTCGATGATCACGGTGTCTTCCTTCCGCTCCTCGAGCCCCGCGTGGACGTCGAATAGAACGTGTTCTCGTCCGACATGGGGGACACTAACCCGAGAACGGAAGCCCTGTCTCCTCGCAGGCTCGGAGCCAGGGGCCGGTGGATTTCGAGACGTGTCGCTGGGTCCCGCGCTGGCGCGCGGCCCCCAGCCGACGCTCCTCAATCTCCCCGGCTGAGCCCTGTCTCCTCGCAGGTTCGGAGCCAGGGGCCGGTGAATTTGGCGAGGGCGGGGATCTCTGTCAAGATAGTGCGGTTGCTTCGGCAGGGTTGCCGGGGTGCGCACATCTTGACTACTGAATCGTGTCTCCATGAGGGGTCAGTGGTCCGGCGTGTGGCCGCACCGACCCAGGAGACCCGATCTGCTCGACGAACCGTCGGGCGCCACCCCAGCAGTGTTGCGAGATCCCGGTCTCGTGTTGTGTCCACAAGGCGCGACACGCCCGACCGCGGGGGTCGGAGCAGCAGGGGTGGGAAGCACGGGCGGGACCGACTCAAGCCGGAGGACGTCTCGGAACACGCACGCGGTACTGATCGAGAAGGACGAGAGAGACCTATGGCGGGACAGAAGATCCGCATCAGGCTCAAGGCCTATGACCACGAGGTGATCGACACCTCGGCACGCAAGATCGTGGACACGGTCACCCGTACGGGTGCCAAGGTCGCCGGCCCCGTGCCGCTGCCGACCGAGAAGAACGTGTACTGCGTCATCCGCTCGCCCCACAAGTACAAGGACTCCCGCGAGCACTTCGAGATGCGCACCCACAAGCGCCTCATCGACATCATCGACCCCACGCCGAAGACCGTCGACTCGCTGATGCGTCTCGACCTGCCTGCCGGCGTCGACATCGAGATCAAGCTCTGAGGTTGACGAGATGACTTTCGAACGCAATGTGAAGGGCCTGCTGGGCACCAAGCTCGGCATGACCCAGCTCTGGGACGAGAACAACCGCGTCGTCCCTGTGACCGTGATCGCCGCCAGCACCAATGTGGTCACCCAGGTCCGCAAGCCCGAGACCGATGGCTACAACGCCATCCAGGTCGGGTTCGGCGAGATCGACGGCCGCAAGGTGACCAAGCCGCGTGCGGGCCACTTCGGCAAGGCCGGGACGACCCCGCGTCGCCACCTGGTCGAGATCCGTACCGCTCTCGCGAGCGAGTACACCGTGGGCCAGGAGCTGGCCGTCGACACCTTCGCCGCTGGCGAGGAGATCGACGTGACCGGCACCAGCAAGGGCAAGGGCTTCGCCGGTGTCATGAAGCTGCACGGCTTCCACGGTGTCTCCGCGTCGCACGGTGCCCACCGCAACCACCGCAAGCCGGGATCGATCGGCGCGTGCGCCACCCCCGGCCGCGTGTTCAAGGGCACCCGCATGGCCGGCCGGATGGGTAGTGACACGGTCACCATCCAGAACGTCACCGTGCACGCCGTCGACGTCGAGAAGGGCCTGATCCTGCTCAAGGGTGCCGTTCCCGGCCCCAAGGGTGGCGTCATCGTCCTGCGCTCGGCCGCCAAGAAGACGCAGGAGGTCTGACCATGGCTACCGACACCGAGAAGACCGCCGCGAAGAAGCCGGCTGCGAAGAAGACCGCTGCGAAGAAGACCGCCGCGAAGAAGACCACGGTGAAGAAGTCCAAGGTCGACTTCCCCGCCGCGATCTTCGACGTCGAGGTCAACATCCCGCTGATCCACCAGGTCGTCGTCGCGCAGCAGGCCGCTGCTCGTCAGGGCACCGCGTCCACCAAGCGTCGCGGCGAGGTCCGCGGCGGTGGCCGCAAGCCCTACAAGCAGAAGGGCACCGGCCGGGCCCGTCAGGGCTCGACCCGCGCGCCGCAGTTCGCCGGTGGTGGCGTCGTCCACGGCCCCAAGCCGCGTGACTACGACCAGCGCACCCCCAAGAAGATGAAGGCCGCCGCCCTGCGCGGTGCCCTCTCCGACCGGGCCCGCAACGACCGCATCCACGTGGTCGACTCGCTGATCAGCTCCGACGTGCCGTCGACCAAGGCGGCCATCGCCGCTCTGGCGACGATCGCCGACCGCCGCCGCGTCCTGGTGGTGCTGGAGCGCAACGACAGCGTCACCTGGCTCTCGCTGCGCAACGCGCCCGAGGTGCACATCGTGGCTGTCGACCAGCTCAACACCTACGACGTGCTCGCCTCCGACGACGTCGTCTTCACCAAGGGCGCGTACGACGTGCTGGTGAACGGCGCTGCCAAGGCGACCGACAAGCCCGAGACCGAGGTCGAGGCCCCGGCCGCCGACGTCGCCGTCGACGAGGCTGCTGACGACACCGCCGAGGAGGCTGCCAAGTGAGCACCCTGCACAAGGACCACCGCGACATCCTGCTCGCGCCGGTCGTGTCCGAGAAGAGCTACAGCCTCCTCGACGCGAACAAGTACACCTTCCTGGTGCACCCGGACGCGAACAAGACCGAGATCAAGATCGCGGTCGAGAAGGTGTTCAACGTCAAGGTGACGTCGGTCAACACGATCAACCGCCAGGGCAAGACGCGCCGGACCCGCAACGGTCTCGGCAAGCGCAAGGACACCAAGCGCGCGATCGTCAGTCTGGCCGAGGGCGACCGCATCGACATCTTCGGAGGTCCGGTCTCCTGACCGGGCTCCCGTAGAGACAGAGCAACGAGGACATAAGACTCATGGCTATCCGTAAGTACAAGCCGACTACCCCGGGCCGTCGCGGCTCGTCCGTAGCCGACTTCGTCGAGATCACCCGGACCACCCCGGAGAAGTCGCTGACGCGCCCGCTGCCCAAGAAGGGCGGCCGCAACAACCAGGGCCGGATCACCACCCGGCACCAGGGTGGCGGTCACAAGCGCGCCTACCGCATCATCGACTTCCGTCGCTACGACAAGGACGGCGTCCCGGCCAAGGTCGCCCACATCGAGTACGACCCGAACCGCACCGCGCGCATCGCGCTGCTGCACTACGCCGACGGCGAGAAGCGCTACATCGTCGCGCCGAAGGACCTGACGCAGGGCATCCGTGTGGAGTCGGGCCCCAACGCCGACATCAAGCCGGGCAACAACCTCCCGCTGCGCAACATCCCCGTCGGTACGACGATCCACTGCGTGGAGCTGCGTCCCGGCGGCGGCGCGAAGATCGCCCGCTCCGCCGGCAACAGCGCCCAGCTCGTCGCCCGTGAGGGCAGCCGCGCCACGCTGCGTCTGCCGTCCGGCGAGATGCGCTTCGTCGACGTGCGCTGCCGCGCCACGGTGGGCGAGGTCGGCAACGCCGAGCAGTCCAACATCAACTGGGGCAAGGCCGGCCGCATGCGCTGGAAGGGCAAGCGCCCGACTGTCCGTGGTGTCGTCATGAACCCGGTCGACCACCCGCACGGTGGTGGCGAGGGCAAGACCTCGGGTGGACGTCACCCGGTGTCCCCCTGGGGCAAGCCCGAGGGCCGCACGCGCAAGCGCAAGGCCAGCGACTCCCAGATCATCCGTCGCCGCAAGTCCGGCAAGGGTAGGAAGTAACAGACATGCCTCGTAGCCTGAAGAAGGGCCCCTTCATCGACGACCACCTTCAGAAGAAGGTCGACGCCGAGAACGCCAAGGGCTCCCACAACGTGATCAAGACGTGGTCGCGTCGCTCCATGATCATCCCCGACATGATCGGGCACACGATCGCCGTCCACGACGGTCGCAAGCACGT
Source organism: Nocardioides sp. PD653-B2 (assembly GCF_002117935.1). Lineage (GTDB taxonomy): Bacteria > Actinomycetota > Actinomycetes > Propionibacteriales > Nocardioidaceae > Nocardioides. The sequence continues at coordinate 16,338 of NZ_BDJE01000033.1, read as the reverse complement.
TCCCGTGTTCGTGACCGACGCGATGGTCGGCCACAAGCTCGGGGAGTTCGCTCCCACCCGCACCTACCGCGGGCACGTCAAGGACGACCGGAAGGGACGCCGCCGATGAGCACCACCGAGCGCAGGCGCACCAGCGCCCGCCGCGAGTCGCTGCTCGGCGACCAGCCGGGTTCCTTCGCGACCGCCCGCTTCGTGCGGATCACGCCGATGAAGGCCCGCCGTGTCGTCGACATGGTCCGCGGGATGCCCGTCGACGAGGCCCTGTCGCTGCTGCAGTTCGCGCCGCAGGCTGCCTCCGAGACCATCTACAAGGTCCTGGAGAGCGCGATCGCGAACGCCGAGACCACCGAGGGCCTCGACACCGGCGACCTGGTCGTCTCCGTCGCCCGCGTGGACGAGGGTCCGACGATGAAGCGCTGGCGCCCCCGCGCCCAGGGTCGTGCGACGCGCATCAACAAGCGCACCAGCCACATCACCCTGGTCGTGCAGCCCGCTTCGGTCCTGGCCGACGCGGCCACCGCCAAGAAGAGGAAGAGTGCCTGATGGGCCAGAAGATCAACCCGAACGGCTTCCGCCTCGGCATCTCCACGGACCACAAGAGCCGCTGGTACGCCGACAAGCTGTACAAGGCGTACGTCGGCGAGGACGTCGCGATCCGCAAGCTGCTCTCCAAGGGCATGGAGCGGGCCGGCATCTCCAAGGTCGAGATCGAGCGCACTCGTGACCGCGTCCGTGTGGACATCCACACCGCGCGCCCGGGCATCGTCATCGGTCGCCGTGGTGCCGAGGCCGACCGCATCCGTGGCGAGCTCGAGAAGCTCACCGGCAAGCAGGTCCAGCTGAACATCCTCGAGGTCAAGAACCCCGAGATCGACGCGCAGCTGGTCGCCCAGGGTGTCGCCGAGCAGCTGACCGGTCGCGTGCAGTTCCGTCGCGCGATGCGCAAGGCCATGCAGACCTCGATGCGTTCCGGTGCCAAGGGCATCCGGATCCAGTGCTCCGGCCGCCTCAACGGCGCCGAGATGTCGCGCACCGAGTTCTACCGCGAGGGCCGCGTCCCGCTGCACACGCTGCGTGCCGACATCGACTACGGCTTCTACGAGGCCAAGACGACCTTCGGCCGCATCGGCGTGAAGGTCTGGATCTACAAGGGCGAGGTCGCCGGCACCCGTGCCGAGCGCCAGGCCCAGGCTGCAGCCCGCGCCGGCGTCCCCGGTCGCGGCGGCAGCAACCGTCCCGCCCGTGGTGGCGAGCGTCCGAGCCGCGGCACCCGCGCCGACCGCCCGACGCGCTCCGACCGCGACGGCGCGCCCGCTGCGGACGCTCCTGCCGAGGCCGCTGCTCCCGCCACCGAAGCTCCGAAGGAGGCCTGAGCCATGTTGATGCCCCGTCGTGTCAAGCACCGCAAGCAGCACCACCCGAACCGGAGGGGTGCGGCCAAGGGTGGCACCCGTCTCGCCTTCGGCGACTTCGGTATCCAGGCGATCGAGGGTCACTACGTCACGAACCGACAGATCGAGTCGGCTCGTATCGCGATGACCCGCCACATCAAGCGTGGCGGCAAGGTCTGGATCAACATCTACCCGGACCGCCCGCTCACCAAGAAGCCCGCCGAGACCCGCATGGGTTCCGGTAAGGGATCCCCGGAGTGGTGGATCGCCAACGTGAAGCCCGGCCGTGTCATGTTCGAACTCTCCGGTGTCGACGAGACCGTTGCCCGCGAGGCCATGCGCCGCGCGATGCACAAGCTCCCGATGAAGTGCCGGTTCATCTCCCGTGAAGCAGGTGAATTCTGATGGCCAGCCAGGGAACTGCGGCCCACGAGCTCGACGAGCTGAACGCCGTCGACCTCGAAGCCAGGCTTCGTGAGGCCAAGGAGGAGCTCTTCAACCTCCGCTTCCAGGCGGCCACCGGCCAGCTGGAGAGCCACGGTCGTCTGCGGACGGTCAAGAAGGACATCGCCCGGATCTACACCGTGGTGCGTGAGCGCGAGCTCGGCATCCGGACGACCCCGGGTCAGGACAGCAACGAGGATGGTGCCGCATGACCGAGCAGACCGCTGAGCGGAACGCCCGCAAGACCCGCGAGGGTCTGGTCGTGAGCGACAAGATGGACAAGACCGTCGTGGTGTCCGTCGAGGACCGCGTCAAGCACGCCATGTACGGCAAGGTCCTTCGCCGGACCAGCAAGTACAAGGCGCACGACGAGAAGAACGAGTGCGGCATCGGTGACCGGGTGCTCCTGATGGAGACCCGCCCGCTGTCCGCCACGAAGCGCTGGCGCGTCGTCGAGATCCTCGAGAAGGCCAAGTAACACTTCGGCCCCGTCCTCGGACAGGTCCGGACAATTCCAATTCAGTTCGGCCAGGCTCCGCGCTCGTGAAGCGCTGAGAACCAGCTCGACAACCAGGAGAAACTGATGATCCAGCAGGAGTCGCGACTCAAGGTCGCCGACAACACCGGTGCGAAGGAAATCCTTTGCATCCGTGTTCTCGGTGGCTCGGGTCGGCGCTACGCCGGTATCGGCGACGTCATCGTCGCCACCGTGAAGGACGCGATCCCCGGTGGCAACGTGAAGAAGGGTGACGTCGTCAAGGCCGTCATCGTGCGCACCGTCAAGGAGCGCCGCCGCCCGGACGGTTCGTACATCCGCTTCGACGAGAACGCCGCCGTGATCCTCAAGAACGACGGCGAGCCGCGAGGCACCCGCATTTTCGGCCCCGTGGGCCGCGAGCTGCGCGAGAAGAAGTTCATGAAGATCATCTCGCTCGCGCCGGAGGTGCTCTGACCCATGGCCAAGAGCGTGAACATCAAGAAGGGCGACACCGTCAAGGTGATCGCAGGCAAGGACAAGGGTGCCGAGGGCAAGGTCATCCAGGTGCTCCGTGAGGAGCAGCGGGTGATCGTCGAGGGCGTGAACCGCGTCAAGCGGCACACCAAGGTCGTCAACCAGGGCGGTCGCGCCGGCACCACCGGCGGCATCATCACCGCCGAGGCGCCCATCCACGTCTCCAACGTGATGCTGGTCGACGGCGACGGCGTGACCCGGATCGGCTTCCGCCGTGACGAGGTCACCAAGCGTCGCCCCGACGGCTCGACGTACAAGGCGGAGCGCAGCGTCCGCATCTCCCGCAAGACCGGCAAGGACATCTGATGACCGAGACCCAGACGGAGACCGAGACGACCACCGCGTCCGCGAAGGTCACCCCGCGTCTCAAGACCCGCTACCGCGAGGAGATCCTCCCCGCGCTGCAGACCGAGTTCGACATCAAGAACGTCATGCAGGTCCCCGGCCTGACCAAGATCGTGGTCAACATGGGTGTCGGCGAGGCGGCTCGCGACTCGAAGCTGATCGATGGTGCCGTCAAGGACCTCACCGCGATCACCGGCCAGAAGCCGCTCGTCACCAAGGCGCGCAAGTCGATCGCGCAGTTCAAGCTGCGCGAGGGCATGCCGATCGGTGCGCACACCACGCTGCGCGGTGACCGGATGTGGGAGTTCCTCGACCGCCTGCTGTCGCTGGCGCTGCCCCGGATCCGCGACTTCCGCGGTCTGAACCCCGGCCAGTTCGACGGTCGTGGCAACTACACCTTCGGTCTCACCGAGCAGGTCATGTTCCACGAGATCGACCAGGACCGGATCGACCGCTCGCGCGGTATGGACATCACGATCGTCACCACTGCCACCAACGACGACGAGGGCCGTGCGCTGCTGAAGCAGCTCGGCTTCCCGTTCAAGGAGAACTGACATGGCGAAGACCGCCCTGAAGGTCAAGGCCGCTCGCAAGCCGAAGTTCGCGGTGCGCGGCTACACCCGCTGCCAGCGCTGTGGCCGGCCCAAGGCCGTCTACCGCAAGTTCGGCCTGTGCCGCATCTGCCTCCGAGAGATGGCCCACCGCGGCGAGCTGCCCGGCGTGACCAAGTCCTCCTGGTAATCACCTCTACACGCTGAAGGTCGCCCGACCTGCCTCATCGGCAGGGACCGGCGCGAAACCACGGCGAGAAAGAAAACATCATGACGATGACTGACCCGATCGCAGACATGCTCACTCGTCTGCGCAACGCCAACCAGGCGTACCACGACGCGGTGTCGATGCCGTACAGCAAGCTGAAGCAGGGCGTCGCCGAGATCCTCAAGCAGGAGGGCTACATCACGTCGTTCGACGTGAAGGAGCCGACTGAAGGGGAGGTCGGAAAGACGCTGACCATCACGCTCAAGTACGGCCGCAACCGGGAGCGCTCCATCGCGGGCGTCCGCCGGATCAGCAAGCCCGGTCTCCGGGTCTACGCCAAGCACACGGGTCTCCCGAAGGTGCTCGGCGGGCTGGGCGTCGCGATCATCTCGACGAGCCAGGGCCTGCTGACCGACCGCCAGGCCAACAAGAAGGGCGTGGGTGGGGAAGTCCTCGCCTACGTCTGGTAACGACGAGACCGAGAAGGAGAACAACGACATGTCACGTATTGGCAAGCTTCCCGTCGCGGTCCCGTCCGGTGTCGACGTGGCGATCGACGGCCAGCTGGTGACCGTCAAGGGCCCCAAGGGCACCCTGTCGCACGCCGTGGCCGCACCGATCACCGTCGAGAAGGGCGATGGCGTCCTCGACGTCAAGCGTCCCGACGAGGAGCGCATCAGCAAGTCCCTCCATGGGCTGACCCGCACGCTGGTCAACAACATGGTCGTGGGCGTCACCGAGGGCTACGAGAAGAAGCTCGAGATCGTGGGCGTGGGTTACCGCGTCCTGCCGAAGAGCCCGACCCAGCTGGAGTTCCAGCTCGGTTACTCCCACTCGATCGTCTTCGACGCCCCCGAGGGCATCACGTTCACCACCGATGGTCCGACCCGCCTCGGCGTGCTCGGCATCGACAAGCAGCTCGTCGGCGAGACCGCCGCGAAGATCCGCAAGCTGCGCAAGCCCGAGCCCTACAAGGGCAAGGGCGTTCGCTACGCCGGCGAGCACATCCGCCGCAAGGTCGGAAAGGCCGGTAAGTGACATGGCGATCTCGCTGAGCAACAACAAGCACACCGCAGGCCGGGTCAAGGCCCGTCTGCGTCGCCAGGTCCGTGGTCGCAAGAAGGTGTCTGGCACTCCCGAGCGCCCGCGCCTGGTCGTGACCCGTTCCTCGAAGCACATCACCGTCCAGGTCGTCGACGACCTGGTCGGCAAGACGCTCGCCTACGCCTCCACGATGGAGGCCGACCTGCGCGGCTTCGAGGGCGACAAGACGGCCAAGGCCAAGAAGGTCGGCGAGCTCGTCGCCGAGCGCGCCAAGTCGGCTGGTATCGACGGCGTGGTCTTCGACCGTGCCGGCAACAAGTACCACGGTCGCATCGCGGCCCTGGCCGACGGCGCCCGCGCCGGCGGTCTGACCTTCTGATCGAACGACAAGCTAGAAACAGAGAGAAGAGGAAAGTCTCATGAGCGGAGCCCAGCGCAGTGCGCGCGGTGGCGAGCGCCGTGGTGGACGCGACGATCGTCGCGGCCAGGGTGCTGACAAGACCGCCTACATCGAGCGCGTCGTTGCGATCAACCGTGTCGCCAAGGTCGTGAAGGGTGGTCGTCGCTTCAGCTTCACCGCCCTCGTGGTCGTCGGCGACGGTGAGGGGATGGTCGGCGTCGGCTACGGCAAGGCCAAGGAAGTTCCCGCAGCGATCGCCAAGGGTGTCGAGGAGGCGAAGAAGAACTTCTTCCGCGTCCCCCGCATCCAGGGCACGATCCCGCACCCGGTCCAGGGTGAGAAGGCCGCCGGCGTGGTCATGCTGCGCCCGGCCGCTCCCGGTACCGGTGTCATCGCCGGTGGTCCGGTGCGTGCGGTGCTCGAGTGCGCCGGCATCCACGACATCCTGAGCAAGTCGCTCGGTTCGTCGAACCAGATCAACATCGTGCACGCGACCGTCGAGGCGCTGAAGATGCTCGAGCAGCCCGAGCAGGTTGCCGCTCGTCGCGGCCTGCCGGTCGAGGACGTCGCTCCGGCGGCACTCCTCAAGGCTCGCATCGAGGTTCCCGCGGGGGTCTCGCAGGAGGTGTCCTCCTGATGGCGCAGCTCAAGGTCCAGCAGAAGAAGGGCACGGTCGGCATCAAGGCGAACCAGCGAGAGACCCTGCGTACGCTCGGTCTCAAGCGGATCGGCGATGTCGTCGTGAAGGAGGACCGCCCGGAGATCCGCGGCATGGTCAACACCGTCCGTCACCTCGTGACGGTCGAGGAGGTCGAGTGACATGACGCTCAAGCTGCATCACCTGCGCCCGGCTCCGGGTGCCAAGACCGCGAAGACCCGTGTGGGTCGCGGTGAGGGCTCGAAGGGTAAGACCTCGGGCCGCGGTACCAAGGGCACCAAGGCCCGCTACCAGGTTCCGGTCGCCTTCGAGGGTGGCCAGATGCCGATCCACATGCGGCTCCCGAAGCTCAAGGGCTTCAAGAACCCGTTCAAGGTGGAGTTCCAGGTCGTCAACCTCGACCGCATCAACGAGCTCTTCCCGAACGGCGGCCCCGTCACGATCGACGACCTGGTCGCCAAGGGTGCGGTCCGTGACAACAACCCCGTCAAGGTCCTCGGTCAGGGAGACCTGACGGTCGCCGTCCAGGTGAGCGCCAACGCGTTCTCCGGGTCGGCCGCCGAGAAGATCGCGGCCGCCGGCGGAACTACCACGGTCGTCTGATCCGTTTGACCAGCAGCGTAGAGGGCGCGGCGGTCCCGTCATCGACAGGACCGTTCGCGCCCGACGCGCATTCTGGGGTCTGGATGCCGCCTGTTAGGCTTCCACGGGTCTCTGCGAGTGAGTCGCGGGGGCCGTTTCACGCTTGGAGAAAGAGGATCTCGTGCTGAGCGCGTTCGCGAACGCTTTCCGGACCCCGGACCTGCGGCGCAAGTTGCTGTTCGTCCTGTTGATCATCACGATCTTCCGGCTCGGATCGCAGATCCCGACCCCTGGTGTCGACGTGGCCAACGTCCAGGCCTGCATCAAGATCGCCCAGGACGGCGACAACGCCGGCCTCTACAACCTGGTCAACCTGTTCTCCGGCGGAGCGCTGCTCCAGCTGACGATCTTCGCGCTCGGCATCATGCCGTACATCACCGCCAGCATCATCCTCCAGCTGCTCGTCGTGGTCATCCCGCGGCTCGAAGCGCTGAAGAAGGAGGGCCAGTCCGGCCAGACCAAGATCACGCAGTACACCCGCTACCTCACGCTGGGGCTCGCCGTCCTCCAGGCGACCGGCATCGTGGCGCTGGCCCGCTCGGGCAACCTGCTCCAGGGCTGCCAGCAGAGCCTGCTGCACGACGACGGCACGGCGACGTTCCTCACCATGGTCGTCACGATGACCGCCGGCACCGCCGTGATCATGTGGCTCGGCGAGCTGATCACCGAGCGCGGCATCGGCAACGGCATGTCGCTGCTGATCTTCACGCAGGTCGTCTCCAGCTTCCCGTCCTCCCTGTGGGCGGTGCAGAAGTCCAAGGGCTGGTGGGTCCTCGGGATCGTGCTGATCGTCGGCCTCGTCATCATCGCCGCGGTCATCTTCGTCGAACAGGCGCAGCGCCGGATTCCGGTGCAGTACGCCCGGCGGATGGTCGGCCGCAAGATGTTCGGCGGCAGCTCGACCTACATCCCGCTCAAGGTCAACCAAGCCGGTGTCATCCCGGTCATCTTCGCCTCGTCGCTGCTCTACCTGCCGGCGATGCTGGTCCAGTTCAACCCGAACACCGACTCCGGGTGGACGTCGTGGATCAGCTCCTACCTGGTGCGCGGCGACCACCCGCTCTACATGATCACGTTCTTCCTGCTCATCGTCTTCTTCACCTACTTCTACGTCTCGATCACCTTCAACCCCGAAGAGGTCGCGGACAACATGAAGAAGTACGGCGGCTTCATCCCCGGGATCCGGGCGGGCAAGCCGACCGAGGACTACCTGTCCTACGTCCTGTCCCGCATCACGCTGCCCGGTGCGTTGTACCTCGGTCTGGTCGCACTCATACCGCTGATCGCCTTCGCCGTGATCGGTGCCAACCAGAACTTCCCGTTCGGTGGCACCAGCATCCTGATCATGGTCGGCGTCGCCCTCGACACGGTGAAGCAGATCGAGAGCCAGCTCCAGCAGCGCAACTACGAAGGATTCCTACGTTAAATGCGCTTGATAATCATGGGTCCCCCCGGGGCCGGCAAGGGCACCCAGGCCAAGTTCATCGCCGAGCACTTCAAGATCCCGGCGATCTCCACCGGTGACATCTTCCGCGCCAACGTGTCCGAGGGGACCGAGCTCGGCATCCAGGCGAAGCGATTCATGGACGCCGGCGACTACGTCCCCGACGAGGTCACCAACCTGATGGTGCGCAACCGGATCGACGAGCCGGACGCCGCCAACGGCTTCCTGCTCGACGGGTACCCGCGCACGCTCGCCCAGGTCGAGGAGCTCGACGGGATGATCAAGTTCACCGGTCACCAGCTCGACGCGGTCGTCTGCCTCACCGTCGACCAGGACGAGATCGTCAGCCGCCTGCTCCAGCGCGCCCAGGTCGAGGGCCGCGCCGACGACACCGAGGACGTGATCCGGCGCCGCCAGGAGCTCTACCTCGAGCAGACCGAGCCGTTGATCGACGTCTACCAGAAGCGCGGCATCGTGGTCGAGGTCGACGGCATGGGCGAGGTCTCCGAGGTCACCAACCGGGTCTTCGAAGCCCTGGACGTCCTCCCGGAGTCCTGAGCGAGCCGCCACCGGCGGGTCGAGACCTCGGAAGATTGGAAGCGACCTGTGGGACTGCTCGACCGCGGCATCGAGATCAAGTCGCCCGACCAGATCGACGGGATGCGCCGCGCCGGTCTGGTCGTCGGCCAGACTCTCGAGCTGCTCCGCGGCAGCGTCCGCGCCGGCATCTCCACCGGTGAGCTCGACGCGATCGCCGAGGACAACATCCGCTCGTCGGGCGCCACGCCGTCGTTCCTGGGCTACCACGGGTTCCCGGGGTCGATCTGTACGTCGGTGAACGACGAGGTCGTGCACGGCATCCCGGGCGAGCGGGTGCTGGCCGACGGCGACGTCATCTCGATCGACTGCGGCGCGATCGTCGCGGGCTGGCACGGCGACGCCGCGATCACCGTCGCGGTCGGCGTCGTCCCTCCCGAGGTCACCGAGCTGATGCGGGTGACCGAGGAGGCGATGTGGCGCGGGATCGCGGCCGCCCACCTCGGGGGCCGGGTCACCGACATCTCCCACGCCGTCGAGCGGCACGTCCGTGGCGCCGGCCGCTACGGGATCCTCGAGGACTACACCGGCCACGGCATCGGCTCCGCGATGCACCAGCCGCCGAACGTGCCCAACTTCGGGCGGCCCGGCAAGGGTCCCAAGCTGGTGGAGGGCCTGGCCCTGGCCGTCGAGCCGATGGTCACGCTCGGTACCAAGGAGACGACCCTGCTCGAGGACGACTGGACGGTCGTGACCGACGACGGCAGCTGGGCCGCGCACGTCGAACACACCTTCACCCTCACGCCCCGGGGCGCCTGGGTGCTGACGGCCCTCGACGGCGGGGAGGCCGCGCTGTCCGCGCTCGGTGCCCCGTTCGGCGGCCGTTGACCCGTGTGACAGGATAGGCCTCGCAGAGGGGAGTATTCCTTCGCTGCCGGCTCGTCAGCACGAGCGCGAGTTCGTTTCGCGCTCCGGGCCTGCAGGTCACCTGTCCGGTGGCGGAAGAGACCTTTGACGTTCCGTCGTCCCCTCACCTTGCAGGAGCTGCACCCGTGGAGATCTCCACCCTCGAATGGGCCATCACCATCGCCATCACAGTGGCGGTGCTGGCCTTCGACGTCGTCGTCATCGCGCGCGACCCGCACGAGCCCACCATGCGGGAGTGCGCGGTCGCGCTCAGCGTCTACGTCGGCGCGGCCGTCGCGTTCGGCGCCTGGATCTGGCTCGGCCACGGCCACGACTACGGCGTGCAGTTCTACGCCGGCTGGCTGACGGAGTACTCCCTCTCCATCGACAACCTCTTCGTCTTCATCATCTTGATGGCCGCGCTGAAGGTGCCCCGGGAGTACCAGCAGGAGGCGCTGATGGTCGGCATCGTGCTGGCCCTGCTCTTCCGCGCGATCTTCATCGCCCTCGGCTACCAGCTCATCGAGAACTTCAGCTGGGTCTTCTACGCCTTCGGCGCCTTCCTGGTCTACACGGCGGTCTCCCTGATCAAGAGCTACCGCAGCCACGAGGACGAGCACCCGGAGGACAACCGGGTCGTGAAGTTCGCCCAGTCGCACCTCAACGTCGGCGAGGAGTTCCGCGGGCTCAAGCTCTGGTACCGCGTCAACGGCGCCCGGCTGGTGTCGCCGATGCTGATCGTGATCATCGCCCTCGGCACCACCGACCTGCTGTTCGCGCTCGACTCGATCCCGGCGATCTTCGGCATCACCCAGGAGCCCTACCTCGTCTTCACCGCCAACGTCTTCGCCCTGATGGGCCTGCGCCAGCTCTACTTCCTGCTCGGCGGCCTCCTCAAGCGGCTGGTCTACCTGTCGCTCGGGCTGGCGTTCATCCTCGCGTTCATCGGTGTGAAGCTCGTCCTGCACGCGCTGCACGAGAACGAGCTGCCGTTCATCAACGGCGGCGAGCCGCTCCACGTCCCGGACATCTCGGCGCTGGTCAGCCTCGGCGTCATCGTCGTGACCCTCGCGGTCACGGCAGGGCTGAGCCTGTACGCGGCGGCGCGGATGACCGAGGAGGAGATCGAGGACAAGACCTCCTCCCTGCGCGCTGCGGAGGAATAGCCCCGGGGCCGCCGGTGGTTCGGAGAGAGTGAGCGAACGCCGTACGACCCTCTCCGTCCTCGACCTGGTGCCCGTGCGCACCGACCAGAGCACGGGGGACGCGCTCGCCGCGTCCCTCTCCCTCGCCCGGGCCGCCGACGAGCTGGGCTACGAGCGCTACTGGGTCGCTGAGCACCACAACATGCCGGCCGTCGCGGCCACCAACCCGCCGGTGCTGATCGGGCTGATCGCCGGCGCGACCTCGCGGATCCGGGTCGGCTCGGGCGGCGTGATGCTGCCCAACCACGCTCCGCTGGTGATCGCCGAGCAGTTCGCGCTCCTCGAAGCGGCCTTCCCCGGGCGCATCGACCTCGGCATCGGCCGCGCGCCGGGCAGCGACCCGGTCACGAGCTACGCGCTGAGGCACGGTGCCGGGGGAGTGAGCGACGAGGCCGTCACGCACTTCCCGGAGTACGTCGACAACGTGCTCGCCATGATGGAGCCGGACGGCGTCGGGCTGGCCCTCCAGGGCCGCACCTACCCCCTCAAGGCGACCCCGGGAGCCCGGTCGGTGCCGACGATCTGGCTGCTCGGCTCCTCCGACTACTCGGCCCGGCTGGCCGCCGAGAAGGGCATGCCGTACGTCTTCGCGCACCACTTCTCCGGCAGTGGCACGGCCGAGGCGCTCGAGCTCTACCGTTCGACCTTCCGCCCCTCGCCCGAGCTCGCGGAGCCGCGCACGTTCCTGACCGTCAACGTGGCCGTCGCCGAGACCGACGAGGAGGCGCAGCGTCTCGCCCTGCCCCAGCTGCAGGCCATGGTCGCGCTGCGCACGGGTGGCGAACTGCAGCCGCAGCGCCTGGTCGAGGAGGCCGAGAAGGTCGAGCTGTCGCCGGCGCACCTCGAGCTGATGGAGTCGATGGCGTCGCGCTGGGTGATCGGCACCCCGGACCGGGCCCGCGCCCGGATCGACGAGCTCGCCGCGACCTATGGCGTCGACGAGGTGATGGTGCACCCGGTCGCCGGGGCGTTCGTGGGCACCGAGCCGGGGTCCGCGCCCGCCCGGGAGGCGACCCTGCGCCTGCTCGCGGGCTGAGTCCGTCCGCCGAGGGCGATCGGATTAGAGTTTCGGGGCGGTTTCCGCGTAAACTGGCGTGTCGGCCCAACGTGGGTCTGCTTCGTGGCGCCTCGCGGCTGCCAGGACACAACTCGGATCGCTCGCCAGGGCGGTCGGTCGTGCGCCTGGGATGAGGAACCCGGAGCGGCCGTACGAGGTCCACCGCCGCCCTCGGGCGACGGAGGTTCCCGGGCCAGCTGACCTCCGGACCGATCCGGTGGCCAGTGCAGCAAACGGTAGACAAGCAAGCAACAGATTGTGGAGGACATGCCGAAGAAAGAAGGCGTGATCGAGATCGAGGGCACCGTCGTGGAAGCCCTGCCGAATGCCATGTTCCGCGTCGAGCTGAGCAATGGGCACAAGGTTCTCGCCCACATCAGCGGCAAGATGCGCCAGCACTACATCCGGATCCTCCCCGAGGACCGCGTGGTGGTGGAGCTCTCGCCGTACGACCTCACCCGGGGTCGGATCGTCTACCGATACAAGTGAGCGAGCCCGCGAGCTCGCTCAGGTGAACCGAACACAGCCGAAAGGACCTCCTCGTGAAGGTCAAGCCCAGCGTCAAGCCGATCTGTGACAAGTGCAAGGTGATTCGTCGCCACGGCCGCGTCATGGTGATCTGCGAGAACCCGCGTCACAAGCAGCGCCAGGGCTGATCCAGCCCGGGTAGCACGCACCGCAACAACTGAACAACCACAACGTGATCGCTTAGCCCGTCGTACGACGAGCGAAACACCTCCGGAGCAGACGGCCGGAGCCCGGACACACGAGGCCGGGACGCGTCACGACCGAAACCGCTGCGAACAACCGTAAGGAACCGCCACATGGCACGCCTCGTTGGTGTGGACCTCCCGCGCGACAAGCGCATCGAGATCGCACTCACCTACATCTACGGCATCGGCCGTACCCGTTCCCAGCAGCTCCTGCAGGAGACCGGGGTCAACCCCGATCTGCGCGTCCACCAGCTGGGCGACGACGAGCTGGTCAAGCTCCGCGACGCGATCGAAGCCAACTTCAAGATCGAGGGTGACCTCCGTCGCGAGGTCCAGGCAGACATCCGCCGCAAGATCGAGATCGGCAGCTACCAGGGACGCCGCCACCGTCAGGGCCTCCCGGTCCGCGGTCAGCGCACCAAGACCAACGCCCGCACCCGCAAGGGTCCGAAGCGCACGGTTGCCGGCAAGAAGAAGGCCAAGTAGGTCTCGACACGCCGTTCGCTCGTACCTCGCGAACTGCTACTCGACCACCGAACGCTTTCTGATCACCAACCAGACCAGCTACTTCAGGAGATAACTGCATGCCTCCCAAGAGCCGCACCGCGGCCGGCGCCAAGAAGGTGCGCCGCAAGGAGAAGAAGAACGTCGCTCTGGGCGAAGCCCACATCAAGAGCACGTTCAACAACACGATCGTCACGATCACCGACCCCACCGGGGCGGTCATCTCGTGGGCCTCGGCCGGCACCGTCGGTTTCAAGGGCTCGCGCAAGTCCACCCCGTTCGCCGCTCAGATGGCAGCCGAGGCTGCCGGTCGTCGGGCGATGGAGCACGGCATGAAGAAGATCGACGTCTTCGTCAAGGGTCCGGGTTCGGGCCGCGAGACGGCGATCCGGTCCCTGGGTGCGATCGGCCTCGAGGTCGGCACCATCCAGGACGTCACGCCCACGCCCCACAACGGATGCCGCCCGCCCAAGCGCCGGCGCGTCTGACCCGACACGCGAGAACAGGAGACTGACTGATGGCCCGTTACATCGGCCCCATGACCAAGAAGTCGCGCCGCCTCGGTGTCGACCTCGTTGGTGGCGACCAGGCTTTCGAGCGTCGCCCGTACCCCCCCGGCCAGCACGGCCGCGGACGCATCAAGGAGAGCGAGTACCTCCTCCAGCTTCGTGAGAAGCAGAAGGCTCGCTACACCTACGGCGTCCTCGAGAAGCAGTTCCACAACTACTACACCGAGGCCTCGCGCCGTTCGGGCAAGACGGGCGACAACCTGCTCCAGCTGCTCGAGTGCCGCCTGGACAACGTGGTCTACCGCGCCGGCTTCGCCCGCACGCGTCGCCACGCCCGCCAGCTGGTCTCGCACGGTCACTTCAAGGTGAACGGCAAGAAGGTCGACATCCCGTCCTTCCAGGTCACCGCCCACGACGTGATCGACGTGCGCGAGAAGTCGCTCGAGATGACCCCGTTCATCGTGGCTCGCGAGACCCACGGCGAGCGCCACGTCCCGGCGTGGCTCGAGGCGATCCCGTCGCGGATGCGCGTGCTCGTCCACCAGCTCCCGGTCCGGGCCCAGATCGACCTCCCGGTCCAGGAGCAGCTCATCGTCGAGTACTACTCGAAGAAGTAGCACCCGGACGGCGTCCCTGCCCTCTGACTCGTCGGAGGTCCGGGGCGCCGACCACACCTTCCGTCAACTCTGCAGTTCGAGCCCGTCAAATAGCGGGTGGGCTCGGAAAGGAAAAAACAAGTGCTCATCGCACAGCGCCCCACTCTGTCGGAAGAGACCGTCGACGAGTTCCGTTCGCGGTTCGTCATCGAGCCGCTCGAGCCTGGCTTCGGCTACACGCTCGGGAACTCGCTGCGTCGCACCCTTCTCTCGTCCATCCCCGGTGCTTCGGTCACGAGCATCAAGGTGGACACCGTCCTCCACGAGTTCTCGACCATCGAGGGCGTCAAGGAAGACGTCACGGAGATGATCCTCAACCTCAAGGGCCTCGTGGTCTCCTCGGAGCACGACGAGCCCGTCACCATGTACCTGCGCAAGTCGGGTGCCGGTGACGTCACCGCCGCCGACATCGCGCCGCCGGCCGGCGTCGAGGTCCACAACCCCGACCTCAAGATCGCCACGCTGTCCGACAAGGGCAAGCTGGAGATGGAGCTGGTCGTGGAGCGTGGCCGCGGCTACGTGTCCGCCGTCCAGAACAAGGGCGCGGACAACGAGATCGGCCGGATGCCGGTCGACTCGATCTACAGCCCGGTCATGAAGGTCACCTACAAGGTCGAGGCCACCCGTGTCGAGCAGCGCACGGACTTCGACAAGCTCGTCATCGACGTCGAGACCAAGCCGTCGATCCGTCCCCGCGACGCGATCGCCTCGGCCGGCAAGACCCTGGTCGAGCTGTTCGGCCTGGCGCGCGAGCTGAACGTCGAGGCCGAGGGCATCGACATCGGCCCGTCGCCCGTCGACGAGCAGCTGGCCGCCGACCTCGCCCTCCCGGTCGAGGACCTGCAGCTGACCGTCCGCTCCTACAACTGCCTCAAGCGCGAGGGCATCCACACCGTGGGTGAGCTCATCAGCCGCTCGGAGCAGGACCTGCTCGACATCCGCAACTTCGGTGCGAAGTCGATCGACGAGGTCAAGGCCAAGCTGGTCGAGATGGGCCTGTCCCTCAAGGACAGCGCGCCCGGCTTCGACCCGCACGCCGCTCTCGCGGCGTACGGCGATGACGACGACGACGCCTTCGTCGAGGACGAGCAGTACTAATCCACCAAAACCGACCGTGAGGTCGTCTACCCGAGTACCTGGTACGGCTCGGGAGAAATGAGAGAGACGAAATGCCTACTCCCAAGAAGGGCAAGCGCCTCGGCGGTAGCCCGGCCCACCAGCGGCTGATCATCAGCAACCTGGCGACCGCGCTCTTCGAGCACGGTCGGATCACGACCACCGAGGCGAAGGCCCGCGTCCTGCGGCCGCACGCCGAGAAGCTGATCACCAAGGCCAAGAAGGGCGACCTGCACAACCGGCGCGAGGTCCTCAAGACCATCCGCGACAAGTCGGTCGTACACACCCTGTTCACGGACATCGCGCCGACCTTCGCGGAGCGTCCGGGTGGCTACACCCGGATCACGAAGATCGGGCCGCGCAAGGGCGACAACGCCCCCATGGCCGTGATCGAGCTCGTGACCGAGGCCTACAAGCCCTCGGCCCCGAAGGCCAAGAAGACGGCTGCTCCGGCCGCCGCCCCGGCTCCGGTCGAGGAGGCTCCGGCTGACGAGACCGTGGTCGACGAGGCCCTGCTCGAGCAGGTCGACGAGGCGTCGCCCGAGGAGAGCGTGGTCGCCGAGGCCGAGCCCGTCGCTGACGAGGCTCCCGCCGCGGAGAGCACCGAGGACGAGGACAAGGCCTGATCCAGGCCCCAGCGTCACCAACGACCCGCCAGACCCCTGTCTGGCGGGTCGTTGTCATTTCCGCGCGAGCACGGTGCGCCAGGCGGGCGGCGACCACCCGGGCTGCGGACCGTTGTTCGGGTGCGGGCGTGGGTGTGGCCCCGCGGGCGGTGGCCGGCGGGGTCGGGTGGTCAGGGATGTCGTGGGTGGGTGAGGTCGTTGAGGTAGACGTGCCCCAAGGGGCTGGTCCAGTGGAAGGTCCGGGGTGCGGTGCGTTGGTAGGTCCAGCCGCCGTGGGTCTTGTGCCGGTGGTGGTGGCGGCAGAGCGGGGCGAGGTTGCAGGAGCAGGTGGGACCGCCCTGGTCGTAGCCGATGATGTGGTCGGCGTCGC
>NZ_BDJE01000032.1 GCF_002117935.1 Nocardioides sp. PD653-B2 | reverse complement strand
CCTGCGCGAACAGGTGAACCTGACCCATCCCACCTGCGTGTTCCCGCACTGCACCCGACCATCCAGGTCCTGCGACAACGACCACATCATCGGCTACGACCAAGGTGGTCCCACCTGCTCCTGCAACCTCGCACCCCTGTGCCGCCACCACCACCGCCTCAAGACCCACGGCGGCTGGACCTACCAACGCACCACAGCCCGCATCTTCCGCTGGACCAGCCCCCACGGCCACGTGCACGTCAACGACCTCACCCACCCACGACATCCCTGACCCACCGACCCCGCCGGCCACCGCCGACGGGGCCACACCCACGCGCGATGCCCTACGGCCGGTAGAGCTCAGAGACCTGGACGACGCTCGGCCCGTCGCGCCACACCGCAACGGCGAGGGGTCGGTGCCCTGCGGCTGCGACGAGCTCCGTGCAGTCGACGGGATGGTCGTTCAGCGGTTCCCGGTAGTCGACCCGGATGATGCCGGTACAGACGATGTCCGGACCCAGCGCGAGCGTGTGCCGGCTCCGCTGTGGGGCGTCGTAGTAGTCGTTGGGGAACGGGAAGTCCAGGCCGTGGCGCTCGGCGTACGCCTCGCCCTCGGCGTCGTTCGACAGTGATCGGAAGGACTCGAGGACCAGGCGACCGTTGCTCGGTCGCCGAGTGAGCCAGCCGGTCTCGGGGCTGTCGTCGGGGCAGCCCGGTGCCGGCTCGGGGAAGCCGAAGCTCGGGTCGCACGGAGGCCGCAGGGTGCCGCCCGGTGTGGGTGCGACCAGGTTCGGCCCGTCGTCCGACGCCCCGCAGGCGCTGAGGGAGGTCAGCAGCGCGATGAGAATCGGCCAGAGCATCACGCCTCGAGGTCTCATGCCGGTGCGACGCCATCGCCGCCCGGAGGGTTGCGACGAGCCCGATCGGCGTCCGGTCTCATGCGGCCGTGCTGTGATGAGATAACACATGGAGATCCACCCCGTGCTGATGCACACCGCGATCGATGCGACCGACGTGCGGGCGCTCGCGGAGTTCTACCGGGAGCTGCTCGGACTGCAGTACCGACCGGGCGACGAGCCGCCGCCCGACGGGAGCGTGGACGACGGGGACTGGCTGGTGCTCGTCGACGACGAGGGTCGGCGGGTGCTCGCCTTCCAGGAGGTCGCCGAGCTGGCCCGGCCCACGTGGCCGTCGGACGAGGTGCCCAAGCAGATGCACCACGACTTCCGGGTGCCGACGCTCGACGCGTTGCGGAGCAGCCGTCGTCGCGCCGAGGAGCTCGGGGCCACGCTGCTCCTCGACCGCACCGACGAGGCGGGGGAGCCGCTCTACGTCCTCGCCGACCCGGCGGGCCACCCGTTCTGCATCCTCGTCAGCGGTGGCTGATCGGCACGGAGCACAATGAGCCCATGACCGAACCGTTCGACGTCCAGATCCGCGATGCATCGATCCGGCTCGGGCAGTTCCTCAAGCTCGCCAACCTGGTGGAGAGCGGCTCGGAGGCCAAGCCGGTGATCGTGGCGGGCGAGGTGCTGGTGAACGGCGAGGTCGAGACCCGGCGCGGACGTCAGCTCGTGCTGGGCGACGTCGTCACGCTCGGGCCGCAGTCGGCGCGAGTGGTCGACGGGGACGTCCCCGACAACCTGCCCTGGTGACGACGCTCAGCTGACCCCGAGCAGGTCCACGACGAAGATCAGGGTCTCGCCGGGCTTGATGACACCGCCGGCCCCGCGGTCGCCGTAGCCGAGGTGCGGCGGGATGACGAGCTGGCGGCGTCCGCCGACCTTCATGCCCTGCACGCCCTGGTCCCAACCGGAGATGACCTGGCCGACGCCGAGCTTGAACTGCAGCGGTTGGCCCCGGTTGTACGACGCGTCGAACTCCTCGCCGCTCGAGTGGGCGACGCCGACGTAGTGCACCGACACGGTCTGGCCCGCGGCCGCCTCGGGGCCGTCGCCTTCGGTGATGTCGGTCACGACCAGGTCGGTGGGCGGCTCGGGGTCGAAGAAGTCGATCTCAGGCTTGTCCATGCACCTCAGCCTAGTCGGCGTCGTTTCGGGGGCGGGGACTGGCAGTATCTCCGGGTGACCTCCCCTCTCACCCGCTGGCGCCGCTCGACCTCGGGCTCGTCTCGGGCTTCGGGGTCCTGGCCGTCCTCGTCTCCGTGTCGACCGCCACGGAGATCCAGCTGATCGCCGTGTTCGCCGCCTCCGATCGGCTCGGTCGGCCTTGCCGCCCGCTACGTCTCGGCCAGCGCCGAGGCACTGGTCGGCGGCGACCTCTACGAGGTGGCGGCGACACCGTTCGGGGTGCGGGTCATCGTGGGTGACGTCCGCGGCAAGGGCCTCGAGGCCGTGCAGACCGCGGCCGCCGTCCTCGGCGCGTTCCGCGCGGCCGCGTTCACCTCGCCCGACGTCGGCTCGCTGTCGCGCACCATCGACGAGACGCTCGGCCGGATGATGAGCGATGAGGAGTTCGTGACCGCCATCGTCGGTGAGTTCAACGGCGACCGGGTGACGCTGGCCAACTGCGGCCACCACCCGCCGGTGCTCGTCACCGGCGACGAGGTGACCACGATCGACACCGGGGAGCCGACGCTCCCGCTGGGCCTCGGGTCGGAGCCGGACGTCTCGGAGCACCCGTGGCCGGTCGGCGCGCGGATGCTCTTCTACACCGACGGCCTGGTCGAGGCCCGCGACCGGCACGGCGAGTTCTTCCCCCTCGACGACGTCGCGGCCGAGCTCGGCGAAGGCACCCTCGAGGAGGCGCTCGACCGGCTGGTCGCGCACCTGCTCGACTGGGGCGGCCAGCGGATGGGCGACGACCTCGCGCTGGTGCTCGCCGAGAGCGACGCGGGGTCCGGGTAGCCGTCAGGTCTGGTGCACGTAGGAGTCGAGCTGGTCACGCTCGAACTCCAGCTGGTCGATGCGGTGCTTGACCACGTCGCCGATGCTGATGACCCCGATCACCTGGTCGTCGTGCACGACCGGCACGTGCCGGATCCGGCGTTCGGTCATGATCTTCATGAGCTCGTCGACGTTGGTGTCCTCGTCGCAGGTCTCGACCACGCCGGTCATGATCGCGGCCACCGTGTTGTTGACGACCGTGCCGTCGCTGTGCAGGTGGCGTACGACGTCGCGCTCGCTGACGATGCCCTCGAGCGTGCTGCCGTCGGAGCTGACGATCAGCGCGCCGACGTTGTGCTCGGCGAGCTTCGCGACCAGCTCGCGCACCCCGGCGTCGGGACCGATCGTGACGACCTCGCGACTGGGCTTGGCGTTGAGCACATCACCGATCCGCATCGTTGCACCTCCATGTCCGGTGTGACCGACGTTACTCCCTGGATCGATGGTCGTGCAGGTTCGACACCGACCCCGGTCCGGGGCGGCGCGAGTCCGGGTCGTCCTCGTCGTCGGGCAGCGACCCGAGGAACGACAGGGCGGCCTCGTGCAGGTGCCCGTTGGTGGCGAGGGCGTTGCCGCCGAACGGACCGTCGGTGCCGTCCAGCGACGTGAAGCGGCCGCCCGCCTCGCGCACGATGATGTCGAGCGCGGCCATGTCGTAGACCTCGAGCTCGGGCTCGGCGGCGATGTCGACGGCGCCCTCGGCGAGCAGCATGTAGGACCAGAAGTCGCCGTACGCCCGGGTGCGCCAGCAGCGCCGCATCAGGGACAGGAAGTCGTCGAGCCGGCCGCGCTCGTCCCAGCCGTGCAGCGAGGCGTAGGAGAGCGAGGCGTCCTCGAGGCGGCGTACGTCGGACACCTGGCAGCGGGTCGCCTTGAGCAGCGACCGGCCGGTCCACGCGCCGTTGCCCTTCGAGGCCCACCAGCGGCGCTGGAGGAGCGGCGCGGAGACGACACCGAGCACGACCTCGTCGTCGACCGCCAGCGAGATCAGCGTCGCCCAGACCGGGACGCCGCGGACGAAGTTCTTGGTGCCGTCGATCGGGTCGACGATCCACCGGCGCTGGCTGTGGCCGCTCGAACCCTGCTCCTCGCCGGTGATCGCGTCGCGGGAGCGGACCCGTCCGAGGGTGCGCCGGATCATCTCTTCGACGGCCTGGTCGGCGTCGGTCACCGGCGTCAGGTCGGGCTTGCTCATCACGTGCAGGTCGAGGGACTTGAAGCGCGCCTCGGTCAGGGAGTCGGCGTCGTCGGCGAGGACATGGGCGAGACGCAGGTCGTCGGTGTAGTCGGTGGCAGCTGTCGGCACGGCCTCACACTATTCTCATCAACGCCGATTAACTTCCAGGCATGGAGATCAACGGACTCCCGCTGCACCCGCTCGTGGTGCACGCCGCGGTCATCTTCGGGCCGCTCGCCGCCGCCGCGGCGCTCGTCTACGTGTTCGTGCCGCGCTGGCGCGACCGCCTCCGCTGGCCGATGCTCGTGCTCGTCCTCGTCGCCACGGCCTCGATCTGGACGGCGTACCTCACCGGGGTGAGCTTCCGCGACAGCAAGCCCTTCTACACCGAGGGGGCCATCGGGGAGAAGGTCCACCAGCACCAGCAGCTGGCGGTGAAGCTGCGCATCATGACGTCGGTCTTCGCCGTCGTCGCGATCGTCGCGGCCTGGCTGCACACCCGCACCGGCCCCACTCGGATCGTGCTCGGTGTGCTGCTCGGCGCCGCCGCAGTCGGCACGCTGGTCCTGGTGGTGCTCACCGGCGACGCCGGTGCCCGGGCGGTGTGGGGGCAGTAGCGGTCAGTACAGCGGCTCGCTCCGCGCGGCGAGCAGCCGCCGGAACGACGCCACGCGGACCGGGTCGGCCTCACCGTTGGTGACGGCCACGTCGAGCCCGCACTCCGGCTCGTCGCTGCCGTGCGTGCAGCCGCGCGGGCAGTCCTCGGTCATCTCGTCGAGGTCGGGGAACGCCTCGATCAGGTGCTCCGGCTGCACGTGCGCGAGCCCGAACGACCGGATGCCGGGCGTGTCGATGATCCACCCCTCCTCGTCGGGGAGCGCGAGCATGAACGCCGACGTCGAGGTGTGCCGGCCGCGACCGGTCACGGCGTTCACGATCCCCACGTCGCGCATCGCGTCGGGCACCAGCGCGTTGACCAGGGTCGACTTGCCGACGCCGCTGGAGCCGACCATCACGCTGATCCGTCCGCTGAGCCGCTCGCGCAGCTCCGACAGGTCGCCGCCGCGCTGGGTGACCACCCACGGCACCCCGAGCGACCGGTAGGTCACCAGCAGCGTCTCGGGGTCGGCCAGGTCCGCCTTCGTCAGGCAGAGCAGCGGCTTCATCCCGGCGTCGTACGCCGCGACCAGGGCGCGGTCGATCAGCCGCGGCTGCGGCTCGGGGTCGGCCAGGGCGGTGACGACGACCAGCTGCTCGGCGTTGGAGACGATCACCCGCTCGACCGGGTCGTCGTCGTCCGCCGTACGGCGCAGCGTGGTGACCCGCTCGCGCACCTCGACGATCCGGGCCAGGGCGCCGTCGTCGCCCGAGGTGTCGCCGACGACGCGGACCCGGTCGCCCACCACGACGCCCTTGCGGCCGAGCGGTCGCGCCTTCATGGCCATCACCTTGTGGCCGTCGAGGAGCAACGTGTAGCGGCCACGGTCGACGGTGACGACCACCCCGTCGACGGCGTCGTCGTACGTCGGGCGTTCCTTGGTGCGGGGGCGCGTACGCCGACGGGGACGGTCGTAGTGCTCGATGTCCTGGTCGGAGTAGCGGTTCGTCATGACGGGATGAGGCCCGACCAGAAGGCGGCGAAGTCCGGGAAGGTCTTGCCGGTCGTCGCGATGTTCTCCACCAGCACGCCGTCGACGGCGGCGCCGACGATGACACCTGCGTGCGCCATCCGGTGGTCGGCGTAGGTGTGGAAGACGCCGCCGTGCAGCGGTGCGGGCTCGATGCTCAGCCCGTCGGGGTGCTCGACGACGTCGGCGCCGAGACCGCTCAGCTCGGTCGCGAGGGCGGCCAGCCGGTCGGTCTCGTGGCCGCGGATGTGGGCGATGCCACGCAGGTGCGACGGACCGTCGGCGACCGCACAGAGCGCGGCCACGGCCGGAGCCAGCTCGCCCACGTCGTGGAGGTCGACGTCGATGCCGAGCAGGGTGCCGCTGCCGGTGACCTGCAGCCCCTCGTCGACGAAGTCGACCTCGCAGCCCATGGTGCTCAGGATCTCGCGCAGCGCGTCGCCGGCCTGGGTGGTCGACCGTGGCCAGTCACGCACGACGACGGTGCCGCCGGAGACGGCGGCCAGCGCGAGGAACGGCGCCGCGTTGGAGAGGTCCGGCTCGATGAGGTGGTCGGCGGCGCGGACGGGTCCGGGCGCGACGGCCCACCTGTTCGCCTCCGTGTCGTCGACCTCGACGCCGTGCTCGCGCAGCATCGCGATCGTCATGTCGATGTGGGGGAGTGACGGCACCGGCTTGCCGTCGTGGCGCACGTCGACGCCCTCGTCGTACCGCGCGCCCGCCAGCAGCAGCGCCGAGATGAACTGCGACGACGCCGAGGCGTCGACGACGACCGCGCCGCCCCTCACCGAGCCGGTCCCGCGGACGGTGAACGGCAGCGCGTCGCCGGAGACATCGACGCCCAGGCCTCGGAGGGCGCCGAGGATCTCGCCGATCGGCCGGGTGCGCATGTGGGGGTCGCCGTCGAACGACACCGTGCCCGTCGAGAGACCGGCCACCGGGGGCACGAACCGCATCACGGTGCCGGCCAGCCCGCAGTCGACGGCCGCGTCGTCGGTGAACGGAGCCGGGGTGACGACCCAGTCGGCGCCGGAGGTGTCGACCGTCGAGCCGAGGGAGCTCAGGGCCTGCGCCATCAGGGTGGTGTCACGCGAGCGCAGCGCGCGCCGGACGACGGATGGGCCGTCGGCGATGGCCGCCAGGACCAGCGCCCGGTTGGTGAGGGACTTGCTGCCGGGTAGCGAGACGACGGCCTCGACGGGGTGGTTCGCGCGCGGCGCGGGCCAGGGGTCGAGGGTGCTCGTCACCCGCGACAGACTAACGGCGTCAGTGGATCCGCGCGGCAGCCAGTCTCGCCTCGCGACGGGCGTCGTGCGCCAGGCGCTTCGCCTCGCGGCGCGCGTCCTTCGCGACCCGGCGGGTCCGCCAGGCCACGCCCGGCTTCCCGTCGGTGTCACCGGCGGCGATGATCAGCCCGCCCACGACCGCGAGGTTCTTGAAGAAGTGCAGCTGCTGCTGCGAGCGCTGGGCCTTGTCGTCGACCTCCCAGAACCGGTGTCCGGCCGCGGTCGTCGGGACCATCGACGCCGCGAGCACGGCCGCGGACAGCCGCGGGGCGCGACCGGTGGCGAGCGCGAGCCCGGCCGCGATCTGGACGCCGGCGTTGATGCGCACGAGGGTCTCGGGGTTCTCGGGGAGCGGGATCCCGGCCTTCTTCGCCAGCGGCACGACCTTGTCGGTCACCGGGGTGGCCTTGGTCGCGGAGGCCGAGGAGTTCTTGAGAGCGGTGGCCGCGCCGACGATGAAGATCGACGCGAGCATGGGGCGGGCGATGAGGCGGCTGACGGTCATGACTCCTTCTTACCCGATCCGGCCACACGCACGCCTGCCCGTCGAGGGGTCAGGGGGTCGCCGGGATCGGGACGCTCACGGCGACCAGCGGCAGCGGCGGGAGACCCGCGATGCCCGCGGTGACGCCGACGTCGACACCCTCCGGCCCGGCGGAGACGGCGACGGCGAGCTGGACGGCGGGCGACTGCGGTGGCGCCGACGGCGGGCTGGTCGGCGGCGGCGTCGGGGACGGGGTCGTCGGGTCCGGGGTCGGGTCCGTGGTCGGGTCGGTCGTGGGGTCGGCGGTCGGCGCGGCCGCGCCGGAGGTGGGATCGGTGGTCGGCACGGCGACGGCGGGCTCGACGCCACGCGACGTCGTGCCGGGCGTGCGGGAGCGACGGCTCGGGTCCGTGGACGGCGACGCGGTGGGTGAGGCGGCGGGCGCGCTGTTGCGCGACGAGGGGAGGTCCTCGGCCGTCGGCAGGTCGGGGCTGCGCTGGATGGTGACGAACAGGCCGGCCATCACCGCGGACGCGGCCACCCCGGCCACGGCCGCGGTCGGGGCGTGGGCGGCGACGACGTCGCGCACCCGCCCGAACAGCGCGGTGACGGTGCCGGTCGCGGCGGCCACCCCACCGCCCGAGGCGGCGCCGACGTACGCCGCGGCGGCACTGCCGAGCAGCAGCGGGGCCAGCAGGGCGCTGAGCCGGGAGTTGACCTCGGTGAGCTCCAGATAGATGGCGGCGCAGGCCCGGCAGTCCTCGAGGTGCTGCTCGACGCGGGCGCTGTCGCGGCGGGACAGCCCGCCGCGGACATAGGCGCCCAGGCCGGCGCGGGTCCGGGCGCAGGCGTCCTCGTCGACGCTCTGGGCGTGCATGGACAGGTATGCCTGGCGCAGGCCCTCGCGGGCCCGGTAGGCAAGGGCGGAGACGGAGTTGGCGGTCATCCCGAGCAGCAGCGCGACCTCGGCCGGCTTCTGCGCCTCGACCTCGGTGTGCCAGAGCACCAGCTGCCAGCGCTCCGGCAGCGACGCGAAGGCGCGGGCGGCCGCGGCGCTCTCGAAACCCTCGACGGCGGTGTCGCGGAACGGCACGCCCGGGTCGAACGGTGTCAGGTCGCCGGTGGTCTGCAAGCGGGCCGTGGAGCGGATCCGGTCCACCTGGAGGCGGCGTACGGCGGTCAGGAGGTAGGCGCGGAAGGCGAGGTCGGGGCCGCCTCCGCGCTGGAGGACGACGAGCACCTTGGCGAACGCCTCGGACACCAGGTCGTCGACGTCGCCGGCCGAGACGAGCTGGCGGGCGAGTCGGCGGGCGGCCTCGACGTGGCGGGCGAACAGCTCCCCGTAGGCGTCGACGTCGCCGCCCCGAACAGCGGAGATCAGCTCTCCGTCGCTGGGGCCTTCGAGGGTGGAGATGTGGCTGGCCACGCCCCTTCAACGCACCAGTCGGGAAAAGATCACGGAATTTCTCGCATTTCCGCGTCATGGACCTCCCCGAGGCCCGTTTCCTCGCCGAGACCAAGTGAGGGAGCAACCGTGGGAAGGTTCACGACGCGCACGCGCCGGCTGACCACGGACGGCCCTGAGGCATGGGGGGAGCTGTCCCCGGAGCTGCGAGCGGCACTGCCGCCGCGCTTCGAGGCGGTCGGGGAGGCCCTTGCTTCAGGGTCGGTCTCGGTCGCTGCGTGCGAGGTCGTGGGGGCCTCGTTCGCTCGCGACGGTCTGACGCTGGCGGAGTCCCTGGACGCCCTCGCCACCACCTCTCGCCTGGTCCGCGGCACCGACCCGGACTTCGGCGATATCCGTGCCCTGTCGGTCGCCTGGAGCGACGCGACCCTCGGCTATCTCAACGGCCTCTCGTGCGAGGACCCGCTCACCGGGCTCGCCAGCCTGGCCCACCTGCGCAGCAGGGTCTCCGACCTCTACCGAGACGCTGCGGCCGGCGGCGTCCGCGACACCCATGCTCTCGTGGTCGTCGCCGCGCCGCCGTGGCCGGACGCGGCCTCGGGCCGCGACGACACGCTGACCCGGGCGTTGCGGGTCGCCCAGCTCGGCGACACCGCGCGCACCGTCTTCTCCGGCACCGAGACCATCAGCCACGTCGCGCCCGGCCGGGTCGTCGTGCTCGCCGGCCGCGACCGGATCGGCCGCCGGGTCGGCCTGCTCCGCCGGATGCTCGACGACAGCGCCGTCGCCCAGGCCCGGGTGTGGATCGAGGGGCTCCCGGACGACGACACCGGCGCCGGGTCGCTGCTCGACGAGCTCACCCGCGTCTGACCACTCCCCGTGTCACTAGAGTGACCGCATGTGCGGTCGCTACGCGTCGAGCCGTCGCCCCGAGGACCTCGTCGAGGAGTTCGACATCACCGAGCTCCGCGTGCCCGCTCCGCTGGAGGCCGACTACAACGTCGCCCCCACCAAGGAGGTCTACGCGGTCGTCGAGCGGCTCCCCACGAAGTCGGCAGAGTCCACGGAGAGCGACGAGCCCGCTCGGCGCCAGCTCCGGGTGCTGACCTGGGGCCTGGTCCCGTCGTGGGCGAAGGACCCCTCGATCGGCAACCGGATGATCAACGCCCGGATGGAGACGGTGGCCGAGAAGCCGGCGTACAAGCGGGCGTTCGCGAAGCGGCGCTGCCTGCTGCCGGCCGACGGCTACTACGAGTGGTACCCCACGGAGCAGCTGACCGCAGCGGGTAAGCCGCGCAAGCAGCCCTTCTTCATCCGGCCGCAGGACCACGGGGTGCTGGCGATGGCCGGGCTCTACGAGATCTGGCGCGACCCGACGAAGGCCGATGACGCCGACGACCGGTTCCGGTGGACCTGCACGGTGATCACCACCGACGCGGAGGACGACCTCGGCCACATCCACGACCGGATGCCGCTCATGGTGGAACGGGACCGGTGGGCCGACTGGCTCGACCCGACAGCCCCCCAGGACCAGCTGCTCGACCTGCTCGTCCCGGCCGCCCCCGGGAGGCTCGAGGCCTACCCGGTCTCGACGCTGGTCAGCAACGTCAGGAACAACGGACCCGAGCTGCTCGAGCCGCTCCCGCTGGAAGACGTCATCGGGTGAGCCACAGCGAGCGCACGGTCGAGACGCCGTACGGCCCCGCCCGGCTGGTCACCGACCGGGCCCGGAGCCCCTACGCCACCCTGCTGCTCGGGCACGGCGCCGGCGGCGGCATCGACAGCCGCGACCTCGAGGCGCTCGCCCACCACCTGCCCCGCCACGGCGTCACGGTCGTCCGGCTGGAGCAGCCCTGGCGGGTCGCGGGACGCAAGGTGGCCACCCCGCCTCCGACGCTGGACGGTGCCCTGGTCGCCGCCGCCGACCAGCTCCGGACGCGGACGCCGCTCGTCATCGGCGGGCGCTCGGCGGGGGCGCGTTCGGCGGCCCGCTGCGCGAGCAGGCTCGGGGCGGTCGGCTGCCTGGCGCTGGCCTTCCCGCTGCACCCACCCGGCAAGCCGGAGAAGTCGCGGCTCGACGAGCTGCTCGGCGCCGGGTTGCCGACGCTGGTCATCCAGGGGGAGCGGGACACGATGGGCTCGCCCGAGGAGTTCCCCGACCACGTCGATCTCACGGTCGTCCCGACGGCCGACCACGCGTTCAAGACGCCCGCCCGTGGCGGGGTGAGCGCGGCGGAGGCGATGGCGATCATCGTCGAGTCGACGCTGGAGTGGATCAACCGTGAGGTCGCCGGTGCGGGAGGCGCAGGGAATGGTCTGCCGGACTGACGCGTTCTACCCACATGCTTGCCGTGCTCGATAGGCCCACGACAGGGCTACGCTGGGATACGATGACTGACGCTGAAGACACCACGCCCGACGTCGTAGAAGAAATCGACGTCGCCACCGAGACCGCTGCCGACCGTTCGGCACGGTTCGAACGCGACGCGATGCCCTTCATCGACCAGCTCTACTCCGCCGCGATGCGGATGACCCGGAACCCGGCCGACGCCGAGGACCTGGTGCAGGAGACGTTCGCGAAGGCGTACTCCTCGTTCCACCAGTTCCGGCCCGGCACGAACCTCAAGGCCTGGCTCTACCGGATCCTGACGAACACGTTCATCAACACCTACCGCAAGAAGCAGCGCCAGCCGCAGCAGTCGATGTCCGAGGACGTCGAGGACTGGCAGCTCGCCCGGGCCGAGTCGCACTCCTCCACGGGTCTGCGCTCGGCCGAGATGGAGGCGCTGGAGCACCTGCCCGACTCCCAGGTCAAGGACGCCCTGCAGCGTCTGCCCGAGGAGTTCCGGCTCGCGGTCTACCTCGCCGACGTCGAGGGATTCGCCTACAAGGAGATCGCGGAGATCATGGAGACCCCGATCGGCACCGTCATGTCCCGGTTGCACCGGGGACGGCGCCAGCTGCGCGACATGCTCTCGGACTACGTGCGGGACAACGACCTGCTCACAGTCGGCCGCGACGGAGGCAAGTCATGAGCCACAGCCACCCCGAGCCCACGCCGGGCGAGTGTGCCGACTTCCTCGAGCAGATCGTCTACTTCCTCGACAACGAGCTCGACCAGGCCGACTGCTCCGCCGTACGCCTGCACCTCGACAGCTGCAACCCGTGCCTGGAGAAGTACGACCTCCAGCGGACGGTGAAGGCCGTGGTCGCCCGCTCCTGCGCCGAGGCTGCGCCCGAGGAGCTCCGCGACCGGGTGCTGCTCCGGATCCGTGAGGTCCAGGTCCAGATCCGCGAGAGCTGAGCGGAGCCGCGTCAGCGGATCCGCTGATGGTGGTCGAGCGAGCCGCGCTACCGAGGCACGAGGTCGCGACCGGCGTGTCGAGACCCATGGACGACGAAGAACCCCCGAACCGTGAGGTCCGGGGGTTCTGTCATGTACTGCGCTCAGGCGTTGGGGCGCTTGCCGTGGTTCGCGCCCTTCTTCTTGCGAGCGCGGCGCTTGCGGCCGGTCTTGCCCATGGTTTTCCTCCTGATCGAGACGAGTCTGACCCGAAGGCCACGAGTCAGTCTCTCAAACTCCGGGCTGTCGGGGAAATCGGGTCGCCGCCGGACGACGAGGACCGGTCAGAGCCGGGACAAGAAGCGCTCCGCGTCGACCACGACGCGGGTGACCTCCCCGGTGCCGACCACCCTGCCGCCGACGTGTCGGGCCATCACCGTGAAGCGGTGCAGCCGGCCGTCGACGTACGACGACGACGCGGTCACCTCGACGTCCTGCCCGACCGGGCTGGCGCCGACGTGCTCGAGCTCGATCCGGGTGCCCACGCTGGTCGAGCCCGCCGGCAGCGTCGGGTCGATCGCCGCGCAGGTCGCCGCCTCGCACCACGCGAGGAGCCGCGGGGTGGCGAGCACGGGGAGGCTGCCCGAACCGAGGGCGGCGGCGGTGTCGTCGTCGGTGACCGTGAAGGTCAGGGTCGCGTCGGTCGTCATCGCTCAGAGCTCCCGTCGGAAGGCGACCAGGTCGACGTCCGGCTTCGGCGACCAGTCGCGCTCGGGGACCCGGCGGAAACCCAGCCGCTCGTAGATCCGGTGGGCAGACGTCATCTGGGCCAGGCTCGACAGCACGACGGCGTCTGCGCCCAGCTCGCGGAAGCGGTCGACCACCAGGCGTGCGAGCGCCTCACCGACGCCCTGGCGCCGGGCTGCGGGCGAGACCGCCAACATCCGGAACTCGCCCTCGCCGGCCCGCGCGATCTCACGCCAGGCCGAGCCCTCCGGGGTGAGCGTCACCGCGCCGACGACGTCGCCGTCGAGCTCGGCGACCCAGAGCTCGGCCTCGCGGTCGCGGCCGGCTGCGTCGCGCAGGTGGTCGACATAGGCGTCGCCCGGGCCGCGGGTGAAGTCGGCGTACGCCGCGACGGTCAGCTCGCCGACGACCTCGTGGTCGGCGGGCGTCGCCCGGCGCAGGACCACACCCGGAGCGGAGCGATCAGACACCGAAGCTGGCCCGCGGGTAGACGGCCTCGACGTCGGTGATGACGTTGACGAGGTAGGGCACGTTCGAGGCGAACGCCCGGTCGATCGCCGGGCCGACCTGGCGCGGGTCGGTCACGGTCTCGCCGGCGCCGCCGAGCGCCCGCACCACCTCGTCGTACGCCGTGCGCGGCGCGAGGTCGGCGATCACGTCGTAGCCGTAGAGCATCTGCATCGGGCCCTTCTCCAGGCCCCAGGCGGAGTTGTTGCCCATCAGCATCACGACCGGCAGGTTGTGGCGGACCAGGGTGTCGACGTCCATCAGCGAGAAGCCGGCGGCCCCGTCGCCCAGCAGCAGCACGACCTGGGCCGAGGGCCGGGCCAGCCGGGCGGCGATGGCCGCGCCGAGACCCGCGCCGAGGCAGCCGTAGGGGCCCGGGTCGAGCCAGCCGCCGGGGCGCTGGGGCTCCACGAACTTGCCGGCGAAGCTGACGAAGTCGCCGCCGTCGCCGATGACGACCGCGTCGTCGGCCAGGCGGGGGACCAGCTCGCCGTAGATCCGGGCCGGGTGGATCGGGTCGGCCTCGGCGCCGAGCAGGAGGGCGTCGCGCTCGGTGGCTGCGGCCACGGCGGCCTGGAGGTCGGAGACCCACGTGCTCCAGTCGGGCCGGCGGACGACCTGCTCCATCGCGCCGAGGAGGTCGTCGAAGACCGACGTGAGGTCGCCGGAGACCGAGGCCGCGAGGTCGGCGTGGCCGGCGAGCTGGCCGGGGGAGTCGGCGACGTGCACGACCTGGGCCGGGGTCGCGCCGTCCTTGCCGCCGAACGCGCCGTAGCCGAGCCGGAAGTCGAGCGGGGTGCCGACCACGATCACCAGGTCGGCGCCGCCGAGGGCCTGGCCCCGCGCCTTGGTCACGAGCAGCGGGTGGCCGCCGGGCACGACGCCGCGGCCCATGCCGTTGGTGATCGTCGGGACGCCGACCGCCTCCACGAAGCGCAGCGCGGCCTCCTCGGCCCGGTCGGCCCAGACGTCGGTGCCGAGGATCAGCACCGGCCGGGACGCGGCCGCCAGCAGCTCCGCGATCTCACCGACGGCGTCCGGGTCCGGAGCGGCGCCGCGGAGCGGTCCGACCTCCGGTGCGGGGGAGGTGGCGGTGTTGAAGAGCTCGTCCATCGGCACGTCGACGAAGACCGGCCCGCGGTGCGGCGAGCCCGCGGTCACGAACGCCTCGTGGATGCCGTCGACGACGTCGCCGGCGGTGGGAATGGTGCGCGCCAGCTTGGAGACCGGCGCGAAGATCGGCGGCTGGTCGAGCTCCTGGAGCGCCCCGGTGCCCCAGCGGCCCTGGGGCGCCCGGCCGCCGACGACGACCATCGGCGAGCCGGCGAACTGCGCCTGTGCGACCGCGCTCAGGCCGTTGGTGACACCCGGCCCGGCGGTCAGCACGGCGAGGCCGGGGACCCGGGTGAGCTTGCCGGTGGCCTCGGCCGCGAAGGCAGCGGTCTGCTCGTGCCGGACGTCGAGCAGCCGCACCGGGGTCTCGGCCTTGACCGCCCCGTCGTAGAGCGGGAAGACGTGCGCGCCCGAGAGGGTGAACAGGGTGTCGACGCCGTGGGCCTGGGCCACCGCGATGGCGAGCTCGCCCGAGTGACCGCTCAGATCGGAGGACATGCCCGCATGTTACTGGCCCGTATCCGGCGGCGCTGGCACTAGCGGCGTGACCACATATCGGACAGTGTGTCTCGACTATGGACTACATCACATGGATGAAGGTGAACGGAGCCCGTGAACGGACGATCATCCAGCGGGAGAATTTCCGGCTCTCCAGACTCCGTCACTGGGGACACCTCGACCAGTCCGTCGACCACATCCGTGAGTGGCTCGGCCAGTTCGAGGGGTGGACGAAATGCACCTACTACGGGCACCTCGTCTCCCTCTACGACTGGGCCGTCGAGGTCGGGGAGGTCGCCACCAACCCGGTCCGCGCGATCGCGCGGCCGAACACGCCGAAGCCTGGGCCGCGGCCGCTGTCTCGTGACGAGATCGCGCTGTCCATGAACGCCGCCAGCGGGGACCTCCTCACTCACCTGCAGCTGGGTCTCCTGGCCGGTCTGCGTGCCCACGAGATCGCGAAGTTCCGGGGTGAGGACATCACTGCGCAGGGCATCTACGTGATTGGGAAGGGTGGCCAGGGGGCCATGCTCCCCACGCACCCCCACTTGTGGGAGACCGCCCAGTCCTACCCGCGCCGCGGGTTCTGGTTTCCCTCGACCAGGGCACCGTCCGGGCACATCGTGTCGGGCACCGTTACACGGCGGGTAACTGCGCACTTCCGTGCTCTCGAGATCACCGGGTCCAGCCATCGCAACCGACATGGGTACGGGACCCTGCTGCTGCGTGGCGGGGCGAACCTGCGTGTGGTGCAGGAGCTGATGCGACATGCGTCGCTCCACACCACGGCCCTGTACCTCGGTGTCGACGAGGACGAGAAGGTGGCCGCGATCCGGTCGTTGGTGGCATAGTCGCGGGGCGTGAAGTGGTTGGCGGTCGTGTTCGTGCTGCTTGTCGTTGGTGGAGCCGCGGGAGCGTACTTCGCCAACGGCGACGAGGCCACAGCCCTGGTCGCGTGTGAGGGCATGGTCAAGGACCAGCTCAAGGTCCCGTCGACGGCTGACTTCTCGGGGGAGAAGAGCTCCCAGGACGGTGCGACGTGGAGCGTCGAGGGCACGGTGGAGTCGGAGAACGAGCAGGGTGTGATGGTGGCTTCGGACTACGTGTGCGTGGTGCGGCTCAAGGGTGAGAAGTGGGCCG
The DNA here is from genome assembly GCF_002117935.1 of Nocardioides sp. PD653-B2. Lineage (GTDB taxonomy): Bacteria > Actinomycetota > Actinomycetes > Propionibacteriales > Nocardioidaceae > Nocardioides. The sequence goes on along the minus strand of NZ_BDJE01000032.1, from coordinate 117,722 downwards.
GTCGCGCCGACGTTCGCCCACGGTAGGTTCTGGGGGTGAGCTTCCGTGAGGGCGTCGTTGTTGCGGCGGCTGGGGTGCTGTTCTTCGTGCTCCCGGTCGTCGTGCTGGTGTGGGGCGCTGGCCGCGGGTAAGGCCGTGGCCTTCACCGTGGGGGCCTCAGGAAATGGCCGAAAACGCCCCGCCACCCGGTGAGGGGTGACGGGGCGTGGGGCGCGGCAGTCCCGGTCTAGCGCGGGTCAGTCGGCGCGGTCGGACAGGTCGAATCCGCGCTCACGGAGGGCGTCGTCGATGGGCTCCCAGTCGGGGTCGCTCTCGTAGATCCTGCGGGCGCGGGCTGCTGCTACCAGCGTCAGCAGTTCGTGGTCCGTCATACGTCAATCCTCTCGAAGCGAACCGGCCGATAGTGAGAGGCCGGGTAAGGTGCGGCGCATGTCGACGACAGACGCAGGATTCGACGAGCGGTACCTGTCGGGCCGCGAACTCTATGGCGACGACTTCGTTCAAGCCGAGATCGATGCATGGTTCGAAGACGAACGTGAGGGCTTCGCGAATCTAGGCTCGAGCGCAGCAGACGGTAGCGGAGTGGACCCGGAACCGCAGGACGAACCAGGCCTGTGCGGGTACGACGCGTTCAACGTGCGCCACGCCTTCCGCCACCTTCCGTCGGGACGTCTCGGCGACGCCCTTGGGATCGGGTCGGCCTTCGCTTCGGAGTTCTGGCCCATCTCCGACCGGCTCGACAGCCTTACGGTGCTCGAACCGAGCCACCAGCTCCGGGCCCGCCGACTCGGGCGATTGCCACTGAACTACGTCGACCCCGTCCCGTCCGGCGTCATGCCGTTCGACGACGCGTCGTTCGATCTGGCCGTCTCGTTCGGTGTGCTCCACCACATCCCGAACGTAACCAAGGTGGTCGACGAGGTGCGGCGGGTCCTGCGCCCGGGCGGGTATTTCCTACTGCGTGAGCCCATCCACTCGATGGGGGATTGGCGGCAGCCCCGCAGGGGCCTGACCGCTCGCGAACGCGGCATCCCGCGACCGATCCTCGACCGACTAGTCCGCGAGCGCTTCGAGGTTGTTGCCTCGACGCCCATCGACTTCCCACTGTGGCCTCGGCTCGGAACTCTCGACCAGAAGCCCAATGTGCTTCTCGACGAACTTCTGGCGCGAGCCTTCTCCTGGAACTACCGCTACCACGCCACGACCCGCTCGCAGAAGTTCCGCCCGCGCGGGATGGCGATGGTGCTGCGCAGACCTACGAAGTCTTGACGCGGAAGTTGCGGAAGATCGCCGTGGTGGCGTCAGCCTTGATCCCCGCTCGCGTGCCGGACAATGCTGAGTCGGTGGCACGCCCGATGATGAAGCCGTTTCGGTAGACGATCAGGCTGGTCCCCGAGCACCGGAGGCCGAGGGTGTCGCCGGCTGCGGGCGTCTGGGTGAGCGTGAGCAGCGTGGTGGCAGCACCGGCCACGACCTTCTGCAACGTGACCGAGGTCGGGAAGATCCCGATTCGGTACATGTTGCTGGCATCCACCAGGCGGGCGATGGGCCACTGAGCGACCGTGGCTGGGCTGGTCCCGATCTCGACAGTCACCCAGTGGTCTGCGGTACCAACGTCGACCGTGGCGATGTTGTTGGCGGCGCCCGCCGGCACCGCCGCCCTGCTGGTCAGATTCCATGTTCCGCTGGTGTTCGTCCAAGCGAGCCCGGAATCAGAGGTGCCGAGGCTGCCTGCCGCGTCGGCTCGCGCGAATGCGTCGCCCACCAGCCAGGGGCGTAGAGGCACGCGCGCCGCGAGGATGTCCAGCACGTCGCGGTCTCGTGGGCGGGTGCGGGTGCTGCTGTCGGCGATGGTTGCGGTGTCTCGCAGGCTCGGTTCGCCGACGAACTGGGGATCGATGCAGTTCGCGGTGAGCGAAAGAACGGCGGTCCCGTAGAGCGTGACGTTGTGGAGAACCGGCGAGGTGGCGCGGTCGATGACCGCCCCTGACGGCAGGTAGCAGCGGATGCTGGGTGACCGGACCGGATAGGTCGAGCCGTCTGCGGCGCGACCGATGGCGATGTCGACCGTGTTGCCCTCGAAGTGGATGTTGTCGAGCTGCAACCCCGCGCCAGCGCCAACGGGGTCGCCGCCGGGATTGCCGAATCCGGTGACGATAGCCATGAACCCGACGCCGCCAGCGCCGATTCCGGTCGTGGAGAGCTGCCCTCCCCGAACGCGAACGTTGGTGGAGTTCTTGACCAGCACGCAGACGACCTTGGCGCCGACGTTGGTGTCGGTGATCGAGGACTCGTTACAGAACCCGTCGAGGAACATGCCGGTTTCGAAGCTCTGAACGACCAGACGGTTGTAGTAGAAGACGTAGCCGTTGACCGACCGAATCCCGTAGCTGCCGACGTTGTACGAGCTACCGAGAACTCGCACGTCCTCGATGAAGCCCCCGTGGATGTCCGTCATGAGGATGCCGGTGGTCGCGGCAGTGGCGTGCGTGCACGTGATCTGGAGGTACTTCGCCCAGAACAGCCCCTCGCAGCGGGTTGAGATCCACGCTGTCACTCCTGTGGCGTTCGCCTGGGCGGGCGCCGAGAGCGTCACGGTCGTCGGGTCGACGTAGGTCATGGTCACGTCGGCGTTGACGTACTGCGCGAACATGACCTTGCCGGTGTCGGCCGCGGTGAAGTTGGCCGTCGCGGAGGTGGCGGTCGTCGAACCGTTCGTGAGGACCAGGTCGGTGACCATCCGACCGTCGCCGACCTTCACGGCCACCCCGGTGCCCGAGTAGGTGAACTCGGTGAACCCGCGCTGCGCGAGACCCATGAGCATGACCGGCTTGCCGGGGGCGATGGTGAGGCCGACGCTTCCGGAACCGAGGTTCCACGTCCCGTAGAGGTGGAACACGACGCCGCCGCCGCTGGGCAGCGCCGCGATCGCTGCAGCAGTGGTCGCCTTCGCGGTGCCGGGGCTGAGCCCGTCGTTCGAGTCGCTGGCCTTCGACGACCGTGACACGTACAGGAAATGGTCGGAAGCCTGCATGGCCCGTCCGGCGATAGCCAGGAGTGTGTCCGGTGCGACCGCCTTGTCCGCGGCGGTGCCCGTGGCGACCTCGGCCAGTGTGGCGATCTGGATCTTGCCCTTGACGAACGCGGTGGCGGCCGGCACGAGTTCGTTGACGATCGCCTCAGTTGAGGCATTGAGACGTGCGTCCTGCTGGGTGCGGAAGTCACTCTCCGGGTCAGCGTCGACGGCTGTGAGCAGCCCGTCGGTCACGCCCGCCGCGGCCTCCAGGATGCTGCCCACCGCGTCCAGCCGGGACCGGTCCGAGCCCCCGTCCGCCCACAGCGAGTAGACCCCGTCCGGACCCTGAAAGGTCGGCACAGCCCCGTTCGTCCCGACTGGGATCGAGGTCACGGGGACCCCGCCGAGCATCAGGTCGGTGACCTGGCTGCCACCCGTCTCGGCGGTCCACATCGTCAGGACAGTGGAGGCGAAGCGGAGCGGGTCACCGGGGGCCTCTGCGGTGATCACGAAGTCGGCGACACCTCCACCGAACGAGGCACGGGCCATGGGTCAGGCTCCCTTCCGGGTCTTGCGGAGGCCGAGCTCGAGGATGATCCGAGCGGCGAGGGCGATGAAGCCGGTGGTGGAGAGCCCGAGGCAGTAGGCCAGGAACACGGCCGGGCCGATCCGGACCCGCGTCACCGTGAACATCGGGGGTGCTACTTCCCGGTGGCGTTGGCGCGGGAGATGGTGCCGTACGCCGCGATCGCCAGCGCCACCAGCTGGTCGGTCGAGAGGCCCTCACGCCACGCGGTCACGCCGATGTAGACGACCGCGACGATGACGAGGGCGACGTAGAGCCACTGGCGGATCGCGAGCGGGATCTGGCGCAGCAGCGCGGCCAGTGCCTGCACGGCCTGCTTGGGGGTCGGGTTGGTCATCGGTGCTCCTTCGGGTTGGTGAGGCGCACGCGCGCCCACTGCGCGTCGTGGCCGTCGATGGTGAGGTCGATCGAGCCGCGTGCCAGGACCTCGATCTGTGCGCCGTCGGGGTGCTCGACGCAGCGGACCCAGTCGAGCCCGTGGTGGGCGAGGGTCCGCTCAGCCCGGTGCAGCGGCATGAACGAGCGGCGGTTGACGTCGGAGAACCACACGACGGTGCGACCCTCAGCGTGGTGGTGGGCGATCCGGTCGGCGTGCGCCTGTCGGACGTCGCGCCACCTGCTCAACAGGCGCGGATCGTTCCGCGGGTAGTGCACGTCGAGGAACGCAAGCTCGGCGCCCGACGTGTGGGTCGCAACCGCGTCGGTGATGGTTCGCGCCGGAGACAGCCCGACGCGGCCCACCTTGAGGCCCGTGGCTGCCTTCACCACCTCGTCCCGCTGGATCTTCCAGCGGTCGCCGAAGCCGATCGGCTCCCGGGTCTGCCACCCGGCCCAGGTGAAGTCCTCGAGCACCCGACGCAGGCCGTGGTGCTCGTTCGGGGTGTCGGCCTCGTCGATCTCCTGGAAGCCGATGACGGTGCCGCGGCCGGCCTCGTCGTCGATCACGCGGACGTTGGCCAGGAACTCCGCGGTATCGACGTGCCGGCCGAGGTTGGCGGTGATGAAGACGCTCAAGACAGGATCACCGCGCGCTGGCCCGGGTTGGCCTTGAGCAGGCGCTTGCCCCGGGGAGTGTCGAGCAGCCCGCGGGCGACCTTCTCCGCGACGGCCAGGGGCGCGTCGATCTCGAAGTGCATCGAGTCCTTGCGGCCCTGGTAGTCCCCGCCCCACCGGATCGTGCCCTTGTAGAGGTTGAGGCGCTGGCGGATGGCTGCGCACTCGGCGGGGGTGAAGGTGCCGGCGGCGCCGAGCGGGTGATCGGTGGCGTTGAGGTCGATCGCGGTGCCCGATGAGTGATTGGACAGGGTCGTCTCGTAGCCGCGGACGGGCCGGTAGGCGTACCCCCAGTCGTCGAGGACGTGCTCGACGAGGTCCTCGACCTTGCCGTCGAACCAGAGCGCGCAGTGGGCGAGGAGGAACCCGGCGGACCCGCCACGCATTCGGATCCTGGTCGTTCCCGACTTGCCTTGGATGACCCACGTGTGGAGCAGGGTCGAGTCGGCCGCGAGCGCTGGCCAACCGTTCTGTGATGTCGCCATGGGGTGCTCCTTCGGGCAGGCGGACAGGGCCTCGAGCAGGAGCGCGAGGCGGACGAGGAGGGACGGCCTCAGAGCCGGGGGTGGCGCTTTCGGAGGAGGGCGACGAAGAGCGCCAGGCCGGAGACGGCGAGCTCGAGGCGGCCGAGCATGAGGACCATGTCGCGGCCGGGGTAGTCCTCGCCGAAGAGGTCGGTGATGAGCCCCCGCACGGACAGCTGCAGGATCGCGGCCAGGAGCAGCACGATCGTCCAACCGAACCACGACCGCCACCACGGTTCCCGCGTCCCGTAGAAGACCAGGAAGGTCGCGAAGATCAGCACGTTGCCGTAGAGCAGCACACGGGACACGTCGACAACGAGGAAGCGGGTGAGGTTCATCAGGCGCCCTTCGACTGGGGGTCGTAGAACAGCTGCGTCAGGTGGTTCTGACGGAGCCGGGTGCGCGCCCATTCCCCGAGTTCCTGGGCTTCCTGGTGCTGCATCTGCACGTACTCGCCGAGGCGCTCCTGCTTGGCCAGGGCCTCGCGGGACTCGGCGAGCCGCGCTCGGCGCCGATTCCAGATGCTCATGGGCCGTCACCGTCCGAGATCGTCGTGGAGGCGCGGATGCCGGCGTCGATGACGGCCTTCTGCAGCTTCCCGATGGTGGTCGTCTCAGCGACCGCGGTGAGCAGTACGTCGACGTGCGCCTCTGCCTTCTCGGCTCGGGCCAGGTAGACGTCGGCCTCGCGCTTGGTGACGAGCCGGCCAGTGAGGAGACCGAGCATCGCGAAGCCGAAGAGGGTCCAGCCACCGGCGGCCGCGGTGATGGTCTGCCAGGGCATCCCGTCCACGTCAGGTCCCGCTGCTCGCCGTCGTCCCGTTGGCGGCGACCGCGACGACCCGCACCGAGGTCGAGTAGTCGCGGCCCGAGACGGGCGTCCAGTGCCGCCAGGAGGTGTTCGTGGGCAGCGCGGTGGCCTTCCGCTCCTCACCTGCCCCGTCGTCGATGTAGACGTCGTTGTAGGCCGCCGCGGGCTCGTCCCCGGTCGGGGTCGGGTTGGTGATCATGAGCAGCAGCGACGCGGTCGACGGGTCGGTGTAGAGCTCGTACGTCGGCACCGGCGGTCGCGTGTAGGAGACCTCGCCTCCGACGTCGACCAGGTCGGACCAGAGCCCATCCTTCTTGACGCGAACCTGCACATGCTCGTCACGGTTGTTGGTCTCGAAGATCAGCGGCACCGTGCGAGTCAGCGGCGCGGCCACCTCGCCGGTGTCGAAGTAGACGTCGTCGCCAACCGGATCCACTACCGGAGACCCGGCGCCGTCGTCGGCGACCCGGCGCACCTGATAGGCGTCCTGGGCGACTACAGACCAGTCGACTCGCTCGAGCTGCTCGAAGGTCTGCCCGTTGATCGGGTAGGTGATCACGGGCCCGGCGGGCGGGTCACCGGCGGTGAAGAATCCCGACGGCGTCCAGGCCGGCGCCGGGAGGCCACCGGCGTCATAGGCGAGAACCTGGCGCTCGTAGCCGCCCGGGACCAGCTCGCCGGCCGGGATGTCGTACCACGGGTTCGGGCTGAGCTCGGTGCCGGTAATCCAGGTGCCCGCGCCGACGAGGCGGTGCCGCCAGTCGAACTTGGACTGGGAGTCCCCGGCGTCGGGGTCGTTGAACGCGTGCCGGGCGCGGTTGGTCGCGGCCGTGGACACGATCACCCCGCCGGTCAGGGTGAGCAGGGTGGGGGCGGTGGGTGGCCGGTTCTGCAGGTACACGTACGCCGTAGCACTGGAAGGGCCGCCGTCGACGAAGTCGTTGCGGCCGCCCATGACCCAGATCCGACCGTCTGGGTCGGTGGTGATCGCGGGGTAGGTCATCGGGTTAGCCGGGAAGTTCGGGAGAACGCCGATCGACCAGGTTCCTGTGGCGGGGTCAAAGCCGTCGATCCGCCGGATCTTGACCAGCCCGGAGAGATCCGACCCGAACCCGGGCATCGTGACGATCAGGCCGTTCGGCAGCCGCGAGACAGCCAGGTTGTACTGCGGCGACCCTGGGGCACTGGGCTGCGGCGCAGTGACCGACCAGACGCCCGTAACAGTGTCGTACGCGAGGAGCGTGTCGACCGAGGACTGCCCACCGCTATAGGCGACGCCGTTGTCGCCGAGCACACCGACTGATCCGATCTGCCAGGCCCGCCGCGGGGACAGCGTCGGCACGTCAGCGAGGGCCGTCCACGTGTCCGTGCCTGGGGTGTAGCGGGTGAGCTTCTGAGCGTTCGGTGTGTTCGGAGTCGCCCCGGCAAGGTAGATCCGGCCGGCAGCATCTTGGAAGGCCACGGCGCCGCCGGCACGATCGAGGAGCCCTCCCGTGGTCGACATCGAAGCCCACGTGTTGTCGGCCGGGTTGTAGCGGTAGGCGGCGACCGGTGAGCTGGTGCCGAACACCGCGACCGTGCCGTCGGGCATCGTGAACGCCTTGGGGTGGGCCAGCGGCGCGCCCGGGATAGCGGCGGCGCTGGACCAGGTGTTGGTGTCTGGGTCGTAGATGTAGGTCGTCGAGGTCCACCCGCCGGGCGAGCTGGTGCCGCCGAAGAGGTAGACCTTGTCGCCCAGGTAGCAGGACGCGGCCGCGGCGCGCGGGTTCGGGAGCGCCGCGATCTGCTGCCAGCCGCCCATCAGGCGTCTCCCTCTGCGGCGGCCAGGAGCCGGCCCAGGGTGGTGAGGGAGTCGACGTCGCCTCGACGGGTCCACCCGCCCTGGTTGGTGACGAGCGACAGGCGGGGTGGTGAGGTCCGGTCACCCACGGCGAGGAAGAGGTCTGCGCCGTCGGTGAAGACCACGAGCTCGGGAGTCTGCGCGGCAACCTCGAGTGCGGACACGTCGGCCGGGGTGAGTGTGCTGGCGAGCACCGTGCGTGCAGCCGCGGCGCGCTGCTCGCGGGCCGCCTCAGCTGCTTCGATGGCCTGTTCGCGAAGTCCCATGGCCGGCTCCCTCTTCAGCTCTCGACGCCCTGCACGAGCGGCAGCAGCGGGTTGCGGACGGTCACGGTCACGCGCTGCCCGACGGTGTAGGCCTGGCCGTTCAAGGTGGCCGCGGGGCAGGCGACGGTGGCGCCGTCGACGACGACCTCAAGGGGCGCCGCGCTGCTCACGGTGCCGGTGGTCTGCACCTCGGTGATCTCGCGGGCCACTACTCCATCACCTCGAGCACCCAGGTCCCCGGCGAGCCGTCGAGGTTCGTCGTGGAGGAGGTGACCTCGGCCTTCGCGGACACGGGACTGTCGATGTAGCGGACGACGTCGAGGTGGCCCACGATTGGCAGGGGGTCGACGGCCAGGGTGACCTGGCGGGTCACCGCGGTGTCCTCGATGACGACCCGGTCGCCTTGCGCGACGAGCGCGGCCTGGTCGACGGCGTCGAGGAACACCGTCTTGCGGACGGGCCGGCCGAGCGACTGCATCGACGACGGTCCACGGTTGACGTTCTCGACGGTGTAGAGCCCGTCACCCTCGACGGGGGTTGTGGCCATGCCGCGACGCACGAACCGCCACCAGTTCGGCTTGCCCCACACGTCCTCGTCGTAGACACGCTCCTGGCCGACGATGTTCGTCGACTGGTCCTCGACGTCGAGGGTCCACTCGACGGGCCGCAGCTTGGGGTCGACGTACGGCTCCGACCGATAGGTGCCGTCCTCGTCGACCCACAGGGCTCGGTAGTTGATCGCGTCGAGGAGGTCGTTGATGATCTGGATCCACGTGACCGGCGACCCGTCGGTCAGCGCCCACACCATCGGGCCGGGCATCACGGCGAGCTGCTCGGTGCCGTCGATGCGCAGCGGGGCGCCGGCGCCGGCGAGCTCGATGACCGAGCGGACGGCGTCGACACAGGTGGAGGCCTGGCCGACGACGTGGATCTCGTCGATCCACGTCTTCTGTCCGGCGGTGGTGCCGCGGAACGAGAGCGCAACGTAGGCCGCGGGGACGGTTGCGGTCCAGTGCCACTCGACCTCGACCCACCCGTCGTTGGCGGGGAAGAACCGCGGCGACTGGGTGGTGAAGAGGACGTCGAAGAACAGGCTCGGCGGGCCGCCGGTGGGGACCCAGACGCGGGCGGTGAACTTGTAGGTCTTCCCGACGATGAAGTGCCGCTCGCTGGTGGTGTTGATCCACGAGATCCCGGCCCCGGTGGTGGGCCAGGTGACTTCCAGCGACGCGACACCCGAGTAGTGCTTCGACGTGGTGCGGGCGAACGTGGCCGCGGTGAAGTCGTCGACCGGGAACGGCTCGTAGGACCCGTAGTCGGAGGTGTCGACCTCGAAACCGGGGTTCGGCATCAGGTCGTCGCCCTCTTCGGGGAGCACGACGTAGGTGTTGCCCGGTCCGTCCTGCAGCGGCTGCAGCAGGTCGAACCCGTCGACGTCGTAGGTCACCGGCTCCTCACCGCGCTTGGTCTGCGGGGTAGTGAGGACGTACACACCGAGGTTGAATCGTGCCGACACCGCGGCGTTGGACAGCACCATGTAGGGCCGGACCCGGTCGCGGCCCCACGCCAACGCCTGCTGGATGACCAGGCTGCAGGTCCCGTGCACTGCCGACGCCCGGCCGTTGTGGGACACCGACGACCCGTCCTCGACCAACGCGTCGGAGATGTCGTCGACGAACCGGTTCTGCGTGTCGAGCAGCTCGAGGCCGGCCGAGATCTCGACGCCGTCGCCGGTGAGGAGCTTCATCACCTGGGCGCTGGTCAGACCGTCGCGCGGTGCCGCGGTCAGGGACTGCATCAGACGGCCTCGCTGCTGGTGACCTCGGAGAGGTCGAGCGTCATGTCGGCGCCCTCGACTGGCCGGTCACGGGTCAGGGTCAGGTAGATCCCGACGTACTTCATCCCGTCGGGGTCGCGGATCGTGACCAGCCGGCGGTGGTGTGCGACCAGCCACGCCCACTGCGAGTCCGTGGGGCGCCGGATCAGCGCCGAGTGGCTGCGCGCCACGCCCGCGCGCAGCACCAGTCGGAGGCGTCCGCCGGCGTTCTTGCGGATCTCGCCGTCGGCGCCGTACGTCGGCGTGAACGCCCCGATCCGGAACGACATCACGTCCGAGGGGTCCGCGACGTCGTTGAGCCACAGCCGGGTCAGAACCAGGGTGCTGCCCGGGTCGCCGGGACCAGCCACGATCGGCATCCGTCACCCCTGCCGCTCGGCGAGCTTGTACTTGCGGGGCAGGGCGTCGAGCTTGTTGTTCGTGGCCCTCTGGGCCTCCGCGAGGCGCTCCACAGCCTCGACCAAGGCGGGGTCCGTGGTCGCGCCCACCGACGACTCCCGGCGGGCCGCAGCGGCCGTCTTCGGGTCCGGCCCCGGCGTCGGGTTCTTCGGGTTCGAGGTGTGGAAGTCGCTGATGTTGATCCCCAGGTCACCGAGGCCCGACCCGAGCTCCTGACGCAGCGCCCGCAGGAACGCTCGCGCGAGCCGGCGGCCAGACTTCTCGAGCTCGGCCTTCTGGGCCTCGAGCCCGTTGACCAGCTGCTGCGCGGCCGCGATCCCGTCGCCGTACATCTGATCAGAGAGCATGCTCCCGAGGCCGGCCCCGGTGTCGACGAGCTGGCCGGTCAGCTGGTTGACCTGGTCGATCGCGGTCTGGCCGCCGGCCAGGAGCGCGGAGGCGGTCGCGAGACCACCCTCGACCCCGGCCTGGGTGAGCTGGTCGATGGTGGTCTGGTTGAGTCCCATGGTGACGAGCTGCGCCATTGCGGCCGAGTAGGACGCAGCCTGCATGACCTTCAGCTTGAGCCCAGCGACGATGCTGTCCGCCGTCACGGTCCCGGTCTGCTGGTCGACGAACGACGTCACGTTGCCGAACGACACGACCGCGTCCTGCACCGACTTCGCGTACTCGCGGGCCTCCTGGCGCAGCGACCGCAGCTTCTCCCTCGCGGCGTCGAGCTTCTTGTCGATCCGGTCGCGGGCCCGCTCGTTGGCGAGCAGCTCCTTGCGCTCGTCCTCCAAGCCCTTGATCACCGCGCGCGCGGCCGCCTGGGCGAGCTTGTCGTTCTTGAATCGCTTCGCCATCGTCTTCTCGATGAGCTTGGTGACCTCGTCCAGCGACGACTTCAGGTCACCCTCCTTGGCCCCGATCGCGTCGATCAGGCCCTGCATGATCATCTGCCCGACCCCGCGGAGCAGCCGCCTGTCCTTGGACGCCGGGCCCTTCCAGTCGGGGATCTTGTCCGTGATGCCCTGCAGCTTCCCCATCAGGTCGCCGGCTTTGTCCTCGATGCCGTCGATGAGGCCCTGGATGATCGACATGCCGGCGTTGTAGAGCAGCTGGCCGAGGTTGCCGAGCTTGTTCTTGACCCGGCCCGGCAGGCCACTGACCCAAGACAGCAGCGCCGTGGCCTTGTTCTGGGCGGCGTCGAGCATCCGGCCGAACGCCTGCGCGTTGGCCTCGAAGAGCATCCCGCCCAGTGACGCGAGCTTGCCGAGGATCTTCCCGGGCAGGTCCCCGACCCAGTTCACGATGCTGGTCGCGACCCGGACCGTGCCGTCCTTGGCCTCGTCCCAGTGCTTGATGATCAGGCCCGGCAAGGTCCAGTTCATGAAGAACGACAGCAGCTTGCCGGGGATGCCCTTGACGAAGCCGACGACCGCGTCCCAGGCGGCGCTGGTCTTCTCCTTGATCGTGTCCCAGTGCTTGATGATCAGCCCGGGCAGGGTGAAGTTCAAGAACGCCGCCACGAGCAGCCCGGGGATGGCCTTGACCTTCCCGACCACCCAGTCCCAGGCGGCGGCCGTGCCCGCCTTGATGTCGTCCCAGTGCTTGATCACGGTCATCACGACGAACCCGATGGGGCCGGTGAGGACGGTGACGATCAGGGTCGCGTGGTCCTTGATGAACCCGACGATCCAGTCCCAGACGGCCATCGTGGCGGCCTTGATCTCGTCCCAGTACTTGTAGACCAGGTAGGCGACGCCGGCGATCGCGGCGATCGCGATCGCGATCGGGCCCATGGCGATGACCCAGGCGGCGGCCATGCGAACCGCGGAGGCCATCGCGGTGGCCGCCGAGGTCAGCCACCCGGTCTTCGTGGCGGTCGCCGCGGCGGTCTCGGCGGCGGCCGCGGACCCGGCCGCCGCAGTCTGCGCGGCCCTGGCGCCGATGATCTGCGCGGTGGGACCGATGATGGACAGCGCAGCGGGCCCGAAGGCAGCGACAGCGCCGGCGAGCATCGTGGTCGGGCCGTGGGCCTCGATCACCGAGCGGCCCCACTCGATGACCTTCCGCTTCGCGGTCTCAATCGAGTTCGCCGTACCCCCGCCAGCCGTGGTGGCCATCTTGCGGGCGGACCCCTCCCACCCGTCCATCGCCTTCGAGGAGCCCTGCAGCTGCTTGAGGAACTGCGGGATCTCCGAGGCGTTGAGGTCCTCGAGCGGGGTGCCGAACAGGGCGATCGCGGCCTGCCCCTGACGGGCCGGGTCCTTGATGTCGAGCAGCCCCCGGACGATCTTCTGCGTGGCCCGCTGCGCCTTGTCGCCACCGGCCAGGATGTCGTTGGCCATCGTCCGGGCGTCCAGGCCGATCATCTTGTAGGCCTGCTTCGAGCTGGTCGACATGTCGGTCGACCGGATCGTGAACTCCTTGACCGCGTCGCCGGCCTTGTCGATGCCGTACATGCCCTTCTTGGCGCCCTCGACGAGCATCGAGAACGCCTGCTCGCCGGAGTAGCCGAGGGTGTCGAAGAACTGGGAGTACTCCTCGGCGGCGTCGAGGACGTCCTCACGCAGGTCGGCCGGCACCCGGGACGAGGCCTGGGTGATGAGGTTGAACGCCTGCATCGCGTTGTCGGCCAGCCCCGAGCGGAGAACCGTGCCGGCCACCGACACGGCGCGCTGGACGTCGATGTCGAAGACGTCGGCGAACGCCAGCGCCAGGCGGGTCGCGCGGCCGATGTCGGACTCGGAGGCGTTGCGCATCCCACGGATCGAGGAGATCACCGCGGCGACCGCGACGTTGACCTCGTCGATGCCCTCGCCGAAGTTGTGGGCGTAGACACGGCCGGCGATGCGACCGAGCCGGTCAGCCTCGGTCGCGGTCAGGCCGAGCTGGGCGGCGACCTTGAGGCGGCCGCCCTCGAGGGACAGGTTGTCGATCACGCCGACGGACAGGGCGGTGCCGACGGCGGCGCCGGTGACCTTCCCGGCGTCCTTCGCCTTGTCCGCGAACGAGGAGGCGAAGCCGTCGCCCGCGCGCGCACCGGCCGCCTCTGCCTCAGCCTTCGCGCCGGACAGTCCAGCACCGAGCTGGGTGGCGGCCTCCTGGCCAGCCTTGCGGGCCTCGGGAGGGATGCCCTGCAGCGCCGTCGCGGCGTCGGCCTTGGCCTGCAGGACCGCGACCTTCACGTCCGGCGCCAGGGCACGGAATTCGGCCGAGGTCTCCGACACCACGCCCTTGGCGTTCTTCGGCAACTCGTCCATCAGCCGGCTGATGTCGTCGACGCCGACACCGAACGCCACCGCGGTCGCGGCAGCAGTCGCCTTCGCATCGACCGGGATCTGGTCGAGCGACATCTTCACCGAGCCAGCGGCCTGGTCGGCTGCGACCTTCGCGTCGACCGGGATCTGGTCGAGCGCGGACTTCACCCCCGCGGCCGCCGTCGAAGCGTCGACGGGGATCGTGGCCAGCCCGGTGGCCATCGCCACCCCGATGCTGTTGCCGGCCGCCTTCGCAGTCGACTCACCCTCGGCCGCGAACTGGTTGAGCCGGGCGTCACCGGCGTTGACCGCCTTCACCATCGGGGTGATGTCCAGGCCGATCGAGCCGACGAGCTCACCAAGGTCGAGCGACAACTAGGTCACCTCCCTCGAGGGTGGGTCGGAGGGCGGGAACAGGGCGTGCGCGAGGCGGGTGCTGTGGATGACCCGCCCGTCGGGCATGAACGACGGCGGGACCTCGAGCAGCCCGAAGATCCGGCGCTGCAGCCAGTGCCAGGACCGGGACTTCATCAGGACCGGGTCGGACACGTCGATGCCGTACCGCTCGTGCAGGTCGGCTTCGATGCGGCCCCAGTGCTGCAGGATCTGGCGCCACCCCAGGGTGGGGCCGGTGGGTTCGTCGATGAAGCGAGGGAGCCCGGTCGGTCCTACCGGGACGCCGCGGTCTTCTTGGTGGTCTTCTTGGCCGGCCGCTGGCGGTCCTTCGTGGCCGGCCGGTGTGCTTCCGGGCGGCCACCACGCATCCAGAACTCCTCGGCGGCGTCGCGGTCGCGGATGGTCCAGGTGAACACGGTGCGGGAGGCGATCTTGACGTACTCCCACGCGACCTTGTCGGCGAGCATCTCGTCGTACGTCGTCCCGAGGAGGCGGCGGTTGAAGTCGCGTTCGGCGTCGTCGTCGAGCTTCAGACCGGCGACGTCCTTCTCGTCCAGCTCGGCGCCGGTCTGGACGGCGAGGACGGTCTCGACGATGAGCTGGCAGTAGATGCCGGTGTCGGCGTCGACGGAGTTGACGCGGTAGGTCTTGCCGTTGATGGGGAGGTCGAGCCAGGGCTCGACGTACTCCTTGAGGTCCTTGAAAGCCACGGTGGTGCTCCTGACTGGGTGTCCTGACTGGGCTGACTGGTGGAGACGGCGGGCCGGCCCAGTCAGGACACCGGCCCGCCGTCGTATCGGGTGGGGCTACCTCACGCGTAGGTGAGGTTGCTGCCCGCGGAGGCGCCGGCCGCGTTCTCGACCGTGACGGCCTTCGCGCCGGCGGCCTTGGCCGGGGCGATGAGCGCGATCCGGGTGTCGGAGATGACCTCCCAGGCGCCCGAGGCGACCGCGACGGCCGCGACCTTGACGGCGGTAGCGCCGGTGAACCCGGTGCCCTCAATGATGATCAGGTCGCCGCCGGCGGTGGCCGCGCTGTTCGGCACCAGGGCCGAGATGGTCGGCGCGACCGTCGCGCCGTCCGGGTGGGTGATCGGGTTGCGCTTGCCCTGCCCGGTCAGCGTCACCGTGGCCGTGGAGTTCGCGTCCATCGGGCCGCCGTCGGGCGTCCAGGAGACCGCGGCGCGCCCCTCGTAGGCCTCGGCGCGGGGCCCGTCGGGCGTCATCTCGTACCAGCGGACGTGGACGACGTTGTCCTCGCCCATCTCGGCGCCGGCGAGACGCAGCGCCTCCTGGCCGGGGTCGTACGCCGTGGGCGACCCCTGCGGCGTCTTCCGGGTGACCTTGGCCTCGATCGACCAGGCGAGCGCGGTGACGGTCGAGGACTTGTACCCCTCGGAGTCGAAGTCCGAGTCGTCCTGCAGGGTCGGGTCGACGTTGTCCTTGAAGTCGTTGATCCCGAAGACACCGACCCAGTCGGGCACGGACGGGGTACCAGCGTTGACGTCGAGGTACCACTTGCGGTTCAGGGTGGCCGCCCCGAGGGGGACCTTGGTCGTGGCGGTCATGACTGCTCCTCAGCAGGGTTGACGGTGTGCTGGCCCTGGCGCCCGGCGGGCGGGGGCGGGACGACGACCACAGGGTCGGCGTCGGCCTGCGGCTCGGCCACAGGAGTCTCGGGTGCGGCCTCGGTGGCGGGCTCCCACCCGCGCGCGGCCATGAAGCCCACCAGCTCGTCGGGGACGGGCTGGGTGGCCCCGTGCTTCGTCATCTGCATGACGCTCTCCTCAGGTTCGATTCACGGACGGGCGGTGGACGTCGACGTAGAAGTTCTGGGTCGTGCGCCACCGGTTGCCCTGGTCCTGGCCGATCGACGTCCAGGAGCGGCGCAGGCACTGCACGACGTGCACCCCGGTGACCAGGTCGAAGTCGTGCAGGCCGTGGAGCTTCGCGAAGCAGCGCGACGTGAGCCGGCCGACCGCGCGCGGGTCCTGGCCGCCCCACCTGGTGGTGAGCTGCAGCCCGATCGTGGAGTCCGACAGCGACGGGTCGTCCGTCACGCCGTACGCCGTCAGCGCGATCACCTGGTCAGGGGACTGCGGCAGACCGCCGAGGATGATCCCGGTCTCGCCCGCGGCGTACACCCCGGATGAATTCCACACCCCGGCCACCGGGTCCGCGGCGAGCAGCTGCGCGAAGCCCTCGAGGAACGCGGTCTCGAAGTCCTCCGCGGCGACGCTCGGCACGGTCAGGCCCCGAGCTCGCGGCGGATCGAGGTGGTGATGATCTGCGCGATGACCATGCGCTGGCTGTTGAACGCGTTCTCGAGGAACTTCGCGGTCCGGCCCGGGTCGTGGCGCAGGGTCAGGTCCTCGTGCTGCACCACGGCGTAGGGGCCATCGAAGGACACCGCGGCCTTGAGTGCGGCCTCGTCGGTGGACACCTTCCCGGTCCGGGAGAGGGTGCCTTCCTCGATGGGGGTGTGGGCGACCGCGACGTCGAGGACGTGCTCGCCGCCCAGCTTGAGGCCGCGGTTCCCGCCGTCGCGAACGCCATTGAGGACCCGGGTCAGGTCGATGGTGTTGGACCAGGTCATGCGCAGGTCACCTCCACCGAGAGCACCGAGTTGCGGATCTTGGTCTGCTTGGCCGACAGGACGCGCGACTTGCGGCCGCTGATGGTGACCGGCGACTCCGGGGTGAACACCGTCATCGGGTCGACCAGCGCGACCACCCGGCCGTCGCCGTCGACGACCTGGGTGCGGGGGTGGAGCAGCAGCGTCGACTCGGACACCGCCTCGTCACCGGACGCGTCGCGCACCAGGCGCCGGGTCTCGTCGACCAGGCAACGCACCGTCACCGGGGTGCCATCAACCGGCCCGTACGCGCCCTCGCCCGTGTGCGTGGCCACCACGACGGTGTCCTTCAGGGCGGAGCGGCGGACCTTCACGACCCGACGACCCCCGACAGCAGGCCGGCGCGGCGCAGCGCACGGGCCGCGCGCGGGGCGAGGTACATCGGGGTGGGACGGTTCTCGCCGGCACCCATCTGCAGCTGCACTCCCTGGGTCGAGACGCTCTGCAGGGGGCCGAGGATGTCGTCTTCCTCGTCGCCGGTGAGCCAGAACTCGACCTGCGCGCACGTGGCGTCGCGCAGGGCGGCGATCACCGTCCCGTCGGTGGCGTTGCCGTCGGAGTCCACGTCGTACACCGCGGTGACGATGTGGTCGGCGACGAGTTCGGACGCACGAACGAGCAGCCGGGCTGCGTCCTCGGGGATCGTCGACGGGGACTCAGACTCTCCGTCGGCGCCGAAGTACGCGCCCAGCTGCTCGGTCGTGGCGTACGGCATTGGTCAGGCCTCGCCTCGGTGCTCGGCCAGGCGGGCGCGCTTCTCGTCCGCCGAGCCGGACTTCGCCAGACCGGCCTCCTCGAGTGCGGCGTCGAGCGCCTCGCTCTTGAGGTCCGAGGCCGGGGCGACGTCGGACGGCGCGCCGACCAGGTCGGGCGCCGGATGGCCGACGTCCCCGCCGAGCTCGGCCGTGACGGTGGGGACGTCACGCTGCTCGATGAAGACCTCCTCGGCGGCGGTGGTCTCGCGCTCCTGCTGAACGTCGGTGTCGGGGATGACGACCTTCGTGCCGTCCTCGTCCTTCTCGAACCGACCAACGGGGCCGGGAACGATCGGGCCAGTCCCGACGGCGTGGATCCCGGGAGCCACGATCGGGAGGCCCTCGGTGTTGCCGGCGTTCACGGGCGGCAGGAAGTCGCCCTCCTGAGGGTCGACCGCGGCGTCGCGCAGCGGCGTGCCGAGCTGGACGTGCGGGTCGGCGTGGGGGTCGGGCTCTACCGCCTGCTCGGGCAGGGTCGGCTTCTTCGACCCGATGCCGTAACCGGCGCCCACCAGGTACTGGCGGACCGCGTGGGGCAGGTCGCCGTCGAACTCCGCGACGCCGTCCTTGAAGTCCAGCACGGTCTCGCCGTACCGGTCCTGCTTGGTGTACCCCTCGGCGGGGCTGGTGATCTTCATGCTGGGCCTCCTGGCCGTGGTTCCAGTGCGCGGGCGGGCGCGTGGGGTTGCGCCCGCCCGCGCGGGGAGTGACGGGTCGGGGTCAGGCGACCTTGATGTTGCGGAAGACGCCCGCGGACTTCGTCTTCTTCATGACCACCGCGACGGGGCCCATCTCGGCCTCACCGGTCTTCACCGCGCCGGCGGTGGAGAAGTCCGGGAGCCAGTTCCGGACGAGCGGGCCGTCGGACATGGCGACGCCGTGGACGCCGTCGAGCGCGAACCGCACGGCGTACAGGTCACCGAGGTTGGTGATGTTGCCGCCCGCGCCGCCGGCGTCCGTGTCCCGGGTGGCCAGGGCGAGGATGTCGGTGTTCGACCCGTCCTTGGTGAGCGGGTCGATCAGCGGGATGCCGTTGTACGTGTTGATCGGACGGCCGAAGGCGTCGGTGGTCTTCTCGTACTGGTCGGCCCACATGGCGAGCCGCTTGAACTTCGACAGCACCTTCTTCGGGCCGTAGATGGCGTCCGGGGGGCCGTCGAGGAGCGACAGCCAGTTGTCGATCTCCTCGATCTCCGCGATGGCCTCGGCCTTGGTGTCGACCCCGGTCCAGTCGCGGTAGCCGGCGGTGGTGCCGTTGGCCAGCGGCAGGTACTCGGTGGTCGTGCCGGTGAGGATCTTGTTCAGGCCGTCGAAGCCGTTGGCGTCGACGGCGGTGTCGCCGTTGAAGAACGAGTCGGAGAACTTCGCCGACGAGCCCTTGAGGAGCTCGCGCATCTGGAACGCGGTCTCCGCGGCCTGGGCAACGCGGTTGAGGACTCGGTCGATCTGGAACGAGCCACCGAGCGGGACGAGGTCGACCGAGGCGCGGACCTTGGTGGCCTGCGTCGGGGTGTACTCGCTGTTGATCGCGCGGAACGCGGCACCACGCTGGGTCAGCTGGCGGGTGTACGAGTAGGTGAGGGTGGCGCCGTTGCCGGCACCGGACACGACGTCGTCGAACGTGATCCGGTTGAGGATGTCGTTCGACTTCTGGAACTCGTCGATGATCTGGACGTCGACGTCGTCGGTCGCATTGAGCTTCGCCTGGGCGAGGGTCACGGTCATGGTTCTGCTCCTGGGTCAGGTAGTGGTGCCTCGCCTAGCTCATGCGGCCGGCGATGGCCTCTTCGAGGGACTTGGGCTTGCCTCCGCCACTGCCGGACCCGCCGGCGTGATCTGCGGAGCTCGAGCCGGCCGCCTGGGTCGCCGCGAGCTTGGGGTTGTCGTCGACGGCCTTCTTGACGATGGCGTCGACCTTGTCCTGGAACTTCTCGTCCGAGATGTCCAGGTCCGCGAGCTTCCCCTGGTGGGTGAGCACCGCGGCGAGGAGGTCGGGGTCAGCGTTGTTCTTGCTGGCCGACCGGTAGAGCGCGAGCTCGACCTGCGCCTGGCGGGCCTTGCTCTGGGCGGCCTCGGCCTGCTTCGCGAGCTCAGCCGGGTCGACCTTGTCCTTGTCGCCGTCCTTGATGAGCCCGAGCGCCTTGCCGAGGCGCTGGACGACGGCGTTCTCGGCCTCCTGGGCCGCCTTCTGCTTGCCCTCGGTGCGGGCCTTCGCGGCGTCTGCGCGGGTGTCGCGGATGATCCGTTGCGCCCAGTCGGGGAGGTCCTCGACCTTGCCCTCGGCGGCGTCCTTGTCGTCGGTCTTCTGGTCGCCAGCGTCCTGCTGGTCCCCCTTCTTGCCGTCGTCGGTGGCGCCGGAGTCACTCCCGTCGCCACCCTGGTCGCCGTCCCCCGAACCGTCACCCCCGTCCCCGTCGCCCTCCATGCGGAAAGCGTCGAAGCCGAAGCGGTCGATCGACCGGGAGCGGATGCTCTCGAGCACGGCACGCTGGTCGGCGGTGAGACGGTCGGTGAACGGGTTTCCCTGACTGGTGGTCTGCATGGTGGTGCCCTTCTGCGGCGCCTGGCCGCGGTGGTGGAGCTCGGCGCCTGGCCGAACTGACCCCGCCCGAACGACGGGGAGAACTTGGTGGACCGGACCGCAGCCGCGGCGCCCCCTCCCTCCCGGGGCGGTTGCGCGCGCTGAGCACCGTGGCTGCGCCGGCTGTGGCCGCTCCACGTACCCGCGGGCCCAGCGGCCGAGGATCTAGGTCGCGACGCCGATCTGCTCGCGGCGACGCAGCCGCTTCAGACCGTTCGCGTCGACGTGCTCGCGCAGCGCGCGCTGCCACTCCCTGGTCTTCGCGCGGGCCCGCGCGGCCGCCCCGTCGTCGAGGGCGACCGCCTCGCGGCGCTTCCACTCCCGCACGTGCCGCTCCAGGTCGCGCTGACGCTGCTTCGCGGCGTACCCAGCGGGATCCGCCACCGGCCGCGGCCGAGAGACACCCGGGATCAGGCCGGTGAGGCGGTGCGTGCAGTTCGGGTGGAACAGGCCCGCCGACCGGGCCCGGGACAGCGACCCCGCGACCTCGACCCGCACCGCCTGCAACCCGGTGGCCGATGGCACCAGCGTCGTCCCGACCCGCCCCGACAGGGACAGCACCTTGCCCTCCCACGGCCGGCACCCCGGACACTCCCGCGGGCTGTCCGAGACGACCACCAGGTCCATCCCAGCCGCCTCCAGGGTCTGCGTGTGTCCGTCGATGGCCGCGTGCCCAGTCGCCGTGCGGACCGCCATCTCGACGTACGACGTCAGCGCCCAGTTGCGGCCCGAGCTGTCGCGGAATCCAGTGATCCCGCGGACCAGGAGCCGGTCGAGCACATGCTGCGCGGCCTGCAGCCGGGTGACCTTCCCGCCGAGCACCTCACCGGCGCCGGCGGTGACCGCCTGCTGGTAGACCGAGGTCAGGAGCCGCGGTGTCTGCTGGAGCGTGGCCATCACCTGCGCCGCGAGCTGCTCGGCCTGGCGCACGGTGGCGCCGGCCGGGCGCGGCCGCCCCCGGCTGATCCCGGCCTCGTTGAGGTCCGCGGCTGCCGACGTCACGCCGTCATCGCGGGCGGCGAGCATGACCTCGAGGATGACCTGGAGGAGCCCCTGCTCGGCGCCGGCGACACCACGAGCCGCTGCCTGGCGCCACCGCTGCAGACCGGCCAGCGCCGTCTGCTCCCACGTCGCGTCCGACCCGGCCCGCAGTTCGGCGGCGATCGCGCGGAGCAGCTGCAGCTCCAGGTCCTCGATCAGCGCAGAGACGCGACCGGCGTAGGCCGCGCCGTCGTCAGGACTGGTCGACACCTTCGTCGCCCTGGTCGCCGGCGCCAGGTCCGGCCGGCTCAAACCCGGTCGGGTCCGGCACCGCGACCGAGAACTCCTCGAGCACCAGCGCGGACTCGGCCGCGATCTGCTTCTCGTCCCAGTCGGGGTGCATCATCGCGACCCTCGTCTTCACCGACGCCGCCTGCGCCTGGAAGAGGTAGTTCGTCGTCTGGGCGAGCTGCTCGGAGGTCGCCTGGCCGGCTTCCGGGAACTCCACGACCGGGGCGTCCGGTGAGACCCCGGTGTGGAAGATCGCGGCGTCGACCGCGAGCTTCTTGGTGAGCAGTTGGACGAGCGCCGGCTGCACCTCGCGGATCTTCCGGTTGCGGGTCAGCGTGGAGCGGCGGTCCTTCGAGGACACCTCGGTGGCCGTCATGGCCACGCCGTCCTCCTCGCCGAACAGCTGCTTGGAGTACCCCGAGCTCCGGAGGATGATCTCGATGATCTCCTGGCACGTCGCGAGGTGGTCGGCGGTTCGGATGTCGAACTGCTGCGGGGTGATCTGGGACGCGCCGTCCTCGCGCGGGGGCGCGTTCACCGGCGTGTAGACGTCCTGCTCGGTGTCGAACGACGCACCCAGTCCGGGACCGTTGTTCTCGAGCATGAACGCCGGCACGATTAGCCGGCCCTTGGCGAGCCGGATGTCGCGCATCCAGGAGCTGTAGACCATGTCGAGCTTGTCCATCGCGCCCTCGACACCGTCGAGGTCTGACCGGCCGAGGTGCGCACCGACCTCGTGCTGGCGCCACCTGCGCTGTGGGGTCTTGTTCGGCCAGTGCACGACCGCGAGTCCCTTGGACTCGGTCGAGATGAACCCGTCAGCGTTCACCGGCAGGCCCTCGGTCGAGGGGTGCTCGGTCAGCGGGACCAGGGTGCCGAGGTAGTCGGTCGTGCCCTGGTAGAGACCGTGGTAGATCACGCCGATCCCGTTGCCGTCGAGCTCGTGGCGCTCGAGGTGACGCAGCACCTGGCCGTCGGCGTCGCGGAGCTGGCGCCAGAACGTGACCGCGACGAGTCGGCCCCAGCGGAACTCGGGGATCGCGGCGTCGGCGTGCACCGCGGTGATGAACGACCGGTCCGAGATCGAGACGTCCCAGGTGACCCGGAGGTACACGTCGCCCAGCGCGGCGCCGATCTCACCGGACGTCGCGAGCTGCTTGACCAGGCCTTCCTCGACGGCCCGGTCGAGCTCGGACTGGATGCGCTTCTCACCGTGGACCAGCGACGGCGGCTGGGCGAAGAGGATGTCGGCGGAGGCCTGGCAAAGGTCGGAGGCGATCGGGACGTGGAACTTGTCCTCGTAGGGGCCCTGGCCGGTGTTCGGGACGGGCCGGCCCCACCAGAACCGGGCCAGCGCGCCGGTGACCCCGCCGCGGAACTGGCTGGGCCGGTTCAGGGCGCCGACGGTCTGGCGCTGGTAGAGCCGCTCGAGGCCGCCGACCTCGCCCACGTACCAGGCGTCCCACTCGGCGTGCTTCGCGGTGATGTCGTCGAGCTGCGCCGGGGGCCACTTGGAGCCGGGTCCACCCGTGGGGAGCGGCACGTCAGGCTCCCATCAGCTCGAGGCGGCGGTCGAGCAGCTCGTCGACCGTCTTGAGCCAGCCCTCCTTGCGCTCACCTCGCTCCGCAGCGCGGTGGATGATCCCCGCGGCCACCCGCAGCTTCCCGTCGACGTACTCGACGTCGGCGTGTGACGGCACCCTGGCGTACGGCTTGCTCATGCGGCCTCCCTCGGGGCGTCGTCGTGGGCATCGGCCCCAGGAGCGTGGTCGTCAGCGGTCGTGGTCGGGATGGACGAGCGCCACAGCACCCGCGGCGAGTGGACGCCGTACCGCAGCGCGTCGACCTCGTGGTCGGCGACCTTCAGTGGCTTGTCCTCGCCCTTCTCGGTGGCCTTCGGGTCCCAGGCGTACCCCGGGATCTGCTCGATCAGGTTCGTGCAGTCCTCGGACACCTGCAGCCGATCCGTCCCGAGCAGGCTGGCCACGGTGCGGATCCCGGCCAGCACGTCGTTGTGAGCGTTCGCGACGTTCGTCATCCCGTCGTGGAACAGCTGCATCTTGAACGACGCGGCCGCCGGGTCGACGTACACCCACTCCGGCTTGCGCCGCGGCTCCGGCTCCAGCTGGCCGAGCCAGGTGCGCATCAGCTGTGACTGCGCGCCGTCGGTCTGCCCGGTCGGCGGCGACCACTCGTCGAGGATCCACAGCTTCCGCTCGGCCAGGCCGACCAGCAGGCCCCGTGTCGGGTTGGTCGTGCCGTGGTCGACGCCCAGGCTGAGGACCCGCTCCATGGACGGGATCGCGTCGCGCCGTACGACGTGCCGGCGGGGGTCCCACATGTCGTAGACCGCGCCCTCGGCCTGGACCCACTCCCCCAAGATGAACCGGCGGTACCAGAGCCCGACGTACTCGCGCTTGATCTGCGCGACGTACTCCGGGTTGTTGACGGTGAGCCAGGCGTTGTCGTCGAGGCGGAACCGGAACACCCGGTAGCCGAGCTCGGCAGCCCGGTCGACGACCTGCCGCTTGAGCCAGTGCGCCGGCCCGTCGGGGTTGGTGGTGGCGAAGAGCTGCGCGCCCGGCACGCTCATCCGGCCGAGGAGCATCGTCCAGAACGCCTCGGCGAGCAGGGACGCCTCGTCGACGTACGCCCCGGCGACGGTGAGGCCCTGGATGACCTTGACCGCGGAGGCGTCGGAGGCGCCGATGACGTGGATCCGGCGGCCGAGGATGGTCGCGGTCGGTGCGCCGGCGGTGTACTTGATCAGCCCGGTCAGGGCGCCGAAGAGCGACGGGTCGAGGAGCGGGCCGAAGACGTTGCGGGCGATGGCCTCGCGGGTGCGGCCGATCATGACCAGCTCGCCGCCGTGCGGTGCGGTTGCGACGAACTGCAGCCACCGGACCAGGGACCCTATGGTCTTCCCGGACCGGATGGAGCCCTGCCAGAGGTTCACGCGGGCGGTCGCCCACGCGATCGACTGGACCTGCTTGGGGGAAAGGACCAGCTGCGACAGCGACGGGAGCAGGCTCATCGGTCCGGGATCTCCACCTCGAGCGGCGCCGGCGGACGGATCTCGAACCCGACCGTTGTCGACGACGTCGTCCCACCGGACAGGTCACGGGCCTTGTCGTCGGGCTGGTCGTCATCGGTGGCGACCTCGAGGTGCATCAGTTCGATGCCGAGGACTCGCAGCACGATCCTCACGACGCCGCGGCCTCGTCGTACTCGCCGGCCACGACCTGCATCTGCTCGAGCAGGCGCCCGAGCATGGACCTGGCGGCGTCGACCTCGTCGGCCTTGTCGAGCTCGCCGAGCTTCACCGCCCGGTCCAGGGCGATGCCGGCGGCCTGCATCAGCTTCAGCTTGTCGACCGGGGTCGGCTCGTCCTGGGTCCACTTCCGCAGGACGAAGTCCTTGCCGCCGTAGTCGCGGTACTCGTGCTCCTGCCACACCTGGGCGCGGAGCTTCTGGGCGTCCTCGAGGAGCTGCAGCTCGAGCTCGGATCGCAGCGCGGCGGCGTCGGCCTTCCGCGCCGCGGTCGCGGCCTTCACCCCTGGGCCGCGTTCGAACGACAGGCCGGCCTCTTGGGCCATCAGGGTGATGGTGCCGACGCCGAGGCCGAGCTCGCGGGCGATGGCGTTGCGGCCGAAGCCACGACCGTGGAGGTCGGCGAGGCGCTGGCGGTGGGTGTCGGTGACCTTGCGGGGTGCGGCCATGCCCGATCACCTCGCAGATGGGGTGAGCCGGGCGCCTGGCCTCGGCTGGACATGACGAACGGGTGTGGCCTCGTCTAGAGACACTTCACCCGTCGGAGGTACCTTGCGCCTCGCTGGCATCGTGCGTCAAGTCGGCCCCACGGGAACCACCCGAACGGACTAGGCCGGTGGGCCGGACCGTCCCTGAACCTCGGTGAGTCGCTCGAGTAGCTCGTCGACGACCTCCGACCATCGAGCACGCCGCTTCTCGTCACCCGCGTCGGCGGCCTGGTCCCGGATCCCTACAGCGACCTTGAGGCGACCCTTGATCGCCGACCGCTGCAGTTCGACGCTCTCGTAGGACGGCGCACCCGCACCGTACGCGCTGCCACTCATGATGCCTCCTGGTATCGAACCTGCTGGATCAGGCGCACCGCGGTCGCCCGGGTCAGCCCGTACCGCTCCACGAGCAGCCCGGACGTGGCGCCCTCGAGGATGTCGACCGCGACCAGCTGCAGCACGGTGGTCGCCCGGTGGCACGACGCGTTCCCGCACTTCGGGCACAGCACCGCCAGGTCGGTCCACGGCCGCGGCAGCGGGCACCCGCACGGCTCCGACCGCTGCCCGAGCTTGGCCATGGACTCGGTGCGGACGTGGTCGGCCAGCACCTGGTACGACGAGGGGTCCCAGGAGTCGCGGCACTCGACACACATCCCGCACCGCTCCTCGAGCCGGATCCGCAGGCTCCCGCGGGTGGTGCAGTTCGGGCAGGTGACGTCGGGCCGCCAGGCGGGGGTGTCCCATCCGGTGACGATCCGGGCTTGGGTCCACCAGGACCGTACGTCGTGCTCGACCATGTGCCAGGTGCAGCAGGTCCCGCGGCCGCGGGGCAGGTCGCAGCGGACCACCTGCGGCAGCAGGCTGGCCAGGAGCGTGAGGCACCGGTCGGTGTAGCCGGGGTCGTCCTGGCCGAGCATTCGCACCCACCTCGAGGCTTCGCGGTCGATGGTGACGAGCACGTCGAGCGCTTCGACCCGTGCGGCCGGCCGGGACTCGAACCCGGCGCCGCCGCGGGCGCCGCCTTCGCCGGAGGGTGAGGCGGCTTCGAGCTGGGCGAGCAGGGACGGGACGCGGGTGTTGTGGAACCTGGTCCACCGGGTGCCGTGGATGGGGTCGGTGGTGTAGACCTCGCGGTGTCGGTGGGAGCGGGTGAGCTCGCCGATCATGTCGTGCAGATCGGTCATCGGTGCACCTCAAGGTCGAACAGGCCGGCCAGGGCAGCAGCCTCGGCCCGCCGCGTGGCCGCCCTGGTCTCGGCGTGGTGACCGCGGTCGTAGTGCAGGTGGCAGCCCTGGCACATCGCCTTGAGGTTGTCGTCGGCGCAGTGCTCCGGCGTGTGGTCGAGATGCGCCGTGGTCAGGACGACCTTCGATCCGGTCCCGTACGCCGGCTGTCCGTGCACGTTTCGGCAGCGGTCGTCCACGTCGAGATGCAGCAGCGGTCGACCACACTCGCCGCGGCACTCGCACCGACCGCCGGCGCGGTCGAAGCGGATCCGCTCGGAAATGGCCGGCCAGTCGGTCGGGTAACGGTCGCGGTTCTCGGGTCGGATCGGCATCAGCGGGCCCCTACACGTGACCCAGAAGACGACCAGTCGACGGTCAGAATCGTGGGTGGTTCCCGGTCGATGTGTGGTTCCGGGGGAACCAGTCGGGGGTGGCTCGCTGAGTGGTTCCCCTCCGAAGGAGAGGGGGAACGGGGAACCACTCGACTCGCCGGTGCCCGGTGGGTGGTTTGGGAACCACTGGGGGAACCACTGAGGGAACCACTCATCGGGGTGTCAGTCGTCGGGTTGTGCATTGTCATCCTCGGCCTCTCGGTACTGGGCGATGGCGTGGTGGCGGTGGGATCGGCCGGCGCCCTTGTGGACGCTGATGAAGTCCTCGTCGAGGAGGGTCTTGAGGGCCTTGGCGACGATCTCGGGGCGGCCGCCGATGGCTTCGCGGATGTCGCGGCCGGTGCACTGGTCGTTGTCTTCGACGAACCGGCTGATGCGTTCCATGACGCGGGTGTAGCGCTTCTGGCCGCTGGGTCCGGTGGGGGCGTCGTCGCGGACGACCTTCCAGGTGGTGATGTGGGGTTGGGTGGAGTCGAGGACGAACTTGCCGAGGTACTTCCCGCCTGGGACGGCGCGGCGGAGCTCGCCGGAGGTGTCTTTCTCGATGAAGAGGTTGATCTTGCCGACCTGGCCGGGTGCGGGCTTGGTGGACTCTTCGGCGCGGATGTAGGAGCCGCGGATGGCGCGTTTCTTGGCGATGGAGCCGATGGCGAACCCGGTGGCGCGGGCTTCGGTGGACTTGGGGAGGTGGTCGATGAAGATGACGCAGGAGCCGACGTCGGCGGGTTTGGAGATGAGGCGGAGGCCGCCGGTGATCTCGTCGCCGTCGTTGGTGTTGAGGCCGAGCATGGGGAAGATTTCGCCGAGGGAGTCGATGAGGACGACGTTGGGTCGGCGGGTGGTGATCTCGGTGATGTCGTGGCGGAGCTGGTCGCCGTCTTGGGGGTCGTAGTAGCGGAACTTCTCGGGGTTGGCGAGGTGTTCGGGGCGGGCGCCGAGGAGGAGGAGGCGGGCGGCGGTGTGGTTCTCGCCGTTGTGGTCGACGTCGACCATGGCGGCGGTGCCGCCGGCGTTGAGGGCTTCGACGATGGCGCACTGGGCGAGCCAGGTCTTCGCGGTCTCGGGGTCTCCGAAGACGCCGTTGACCTTGCCGTCGTAGAAGAGGCCGTGGCCGGCTTCGTGGTGGACCCAGACGGGTGGGGGGATGACGGGGGCTTGGCCGGTGAGGATCCAGGAGAGGTCGCGGAATCCGGTGCTGCTGGTGGTGGTGGCGCCGAACCGCATGGCGGTTTCGGTGATGTGGTCGACGGCGTCGCCGAGGAACCGTTCGGCTTTGTCGAGGTCGCCGGCGTAGCCGAGTTGGACGAGCTTGGTGCCGTCGTCGACGAGGGCGCGGAGGCGGGCTTTGTCGCGGACGAGGTTGGCGTAGTGGGTGGCGTTGGCGGCGATGGGGACTTCGGCGGCGAGGGTGTGGAGGTAGGCGTGGCCTCCGACTTGCTCGAGGCGGGTGCGGCCGCGGTGGTCGGTGTGTCGGGCGAGTTCGGCGGCGACGGTGACCATGTCGACGGGGTCGCCGCGGTGGTGGAGGTCGACGATGGCGTCGTGGATCTGTTCGTGGGCGGGGCGGTAGTAGTCGGAGGGGTACAGGACGGCGGTGACCTGGTCGATGGCGTCGGTGGAGATGAGCATGGCGCCGAGGCAGGACTGTTCGGCCGCCTGGTCTTGGGGTGGTTGGCGGCCGTAGGTGTGGTCGTCGTCGTCGGGTGGTTCGACGGGTTGTAGGTGACGGGGTGGTGGTCCGTCCTGGGTCACTTGGGGGTCCCTCCCGACCGGTGGTGTGGCGTGGTGGTCTGGGGTGCGCCCGGGGAGGCGGCCCGCCGCGGCGGCATGCGACGGCGGCTCCGGTGCCGTGCTCCCCGGGCGCGGTCTCAGGCGGCGTCGTCGCCGGTGGTTGAGAAGGGGCTGCTGATGGTGCTGGCCGGTTTGGTGGTGCCCTCGGGCTGGTCGTACTCCCAGGGCTCCTCGTCGGGCGCGAGGTCGGCCTCGGCGTCATCGTCCGAGGTCTCCTGGTCGTACGCCTGGTCGATCTCGTCCGCGATGGCATCGCTGTCGACCGGCAGCTCGTCGTCGGTGGTTGAGAAGGGGCTGCTGATGGTGCTGGCCGGTTTGGTGGTGCCCTCGGGCTGGTCGTACTCCCAGGGCTCCTCGTCGGGCGCGAGGTCGGCCTCGGCGTCATCGTCCGAGGTCTCCTGGTCGTACGCCTGGTCGATCTCGTCCGCGATGGCATCGCTGTCGACCGGCAGCTCGTCGTCGGTCTGGGCGATGTGCTGCTGGCCGGCCTGGATGACCTGCTCGACGGTGGGCTCGAGGTCGTCGATGGTGTCGATCTGCAGCTGGGCGTCCTCGGACTTGAGGGTCCGGTTCTGGTGGAGCGTCTTGCAGAGGTTGAGCAGGTAGTCGTCGAGCTCGGCCGAGGTGGAGGGTTCGAGCATGTCGATGCTGAGTTCGACGGTGCGCCCGGCGTCGGCGTCGTTGATCTGGCGTTTGTGGGTGAGGCGGACGATCGCGAGCGTTGACCGCTCAAGGGTGTTGTACATCGTCCGTGCGAGGTCCTCGGTGACACCGGTGTTCTCGAGGCCCTTGCCGCGGATCTTGGCGTTGTAGGCGTTCTTCTCGGTCATGCTGCTCCTGCTTCCTGGTTGATGTGGCGTACGAGGTCGGGGAGGGGGCCGGCGGTGAGGCTGGCTTCGTGGATGGGTTGCAGGACGTACCCGCCGAGGTCGGCGCGTCCGTAGAGCAGGAGGTCGAGCGCGACCTCGTGGGCGCGTGGTTGGGGGATGCCGGCCTTGGTGAGGCGGGACATCTGGACGGCGAGGGCGATCTGGTCGTCGTCGTAGGTGCGCTGGTAGCCAGACCCGGGCTGGGGGTCGTCGATGGTGCGGAGGTAGCCGGCGCGGGTCCAGTAGTCGACCTGGCGGTAGGACAGGTCTGCGACGATGGTGAGGTCGTGGGCGGAGATCATGCTGACTCCTCCTCGAGGTGCTCGCCGGCGGCCTCAACGCGGGCGAGGATTTCTGCGGCCGAGACCACGTGACGGTTGCGGGGAGCTGTCGAGACGTTGCGCGCGGGGAGAAAGTCGTCGATGAGTGGCCAGTCGTTGGCCTCACCCTCGCGTCGGGCCCTGGCAGACGGTCCTGGTTTGATCCCGACGCGGAGCACGAGGTCGCGGACCGCCCGGGCGTTGTTCGCGCTGATGCGCTGCTCGTCCAGCTGGAGTGCGGGGGTCTTCGACGTCGAGCCGAGCTCTCGGGCGATCCATGTCCGGGTGTAGCCGGCGCGGATGAGGGCGTGGATCCGGTCCCAGGTCAGGGTGGCGTCGATGCGAGTCTCCCCGGGCGCGAGGAGCGGGTCGAAGGCGATGGCGGCGATCGCGGCCGCAGTCTCGGCGCGGATCTTGGTGAGGGGCCGGTTGCCGCGGGTGCCGTCGTGGCGGATGCCGTCGGTGATGTCGCGGATGGTCTTGCGCTGGAGGCCAGCGAGGCGTGCGATCGAGCGGTCGCCGAGGCCGAGGGCCTTGAGGTCGGCGATCCGGTGCTGGGTCTCCTCGATGGGGACGAAGGGCTGCCAGTTGCCGGACAGGATGAGCATGTTCCTGCGGTCGTCGTACTGCGCGCGGGCCCAGCTGCAGGTGTAGCAGCGGCAGCCGTCGAGTCGGTACCGGGCGTAGCCGTGGTCGCGCATCAGTCCTCCTCGGCCGGGGGCTTCAGGGGCTCGAGGATGATGTCGACGCCGGCACGGTCGAGCGCGAGCTCGTCCTCGCCGGCGTAGAACTTGCGTGCGCGGACGTCGACGACCTGGGTGTCGTCGGCCCAGACCTCGGCGTCGGTGAGGGCGTCGAAGATGGCGCGCTGCAGCTTGTCGACGTCACCGCACGATCGGCCCGGGTAGGCGGGTGCCGCGGTGGTGAGCAGGTAAGAGTTGCGGCCGCTGCGGTAGTGCGAGGGCGGCCGGGTGAAGGTGAATCGGACCCAGACGCGGACGGGGCCGGTGATGGTGTCGTGGTAGCGGCAGGCGTCGGCGGCCTGGGCCTTCACGTGCTTGCGCCAGGGGTCGAGGACGTCGTCGTTGTTGTCGAGGATGACGGCCCGCTTGCCGTGTCGGCCGATGCGCTTGGATCCCTGGGGAATGGGGGTGCCGTGGACGCGGATGGCGATGCGGCCGCCGAGGCCGGGGAGGGTGGTCATCGGTTCACCGCCGGGCAGTCGTTGGCGTAGTGGCGTACGGCGTCGCGGGGGTAGACGCGTTGGTTGCAGCCCTGGCAGGGGTCGCCGAGGAGCCGGTTGAGGAGGGTGCGGAGTCGGTTCATCGGAGGGTCCTCATGTCGCCGCAGACGGAGCAGGCGCGGACGCGGTTGGTGACGCGGACGCGGTTGTTGCACCGCAGGCCGTGGGTGAGGCGGTCGAGGAGCGGCGGCGGGGGTGGCTGGGGGACGGGTTGGAGGAGGTCGCGGAGGTTCACTGGGGGCCACCTGCCTCGGCGCCCAGACCGGGCCTACTGCGCGGCTTTTCGGCACGGCACCTGACGTGGACCGTCTTGCAGTCCGTGGTGCACCACGCATAGGCCGGTGGCCTCCACCCGCCGTACAGCGGATCGCTGCTCCAGTAGGGCACGGCGGTCACCGTGTGTCCGCAGTCGAGGAGCACGTCCATCGACGGCTTCGACTTCGGCTCGGGGAGAGGTGTCCCGTCGCATAAGCCTGCGTAACTCACGATGCACCGCCAGCGGGGGAGCAGCATGGCGCGACGTGGCTCATGGTCATGCCGATCCCAGGACGATGGCAGTCGCAGCCGCACCCGAAAGCGGTGGTCTGCGGCTCGTACTTCGCCCGGAGGCGCTCGTATTCCGCTCGCTCTGCGTCAGCTGTGCGGGCACGTTCCCGGTCCGCGCTCTCCTGCGCTCGCATCGCGTGCTCGGTGGGGCCGTCCAGCCACGGCCCCGTGAGTGTGATTACGGTCCGGTGGTGAGTCTCGCGCTCGGGACTGAACCACTCGCGGTAGTTGCTCTCCTCGATCTCGCCAGAGCCGTTGGGCTGACCGCCCTCGTCTTCCGCCTCGATCTGCCACCCGTCGGGCAGCACCGCCTCGATGGCTGAGTAGGTGAGCGGCTTCAACTCACTGTCGGCGTTCTCAGCCACGGTCGTCACCACCCTCGGCGGGCCTACTGCGCGGGTCGCCACAGGTGACGCAGCGGTCGTCCGCGCCCCAGGCGTGGAACCCGCACGACGCGGTCGCTTTGTCGGGGTCGTCCTGGTGGGTGTAGCACTCGCAGTCGTCGGGCTCGCAGGACTTGCAGCCGGGCGGGCACCAACGACACTCGGCGGGCCGATAGACCAGGGCGGCGCGGATGAGGTCCCCGCCCTCGCGGTCGCAGCCGGGGTCGTCGCAGTGCCAGTCATTGGCTACCGCCTCGACGGCCTCGACCATGACGCGGTGCTCGCTGAGCAGGTCGCCGAGCGCGGCTTGAGACGCTTCGTACCGCATCCGCAGGTTGGCGGTGACGTGCTCCACGAGGAAGTCCCACTGCTCGCGGGTGAGTCGGCCGCAGCGCTCACAGCAGCACGGCGTGCCCATCGGCCTCGCCCCGAGATACGCCCCGCCCGTGCAGACACACAGGGCGATCGAGTAGCCGTGCTGATCGTCCGGGAACCAGACCTGCGTCTGGTCACTCTCGGTGGTCGGGTCAGACATCGGTGCCTCCTCGGGCGTTGCCGCAGTCGGACTGCGCGCATCGGAAGATCAGGGCAAGTCCGCACGTCGTGCAGTGCTTCCGGGTGACCGGGTGATGGCGGTTGCAGGTCGCGCAGTCCTCGATCGGGATGCCAGTCGGAGTGGTCTCAGCCATCAGACTCACCGCCCGCCGCGCCGGGCCGATTGCGCGGCTCGGGTCGCTGATCTCCGACCCACTGACGACCCGACTCGCGGAGCCCCAGGGGGTTGCGGAACTTGTCGCCGTAGGCCGCGCTGGCCTCGGTCTGGCGCTGCACCTGGAAGTCGATCGGCAGGTCGGTCGCGGCGGCAAGGTGACGGCTCACGATGAAGCCCAGCAGTCCCCACTGAGCGTCGGTCAGCCGGTCGTACTTCTTGTCCTTGAGGATCAGCCGCACGTCCACGTCCCGGAACGTAGGTCGTTCCAGTACCGAGCCGACGAGGTACGGGCCGAACGACGGGAAGGCCGTCCGGATCGGCTTGCACGCCTCGTCCAGCGCCCACAGTTGCGGGCGGGTGATGTAGCCGTTCGGCCTCACCACATAGTCGGCGTTCTCAGCCACGGTCGTCACCACCCTCGGCGGGCCATATGACTGGTTCGGCGACGTCGCGACGGCCGTCCTTGCGGAGGGCCTGTCGCAACTGCCCAGCGGCCGACAGGAGGACGCCGTTCGTGGTCGCGTCCCAGAAGGCCAGTAGGTCCCGGACGGCGGGCATCGGTCGAGCGGCAGCGACGATGCGGCGGTGGCACGCGCGGTCGTTACGGCACACCCACCACTCCTGCTCGGCGTCCCAGTAGAAGGCTCGGTTGCCCCACCGTCCACACTTCCCGCAGCAGCGCGGAGCGTCGTGATCGGCCATCAGACCCCCACCTGCTTCCGCTCGGCGTGGCTGAGCGGGAAGAACGAGCCGCCCCAACCCTGCGGTCGGTCATCGGCACTGTTGCCGCAGCACGGGGCCTTCCAGACCGAGCAGTCGGCGTAGCGGGCCGTGACCTCGACGGCACCGCCGTCGTAGATGGAGCCGCACCACCGACACTTGCCCGGGTGGAACATCGGCCTCTCGCCAACGATCCGGGTGTGCTCTACGAACCCAGCAGCGGTCACGCGGGTGTAGTCACTTTCGGCGGACTGCTGGGCGTCGTGGGTGCTCATGGGCGACCCACCCCGCGTCCATCACGGAACCGGTCGGCGGCGTGGTGCAGTGCTCCGCGGCGCTTCTGGTCGCTAGGGGCGTCGCGGTGGATCGCGGCCTGGGCGTAGAGGAAGTCGACCGCTTCGGCACGACCTTCCTGGCGGCCGAGCTCGCGGGCTCGACGGATCGGGTTGAGCCTCATGCGCACATCACCTCGAGTTCGACGAGGACCGCCTGGCCGATGCCGGCGACCTTGGGCTTGGCTGCGAGCAGCTCGGGCAGGCTGGCCGCTGAGGAGGTGCCGTTGCACTGGTGGTCGGCGCCGGTGTCGTCGACGTAGGTGTGGGGGCGGTGGCTGTAGGTGCGGTCGCACCGGTCCGGCGTGGTCATGCCGCACCTCGCGCGGGTGAGAGCACGTCGACGGCCCTGCGTTGGATGGGCCACCCGGGGTCGCACCCGTCGTGCTCGATCTTCTTGCCGTCGAAGTACTTCCGCAGGTTGTCCATCTGCTCGGTGCGCCACTCGATCTGCGCCTGGTGCAGGATCACCGGCGAGTAGTGCTGGACCTTCGCCTTCTTGGCGCCCTCGGAGGCCATGATCCGGGGGATGAGCCGGCCGGTGGCGATCGCGTCGCCGGCGGCGTCGTGCGCACCGGTGTGGACCACGCCGTAGAACGCGCAGACGTCGACGAGCTTGCGCGAGCCCTTGCGGCGGCTGAACTTCTTGTCGAGGACGTGGGGGTCGACGACGGGGCAGATCGACCCGCGGCGCATCCTCGAGCGGACGGTGTCGATGCCGTGGCGGACGTTCTCGCACTCGAGGAGGGTGAGGTCGTAGGCGGCGTTGAACGCGGCGAGCGGGATGTCCTTGGTGAGGCCGTAGGCGATGAGGCCGGTGAGCTCGAAGAGCATCTGGTCGGGCGTGTGCGTGGCGTGCTCGCGGACGTGCGCGGTGGTCAGCCCGTGGATGTTCGCGGCGCCGTCGGGGATCTCGATGCCGGGGTCGACGAGCCAGGTGCGGGCGACGGGGCGTCGGCCGGGGCGGAACTCGACGAGGGCGGCTTGTACGGCGCGGTCGTTGAGGGCGTCGACGCCGGTGGACTCGAAGTCGAGGACGTTGAGGGGCATCGCGTCCCAGGTCGGGGCGCTCATGCCTTGCTCACGTCCAGCTGCTCGACCGCGCCGCAGCCGGGGATCACGCACACCCGGCGGCTGGTGGTCCGGTCCTGGGGCATGAACGGGCCCCAGACGTGGTCGGTCGTGACGCCGTCGATGGTGACCGGGCCGTGCGTCGTCGTACTCACGCCGCACCATCCGCGACGATGGTGAGTCCGCAGACGGTGCAGATGGGTGTGGTCGCCGTCGTCGTTCCAGACGTGCCCTCCGCTGGCGGCGCACCCGGCCGGCGTCAGCCAGTAGCCGACGCGCGGCTGCTGTCGGGCGCTCATGCGACACGCTCCGCGGTGAGCAGACCGAGGTAGTGCTGCAGCTCGGCCGCGGACGCGTCGTCCGGGAGCAGCCCGCCCATCTGGGCCTTGAAGTCGTCGGAGACCGCGTCGAGCGTGTCGAGGCCCTTCGCGGCGCCGGCGGCGAGGATCTGGGTCCAGATGACGTCGGGGTCCTCGACGAGTACGGCGTCGACGACACCATCCCCGTCCGGTTCAGCGGCCGCCGGCTGCTGTGCGGCCTTCTCGGCCTCGCGCAGCTGGTGCGCCCGCGCCTTCCACACGCCGACGAACTCCCGCGCCTGCTCGGTGTCGGCCGCGGTCGTACCGACCAGACCCGCGGCCTTCGCGGCGTCCCACACACCAGCGAGGTCGTCGAGCGCCCTGGTGGCCGCGACCTTCTCGAGGAACGGGGCGAACGGATTCGCCGCGGCGGCCGGCGCGCCTGACTGCAGCGCCGGATGCTCCTGGCCAGCCCCGGCCTCGAGCTCGGCCGGAGCCATGCCCGACTTCTGCGCGACGATCTCCTTGAGCCGCGCCACCCCGATCCGCAGGTCGAGCACCGGCACCACGAACCGCGACGTCTTCCCGTCACGCACCGACCGGCGCTCCACCATGTGCAGGACCGCCGGGACCAGGTCACCGACGAACAGTGCGAGCTCGGCTACCGCGGGGATCTCGGCGGCGGCGTTCCAACCGTGGGACTCCATCCGCCACACGCCCATCGCCTCGAGCTCGGGCAGCATCAGCGAGAGACGGGTGGTCGGCTTCGCGTTCTTGTGGGCCGGGTCGTTCGGGTTGCACGCCTGGTTGGTCAGCGTGTTGACCTCGCCGTCGCAGCGGTGGACGCAGCCGCCGCCGGACCAGGTTTCCATCCACTGGGAGAGGCCGCCCTTGACCGCGATGACGTCGATGGTGGAGGCCTCGGTGAAGACCTCGAACTCGGGCTTGCCGCCGTTGTCCCAGGGGCGGGCCTCGCCGCCGTAGAGCTCGGCGAGGTCCTTGATGTACTGCTCGGAGGGGCTGGTGAATCGGAACGATGCGAGCTTCATCGGTGCGCCGGAGCCGTCGCGCTTCGCGCCGAGGCGGATGCGTCCGAGCTCGGCGTGGCGGCGCTGCAGGACGATGGGCTTGATGGGCATGGTCAGGAGGCCTTTCGAGTGGGCTCGGGCAGTGCCGGCGCGTCGAGCGGGACCCAGGCCTTGATGTCCTGGGAGTGGAAGTGGCGCTGCAGCGTGGCGGCGCCGAGGAACGCCTTGTGGGTGTCGCGGTCCGTGGGGATCGGCACCAGGGCGTGCGAGGTCGGGCGGAGGTTGAGGATCGCGGTGCCGTGGAACTCCGGGACGTCGATCTCGGTGTCGTCGTTCAGCAGCGCCTTCGGGGCGTAGCGCAGTGCCGCGAGCTGCAGCGGCTGGTCGGCGTAGACGGTGTCGGCCGGCTTGTCGACGCTGGTCTTGATGTCGATCAGCACGAGCTTGCGGCGACCGCCTGGGCCGATCGGGAGGTGCAGCCAGATGTCGCCGGTGCCGGCGTACTCGTTGTCCCAGTCGACGATGGTGGTCTCGGCGGCCTCGACGTCACGGTCGAGGTCGACGCGCCAGACGTCTAGGAACAGCAGGTACTGCTTGAGGAACGGCTCGATCTCGGGGTCGTACGCGACCGGCTCGCCGAGGACGTGCCCGTGGGCGGCGTTGTGGATCCGGGTGCCGAGGTCGCGCTTGGTCTCCCACTGCTGCTTGTACTCGGCCTTGATGGCGGAGGTCACGCAGAACCGGCAGGAGCCGCACCGGTCGGCGACGCGCCGCTTCTCGCAGGGCTTGCCGCCGTCGGCGGGCTTGCCGTCTACGGGCTGGCGGCTGGTGGCGACCATCTGCGGGAGCCGGTCCCAGGCGGCGGCCGCGGTGATCTTCGCGGCCGATGGGGGGAGGGCGGGCTTGTTGACGACGTCTTGGGCGTTGGTGATGGAGATGAAGAGGCGGTCGCCGAAGGGGCAGTCGTCGGAGCAGGAGCCGTAGTAGCGGCCCTTGCCCTTGATGTCGCGGGCGTGCTTCGGGGCGGTCATGACGGCTCACCCGCTGACGTGGATCCGGGCCTAGAGACTGGCTCTTCGTCATCCTCGAACCAGTCGGACAGCGGCAATGTGGCGGCGATCAAGAGGGCGTCCCGGAGGTTGTGTGCCCGGACCGTCACTGGCCGCTGGTCGCTCCACCAGTCGGCGTCGGTGTGCTTGTCGGGTCCGCTGACGTGCAGCGACGAGCGGATGGTGATCTCGAAGCGGTGGCCGCATTCGTGGCCGTGGGTGGAGAGCTCGGCCTTCTGTGCCTTGCCGATGAACTGGCGGCAGACGTTCTCGAAGGCGTTCCCGAGGTTGTGCCACCACGTGGCAGCCTCGATCGCCCTACGCATCCGACTCACCCCCGGCGGGCCTAGAGAGCGGCTCGAAGGACGAACCCGGATAGCCGTTGCCGTGACGCAGAACCGTGGTCCAGACGCAGAGAGAGGTCCCTCGGGCGTCGGGAGCCTCGTAGACCTTGCCCGTCAGCGTGTCGGTGCTGTTCAGGTACACGGTCACGATGTCGCCGGGACTGACGGTGGCAAGCCACGCGTGGAGACGTTCGTCCCTCTCAGCCGGGGTCTCGACTCGATCGACCCACGGTTCGGGCGTCAGGCCGTTCGTGCTGAGGTCGCACATGCCCCGAATTGCGGCCAGGCGGTCGTCGTAGCCACGGTCCCAGTACGACGCCTCAGCGATGCAGGCGAGGCGGCTCCGGAGGTCGTCCTCGACGGTCCCGTTCTTCGGCTGGTACTCGGCGGAGCGTTCGGTGCTCATGCCGCACCCCGATCGGACGGGCAGCGGTGGCACGGCCGGTAGCCCGTGACGCCGTCCTCGTCGGTGACGACCAGCCCGGTGTCGTCGCAGTGGCCGCACACCGTGCGGGCCGCACGCTCGACGACCCGGGCCGGGAACGCCGGGTCCGACGCAGGCAGACCCCACGCGGGGTCCACGGCGTCGAGCGGGTTCAGGGCGTCGGCATCTGCCGGGTCCAGCAGCGGGTCGGTCAGCGGCTCACCCAGGACCCGGGCCTGAAACTCAGCCAGCCGGTAGAACAGCGGGGCGGTCACGACGCACGCTCACTCGGGTGCGACGACAGCCGCGCGACCGTGCGCCGCAGACGCCGGTTCTCCGCCGCGGGCTGGGCGTTGCCGCCGATCGCGACCGTGAGGAGCGCGCCGGTGGCGAGGGCGATGATGGTCATGGCGATCACGACGACGCCCCGAGTCGGCCGCGGTACTCCACGCCCTCGGCGGTGACGACGGCGGCGTACTCGCCCTTGTCGTCGATGCCGGCCTCGATCTCGGCGCCGGTGTCGAAGGCGAGCTGCTCGACGGCGTCGATCGTGGTCCAGTGCACGCGGCGGCGTCGGGCCGGCAGCTGGGGCAGGGACCGGGCGCTCATGCCGATGCCGACTTGGACTCGTCGACGGTGAGGTACTCGCCGGTGTCGATGAAGTGCCGGCGAGAGACCGACGAGGCGGTGTCGATCTCGGCGGCGCTGGTGGTGCTGGTGTCGTTCATGGGATGCTGTCTCCTAGTTCGTGCGCCCTGGTCTGCTGCCAAGCTGTGGCCGGGGCGCCGGCTATTTCGGGTCGGGGTTAGGCGCTCTTCGCGGCGGGCTCGGGGTCGAGCTCCTTGTCCATGTCGAAGAACCAGAGGCGGAGCGTCTCGCTGGTCACGGCAACCTGGGTCCGCTCGTGCAGCTCGCGGGCGATCGCGTTCCACGACCGCTTGGGGGTCTGCCTGCGACCTGCAAGGACGTAGCGGCTCAGGTTCTTGCCCAGGCGCTCCTCCACGAGGAGGTAGGTGCTGGTCTTGTTGGCCATGCCCAGAACCTTGGCATAACAAAGAAACTGGCGCAAGGGGTTTGGCAAAAGACACGCCTGTTTTTCTGCCATAGTCTTTGGCAGACCCACAGGACTTGCGGCATGCTGGGGGGATGACCACACAGCCGCAGAGCGAGAGGCGCGTACCCGCCGACACGTTCGAGATCAGGCTCGCAATCGCGCGAGCTCACGCCGGGGGCATCTCGGCTAAGGAAGCAGCGCTCCGCGTCGGCGTCTCAGGGCAGACGTGGCGCAACTGGGAGGCCGGCGCGAGCGCGAGCGCGCAAAAGCCCGCGATGCTCCGCTACATCGCCGAGCAGCTCGACGTTGACGAAGCGTGGCTCCGCGACGGGGGGCCACTCCTGGGCGGTGGCCCCCCTGACGGAGGGCCCGTTGCGGTGGGGGCTGTTACTGGCCCGTAGCCTGCAGGTAGGCCGGGTTGGTGGCCCGGAGGGCCTCCACCACGACGAGGAGCAGGTCGGAGCGCACCTGCGGCGGGCGGGTGCCCAGCGACAGTTGGAGGTAGAGCGCGCGGAGGAACGCCTCGGCGTTGCCGCCGACCAGGTGCGGGTCGCGGTCGCTGTACGACGACCGGGTCGACGCGGCGGCGGCGAGCCGGGCGATCCACGGCTCGACCACCCGTAGTGGGACGACGTTGCGGCGCAGCACGTTCATCGTGGCCAGCGCGAGCCGATCGGGCTCCCCGTTGGTGAAGAGCCGGTCGACCGGGAGCAGCAGCCGGTCGGCGATCACGTCCAGCAGCACGGTCAGCTCGGGGGTCGCCAGGTGCGGCGAGCCGGCGAGGGTTGCCAGGGAGTCGGCGCCGTGGGCGACGGCGTGCGCCCAGCCCTTGCCGGGCACGTAGCCGCGCAGGTCGCGCTCGCGCAGCAGCCAGGTCGCGAGCCGGTCACCCCACTCGAGGATCTTGCCGCCGGGCAGCAGCGGCCGGAGGTTGTCGCGGGCGATGCACTCGCCGAGCACCAGGGCGGAGAGGCTGCGCCGGAAGACGGTGTCGGTGCCCTGCTCGCCGAGTCCGACCAGGAGCCCCATCGCCATGCCGTCGCCGAGGCCCGCCAGCAGGTCGTCGTACACGCCGCGGTCGATCCAGGTCGACAGCGTCGGGTAGGCCGTGCCGTCGCGCAGCGCCGGGTCGGGGTCCCCGAGCATCCGGGTCAGCTCGGCGGTGAGGTCGTCCAGCGGGCGGTCCGCAGGCACCGCGAGACCGTCCGCGTGCACCTGACTCCAGTACGACCCCGACATGGCGGCCATCCTCTCAAAACCGGTCCAGACGTCCACCCCGGGGTCGAGCGCCCTGCACGTGCCGGCCACGCTCTACTGTGGCCACCGTGCCGTCCCTGACCGACCTCGTGCGCAGCCACACGGACCTCGACGACGACGACGTCGCCTGGGTCCAGCTGCTGCAGGCGGACTGGCAGATCATCGCCGACCTCTCCTTCGCCGACCTGGTGCTGTGGCTCCCCGACCGGGAGGGCAAGGGCTACTGGGCGGCCGGCCAGATGCGACCGACGACCGGACCGACCGCGTACGTCGACGACGTGATCGGCACGTTCGTCCCGGTCGGTCGTCGGCCGCTGATCGACGCGGCGTACACGCAGGGTCGCCTGGTCCGTGAGGGCGACCCGGAGTGGCGCGACGACGTGCCGGTGCGGGTCGAGACGATCCCGGTGCGTCGCGCCGGCCGGGTGATCGCCGTGGTCGCCCGCAACACCAACCTGCTCGGCGTCCGCACACCGAGCCGGCTCGAGCTGTCCTACCTCCAGACGGCCGCCGACCTGACCCAGATGATCGCCAACGGCTACTTCCCGGCGGTCGGCCAGCGCAGCGACCACGCCGACTCACCACGCGTCGGCGACGGCTTCCTCCGGGTCGACGCGAGCGGCCGGGTCGTCTACGCCAGCCCCAACGCCTTGTCGGTCTACCGCCGGCTCGGCCTGTCCGGCGACCTCACCGGGCTGTCGCTGGCCGAGCTGACCCGCGACCTGGTGCCGCCGCGGCGGCGTCCCGACGAGGAGACGCTGAGCGCGGTCCTGGGCGGCCGCGCGAACCTCGACACCGAGATCGGCACGGACGGTGTCTCCCTGATCGTGCGGGCGATCCCGCTGCGCCCGCTGGGCGATCACATCGGGGCGCTGATCCTGGTCCGCGACGTCACCGACCTGCGCCGACGCGACCGGGAGCTGGTCACCAAGGACGCGACGATCCGGGAGATCCACCACCGGGTGAAGAACAACCTCCAGACCGTGGCCGCGCTGCTGCGGCTCCAGGCCCGCCGGATGGACAACGAGTCGGCGCGGCTCGCGCTCGAGGAGGCCGTCCGCCGGGTCGGCTCGATCGCGATCGTGCACGAGACGCTCAGTCAGGCGGTCGAGGAGCGGGTCGACTTCGACACGATCATGGACCCGCTCGGCCGGATGGTCACCGAGGTCAGTGCACTCGGGAGCCGGGTGCGGGTGCGCCGCGTGGGCACGTTCGGCGTGCTGCCGTCCGAGACCGCGACCGCGCTGGCGATGGTGCTCACCGAGGTGCTGCAGAACGCGGTCGAGCACGGGTACGACGCCGACCAGGCGGACGTGACCGGTGAGATCACGCTGACCGTGCAGCGGCTGGTGGGACGACTGCACGTCAGCGTCGACGACGACGGCCGCGGGCTGCCCGAAGGCTTCGACCTGGACACGTCGACCAGCCTGGGCCTGTCGATCGTGCGGACCCTGGTCGAGTCGGAGCTCGGCGGTCAGCTCGAGCTGGGACCGAGGCCGTCGGGTCCGGGGACCCGCGCGGCACTCGACATCCCGTTGGAGTAGAAGGTCAGGCGGTGCGGACGCGGGAGCGGGCGTTGCGTCGCTTGAGAGCGCGGCGCTCGTCCTCGCTGAGGCCGCCCCACACGCCGTGGTCCTGGCCAGCCTCGAGCGCCCACGCGAGACACTGCTCGCGCACCTCGCAGCGTCGGCACACCTGCTTGGCCTCCTCGATCTGGAGGATGGCCGGACCGG
The DNA here is from genome assembly GCF_002117935.1 of Nocardioides sp. PD653-B2. Taxonomy (GTDB): domain Bacteria; phylum Actinomycetota; class Actinomycetes; order Propionibacteriales; family Nocardioidaceae; genus Nocardioides. The sequence goes on along the minus strand of NZ_BDJE01000032.1, from coordinate 75,957 downwards.
TGTTGCCGATCGGGAAGAACAGCTCCGGGTCCTCGTCGAGGCAGGCAGAGCGGTGGCGCCAATCCATGGCTGGGGTGTCCCTCTTTCTTCGAAAACAGGTGGTGGCGGGTCATGCAGACGGGACCCGCGGGTGCTCAGAGGCACCACGAAGTGAACGCGTTCACGAGCGCACCCCCAGCGTGGCAACTATTGGACCGTTAAACAACCCCTCGCCGAGGTCTTATTCGTCACAGCAGTCACGCCGGTTTCGCGCACCCGCAGGTCGCTCTCTACGCTTCCCTCGTGACGCTACGCCGCCCCTCCAACCCGCCGCCGCTCGTGGTGGCCGCCTCGATCGTGGCTGTCGAGGGGCTCCTGCTCCTGGCGTACGCCGTGCTGGAGCTGGCCAGCATCGGCACGGGCCGGGTGACGATGGGGCTCACGACCTCCGTCTTCTTCGCGATCTACGGTGCCGGCCTGGTGGCGTGCGCCCGGGCGGTCGACCGCCGGCGCTCCTGGGCGCGCAGCCCGATCGTGCTCGCGCAGCTGATCCAGCTGGGCGTGGCCTGGAGCTTCCGCGGCGGTGACACGACGCTGGTCGCGGTGGCGATCGCGGTGGTCGCCGTCGTGGTACTGGCGGGGCTCTTCCACCCGGCGAGCCTCGAGGCGCTCGCCGACGACTCCGAGGACTGACCTCAGCGGGAGGACTCCTCCAGGGAGGTCCGCAGCTGCTCGAGGGTGCGGTTGAGCAGCCGCGAGACGTGCATCTGGGAGACGCCGATCTCCTCGGCGATCTGGGACTGCGTCATGTTCTTGAAGAAGCGCAGCAGCAGGATCTTCTTCTCGCGCGGCTCGAGCCGGTCGAGCAGGGGCTTGATCGACTCGCGGATCTCGACGTGCTCGAGGCCCTCGTCGTCGATGCCGATGGCGTCGAGCATGGTCGCCGTGTTGTCGTCGCTGTCGTCCGTCGCGTCGAGGGAGAGCGTGGAGTAGGCGTTGCTCGACTCGATCCCCTCGACGATGTCCTCGACCGTGCAGCCGATCACCTCGGCGAGCTCACGCGGGGTGGGGGAGCGGCCGAGCTTCTGGGTGAGCTCGGCGCTGGCCGTGCCGATCTGCATCCGCAGCTCCTGGAGCCGCCGAGGCACCCGGATCGCCCAGCCCTTGTCGCGGAAGTAGCGCTTGATCTCGCCGATGATCGTGGGAGTCGCGTACGTCGAGAACTCCACGCCACGATCGGAGTCGAACCGGTCGATCGACTTGATCAGGCCGATGGTCCCGACCTGGACCAGGTCCTCGAGCGGCTCGCCGCGGTTGCGGAAGCGCCGCGCGCAGTGCTCGACGAGCGGCAGGTGCAGGTGGACCAACGAGTCGCGCGCCATGTCGCGACTGGCCTGGGAGGCACCCTCGTCGTGGAGGACGAGGAAGAAGTCGGCGCTGCGATGGCGGGTGAGCTCGACGCCGGTGAGACCGCTCGGGTCCAGGTCGTCGTCCCGGGAGGAGGCGAACATGGTCAGATTCCGACGCCGGGATTGCCGGGCTCCATGGACAGGCTGATCGTGAACGTCCCGTCCGCGTTGTCGGCGGTGGCGCTCGTGGCGAGGGTCGTCAGGACCTGCCACGCGAAGCTGTCGTAGTCGGGCTCGACCGCGCTCTCGACCGTGACACCCACGGCGACCGTCAGCTCGCCCGGCTTCATGTAGAAGCGACAGTTCAGGTCCGAGCCCGAGACAGCCTCGGGCAGCACCATCGCGCTGGCCTCGCCGACGGCGATCCGGAGGTCCTCGATGTCGTCGATCGGGAAGTCGAGACGAGCGGCCAGGCCGGCGGTGGTCGTGCGGAGGACGGATACGAAGGCACTGTCGGCGGGGAGCCGGAGCTCCACATCGGCCCGCTGGCCCTCGTGGCCGGTGGTCTGGCCGGTCGGTGCTCCGATCGATGACATGGTCGCCGTCCTTGGGGCTGCTGGGGGGCTGGTGAGTCGTTCGCCGAGGCCGTGCCCCGAACACTAGCCGGGACGGGCTCTCGCGTGGTCTACCCGGTGACCAATCCCGTCAACCTTCATGCGGGAAAGCCCTCTAGACCGACGCACTCGTTGCTGCGGGGGTGGTGAAGACGACATCGACCCGCCCGGAGGATCCGGGCGGGTCGACGTGGTGGTGCACGGGAGATCAGGCCTTCTCGGATCGGTCACGCCCTCGCAAGCTCAGGCGTGCTCGAGACGCAAGAAGGCCTTCGCTGCGCTCAAGCCTTCTTGGTCTCCCAGAAGATCTCGGCGATCTCGTCGATCTTCGCGAGCAGCTCGTCGGCCTTGCCGGCGTCGAGCTCACCCTTGGTGCCGGAGGCGCCGGCCAGCTTGGTCGCCTCGTTGACGAGGGTGTGCAGCTGCGGGTACTTCTCGAAGTGCGGCGGCTTGAAGTAGTCGGTCCACAGCACCCACAGGTGGTGCTTGACCAGCTCGGAGCGCTGCTCCTTGATGAGGATCGCCCGGGTGCGGAAGTCGGCGTCGTCGTTGTCAGCGACCTTCGCGATGATGGCCTTGATCGACTCTGCCTCGATGCGGGCCTGTGCGGGGTCGTAGACGCCGCACGGGAGGTCGCAGTGGGCGGAAACCTCGAGGGTGGGGGCGAACAGTCGCGCGAACATGCGGGTCCTCTCGTCTTCGGTTGTCCTTCGTTTGACTGCGAGACTACTCCGCGTGTCAGGCGATGCACGAGGCGTGTCTCCCGGTGAGAAACGGGTACCGGCACTGGGGTTTGCCCGCGTGCGGGGGCGATCGATGGCGCCGACGCTCGCCGATGGTGACCGGCTCCTCGTCTCCTACCGACGCCCGGTCGCGCCCGGTGACCTCGTGGTCGCGCGGCTCGCCGACGGGACGGTCGCGGTGAAGCGCGCGACCGAGCGTCGTACGACGAGCGACGGCTCGCCGGCGTGGTGGCTGCTCAGCGACAACGCCGACGAGGGCGTCGACTCGCGGCACCGCGGGCCGGTCCCGGACGTCGACGTGATCGCAGTCACCCTGGCCAGGATCTGGCCCCGGCCTCGACGGCTCTGACGCTGTGCCAGACTGAATGTCGGGGAGACCCCCCGAGGCCCGACGAGTTCCGCGCACCACCCTGCGCGTCGAGCTGGGCCTACCTCCCCCGCCGTACGTTCCCGTCTGGAAAGCTGATCTGGTCATGGCTGCAGAACATCCCTTCGCCGGGGACCCGGTGTTCGACCTGCACGTCGGCGGCAAGATGGAGCTGCGCTCGACGGTGGCCCTCGACGGCCGCGACGACCTCTCCCTCGCCTACACCCCCGGCGTCGCCCGCGTCTGCGAGGCGATCGCCGCCGACCCGTCGATGACCCAGCACTACACGTGGGTGCCGAACGTCGTCGCCGTCGTCTCCGACGGCACCGCCGTGCTCGGGCTGGGCGACATCGGGCCGGCCGCCGCCATGCCGGTGATGGAGGGCAAGGCCGTGCTGTTCAAGCAGTTCGGGGGCGTCGACGCCGTGCCGATCTGCCTGGACACCACCGACGTCGAGGAGATCATCGAGACGGTGGCGCGGCTCGCCCCGAGCTTCGGCGGCATCAACCTCGAGGACATCTCCGCGCCGCGCTGCTTCGAGATCGAGGACCGGCTCAAGGCGATGCTCGACATCCCGGTCTTCCACGACGACCAGCACGGCACCGCCGTGGTGGCGCTCGCGGCACTGAAGAACGCGCTCGTGCTGACGGGACGAGACGCCGCCACGACCCGGGTCGTGATCTCGGGCGCAGGTGCGGCCGGTGTCGCGATCGCCAAGATCCTGCTCGAGGCCGGGATCGCGGACCTCGCGGTCACCGACCGCAAGGGCATCGTGCACTCGGGCCGCACCGACCTGACCCCGGTCAAGCGGGAGCTGGCCGAGCTGACGGCGGACAAGACCGGGCGCACCGGGACCCTGGGCGAGGCGCTCGACGGCGCCGACGTCTACCTCGGTGTCTCGGGTGGCACGGTGCCGGAGGAGGACGTTGCGCGGATGGCTCCCGACGCGATCATCTTCGCCATGGCCAACCCCCACCCCGAGGTGCACCCGGACGTCGCCCACCGGCACGCTCGCGTGGTCGCCACGGGCCGCTCGGACTTCCCGAACCAGATCAACAACGTGCTGGCGTTCCCCGGCATCTTCCGCGGTGCGTTCGACGCCCACGCCACGTCGATCACCGAGGGCATGAAGCTCGCGGCCGCCGAGGCCATCGCCGGCCTGGTCGGCGACTCGCTCTCGGAGGACTACGTCATCCCGTCGCCGTTCGACCCGCGGGTCGGCCCGGCCGTCTCGACAGCGGTCGCCGCGGCCGCCCGCAGGGACGGTGTGGCGCGCCGGTGACGGTGGTCGAGGAAGGCGCTCCGCGCCTGTCCTTCGAGACGGTTGCAGAGCAACCTCCTCAGGAACCATCTCGAGGCCACCGGTAGGTTCGAGGACATGTTCGCCGTCTACGCCGACCAGTTCTCGAAGTCCGACCCGCTCTCCGCCCTCCAGGTGGGGGAGCGGCTCGACCCGGAGGTCCCCGACGGCTGGACCACGGTCACCGTGAAGGCCGCGTCGCTCAACCACCACGACCTGTTCTCGCTGCGCGGCGTCGGCCTGCGCGAGGAGGCGCTGCCGATGATCCTGGGCTGCGACGCGGCGGGGTACGACGAGGACGGCAACGAGGTCGTCGTGCACGCGGTGATCAGCGACCCGTCGTGGAGCGGTGACGAGACCTTCGACCCGAAGCGGTCGCTGCTGTCCGAGCGCTACCAGGGCACGTTCGCCGACAAGGTCGCCGTACCGCGTCGCAACGTCGTGCCGAAGCCCGCCTCGCTGTCGTTCGAGGAGGCGGCCTGCCTGCCGACCGCCTGGCTGACCGCGTACCGGATGCTCTTCACCCGCGGCGAGCTCAAAGCCGGCGAGACCGTGCTGGTGCAGGGCGCGGGCGGCGGGGTCGCGACGGCCGTGATCATGCTGGCCCGCGCGGCCGGGTTGCGGGTGCTCGCGACCAGCCGCGACGAGGCGAAGCGGGCACGCGCGCTGGAGATCGGCGCGCACGACGTCTTCGAGTCCGGCGCCCGGCTGCCGATGAAGGTCGACGCGGTCATGGAGACCGTCGGCAAGGCCACCTGGTCGCACTCGATCCGGGCGCTGCGCCCGGGCGGCCGCATCGTCACCTCGGGTACGACGTCGGGCCCCGACCTCGACGACGCCGAGCTGACCCGGATCTTCTTCCTCCAGCTGAGCGTCATCGGTTCGACCATGGGCACCCGCGACGAGCTGGCCTCGCTGGTGTCGCTGCTCGACGCCTCCGGAGCCCGGCCGCTGATCGACCGGAGCATCCCGATGACCGACGCCCGGGAGGGCTTCGCGGCGATGCTGGGTGGCGAGCAGTTCGGCAAGATCGTGTTCACCCGGTGACGACGCACCTGGTCACCGGTGCGGGGTCCGGCATCGGGTTCGCGCTCGCCGAGCGGCTGCTCGAGCGCGGTGACGACCTGGTCCTGCTCGCCCGCTCCACCGAGCGGGCCCACGAGCTGCGCGAGGACCTGCCGGGCGCGACCGTGCTGGTCGCCGACCTGGCCGATCCCGACTCGATCGAGGGGCTCGATCTCCCGGACCGGCTCGACTCGGTCGTGCACGCCGCCGGCGTCGTCGACCTCGGGCCCGTGGCCGACCTCTCCACCTCGGCCTGGGCCGAGCAGCTCACGGTGAACCTGGTCGCGCCGGCCGCGCTGACGCGGGCCGCGCTGCCCGCAGTGCGCCTGGCTCGCGGGACGGTCGTCTTCGTCAACTCCGGCGCCGGCCTGGTCGCCCACCCGGGCTGGTCGGCGTACGCCGCCTCCAAGCACGGCCTGCGTGCACTCGCCGACGCGCTGCGCGGCGAGGAGTCCGGCACCGGGGTGCGGGTCAGCACGGTCTACCCCGGTCGGACCGCCACGCCGATGCAGGAGAAGGTGCGCCGGCAGGAGGGCAAGGGCTACGACGCGAGCGACTGGATCCGCCCCGAGACCATCGCCGACGCGATCCTGCACGTCCTCGACCTGCCGCCGGACGCCACCATCCCCGATCTGACGGTGCGTCCCGCCGGCTAGGGCTTCGACGTCCAGTTCAGCGCGCCGACGAGCACCATCCGGAGCTGGGTCTGGGCACGCACGACGAGCTCCTTCTCGGCGTCGGGGCGGCCGGCGACCTGGAGGATCGCCTCGGCGGTCGCCACCATCGCGGTGACGATCAGGTTCGACAGCACCCGCAGGTCCTCGCGGGACCACGTGTCGGTGCCGGGCAGCCGGGTGAGGTCGGTGGCCAGCTCGCGCTCGAACAGCTCGATCTGGTGCCGGATGGCCTCGCGTACGGCGGGCGGGCCGGCCGCGCGCTCGCGGGCGATGAAGAGGAAGTGCGCCCGCTGCTGGTGCACGTGGTCGACCAGGATCGCGATCGACGAGTCCACGATGTCGGCGAAGGCCGGGTCACCGCGACGGATCTCGCGCAGCATCGTGCGCAGCGACACGAACGACTCGTCGACGAGTGCCAGCCCGAGCGCCTCGATGGAGTCGAAGTGACGGTAGAACGCGGTCGGCACGATGCCGACCTCCTTGGCCACCTGGCGCAGCGAGAGGGCGGCCAGGGTGCTCTCGTCGGAGAGCTCGAGGGCGGCGTCGAGGATGGCGCGGCGGGTCCGCTCCTTGCGCTCCACGCGCGACGTCGGCTCCGCCATGCTTTCAGGTTAGTGCCGTGGGTGGGAACACGTTGTGGTCGGTGCGGTCCGCGACGACACTGGTGGCATGAGCGACCACCTGAGCAAGTCGGAGATCCGCAAGGACGCCGTCCAGGGCACGGTCGAGGCGGCCACGTCGACGGTCGGACAGGTCACCACGATCATCACGGGCGCGGTGAGGGACGTCGCGTCGGCGATCGGTGGCTTCGCGACCGAGGTCTACGAGATCCGTGACTCGGCCCGCAAGGCGGCGGCCGAGCACCCGCCCGAGCGCCCCGGGCTCGGCTAGTCCTGCGGCACGAGTCCGGTCGACCACCGGCTCAGCCGAAGGACATCCGGAAGTCGGCCTGGCGCAACGACGCGAGCTGGCGGGCGCCGCGCATCCAGCCGAGGGGGCCGTCGGACGCGAAGTCCCACCGGCCGCGGCAGGGGAGCGCCTTCGAGGAGCCCCGGAGGGTCGCGGTGCGCTCCTCGCCGTTCGTGTCCTCGATGCCGGGCTGCCAGGTGCCGCCCGTGAAGGGGATCCGCAGCATCGCGGCCGAGAGGTCGGTGAAGTGGGCGCTCGCGATCGGGCGGCGCCCGAAGCTCGCCGACCAGTCGGTCGTGGCGAGCGGGCCGCGGTGGCTGGTGTCGAGCTCGAAGTCGCAGAGGCCCTTGGGGATCGCCCAGAGCTCGCGGCCGCCGGCCACGGACGCGGGGGAGTCGACCCAGATGTCGGTGATGCTGACCCGGCGGCCGTGCTCGTCGGTGTCGGCGAGGCGGGCCACCAGCAGCTCGGAGTAGGTCAGCGGGCTGCCGGGCTCGTAGCTCACGAACGCCGCGCCGTAGATGCCGGCGGGCCGCAGCTCGTCGACCGGCTCACGGAGCTTGAAGAGGGAGAGCCACAGCTGCCCGACCATCGCCCACGGGGCCGGCGGGTAGGCGGTCGGCTCCGCGGGCGCGTTGGACTCGGGGCTCCGGCGGGTGCTGGGGTCGGCCATGCGGGCCATCCTGCCTCACGGCCGGCCTTCCGGAAAGTGGCAGTTGACTGCCAGAATCGACGTCGTGCAGACCCAGCAGATCACCAGTCGCGTGGCCGGCTCCGAGCCCCGCTTCGTCGGCTACCCGCAGGCGGACCCCGACGCCCCGAACGTCGTCATGGTGGTGCTCGACGACGTCGGGTTCGCCCAGCTCGGCTGCTTCGGCGCCGGCATCGACACCCCGAACATCGACCGCATGGCCGCCGCCGGGCTGCGCTACAACCGCTTCCACGTCACGTCGGTCTGCTCCTCGACCCGGGCGGCACTGCTCACGGGGCGCAACCACCACGCGGTCGGGATGGGCGTCACCCAGGAGGCCGCGCTCGGGTTCCCCGGCTACCACGGCCGGATCCCGGCCTCGGCCGCGACGCTGGCGCAGGTGCTGCGCGACCACGGCTACAACACGATGGCCGTGGGCAAGTGGCACCTGACCCCGAAGACCGAGTACTCCGCCGCCGGGCCGTTCGACCGCTGGCCGCTGGGCAAGGGCTTCGAGCGCTACTACGGCTTCCTCGGCGCCGAGACCAGTCAGTGGGCTCCCGAGCTGGTGCGCGACAACACCCACATCGAGCCGCCGCGCACGCCCGAGCAGGGCTACCACCTGACCGAGGACCTGGTCGACCAGGCGATCCGGATGATCCAGGACCAGCAGCAGGCGGAGTCGCGCAAGCCGTTCTTCTGCTACCTCGCCACCGGCGCCGCGCACGCCCCGCACCAGGTCACCGATGAGTGGGTCGCGCCCTACCGCGGCCGGTTCGACGACGGCTGGGAGGCGTGGCGGCAGCGCGCCTTCGACCGGCAGGTGGCCGAGGGCATCGTCCCGCCGGACACCGCGCTGACCGAGCGGCCGCCGTGGGTGCCGGAGTGGGACACGCTGTCGGCCGACGAGCGGCGCCTCTTCGCCCGCTACATGGAGGTGTTCGCGGGGTTCGTCACCCACACCGACCACCACCTCGGCCGGCTCTTCGAGCACCTCGATGCGCTGGGTGTCGCCGACGACACGCTCCTGATGATCCTGTCCGACAACGGCGCCAGCGCCGAGGGCGGGCCGACCGGCACGCTCAACGAGGCCGCCGGCTGGCTCGGCTTCACCGAGACGCCCGAGGACGCCCTCCAGCACATCGACGAGATCGGTGGACCGGAGGCCAACAACCACTACCCGTACGGCTGGGCCTGGGCGGGCAACGCGCCACTGCGGCTCTGGAAGAGGTACGCCTGGCTCGGCGGGGTGCGGACGCCGCTGATCGTCCGGTGGCCGCAGCGGCTGGCCGAGCCCGGCGCCGTACGACCCCAGTTCTGCCACGCGACCGACCTCTACACGACGGTGCTCGACGCCGCCGGCATCGAGCTGCCGGAGACGGTGGGCGGCGTGCCGCAGCAGCCCGTGGACGGCGCGTCGATGCTCGCCGGCTTCGCGGACCCCGCGGCCGCCGAGCACCGGACGCTGCAGTACTTCGAGATGATGGGCTCGCGCGGCATCTACCACGACGGCTGGAAGGCGGTCACCGACCACGTGGCCAACCAGTTCGACGAGCGGGCCAACCTGGTCGGCAGCGTCGACTTCGACACGGACCGCTGGTCGCTCTTCCGGCTCACCGACGACTTCTCGGAGCACGACGACGTCGCCGACGCCCACCCGGACGTCGTGCGCCGCATGGAGGCGCTCTGGTGGGCCGAGGCCGGCCGCAACAACGTGCTGCCGCTCTTCGAGTTCCCGGAGTCGATGGCCCACCTGCACCCCGGCGAGTTCCCCCCGCCGACGAGCGCGACCTACCGCCCCGGCGGCGGCCCGGTTCAGGACAGCCAGCTCCCGACCCAGATGGGTGGCTTCGTGCTGACCGCCCGGGTCTCGGTGCCCGAGGGCGGCGCGTCCGGGATCGTCGCGGCGCTGGGCGACCGGCACGGCGGCTGGGCGTGCTACCTGCTCGAGGGGCGGCCGGTGGCGACGTTCGCGCTGCTCGACCACCCGGTGCGGGTCGCGGGCGAGTCCGTCGTACCCCCCGGTGAGCATGTGCTCGAGCTGCGCTACGAGCCGGGCCGGGCGGCGCGGGTCGTGCTCGGTGTCGACGGAGCGGACGTCGCCGAGGCCCCGCTGCCGGGCCTGATGTTCTTCCCGAACCTCTCCACCGCGGGTGCGGGCCTGCTCGTCGGCCGGGACCGGGGGATCGCCGTCAGCCATGACTACCGCCCGCCGTTCGCGTTCACCGGCACCCTGCACGAGGTCGAGCTCCGCAGCGGCCGGCCAGGTGCCAGGCCGGAGGCGGCCACGGAGCTGTCGGCGGCCGTCAACAGTGACTGAGGGCATCGTGGGGGTCGGGCTGCGCGAGCAGCACAAGCAGACGACGCGGCAGGCCCTCGAGGACGCCGCGCTGAAGCGGTTCGCCCGCGACGGCTTCGACCAGACGTCGGTCGACGCGATCGCCGCGGATGCCGGAGTGTCGCCGCGCACGTTCTTCCGCTACTTCGCGACCAAGGACGAGGTCCTCGACATGGGACGCGCGGCGCGGCAGGCGATGCTGCGTGACACGGTCCGCGACCTCGACCTCGACCCCGACCTCTCCGTGCAGGACGTCGTACGGCAAGCCGTGGTGGCGCTGGCCGTCGGCTTCCAGGACGACCGGGCGCGCGTCGAGCTCCGTCAGCGCGCCGCCGAGTCGTCCCCGGTCCTCCGCGGCCGGCTCTTCGACACCTTCGTCTCGTGGGAGCGCACCCTGGCGGCCGCGCTCGCCGACCGCCCCGGGGTCGACCGCGACACGGCCGAGACCCTGGCGGCGGTCGGCATCGCCATGTTCCGAACGGCGATCGCGCGCTGGGTGCGGGGGCCGGGTTCGGAGCTCCCGGCACTCGTCGCCAGTGCGTTCGGCACGCTGTCGTCGTCGCCGTGTCCCTCGTAGCCACGTCGTCAAGGTCGTCTTGGCATGGTCTTCGCCGACGCTTGCGGCTACCGTCGGAAGCTCGTGCGCGTTGGGAGCCGCCGATCGCGCGACGCGATCTCGGGAGCCACGTTGAGTCGTCGTAGAGCTGTCACAGCCACGTTGGGTGCCGCCGCCCTCCTCGCCGCCATCGGTGCCGCAACGGCACCTCCTGTCCAGTCGGCTGTCGCCGGCACCCCACCACTCGATACCTCGCCGGACGACCAGGTCATGATCGTCTCGATCAACCTGGCAGAGACATTCAACGCCGGGGACAACGCCGAGCAGCGGGAGATCGGGAACTTCGCCCGGCGCCTCGAGGCGCAGCTGGCCGCCGGGGGTCAGTACATGCCCGACGTCATCCTGCTCCAGGAGGTGAACGCGGAGTCCGCCGACACCGCGGCCGACCTGATCAGCGAGTACCTCTACGGAGACGCCGGCTCGACAGCGTTCCGGGTCGCGGTGGCGCCCGCAGCGGGGGAGAGCTCGGTCTTCGGGCATGGCAGCTCCGGAGTGCGCCTGCGGCGCGAGAGTGCGGTGCTGATCAACACGACGACCATGAAGGACGGGACCGGACTCTCGGACGAGCGCATGTACCTCGCGCTGCGAGACGACCAGGCAGACATGCGCCACCCGGAGAAGTGGGCGTGGAACCACGCCGCCACCCACCGGCTGGTCGAGGAGGACGACACCGGCCGGGTCGTGGTCACCAGCGTCCACATGGTGAAGAGCAAGACGTTCAAGAAGTTCAGCCGGGGCACCTACAAGAAGGGGCAGTGGGGCAAGGCGATCGCCGACCTCCAGGCGGAGATGCCCACTCCCACGCACGTCATCGCCGGCGACTTCAACGAAGACAGCACCTGCGAGCCTCAAGACGAGGACGCCGGTCTCAGCGCCTGCCCGATGAGCCCGCTGTGGAACCAGCTGACCGTCCAGCGCTCATACCAGCCTGCGATCACCCCGGCGAGGAAGATCGACCAGGTGTTCGTCGAGAGCGACCACCTGGTCGCGGCCGACTGGGACCGCTCCTACAAGGACGAGGTCATGGCTGGGGCGGCCGCCAAGAAGACCTTTGCGGACTGCGACGACCTCTGGGTCGCGGGCAACGGGCGGGAGAAGGCCAGCACGGTGAGCCCCGGATGCGCCTCGCAGTACTACTCCGACCACGCCTACACCTGGGCTCTGGTCGCGGTCGCCCCCTGATCGGTGGCGTGCAGCCAGCGTGGACGCGCCGGGACCGGAAGCACGAAGGGCCCCGACCGCGGGTGCGGTCGGGGCCCTCCGTGGTGAATCAGGAGACGCGGACGTTCTCCGCCTGCGGACCCTTGGGGCCCTGGGCGAGGTCGAACTCGACCTTCTGGTTCTCCTCGAGCGACTTGTAGCCGCCCGACTGGATGGCGGAGAAGTGGACGAACACGTCCTCGCCGCCACCATCTTGCGCGATGAAGCCGAAGCCCTTTTCGGCGTTGAACCACTTGACGGTTCCCTGAGCCATGATCTTGTCCCTTGTTTCGTGCCGAGAGCGTTGTGCCCTCGAGCTGCTGAAGACATCCACCTGTGCTGATGTCCAGCGAACCGAAAACCAGGAGTACGAGATACAAGCCGCGACATGGTGTGCGGCCAGGACGACTTGCAGAGCCGTCCCTTCAACAGGATCCACGATAGTGCATCGGTGGTGTGTTCGGGACTTCGGCGCCACAACCGGGGCGCACGGCGTGCCGCCGCGCCTCGCCACGGGGGGTCATCCGGCCGCGTCGGGGGCGGCGGCCGGCGCCCGTCACGGGGCGGTGGGATGCTCGGCGTCCGACAGCCTGATCTCCACCATCAGCTCGTCGGCGATCGCTTCGAGCATCGACCGCAGGTCGTCCATGCTGGTCGACGGCGGCGCCTCGAGCACCGCCTGCGCCTCGAACAGCTGGCCCCCGGACATCGGCGCCGCCCGGACGTCGGTGCTCAGCTCCTCGATGCCCACGCGCTGGGCGGCGAGCGCGGCGGATATCTCGGCCACGATGCCGGGGCGATCTGCTCCGAGCAGCTCCAGGTTCAGGCGCAGCGACCGGTGCTCGGCCGGCACGTCGGTCCGCTCGAGCGTCACGACCAGGCCGGCGTCCTTCAGTGCCGTCAGGTCGACGACGAGGGGGTCGGCCCGGTCGTCGGGCACGTCGAGCAGCAGGATCCCGGCGAACTTGCCCCCCAACCGCGCCATCTGACTGCGCTTCCAGCTCGCGCCGTGGGCGTTGATCGGTGCCGAGAGATCGGACACGAGGCCCGGCCGGTCGTCGCCGATGCAGGTGAGCGTGAAGGTGGCCATGGGCGCAGGCTATGAGATCCGCGCGGCCGTGTCGCCTAGGGGACCAGTGCGGCGATCAGGCCGGCGGCGGGGCCGGGGCGTGCGTGCCGGTGTCCGGTGCCGGACCACAGGTGGAGGTGCTGGGGGTCGTCGTGCTCGGCGGCCCAGCGCCGCAGCGGCGCGGTCAGGTGGTGCACCGCCGGGTAGCCGACCGGGGCGCCGGCGTCGTACGCGTCGCTGAAGGAGTTGCGGATCCCGCGTGCGACCCGACCGGTGAACGCGCGCATGGTGACGGTCGTGGAGGCCGGGTCGGCCACGGCGCGGCGGTGGGTCGGGCGGGTGCCGGCCTCGTCGGCCAGGAGCAGCGCGGTGCCGACCTGCTCGGCCCCGGCCGCCAGCGCCTCGGCGACGTCGGCCGCCGTCGCGAGGCCGCCGGCGCCCACGACCGGCAGGTCCGTGGCCGCGCGTACGCCGGCGATCAGGCTGGTCAGCGGGTCGGCGCCGGGATCGCGGAGCTGGTCGAAGGTCCCCCGGTGCCCACCCGCGGCGGCCGCCTGGACGACGAGGCCGTCGGGGTCCAGGCGCGCGGCCGCGCGCGCCTCCTGCACGTCGGTGACGGTCACGAGCAGCCGGGACCCGGCGCGCCGGAGCCGCTCCAGGTCGGCCGCGTCCGGCAGCCCGAAGGTGAAGGTCACCCACGGAGCCGGGTCCCGGGCCAGGAGGTCGACCTTGGCGGCCCAGTCGTCGTCGTCCTCCCACCGGGGCTCGCCCAGCTCGACGCCGAGCCGCGCGGCCTCCGGCGCGATGCGGTCGCGGTAGGCGAGCACGGCCTGGTGGTCGACCGGAGACCGGTCCGGGACGAACAGGTTCACCCCGAACACGGCGGTCTCCCGCCGCACGGCGGCGATGTCTGCGGCCAGCTGCTCCGCGGTGCGGTAGCCGGCCGCCACGAAGCCCAGCGAGCCGGCGCCGGCCGCCGCGGCCACGAGCGCGGTCGTGGTCGGGCCGCCGGCCATCGGTGCGGCGAGGACGGGGACGGGTGCGATGCTCAGGCGGGCCATGACGTCGGTGTCTATCCCGGGTAGGTCCGGCAGGGCTGGCTGCGCAGCGAGGCGCACGGGGGCGCCGTGGCGGGCACCGTCACCCCCGGCACCACCGGCAGCACCAGCCGCGAGCGGTGCGTCCGGTCCGTGGCGATGTGGACGCGTTCGCCCCCGTCGAGGGTGTCGAAGGCCCACAGGGGGCGGGCCCCGCCGGGGGCGTCGACGGTGATCCGGAGCCGCGAGCCCTGGCGGAAGGGGTGCGCGAACGGGAACAGCGCGAGGCGGACCTTGGTGAGCACACCGGCCGGGAGCGGACGGGCGTCCGACTCGAGGTCGGTGTGCGCCGGGTAGATCGGCGTCGACTGCGCGGCGTCGAGCTTGCGGTGGCTGGCCCGGAGCCAGCCGGACTGCACGTAGACCTCCGTGCCGTTCGGCCGCACCTCGGAGACGGTGACCTCGAGGTCCGTGTCCTCGGCCGGGGTGCGCACCCAGAGGTCCACCGACCCGGTGCCGACGGTCACGACGTCGTGCCTCAGCGGCGCGGTGATCCAGCCCAGGCCGGTGCCGGCCGGGATCTGCCGCCAGTCGTACGTCGGGTGGGCCTGCCAGATGCCCGAGCTCGAGCCGGTGTAGTCGGTCGCGGGGAGCGCGTCCGGGTCGGCCCGGTAGCTGCGCTGCCGGGCTTGGCCCGGGCTCACCGTGGACGGCTTGCCGTGCAGCTTGCCTCCGGACGTGAGGTACCACGCCCTCGGCTCGGCGCTCGGTATCGGCCAGGACCTGAAGGACTTCTCGAAGCGGGGCAGCGGCGCTCCGGACGGCTGGCCCTTCGCCGCGCCCTCCTCGAAGAGGATCCGGATCGGGGGCGCGGACTCATAGGTGTCGAGGGCCTTCCGGTAGCCCATCCCGGAGTAGTCGGTGCCCGGCGGCAGGCTGAGCCCACCCACGCCGGTGAGTGCCTGCGCGAGGATCGGGGCGACGAAGGCCTTGCGTCCGGTCGGCACCCGGCGGCCGACGTAGAGGTCCAGGAAGTCGGCGTACTTGTCGAAGACGCCGAGGCTCAGCGACTCGGTGTGCGAGCCGTTGACCATCGTCGCGTAGAGGTGCGGCGAGGACGTGAAGTCGTCGAGCATGGCGGGGAAGTGCCCGCCGGTCTGCTCGTCCTGCCAGGCGCCGGCGATGAAGACCGGCACGTCGATCTTGTTCACGAACAGGCTCGGCGTGATCGGGTCACCGATCTCGGCGGAGTAGTAGGGGTTGTCCTCGATCAGGGCGAGCTGGTCCGGGTTCTGCAGCCGCAGGTCCTGGTTGGCCGCACAGACCGTGTCGCCGGCGTTGACCCGCGGCTGCTCCCAGCCCTGGCCGTACGGCTTCGCCTGGTCGTCGCGCTCGTTGGCCCACGAGACGGCGAACCCGGTGTTGAGGATGCCGCCCGGGAAGAGGGTGCCGCGGTAGGTGTCGTCGATGACCGACAGCGGGGTGATCGCGGCGAGGCTCGGAGGCCGGGTCTGCGCGACGTACAGCTGCTCGATGCCGGGGTAGGAGATGCCGACCATGCCGGCCCGGTGGAACTTCGCCCACGGCTGTGCGGCGATGGTCTCGATGGCGTCGTAGCCGTCGAGGCTCTGGATCGGCTCGAAGGCCCGGAACGAGCCGCCCGAGCAACCGGTGCCACGGACGTTGACGCCGACATAGGCGAAGCCGAGGCTCGTGAAGAGCTGTGCCATCGTCGTGTTGCCGGGGTTGCTGGGGTCGTAGCCGGAGTACTCGACCACGGTGGGGAAGGGGCCGTCACCCGAGGGGAAGACGACGTTCGTCGACAGCGTGGTGCCGTCGCGGGTCTCGAGGTAGCCGAACCCCTCGTCCAGGGTCTGCTCGTCGTAGAACGACGGGGCGGGCGCCGGGTCGTCGAAGGCGGTCACCACCTGGGGGTCGGACGCCGTCACGGGATCGCCGGTCGTCCGCACGGTGTAGGTGCCAGCGTCCAGCTCGCGCCAGGCGAAGCTGCCGGCCGCGTCGACCGTGCCGCTGCCGACGACCGCGTCGGCCGCGTCGACCAGCTCCAGCCCCTGCCCCGGGGTCGCGTCCAGCACGTAGAGCTGGTTGACGCTCGGGCGCACCGTGAACGTGGCCGGGTCGGCGGCGGTGGCCGCATCGGTCGCCGTCAGGAGGCCGGCGAGGAGCGCGAACAGAGCCACGACGGCGAGTGACGCGCGTCTCGGAGATCCCATGTCCGGATCGTCGCACGACCCGGGCGCACTACGTCCGAAAAGCCCGGCGTCGGTCAGTCGTCGGGGTCGTCGAGGCGGGCCAGCCAGGTCGCGAACCGCTCGACGGCGGTCTCGAACTCCGGGTGGGTGTCGGTGAACTCCTGGAGACGCTCGGCGATCCACGCCAGGGTGACCTCTTCGTCACCCCGGCGCTTGTCGAGCTCCTCGATCCCGCGGTCGGTGAAGTACATCGGTCCTCCTTGCTCGTTGGTCGAGTAGCGAGCGCTAGCGAGCGTATCGAGACCCTTCACTCACGGGTCTCGATACGGCGGTCGCGACCTCGTCCCTCGGTCGCGCGCCTACTCGACCTGCCTGAGTGCTCGTTGGCGCGCTCCGCGCGACAACGGTCAGGCAAACGCCCGCGCGATCAGGTCCTTCTGCTCCTCGGTGTGGCGCTTGACCGTGCCGACCGAGGGCGAGGAGGACTCCTGGCGGGTGACCGGCTCGACCGTGGCGTCGACGTGCGGCCAGAGGTTGAGCTGGTAGTGCGGCCACGGGCCCATGTTGACCGGCTCGTCCTGGACCCAACGCACGGCCTTCAGCTTCGGGTACTTGGCGATCTCCTCGCGGATCTCGGCCTCCGGGCGCGGGTAGAGCTGCTCGACGCGGGCGATCGCGAACCGGCCGGCGTCCTCGCGCTTCGCGCGTTCCACCATCAGGTCCCAGGTCACCCGGCCCGAGCAGAGCAGGAGCGTGTCGACCTGCTCCGGGTCGGCGTTGCCGTCGGAGATGAACGGCCGGAACGTGCCGGACGTGAAGTCGTCGGGCTGCGAGGCCGCTTCCTTGCGCTTGAGCATCGACTTCGGCGTGAAGACGATCAGCGGGCGGTGCGACTCACCCAGCGAGTGCTGGCGCAGCAGGTGGAAGTACGACGCGGGGGTCGAGGGCTGCGCAACCACGAACGCCTCGTCGGCCGCCATCAGCATGAAGCGCTCGATGCGTGCCGAGGAGTGGTCGGGCCCCTGGCCCTCGTAGCCGTGGGGGAGCAGCAGCACGACGCCGGACTGCTGGCGCCACTTGTTCTCGCCCGCGGTGATGAACTCGTCGATGATCGTCTGGGCGCCGTTGACGAAGTCGCCGAACTGCGCCTCCCACAGGACCAGCGCCTCGGGACGGGCCACCGAGTAGCCGTACTCGAATCCGAGCGCGGCGTACTCCGAGAGCAGCGAGTCGTAGATGTAGAACTTCGCCTGGTCCTCGGTGAGCGAGGTCAGCGGCGTCCACTCGTCGGCGTTCTTGCGGTCGATGATCGTGCCGAAGCGCGACACGAAGGTGCCGCGGCGCGAGTCCTGGCCGGCCAGGCGGACCGGGCGGCCCTCCATGAGCAGCGAACCGAACGCGAGGATCTCGCCGGTGCCCCAGTCGATCGGGCCGTCGGCGATCGCCGCGGCACGACGCTGCAGCTGCGGCATCACCTTCGGGTGGACGGTGAAGCCCTCCGGCGGCGTGACGTAGGCGTCCGCGATCCGCTTCATGACGTCGTTGGAGACGGCGGTCTTGGTCTCGCCGGTCGGCTTGTCCGGGTAGTCGGGCACCGTCGTCCACTCGGACGGCTGCGTGCTGGCCTCGCGCACCTCGGTGAAAACCCGCTCCAGCTGCTGCTGGTAGTCGCGCAGGACCTGCTCGGCCTCCTCGATCGTGATGTCGCCACGACCGATGAGGGACTCGGTGTAGAGCTTGCGGACCGAGCGCTTCTGCTCGATGAGGTCGTACATCAGCGGCTGGGTGTACGACGGGTCGTCACCCTCGTTGTGACCGCGACGGCGGTAGCAGACGAGGTCGATGACGACGTCCTTCTTGAACGCCTGGCGGTACTCGAACGCGAGCCGGGCGACGCGGATGCACGCCTCCGGGTCGTCGCCGTTGACGTGGAAGATCGGCGCCTGGACCATCCGCGCGACGTCGGTGCAGTAGAGCGAGGAGCGCGACGAGCCCGGCGACGTCGTGAAGCCGACCTGGTTGTTGACGACCAGGTGGATGGTGCCGCCGGTGCGGTAGCCGCGCAGCTGGGAGAGGTTCAGCGTCTCCGCCACCACGCCCTGGCCGGCGAACGCCGCGTCGCCGTGCACCAGCAGCGGCAGCACGGGGTACTCGTTGCCACGGTTGAGCACGTCCTGCTTGGCCCGGGCGATGCCCTCGAGGACCGGGTCGACGGCCTCGAGGTGCGACGGGTTCGCGGCGACCGAGACCTTGATCCGGTCCTTCGAACCCGCCTCGAACTCGCCCTCGGCGCCGAGGTGGTACTTCACGTCGCCGGAGCCCTGCACGGTGCGCGGGTCGATGTTGCCCTCGAACTCGCGGAAGATCTGGGAGTACTTCTTGCCGACGATGTTGGCCAGCACGTTGAGCCGGCCGCGGTGGGCCATGCCGATGGTGACCTCGTCGAGGTTGGCCTCCGCGGCCGCCTCGCAGATCTCGTCGAGGACGGGGACCGTGGTCTCGCCACCCTCGAGCGAGAAGCGCTTCTGGCCGACGAACTTGGTCTGCAGGAAGGTCTCGAAGGCCTCGGCCTGGTTGAGCTTCAGCAGGATCCGCAGCTGCTCCTCGCGGGGCGGCTTCGTGTGCGGCTGCTCGACGCGCTCCTGGATCCAGCGGCGCTGCTCGGGATCCATGATGTGCATGTACTCGATGCCGGTGGTGCGGCAGTAGGAGTCGCGCAGGATGCCCAGGATCGAGCGCAGCTTCATGAACCGGCGGCCCTCGCCACCGAAGGAGCCGGTGGCGAACTCGCGGTCGAGGTCCCACAGGGTCAGGCCGTGCGACTCCACCTCGAGGTCGGGGTGGCTGCGCTGGCGGTACTCCAGCGGGTCGGTGTCGGCCATCATGTGGCCGCGCACCCGGTAGGCGTGGATCAGCTCGAGGATCCGGGCCTGCTTGGAGATCTCGTCGTCGTGGGACGTCGAGATGTCGGCGTTCCAGCGGATCGGCTCGTAGGGGATGCGCAGCGAGCGGAAGATCTCGTCGTAGAAGCCTTCCTGGCCCAGCAGCAGCTGGTGGACCCGCTTGAGGAACTCACCCGACTGCGCGCCCTGGATCACGCGGTGGTCGTAGGTCGACGTCAGCGTCATGACCTTGCTGATGCCGTTGCGGGCGATCGCGTCGGCGGACGCGCCCTGCCACTCGGCGGGGTACTCCATCGCGCCGACGCCGATGATCGCACCCTGCCCCTTCATCAGGCGGGGGATCGAGTGGCTGGTGCCGATGCCACCGGGGTTCGTCAGCGAGATCGAGGTGCCCTGGAAGTCGGCGACACCGAGCTTGCCGTCACGCGCCTTGCGCACGATCTCCTCGTAGGCCGTCCAGAAGCCCGCGAAGTCCATGGTCTCCGCGGCCTTGATGCTGGGGACCAGCAGGGTGCGGCCGCCGTCGGGCTTGGGCACGTCGATCGCCAGGCCGAGGTTGATGTGGGCCGGGGTGATCTGGTGGGGCTTGCCGTCGATCACGTCGAAGCCGACGTTCATCTCCGGCATCGCCCGCACCGCCTTGACCAGCGCGTAGCCGATCAGGTGGGTGAACGAGACCTTCCCGCCGCGGGCGCGGGCGAGGTGGTTGTTGATGACGGTGCGGTTGTCCCACAGCAGCTTGACCGGGACGTCGCGGACCGAGGTCGCGGTCGGGACGGTCAGCGACGCCTCCATGTTCTGCACGGTGCGCGCCGGGGCGCCGCGGAGCACGGTGTACGTCGGCTCGTCGCTCGCCGCGGCCGGGGCGGCCGGGCGGGACTCCTTCGGCGTCGGGTTGCTGGTGCCCTTGGCCGGCTCGGCGGCCTTGGTGGTGGGCCGGGGCTTCGCCACCGGCGCCGGCGTCGGGGTGGGGTCGACGTGCTCGACCTGCTTCTCCGGAGCCTTCTCGGGTGCCTTCTCAGCAGGCTTCTCGGGAGCCTTCGCCGCCGGGGCCGGCTCCGTCCTGGTCGCCGCGGTGGCGCCGTTCGCGGAGCCGTTCGACCCGCCCGCACCGTTGGTGGAGCCGTTGGTCTGGAAGTACTTCACCCACGTGGCGTCCACGCTGCCGGGATCCCGCTTGTACTGGTCGTACATCTCCTCGACGAGCCATTCGTTGGCTCCGAAGTCGGCGGAGGGGACGTCGGACTGTGGACCTGGGGACTGCGGCACGGCTTGATTCGCCTCTTCCGGGACGGGCGCGGGGGAGTAGTTCAGTAGCCAAGGTTAGACCCCCGGACCAGCAATTCCAGACTGCCGGGGTGGCTTTTCGGCGTGGTGTGCCGCGGGCCACACCACGGTCACGGAGACTGCTCTCTGATCGGCATCGGCAGCGGGGAGTTTC
This sequence comes from Nocardioides sp. PD653-B2, assembly GCF_002117935.1. Taxonomy (GTDB): domain Bacteria; phylum Actinomycetota; class Actinomycetes; order Propionibacteriales; family Nocardioidaceae; genus Nocardioides. The sequence goes on along the minus strand of NZ_BDJE01000032.1, from coordinate 55,446 downwards.
GGAGTATGGGCAGGCGAGCTCGACGGATGACGCGCGTGGTCGCGGGACTGGCGCTCGTGGCCCTCGGATCGGGCGCGTGCACCGACGACGGCGGGTCCGACGGGACAGGACCGGACGGCGGTTCTCCCGCCGGGGCGAGCGCGACGGAGCGGACGGTCGAGACCCGGGTGTCGTTCGGTGTCCTGACCGGCAGGCTCCCGAGCGACGCGCGGCAACGGCTGTCCAGCCAGGTCGGCGCCGTGGTCGACGGCTGGATCGACGCGGCGTACGTCGGGGGCGACTACCCGCGCCGTGACTTCTCGGACGCGTGGCCGGGCTTCACCGCCGGTGCGCAGCAGGAGGCGCACCACGACCGCGCGCTGATGAGCAACGAGGACGTCGGCGACCGGATCGACGGGGTCGAGCTGCACAAGAGCACCGTGAAGCTCGACGTGCTCGCGGTGAAGCAGCACCCCGTCGGCGTGACGGCCCGGGTGTTCGTCGGGTTCCGCACCACCGGCGACGTCGAGCGGGAGGTGCGGGTGAGGGGCCGGCTGTTCCTGACCCACACCGACCGCGGCTGGCGGGTCTTCGGCTACGACGTCACGAAGGGGGACGCATGACCACCCCACGGAACATGGACCGTCTCCGGCGGCCGCTCCGGCTCCTGACGATCGGTCTGGTGCTCGCGGTCGCGGCCTTCGTGGTGCCCGACTCGGCCGTGAAGAGCACCGAGGTGGCCCTGGTGAAGGTCGACCGCGCGAACGGCGTCGACCTCACCCCCGACGTGATCTGGATCCTGGCGGTCGGCTCCGACGCCCGGCCGGGCGAGGACATGACCCGCTCCCGTGGTGACGCGCTCCAGCTGGTCGGGATGGACACCAGGACCGGCGCGGCGACGGCGATCGGCGTCCCGCGCGACTCGTGGGTCTCGATCCCCGGCCACGGCTACGAGAAGATCAACGCCTCGCTCTACTTCGGCGGGCCGCAGCTGCTCGGGCAGACCGTCGGCAACCTGGTCGGCATCCAGCCCGACTACGTCTTCGTCACCCGCTTCAAGTTCTTCCAGGCGATGATCGGCGACATCGGCGGCATCGACGTGGTCAACCCGACCGCCTTCGACGACACCTACCTCAAGCCGGAGGGCTTCCCGAAGGGCAGGCTCCACCTCGGTGGGTACGACGCCATGGCGTTCTCCCGGATCCGGCACAACCTGATCCGCGGCGACTTCGACCGCTCGGCCAACCAGCAGCGGGTGCTGCGGGGCATCCAGGCCAGGGTCCGCGCCCGGTCCGTCGTGCCCGGCTTCCTGGAGCGAGGCGTCCTCACGGTCATGCAGCACCTCTACACGGACCTGTCGCCCGCCGAGCTCTTCCGGCTCGCGCAGGCGATGGCGCAGGTCGAGCCGGGCAAGATCACGAACTGCGTGGTGCAGGGCGGGATCGGCGACATCGGCGGGGCGAGCGTGGTCCTGCCGTACGTCGACCAGGCTCGCCGGCTCGGCGACGAGGCCCGGAACGACGCGACGATCGAACACTGCTGACCCGGAGAGCAGCAGTGGCCGATCGTCGATGACGCGTCGGGGTGTCGCGGTCAGTTCGGCACGATGTGGCCGCCGGCCCAGCCGACCTCGAGGACCGAGCCGCCCGGGATCAGGTCGCGCAGGGTCAGCCGGAACGCCTTGACCTCGGCGCCGAGCCGGTTCTGCTTGACGATGCGGTACTCCAAGATGTTGCCGTCGCCGAGGTCGACCTGCTGACCCGGCTCGGGCAGCGCGACCTCCTCGCCGTTCAGCGTGATCTTCGCCAGGCCGGTCCGGATCGTCCGCTCGACCTTGGTCGTGTCCTGGGGCTTGCGCAGGGTGACCTTCGACCTGATGCCGTCGATGACCAGGCCGAGGCTCGGGACCTTCAGCGAGCCGATGGTGCTGGAGACGAACCCGCGGGCCGAGCCGTTGGCCTTCTGGTCACCCCTCAGGGCGTAGTGGATGTCGGTGAGGTCGACCAGGCCGCCGAGGACGGACACGTCGGCGATCCGGTGGTGCCGGACCTGGCCCTGGGTGCCCTGGCACGGGATCGACTGCTCCTGCAGGCCGCCGAGGCGGAGCAGGTCGTTGCCGCCGAACATCTCCAGGCCCATGGCCCGGGAGTGGAAGACACCGGCCGGGACGGGCTCGGCGATCGTCGTCCGGGCACGGCCGAGGGTGATCACGGTGTCGTGGCCGGTCGCGTTGACCAGCAGGCGCAGTGCGTAGGTCTCCGAGGACGCGGAGTGCGGCCCGACCCGGCCCGACCGCACGCCGCCGAGGCCGATGCTGCCGAGGCCCGGGATCTCGATCTGGTTGCCCGTCGTGTCGCTCAGCAGCTGGATCACCTGGCTCGCCACGTCACCCGTGGTCGAGCCGAGGACGTCGAGGAGGTCCTGGAGCTCCTGGGGGATCTGCTCGGGCAGGTTGCCGATGTGGAGGCCGTCGAAGGTGAAGGTCTCCTGGTGCCCGAAGGTGCCGTCCTTCTTGCGGAAGCTGTCGGCCGTCGAGGTCAGGCCCTGGAGCGACAGGGTGGGCGTCGCGACGCCCTGGAACTCGCCGCCGAGCGTGAGGTCACCGATCGTGCTGATGCCGCGGACGCCGTGCACGCCGTCCTCGAGGTAGGTGTTGGTCCGGCTGGACGCCGCGGAGACGTGCACGAGCTCGTTGTCGGGGATCGTGAGCGTCGAGTTCTTGACCACCTGCCGGCCGGCGACCCGGGTGCACTGCTGCTGGGCGAACGCCTCCTTGGCGTTGCGCAGCTCGACGCCGTCGACGATCACCTTGGTGCCGTAGACGGTTGCCTTGTAGCCGAGGTCGGTCCGGACCGGGTGACCCGCGCGGTGGCCGCTCGTGCCGGCGTCGGCGGACGGGATGGCGGCGAGGGTGCCGGCGAGACCGGCGGCGAGACCGGCGGCGCAGACGGCGGTCGCTGCGACTGCCCTGCGGAGGGACGAGGTGTTCACGTGCAGTCCTGCTTTCGTGGCCGGGGCCGCCGCGTCCTCCCGGTCGCGTGGCGGCTGCTGATCCCATGTCGGCGATCCCCCGATGGGTCGCTCCGGGCACGATTGTGCGGTCGGGAGCAGCGTCCGCGGGAGAGGGCGGGACGAGAAAGGGCCGAGCGGTCAAGACCTGTTCGGGTCATTTTCGCCGCCGGCGTAACCCCGGACGGACTAGCCCGTTTCCCAGCTTTCTGAAACGCGTTCCAGTCCGGTGTGAGAAGCGCCCCCGGCAGGATTCGAACCTGCGGCACCTGGTACCGGAAACCAGTGCTCTATCCCCTGAGCTACGGAGGCAACACCCCCGCTGTGCGGAGGCTGCGCGTCACCCTACAACCGACGTGCGAGCGACGTGCAATCGCCCTCGGCGGTCCCATGCCCGATATCGATGCGAGGCCCCGGTGTCCACGCCGATACCCTGGGCCGGTGACTCCCGAGCAGCTCTCCACCGCGATCGTCGACGTCCTGACGACGCTGTCCACCGACGGTGCCATCACCCTTCCGGACGGCGTCCCGACGAGTGTGACGGTGGAGCGCCCGCGCCAGAAGGGGCACGGCGACTATGCGACCAACGTCGCCCTCCAGCTGGGCAAGAAGGCCGGGCTGAGCCCGCGCGCGTTCGCCGAGCTGGTCCAGCGGGGACTCGAGCGGACCGACGGCATCGCCGGTGTCGAGATCGCGGGTCCGGGCTTCCTCAACATCACGGTCGCGGCCGGCGCCCAGGGCGTGGTGGCGGCGCAGATCGTCGACGCAGGGGAGTCGTACGGGTCCTCCGACGCGTTTGCCGGCGAGAAGATCGACCTCGAGTTCGTGTCCGCCAACCCGACCGGTCCGCTCCACATCGGCGGCGTGCGGTGGGCGGCGGTCGGTGACGCGCTCGGCCGGATCTTCACGATGACCGGCGCCGAGGTGACGCGGGAGTACTACTTCAACGACCACGGCGCCCAGATCGACCGGTTCAGCAGGTCGCTGCTCGCGAGCGCGAAGGGCGAGCCGGCGCCGGAGGACGGCTACGGCGGCGAGTACATCCACGAGATCGCCGCGGCGGTCGTCGCGAAGGAGCCGCAGGTCAAGGACCTGCCCGACGCCGAGGCGCAGGAGGTCTTCCGGGCCGAGGGCGTCGAGATGATGTTCGCGGAGATCAAGCAGAGCCTGCACGACTTCGGGGTCGACTTCGACGTCTACTTCCACGAGAACAACCTCCACAAGAGCGGGGCCGTCGACCGGGCGATCGCGCGGCTGACGGAGCTCGGCAACACCTACGAGAAGGACGGCGCGCTCTGGCTCGCCACCGAGAAGTACGGCGACGACAAGGACCGCGTCATCATCAAGTCCGACGGTGAGGCGTCGTACCTGTCCGGTGACCTCGCCTACTACCTCGACAAGCGCGAGCGCGGCTTCGACCGTTGCCTGATCATGCTCGGCGCCGACCACCACGGCTACGTCGGGCGGATGCACGCCATGTGCGCCGCGTTCGGCGACGTGCCCGGCAAGAACCTCGAGATCCTGATCGGCCAGATGGTCAACCTGCTCAGCCACGGCCAGCCGCTGCGGATGTCGAAGCGGGCGGGCACCGTCGTCACCATCGACGACCTGGTCGGCGCGATCGGCGTCGACGCCAGCCGCTACGCGCTGGCGCGCTTCAGCTCGGACTCCAACATCGACCTCGACCTGGACCTGTGGGCCAAGCAGACCAACGACAACCCGGTCTACTACGTGCAGTACGCCCACGCCCGGGTGTCCGGGATCCTCCGCAACGCCGGTGAGCTCGGCATCGAGTGGTCGACCGCCGACTTCGACCCGAGCCTGCTCTCCCACGAGAAGGAGGGCGAGCTGCTGCGGTCGCTCGCCGAGTTCCCGCGCGTGGTCGCGAGCGCCGCCGAGCTGCGCGAGCCGCACCGGGTGGCGCGCTACCTCGAGGACATGGCCGGGGTCTACCACCGCTTCTACGACAACTGCCGGGTGCTGCCGATGGGCGACGAGGAGGTCAACGACCTCCACCAGGCCCGCCTCGTGCTGGTCGCGGCCACCCGCACGGTCCTGGCCAACGGCCTCCGCCTGCTCGGGGTGTCCGCCCCGGAGCGGATGTAGCCGGATGTCCCACGAAGCGGGTTGGGCCCACGCCCCGGGTGCCCTGCGGGGTCCGGCGTGGCTGCGTGAGCCCGTCGACGCCGACGCCCTGGTCCCGCAGCTCTGGTCGTCGACCGCCCACAAGGTCGACGGCGTCCTGCACGTCGGCGGGCTCTCGGTGCCCGACCTGGTCGCCGAGGTCAACACCCCGGCGTACGTCCTCGACGAGGCCGACTTCCGGATGCGCGCCCGCGCCTTCCGCGACGCGTTCTCGGCCTACGACGTCTTCTACGCCGGCAAGGCCTTCCTCTGCACGGCCGTCGCCGGGTGGATCGCCGAGGAGGGCCTCAACCTCGACGTCTGCTCCAACGGTGAGCTGACCGTCGCGCTGCGGGCCGGCTTCGACCCGGCCCGGATCGGCTACCACGGCAACAACAAGACGGTGACCGAGCTGCGGCGCGCCGTGGCCGAGGGCGTCGGGCGGATCATCGTCGACTCCTTCGACGAGCTCGCGCGGCTCGAGATGATCACCTCCGACACAGGCCTGCGTGCCCGGGTGATGATCCGGGTCACCGCCGGCGTCGAGGCCCACACGCACGAGTACATCGCGACCGCTCACGAGGACCAGAAGTTCGGCTTCTCGATCACCTCCGGCGACGCCTTCGAGGCCGTACGACGCGCCGAGGCGGCCGCCGGCATCGACCTGCTCGGCCTGCACTCCCACATCGGCAGCCAGATCTTCGACTCGTCCGGCTTCGAGGTCGCCGCCCGCCGGGTGCTCGCGCTCCAGGCGCGGGTGTCGAGCGAGCTCGGGGTGACGCTGCCCGAGATGGACCTCGGCGGCGGCTACGGCATCGCCTACACGACCCAGGACGACCCGTCGGACCCGGCGCAGCTCGCGACGGAGATGAGCAAGATCGTCGAGCACGAGTGCCGCGCCCTCGGCATCCCCGAGCCGCGGCTCTCCATCGAGCCCGGCCGCGCGATCGTCGGCCCGGCGATGTGCACCGTCTACCAGGTCGGCACCGTGAAGCCGGTCCAGCTCGACGGCGGCGCCGTGCGCACCTACGTCTCGGTCGACGGCGGGATGAGCGACAACATCCGCACGGCGCTCTACGACGCCGACTACTCCTGCACGCTCGCGTCGCGCTCGTCGACGGCGCCGGCCGTGCTGTCGCGCGTGGTCGGCAAGCACTGCGAGGCCGGTGACATCGTGGTGAAGGACGAGTTCCTGCCCGGTGACGTCGCACCGGGTGACCTGGTGGCCGTGCCGGGCACGGGTGCCTACTGCCGGTCGATGGCCTCCAACTACAACCACGCGCTGCGGCCGCCGGTGGTCGCGGTGCGGGACGGGGTCGCGCGCGTCGTCGTGCGCCGCGAGACTGAGAACGACCTGTTGGCAACGGACATGGGTGATGCGCAGTGAGTGAGGGCGACAAGCGGCTCCGGGTGGCGGTGCTGGGCTGCGGCTCGGTCGGCTCCCAGGTGGTGCGGCTGCTCAGCGAGCAGGCCGGCGACCTGGCGGCCCGCGTGGGCGCGCCGGTGGAGCTGGTGGGCGTCGCTGTCCGCCGCCTCGACGCCACCCGCGACGTCGAGGTGGCCCAGGGGCTGCTGACGACCGACGCGATGGGCCTGGTCACCCGCGACGACGTCGACGTGGTCGTCGAGGTGATCGGCGGCATCGAGCCGGCCCGGTCGCTGATCTTGGCGGCGCTCGAGGGTGGTGCCTCCGTCGTCACCGCCAACAAGGCGCTGCTCGCCGAGGACGGCCCGACGCTCTTCGAGGCCGCCGAGAAGGCCGGCCGCGACCTCTACTACGAGGCCGCCGTGGCCGGCGCCATCCCGATCCTGCGCCCGCTGCGCGAGTCGCTCGCCGGTGACAAGGTCACCCGGGTGCTCGGCATCGTCAACGGCACCACCAACTTCATCCTCGACAAGATGGACACCTCGGGCGCGGGCTTCGCCGAAGCGCTCGAGGAGGCCCAGGAGCTCGGCTACGCCGAGGCCGACCCGACCGCCGACGTCGAGGGCTTCGACGCCGCCGCCAAGGCCGCGATCCTCGCCTCCCTCGCGTTCCACTCGCGGGTCACCGCGTCCGACGTCCACCGCGAGGGCATCTCCGAGGTCACCGCGGCCGACATCCAGTCGGCCCGTGAGATGAACAGCGTCGTGAAGCTGCTCGCGATCTGCGAGCTCAGAGCCGGATCCGGGGGGGACGACGCGGTCGCCGTCCGCGTGCACCCCGCGATGATCCCGAGGTCCCACCCGCTCGCGTCGGTCCGCGAGGCCTACAACGCGGTCTTCGTCGAGTCGGAGGCCGCCGGTCAGCTGATGTTCTACGGTCCCGGCGCCGGTGGCTCGCCCACGGCGTCGGCCGTCCTCGGCGACCTGGTGACGGTGGCCCGCAACCGGCTGGCCGACACCCGCGGCGTCGGGGAGTCGGCGTACGCCGACCGCGCGGTGCTGCCGATGGGGGAGACCCTCACCCGCTACCACGTGGCGATCGACGTCGACGACCGCGCCGGCGTGCTCGCCTCGGTCGCGACGGCGTTCGCCGAGCACGGTGTCTCGATCCAGACGGTGCGCCAGGAGGGCCGTGGCGCTGACGCCCAGCTCGTCGTCGTCTCGCACGAGTCGACCGACGCCGCGCTGAGCGCGACCGTCGAGCACCTGCGCAGCATGGAGATCGTCCGCGAGGTCACCTCGGTGATGCGCGTCGAAGGAGCGATGGAATGACCACCCGCACCCCCGCCCACACCCACCAGTGGCGCGGCGTGATCGAGGAGTACCGCGACCTCCTCCAGATCCCCGAGGGCACGCCGGCGGTCACCCTGCGTGAGGGCGGCACGCCCCTGGTCTCGTCGGAGTGGCTCTCCGGTCTCACCGGTGCGGAGGTGTGGCTCAAGGTCGAGGGCGACAACCCGACGGGCTCCTTCAAGGACCGCGGGATGACGGCCGCGATCTCGGTCGCGAAGCACGAGGGGGCCGAGGCCGTCGTCTGCGCCTCGACCGGCAACACCTCGGCCTCGATGGCGGCCTACGCCGCGAAGGCCGGCCTCAAGCCGCTCGTCCTCGTGCCCGAGGGCAAGATCGCCGCAGGCAAGATGGCGCAGGCGATCCTCCACGGCGCCCAGGTGATCATGGTGCGCGGCAACTTCGACGACTGCCTGGGCCTGGCCAAGGGGCTCGCCTGGGACTACCCGGTGGCACTGGTCAACTCGGTGAACCCGGTCCGGCTCGAGGGCCAGAAGACCGCCGCCTTCGAGATCGTCGACTTCCTCGGCGACGCCCCCGACTACCACCTGCTGCCGGTCGGCAACGCCGGCAACATCTCGGCGTACTGGCTCGGCTACACGCAGTACGCCGACCTCGGCGCGGCCACCAGGAAGCCGGTGATGCGCGGCTTCCAGGCCGAGGGCGCGGCCCCGCTGGTCACCGGTGAGCCCTTCCCCGACCCCGAGACCCGGGCGACCGCGATCCGGATCGGCAATCCCGCGTCGTGGAAGCTCGCCGAGGCGGCCCGCAACGAGTCCGGCGGCCGGTTCGCGTCGGTCACCGACGACCAGATCCTCGCCGCCCAGCGCGAGCTGGCGTCGCGCGACGGCGTGTTCGTCGAGCCTGCCTCCGCGGCCGGGGTCGCGGGCATCCTGCAGGAGCTCGCCGGTGGCGAGTCGTACCGCGGCAGCACCGTCGTCATCACGGTGACCGGCCACGGTCTCAAGGACACCGTCACCGCGCTCGAAGGCTTCACCGAGAGCGGCGGCAGCATCGTCGACACCGTCATCGACGCCGACGTGACCGAGGCGGCCGCCGCCGCCGGTCTCGCCTGATCCCGTGGTGACCTTCGTCGAGGGACCCGTCCGGGTCTCGGTCCCGGCGACGTCGGCCAACCTCGGCCCCGGCTTCGACTCCCTCGGGCTCGCCCTGGCGATGCGCGACGAGCTGGAGGCCGAGGTCGTCGAGGTCGGCCTCCAGGTCGACGTCTCCGGGTCCGGCGCCGAGGACCTGCCTCGCGACGAGTCCCACCTGGTCGTCCGGTCGATGCGCGCGGCCTTCGACGTGATGGGCGCCCAGCCGGGCGGACTCCGGCTCTCCTGCGCGAACGTCATCCCGCACGCCCGCGGCCTCGGCTCGTCGTCGGCCGCGATCGTCGCCGGGGTCGTGCTGGCCCGTGGCCTGGTCGCCGGGGGAGCGCTGCTCGTCGACGACGAGTCCCTGTTCCGGCTCGCCGCCGAGATCGAGGGCCACCCCGACAACGTCGCACCGGCCTTCCACGGCGGGTTCGTGATCTCCGGCAGCGAGGACGGCTTCTACGCCGTCACGTCGCCGGTCGACCCGCGGATCGAGACGGTCGTCTTCGTGCCGCCGACCCCGCTGTCCACCGAGGTCGCTCGCGGCCTGCTGCCCGCGGAGGTGCCCCACGCGGACGCGGCGGCCGACGCGGGTCGTACGGCGCTCCTGGTCGCGGCGCTCGCCGGCCAGCCCGAGCAGCTCTGGCGAGCCACCCGCGACTACCTCCACCAGGACTACCGGCGCGCGGCGATGCCCGACTCGCTCGCCCTGGTCGACGCCCTGCGCGCCGACGGGGTCGCGGCGATCGTGTCCGGCGCGGGGCCGACGGTGCTCGCCTTCACCGACGCCTCCGGCGCGGCCACCCTGGAGAGCCGCTGCCCCGCGGGCTGGGCCGTGCACCGCCTCGCTGTCGACCGGGACGGCGCGCGGTTGTCCTGACCGTGGCCGATGCCACACTTCCCGCGCCTGGTGGTATGTTGGCGGCGCGCCGGAGATCTCCGGCGTGGCACCGCCGCGGACGCTCAGACCTCGGCAACGGTGCACACCCTTCCTCTTCCAGGCGCGGAGACCATTCGCGCACACCCGCTTGGATGCCGTCGGCTCGGCGAGCACCCGCGGACGAGGAAGCAATGACCAGAAGCCGACGGCGTCCGCCGGATCGGCACTGATACGTGGGAAGGACCTCACGTGACGGAAACCATCGACTCCACCACCGACGCCCCCAGCTCGGGCAAGAAGCGCGGTGGCGGGCTCAACTCCATGCTGATCGCCGACCTGAAGGCCATGGCCGGCGGCATGGGGATCCCGGGCTCCGGCTCGATGAAGAAGGCCCAGCTGATCGAGGCGATCAAGGCCGGGCAGTCGAGCAGGGGTGCGACGAAGGGCCCGGACTCGGGCGCCGCCGAGTCCCAGGACAAGCCGCGCGCGAAGGCCCCCGCCAAGTCCCAGGACAAGCCGCGGGAGAAGGCCTCCGAGAAGGCCCCCGAGAAGGCCCCCGAGAAGGCCCGGGACGCCGCGCCCGAGCAGGCACCCGAGCAGGCCCCGGACGCCTCCCAGGAGCGCACCCGGACCCGTACCCGTGACCAGGGCGGGAACCCGAACCGCGACCACCAGGCCACCCGCAACCAGGACCGAGCCCGGGACAACCAGGCCGGCAACCAGGACCGCGACCAGCAGGCCAGCCGCAACCGGGACAACCAGCAGCACCGGGACAGCCAGCAGAACCGGGACAACCAGAACCGGGACAACCAGAACCGGGACAACCAGAACCGGGACAACCAGAACCGGGACAACCAGAACCGGGACAACCAGCAGCACCGCGACCAGCAGCACCGCGAGCGCGACATCCAGGGCGGCAACCAGCAGGACCAGGGGGACGAGGGCGACGGCAGCCGCCGCAACCGGCGCCGCAGGGGTCGCGACCGCGACCGCACCGGCGTCCGCCCCGCGGGCACCAGCGGCGGCAGCCAGCGCAACGAGCCCGACACCACGATCCTCGAGGACGACGTCCTGGTGCCCGCCGCGGGCATCCTCGACGTGCTCGACAACTACGCGTTCGTCCGGACCAGCGGCTACCTCCCCGGCACCGAGGACGTCTACGTCTCGCTGTCGATGGTGCGCAAGTTCGGCCTGCGCCGTGGTGACGCGATCGTCGGTCAGGTGCGCCAGCCCCGCGAGGGCGAGCGCAAGGAGAAGTTCAACCCGATGGTCCGCATCGACGGCGTCAACGGCGCCGAGCCCGAGGCCAGCAAGAACCGGGTGGAGTTCTCCAAGCTGACCCCGCTCTACCCCACCGAGCGGCTGCGCCTCGAGACCGAGCCGGGCAACCTGATCGGGCGGGTCATCGACATCGCCGCCCCGATCGGCAAGGGCCAGCGCGGCCTCATCGTGTCGCCGTCGAAGGCCGGCAAGACGATGATCATGCAGTCGATCGCCAACTCGATCACGACGAACAACCCCGAGTGCCACCTGATGGTCGTGCTCGTGGACGAGCGTCCCGAGGAGGTCACCGACTTCGAGCGCTCGGTGAAGGGCGAGGTCATCTCCTCGACCTTCGACCGGCCCGCGAGCGACCACACCATGGTCGCCGAGCTGGCCATCGAGCGCGCCAAGCGCCTCGTCGAGCTCGGTCACGACGTGGTCGTGCTGCTCGACGGCATCACCCGCCTGGGCCGCGCCTACAACCTCGCGGCCCCCGCGAGCGGCCGGATCCTCTCCGGTGGCGTCGACTCCGCCGCGCTCTACCCGCCGAAGCGCTTCTTCGGTGCCGCCCGCAACATCGAGAACGGCGGCTCCCTGACCATCCTCGCGACCGCCCTCATCGAGAGCGGCTCGAAGATGGACGAAGTGATCTTCGAGGAGTTCAAGGGCACCGGCAACATGGAGATCCGGCTGCGCCGCGACTTCGCCGACAAGCGCCTGTTCCCCGCGATCGACGCCGTGCAGTCGGGCACCCGTCGCGAGGAGCTCTTGATGAGCCAGGAGGAGCTCGCCATCGTCTGGAAGCTCCGCAGGGTGCTGTCCAGCCTCGACGGCCAGCAGGCGCTCGAGCTGCTCCTGGAGCGGCTCAAGAAGACGCAGACCAACATCGAGTTCCTGATGCAGGTCCAGAAGACGACCCCGACGCCGGGTGCTCGCGAGGACTGATCCAGACCGCAACACGCCGAGGACGGGCCGCGCCGGCAAGGCGCGGCCCGTCTTTGTGTCCCCACGCCTTCCCTTGGGGCCGATGACGGATAGGCTGCGAGTCGCACACCGCCCGAAAGGGCCTGGATGGGAAAGAGGACCTTGTGGCTCGGATCCTGGTCGCGGACGACGACGTCGACATCCGTGAGCTCGTCGAGTTCAAGCTGTCGACGCTCGGACACGACGTCGTGGCGGTGTCGGACGGCGCTGCCGCGATCGACGCGTGCCAGGCACAGCGGCCCGACCTCGCGGTGCTTGACGTCATGATGCCCGGAGTCTCCGGCCTGGACGCGATCCGAGCGATCCGCGCCGACCCCAACCTGGCGGACCTGCCGGTGATCCTCCTGACGGCCCGGGCCCAGGAGTCCGACGTCGAGACCGGCTTCGACTCCGGCGCCGACGACTACATCACCAAGCCGTTCAGCCCGCGCGAGCTCGCCTCGCGGGTGCAGGCGCTCCTCAGCCGCTCGACCTGACCAACCAGGGCCCCGGTGGTTCCGCGCGGTGGTCTGGATTCGCCACGCCCGCGGTGCCCGCGGCGCTATCCTCGTCGTGGGAACGCGCCGGGGGGGCGCAGTGGGGGAGTCGTCTCATGAGTTCAGGTCGTCCGGTCGCGCGCTTGCTCGCGCCGGTCATCATCCGGGTCAGCGTGATGGCCGCGTTGATGGCGGTGATCGCGGTCGCGGGCGTCGTGCTGTCGACCGCTGCCGTCAACTACCTCACCCACGACCTGCAGCCGGCGGCGGCCGCCAACCAGGACGTCTACCAGGACCTCACGGACATGTCGGCCGGCGTCGAAGGGTGGTCCAGCAGCGGCCAGCAGGCCGCCGTCGACGACTACCGTCAGGCCCTGCTGCGGCTGCCCGCGCACGAGACGGAGGTCCGCCAGTTCGCCGCCGGTGACAACGAGCTGGAGCTGCTCGTGACCCGCCAGGAGCGGGCCGCCGAGGCCTGGATCGAGAAGTACGCCGGTCCGCGCATCGAGTCCGCGGGCGGCAAGGCCGCCACCCCGCAGGAGGTGCGCGCCGGGATCCAGCAGTTCGACGCGATCCGCAGCGCCCACCAGGAGACGAGCCAGGCGTTCGACAGCCGGGTCCGCCAGGCCAGCACCGACGCGTCGTTCCGTCTCAAGGGGACGATCCTCGCGGTCGTGCTGCTCGCCATCGCCGCCTGGTACGTCGTCTCGCGGGCCCGGCGCCGGCTGATGACCGAGCTGTCGGAGCCGCTCCTCTCCCTCGAGAAGGTCGTCCAGCGGATGGCCAGGAACGACAACGAGGTGCGCGCCGAGCTGAAGGGACCGAAGGAGGTCCGCGCGGTCGCGACGGCGCTCAACGAGTTCGCCGACGCCCAGGGCCGGGCCCGCGCCGTCGAGGGCCGGATCACCAAGGAGCTGCGCACCCTCGACACCGCGAAGGACGACTTCGTCTCCAACGTCTCCCATGAGCTGCGGACCCCGCTCACGACCATCAGCGGCTACCTGGAGATGGTGGCCGAGGAGTTCGAGGACGACATGCAGCCCCGCCACCAGCGGATGCTCGAGGCCACGCGCCGCAACGTGGCGCGGCTCAAGCTGCTCATCGACGACCTGCTGGCGCTCTCGAAGGCCGAGAGCCGCACCACCGACCTGGACCCGGTCGACCTGGCGTTGCTCGTGCGTGAGGTCGTGACCGACGTCCGGATCACCGCGGCCCGCCGGGGCATCCACATCCAGGTCACCACGCCCGACGAGATCGTCGCGGTGCTCGCCGACCGGGCGATGCTGCACCGTGCGTTTCTCAACGTGCTGTCGAACGCGGTGAAGTTCAGCCACGACAACGGCGAGATCGCGGTCGACATGACCGTCTCCGGGCGGCTGGTCGAGGTCGCGATCGTCGACCACGGCATCGGGATCCCCGAGGCCGAGATCGACCGTCTCGGCACCCGCTTCTTCCGGGCGTCCAACGCGGTCACGAACGAGATCGCCGGCACCGGCCTCGGCCTGCGGATCATGCAGACGATCATCGACAAGCACGCGGGCGACGTGATCATCGAGTCCCGCGAGGGCGTCGGCACGACGGTCGCCGTACGGCTCCAGGTGCACACCGACGGTCCGCCGCCGGTGTCGCTGGAGGCTCTGCTGAGCGCGGATCCTCCGCCGGTCGCCGAGATCGAGGCCCAGGTCGAGAAGGAGACCGCCGACGCCACCGAGGAGGCCACCGGCGAGACCGCGGGCCGGCCCGCCCAGACCGTGGCCGAGCCTGCGCCGGACCCCGGTCTCCCGCGGATCGTCCCGGCGTTCCCGCGCCGCCCGTCGACCTCCGTCAAGTAGCGCGGGCACCGGGAATGCCGCCGATTACCGCAGCGTTCTCACCCATGACACAATCATGTGCTGGCTCCGGTTCACGCCTTCTCGTAGGGAGAGGCGACCCGGCGGCCGATGAGAGGACACCATGAAGAAGGACATCCACCCCGAGTACGTCGACACCCAGGTGACCTGCACCTGCGGCGCGTCGTTCGTCACCCGCAGCACCGTGACGTCCGGCAGCATCAAGTCCGACGTCTGCTCGCAGTGCCACCCGTTCTACACCGGCAAGCAGAAGATCCTCGACACCGGCGGCCGCGTGGCCCGCTTCGAGGCCCGCTACGCCAAGAAGGACGCTTCCGCGCAGAAGTAGCTTCGATCGAGCGCCGGTCCCCGCCACGTGCGGGGACCGGCGCTCGTGATTTGTCACGGTGTCTCGAAACCCAGCATCACATCCGTCCCAGCCGTCCTGAGGAGAGCTCATGTTCGAGGCCGTCGAGAGCATGCTCGCCGAGCACGCCGCGCTCGAGCAGCAGCTCGGCGCACCCGAGACCCACGCCGACGCCCGGCTCGCGAAGCAGCTCAACCAGCGCTACGCGGTGCTGTCGTCGATCATCGGCGCCTGGCGCGACCTCCAGGCGCTCGAGGACGACCTCGGAGCGGCCCGCGAGCTCGCCGACGAGGACACCGCGTTCGCCGACGAGGTCGAGTCGCTCGTGGCTCGGCAGCACGAGGCCGAGGAGCGGCTCCGAAGGCTGCTGGTGCCTCGCGACCCGGCCGACGAGAAGGACGCCATCCTCGAGGTGAAGTCGGGGGAGGGCGGCGAGGAGTCCGCGCTGTTCGCCGGCGACCTGCTGCGCATGTACACCCGGTACGCCGAGGCGCGGGGCTGGAAGGTCGAGATCCTCGACGCCGCCGAGTCCGACCTGGGCGGTTACAAGTCCGTGACGGTCGCCGTGAAGGCCAAGGGCACGCCCGAGCCGGGCGAGGCGCCGTACGCCCAGCTGAAGTTCGAGGGCGGCGTGCACCGGGTCCAGCGGGTGCCGGTCACCGAGTCGCAGGGTCGGGTGCACACCAGCGCGGCGGGCGTCCTGGTCTTCCCCGAGGCAGAGCAGGTCGACGTGCAGATCGACGAGAACGACCTGCGCATCGACGTCTACCGCAGCAGCGGGCCCGGCGGGCAGAGCGTCAACACCACCGACTCCGCGGTCCGGATCACGCACGTGCCCACGGGCATCGTGGCCAGCTGCCAGAACGAGAAGAGCCAGCTCCAGAACCGCGAGCAGGCGATGCGGATCCTGCGGGCCCGGCTGCTCGCCGCCGCCCAGGAGAAGGCCGACGCCGAGGCCGGTGCCGCGCGGCGCAGCCAGGTCCGGACCGTCGACCGCTCCGAGCGGATCCGCACCTACAACTACCCGGAGAACCGGATCTCCGACCACCGCACCGGCTACAAGGCCTACAACCTCGACCAGGTGCTCGACGGCGACCTCCAGCCGGTGCTCGACTCCTGCATCGACGCCGACCTGGCCACCCGACTCGAGGCGCTGGAGCAATGACCACCCCGTTCGACTGCTCCCGTCGGTCCGCTTCGAACGGGGACCCCGAACAGTGAGCTCGCGGCGAACCGCGCTCGCGGCGGCGGTCGCGCGGCTGAGCGAGTCCGGCGTGGCCAGCCCCGAGCACGACGCCGCCGAGCTGCTCGCCCACGTGCTCGGCACCACGCGGTCGCAGCTGGTGCTGGTCGAGGACATCGCCCCTTCGGCCCTCGACGAGTACGACGCGCTGCTCGAGCGCCGTGCTGCGCGGGAGCCGCTCCAGCACATCACCGGCGCGGCGTACTTCCGCCACGTCGAGCTCGCCGTCGGTCCCGGCGTCTTCGTGCCCCGTCCCGAGACCGAGCTGCTCGCCGGCTGGGCGATCGACCAGGCCACCCCGCTGGACCACCCGGTCCTCGTCGACCTCTGCACCGGGTCCGGGGCGATCGCCAAGGCGATCGCCGACGAGCTCCCGGCCGCCGTCGTGCACGCCGTCGAGCTGGACGAGGGGGCGCACGCGTGGGCGGAGCGCAACCTCGCCGGCACCGGCGTCGACCTGCGCCAGGGCGACATGGCCACGGCCTTCGACGACCTGGCCGGCACGGTCGACGTGCTGACCTGCAACCCGCCGTACATCCCGCTCGACGCCTGGGAGTCGGTGGCCCCCGAGGCGCGCGACCACGACCCGCACCTCGCTCTCTTCTCCGGCGCCGACGGCCTGGACGCGATCCGGGTGCTCGAGCGCCGCGCCGCCCTGCTCCTGCGCCCCGGGGCAGTGGTCGGCTTCGAGCACGCCGACGTGCAGGGCGAGTCCGCGCCGGGCGTCTTCGCGGCGACCGGCCGCTGGACCGACGTACGCGACCATGAAGACCTGGCAGGTCGGGCACGCTTCACGACGGCACGACTGGCACGATGACACCGACAAGGAGGGGTATGTGAGCGAGCGTCTTCCCACGACCACCGACGAGGAGCGCGAGGCTGCGGTCGAGGCCGCCAGCCTGGCCGTCCAGCGAGGCGAGCTGATCGTGCTGCCCACCGACACCGTCTACGGCATCGGCGCCGATGCCTTCGACCCGGCGGCCGTGCGAGCCCTGCTCCTGGCCAAGGGCCGCGGTCGCGACATGCCGCCGCCGGTGCTGGTGAGCGCGGCCACGACCATCGACGCGCTCGCGGTCAGGGTCCCGGGCTACGCCCGTGCCCTGATCGAGGCCTTCTGGCCCGGCCCCCTCACCCTGGTCTGTCACCAGCAGTCGTCCCTGCAGTGGGACCTCGGCGACACCCGCGGCACCGTCGCCGTCCGGATGCCCGACCTGGACCTCACCCGCGAGCTCCTCGAGCGCACCGGCCCGCTCGCGGTGAGCTCGGCCAACAAGACCGGGATGCCCGCCGCGACCGACGCCGACCAGGCCGAGCAGATGCTCGGCGACGACGTGGCCCTGATCATCGACGCGGGGGAGTCGCCGGGAGGCGAGGCCTCCACGATCGTCGACGTCACCGGCGCCCAGGGCCGGGTGCTGCGGCGCGGCGCCCTGTCGCTGGAGAGGCTCAACGAGGTCCTCGAGCCCCTCGGCGCCACGCTCACGGACGAGGGCTAGCCCTTGCGGGAGTACCTCCTCGTCTTCCTCGTCGCCGCCGCGGTCACCTACCTGCTGACGGTGATCGCGCGCGAGATCGCGCTGCGCACCGGCGCGGTGGCGCAGGTCCGCGACCGCGACGTGCACGCCGTGCCGATCCCCTACCTCGGCGGCCTCGCGATGCTCGGGGGCCTGGTGGCGGCGTACGTCGTGGCCCGCGAGCTGCCGTTCCTCTCCCTGAGCGGGCCGCTCGTCTTCCGCGACGCCGGCGTCGTGCTCATCGCCGGGGCGCTGATCTGCGCGGTCGGTGTGCTCGACGACCTCTTCGAGCTGGACGCCCTCACCAAGCTCGGCGGCCAGGTGCTGGCCGCCGGCTTCCTCATCGCCTTCGGCATCCAGTTCTACTTCTTCCCCCAGCCGGACGCCACGCAGTTCGCGCTCCTCCCCGCCCAGGGTGCGTTGCTCACCGGCTTCGTGGTGGTGGCGACCGTCAACGCGGTGAACTTCGTCGACGGTCTCGACGGCCTGGCGGCCGGCGTGGTCGGGATCGGCGCGATCGCGTTCTTCGTCTTCTGCTACCAGCTCGCCAACATCAACAAGGTGACGCTGGCGACGACCGGGGCGCTGCTGAGCGTGTCGCTCGCCGGGGCGTGCCTCGGCTTCCTGCCCCACAACTTCCACCCCGCCCGGCTCTTCATGGGTGACAGCGGCTCGATGCTGATCGGCCTGGTGCTGTCCGCGAGCGCGGTGACGTTGACCGGGCAGTTCGGCGCCGACCAGATCAGCGAGGGCGGCGCCGGCAGCCGAGCCAGCTTCCTGCCGACCCTGCTGCCCCTGCTGCTGCCGATCTCGATCCTCATCGTGCCGATCCTCGACCTGGTGCTCGCCGTCGTACGCCGGACCCGCGCGGGACGGTCGCCGTTCGCCCCGGACAAGCAGCACCTCCACCACCGGCTGCTCGAGATCGGGCACTCCCAGCGCCGGGCGGTGCTGATCATGTGGATGTGGGCCGCCCTGGTCGCCTTCGGTACGGTCCTGATGAGCCTCTACAACGAGCCCTGGATGTGGGTGTCGGTGAGCGCGATGGCGGTGCTCACCGTCGGCACGACGTTCCTGCTGCCGAAGCTCCACCGGCCTCCGGCACTGCCCCCTCACCCGGTCGGCGAGGACGCCTGAGAGAGTGGTCCAGAGGGCCGGTTTCAAGCGGCCCGGACGCTTGTGCTAGTTTTCACAAGCACCCATCAGCGACGACGAGAGAACGGCCGCCGACCATGACGACCGCGACCATCCGGACCCCCGTGATCCCGGCGGGGATCACGCGCTCCGCCTGTGGTAGTTTCGCGCCGTCGCCGGACGTGAACCTGCGTGCCCCTCTCCGTGGCCGCAGCACCGGTGCGTACAAGCCTGCTGACGACGAAAGCGACTTGGGTGAATGGTCGATGAGAGCTCCGACAACGCATTGCGTGGTCGCGACCTCGCGGGCCTCGGAGGTCTCCTCGCGGGTTCCGTCATCGCCGGCATGGTCATCGGCTACCTCGTCGACGACGCGGCCGGCTCCTCGCCGGTCGGTGTCCTCGTCGGCATCGGTTTCGGCATCGTCGCCGGCGCGGTCGGCTTCTGGCTCAAGGTTCGTGCCGCCCTGCGGGGGTGAGCGCGTCCGATGACCTCGATCTCGCACCACGACCCCAGGACAGAGCAGATGACCAGCACCGAGCCGCAGCCGACGGGCAAGCCGTCGTTCCTGCGCGTGCTGCGTGACCAGCGCAAGACGTGCCTGGTGGCGCTCGCCCTGATGGTCGCGAGCTTCTGGATCGCCGGCCAGCTCGGCGAGTGGCGCCTCGCGGGTTGCATCGCCGGCGGTGTGTTCCTCGGGCTCCTCAACCACCTGGTCACCGAGTACTGGCTGCTCAAGACCATCTCGTCCGGGGCCAACCCCACGCGCAACCAGATGATCGTCTCCACGGTGATGCGCCTCGCGGTGCTCACGGTGGTCGCGGTCGGCTTCGCCGTGATCTTCTGGCCCGACGGCATCGGGCTGCTCCTCGGCCTCGCCATCTTCCGGCTCATCGCCCTGGTGATGACGACCCTCCCGCTCTTGAAGGAGTTGAAGAACCCATGACCGGCCTGGTTCCCATGGCGGACATCAAGATCGGCCACCACGTCGAGCGCACGTTCCTCGGGATGACGTTCAACGTCGACACGATCATCTCGACCCTCGTGGCCGGCGTCCTCGTGCTGATCCTCGGCTTCTGGGCCACGCGCTCGCTCACCAAGGACACCGAGGACCACGTCCCCACCAAGGTGCAGATCCTGTGGGAGCTCGTGGTCGGCGAGGTCAACAAGCAGGTCGAGGACAACCTCGGCAAGGTGCACCCGTTCGTGGCGCCGCTCGCGATCTCGCTGTTCTTCTTCATCCTGTTCGCCAACTGGCTCGAGCTGGTCCCGACCAAGCTCAACGAGCACACCCACCTGCTGCCGGCGCCCACCGCCGACACCAACCTGACCTACGCGCTGGCCGCGGTCACGATGGTCAGCGTGTGGGCCTACGGCATCCGCCAGAAGGGCGTGAAGGGCTACTTCAAGCACTTCCTCGAGCCGTTCCCGGTGCTGCTGCCGTTGAACATCCTCGAGGAGCTGATCAAGCCGATCACGCTCGCCCTCCGACTCTTCGGCAACATCTTCGCCGGCGGCATCATGCTGGCGCTGATCGGCCTGATCCCGCTCTACGCCATGTGGGCACCGAACATCCTGTGGAAGGCGTTCGACGCCATCATCGGTGTCATCCAGGCGTTCATCTTCGCGCTGCTGACGGTCCTCTACTTCGCGATGGCCGGAGCCGGCCACGAGGAGCACGAGAGCCACGAGGAGCACGAGGACGAGCAGCGCAAGAAGAAGGCTGCCGAGGCAGCCGCGGTCTCCGACGAGGCCACCCCCGTTCCAGCGCACTGACCCACCGGGTCAGGGCGTCGACAGAGGTAAGAGAGAGGCACCGGACCCCCGGTGCGTAACCAAGGAGAGACATGGCAGACACGACAACCGCCGACGCAGTCAAGCTGGCCGGCGCCTTCGTCGGCGGTGGCATCGCCCTCGCCGGTGGCGCCATCGGCGCTGGTATCGGTGACGGCCTCGCTGGCTCGTCGTACATCCAGGGCGTGGCCCGTCAGCCCGAGGCGCAGGGCCGCCTGCAGACGATCTTCTTCCTGACGGTCGGTCTGGTCGAGGCGATGTTCTTCATCAACCTCGCGTTCATGGCCCTGTTCGTCTTCGTGCTCGGCGCAGCCTGACCGAGGGCCCTAGCCCTCCGTCCACAGGTCAGAAGCAAAGGAACCCATGATGGCAAGCGTTGCGATCACTCCCATGGAGCAGAACTTCCTGGTCCCGAACGGCACGTTCTTCGTGGAGCTCATCGCGTTCGGCATCCTGCTGTTCCTGCTGGGCAAGTACGTCATCCCGCCGATCAACCGCGCGATGACCGCCCGCCAGGACGCGATCCGCGCCGAGTTCGCCGAGCTCGACGAGGCGAAGTCCGAGGCCGAAGCGGCCGAGGAGGAGTTCAAGTCCCAGATCGCCGACGCGCGTCACGAGGCGGCCCGGATCCGCGAAGAGGCCCGCGAGCAGGGTGCGGCGATCATCGCGGAGATGCGTGAGCAGGCTCAGACCGAGGCTGCTCGCATCGTCGAGCACGCCCACGCGCAGGTCGAGGCGGACCGCAAGGCCGCGGTCGCCTCGCTGCGTGCCGAGGTCGGCACGCTCGCGACCACGCTCGCCGGGCGCATCGTCGGGGAGTCCCTCGAGGACGAGGCTCGCCAGAGCCGCGTCGTCGACCGCTTCCTCGCGGAGCTGGAAGGCGCCAACTGATGGATCTGCGCCGAGCATCGGCCGACTCCCTCGCGGAGCTCACGACCGAGCTGGACGACGCCCTCAGGGCCGGGTCCCACGCGGAGAAGGTCGCGGGGGAGCTGTTCACCGTGTCCTCGCTGCTGCGTGCCGAGCCGTCCCTGCGGCGCGTCGCCACCGACGCGTCGCTCGCGCCGGAGGCCAAGCAGGGCATGGTCAAGCAGGTCTTCGGTGGCAAGGTGGACGACGTCACGATGTCGCTGCTCGTCAGCGCCGTCGCCCGTCGCTGGACCCGCACCCACGACCTGCCCGACTCCCTCGAGCGTCTCAGCGAGATCACGCTGGTCCGCTCGGTCGGCGACAAGGCGGGCCAGCTGGCCGACGAGATCTTCGCCATCGGCCAGATGGTGACCGCTAACCCCGACCTCCGCGACGCGCTGTCGAACCCGGCGCGCTCGGCTGCGGACAAGGCGGTTCTGGCCGACACCCTGCTCGACGGCAAGGTGCTGCCGGCGACGCTGACCCTGGTCAAGCAGGCCTTCGCGGGCACCTACCGCACGATGACGGCCGCCCTGGAGAACTACCGCCAGGTCGCCGCATCGGTCGAGGGCGCCGGTGTCGCCACCGTGCATGTGGTGCACTCCTTGAGTGACGCCGAGCGTCAGCGGCTCAGCAAGGCGCTGGAGGCGCAGTACGGCCGTGAGATCCACCTGAACGAGATCGTCGACCCGAGTGTCATCGGCGGCATGCGCGTCGAGATCGGCGACGACGTGTTCGACGCAACCGTGTCGAGCCGGCTCGACGACGCCCGCCGGAAGCTGGCCGGCTGACCATCCGGTCGGCCCCAGTCACAGACAACGCAGACTTCAGTAGAGACAAGAGAGTAGGGACGAAGATGACGGAGCTTTCGATCCGTCCGGAGGAGATCCGCGACGCACTGCAGAAGTACGTCGCCGACTACCAGCCCGAGGCGGCCGGCAAGGAAGAGGTCGGCACCGTGGCGACCGCCGGCGACGGCATCGCTCGCGTCACCGGCCTCCCGTCGGCGATGGCCAACGAGCTGCTGGAGTTCGAGGACGGCACTCTGGGCATCGCGCTGAACCTCGACACCCGCGAGATCGGCGTCGTCGTCCTCGGTGACTTCGACAAGATCGAGGAGGGCCAGACGGTTCGCCGTACCGGCGAGATCCTCTCGGTCCCTGTCGGTGACAACTTCCTGGGTCGCGTCGTCGACCCGCTCGGCACCCCGATCGACGGTCTCGGCGAGATCGAGTCCGACGTCCGCCGTCCGCTCGAGCTCCAGGCCCCGACCGTGATGCAGCGCAAGTCGGTGCACGAGCCGCTCGCCACCGGCATCAAGGCCATCGACGCGATGACCCCGATCGGCCGCGGCCAGCGCCAGCTCATCATCGGCGACCGCGCGACGGGCAAGACCACCATCGCGATCGACACGATCATCAACCAGAAGCAGAACTGGGAGTCGGGCGACCCGACGAAGCAGGTCCGCTGCATCTACGTCGCCATCGGTCAGAAGGGCTCGACCATCGCCGCGGTGCGTGGCGCCCTCGAGGAGGCCGGCGCGCTGGAGTACACCACGATCGTCGCGTCGCCGGCGTCGGACAGCGCGGGCTTCAAGTACCTCGCGCCGTACACCGGCTCGGCCATCGGCCAGCAGTGGATGTACGACGGCAAGCACGTCCTCATCGTGTTCGACGACCTCACCAAGCAGGCCGAGGCCTACCGCGCCGTGTCGCTGCTGCTGCGCCGCCCGCCGGGTCGCGAGGCCTACCCGGGTGACGTCTTCTACCTACACAGCCGCCTGCTCGAGCGCTGCGCCAAGCTCTCCGACGACCTGGGCGCGGGCTCGATGACCGGCCTGCCGATCATCGAGACCAAGGCCAACGACGTCTCGGCCTACATCCCGACCAACGTCATCTCGATCACCGACGGCCAGATCTTCCTGCAGTCCGACCTGTTCGCGGCCAACCAGCGCCCGGCCATCGACGTCGGTGTGTCGGTGTCCCGAGTCGGTGGCGCGGCCATGACCAAGGCCATGAAGGCCGTGACCGGCTCGCTGAAGGTCGACCTCGCGCAGTTCCGCGCGATGGAGGCCTTCGCGATGTTCGCGTCCGACCTCGACGCCGCGTCGCGTCAGCAGCTGGACCGTGGTCAGCGCCTGATGGCGCTCCTCAAGCAGCCGGCGTACTCGCCGTACCCGCTCGAGGAGATGACGGTCTCGCTGTGGATCGGCACCACCGGTCGCCTCGACCGGGTGCCGACCGAGGACGTGCTGCGCTTCGAGCGCGAGTTCATCGACTACCTGCGCCGCTCGCACGACGGCATCCTCTCGACGATCCGCGAGACCCAGAAGTTCGAGGACGACACGGCGTCGTCGCTCGAGGGTGCCTACGACTCCTTCCTGGACCAGTTCGAGACGTCCGAGGGCGGGTCGATCAAGGTCGGCAGCGAGCCCAAGGCCGAGGCCCTGGAGGACCAGGACGTCGAGCAGGAGCAGATCGTCAAGCAGAAGCGGGGCTGACCCATGGCTCTATCGGTGCGCGAGTACCGGGCACGGATCAAGTCGACGGAGTCGATGAAGAAGATCACCCGTGCCATGGAGCTCATCGCCGCGTCCCGGATCATCAAGGCGCAGCAGCGGGCGCAGTCGGCAGCGCCGTACGCCCGCGAGCTGACCAGGGCGGTCTCGGCCGTGGCGACGTACTCCAACGTCGACCACCCGCTGACGCGGGAGCCGGAGGACCCCAAGAAGGCCGCCGTGCTCATCGTCACCAGCGACCGCGGCCTCGCCGGCGCCTACTCCTCGAGCGTGCTCAAGGAGGCCGAGCGTCTGGCCGAGAAGCTGCGGGGCGAGGGCAAGGAGATCGACACCTACATCTGCGGCCGGAAGGGCGAGGCGTACTACAAGTTCCGTGGGCGCCCCGTCATGAAGACGTGGACAGGGTTCTCCGACCAGCCGTCGTACGAAGCCGCGCACGAGATCGGCCGGACCCTCATCGAGGCGTTCCTCGCCGACGAGGGTGAGGCCAACGCCGTCGACGAGGTCCACGTGGTGTTCACGCGGTTCAGGTCGATGCTCGTCCAGGAGCCGACCGACGTGCGGCTGCTGCCGCTCGAGGTCGTCGAGGGCGAGGAGAAGCCCGACAACGGCGACGTGCTGCCGCTCTACGAGTTCGAGCCGTCGGCCGAGGCCGTGCTGGACGGGCTGCTTCCGCAGTACGTCCAGAGCCGGATCTTCTTCGCCCTGCTGCAGGCCGCTGCTTCCGAGCTCGCGGCTCGCCAGAAGGCGATGAAGTCCGCCACGGACAACGCCGACGAGCTCATCAAGAAGTACACACGGATCGCCAACCAGGCCCGTCAGGCCGGTATCACCCAGGAAATCAGCGAGATCGTCGGTGGCGTCAACGCGCTGGCCGACGCCAACGCCGGCCAAGACTAAGCGGAGAAGTGAGAGACATGACTGCCACTGTTGAAGAGACCACGGAGACCGGCTCGGCTGGCGTCGGCCGGATCGCTCGGGTCATCGGCCCGGTCGTCGACATCGAGTTCCCCGTGGACTCGATGCCCGACATGTACAACAAGCTCGAGACCCAGCTGGAGCTCGGCGGCGAGACGTCCACGCTGTCGCTCGAGGTCGCCCAGCACATCGGCGACGGCATGGTGCGCGCGATCTCGCTGCGTCCGACCGACGGCCTGGTCCGCGGCGCCCAGGTGACCGACACCGGCGGGCCGATCACGGTCCCCGTCGGCGACGGCACGCTCGGCAAGGTGTTCAACACCCTCGGCGAGTGCCTCAACCTCGAGGAGGGCGAGACGCTCGACGTCAAGGAGCGGTGGGGCATCCACCGCAAGGCGCCGGCGTTCGACCAGCTCGAGTCCAAGACCCAGATGTTCGAGACGGGCATCAAGGTCATCGACCTGCTCGCGCCGTACGTCCTCGGCGGCAAGATCGGCCTCTTCGGTGGTGCCGGCGTCGGCAAGACCGTGCTCATCCAGGAGATGATCGCGCGGGTCGCCAAGGACCACGGTGGTGTGTCGGTGTTCGCCGGTGTCGGTGAGCGCACCCGTGAGGGCAACGACCTCATCGTCGAGATGGAGGAGGCCGGCGTCATCGGCCAGACCGCCCTCGTCTTCGGCCAGATGGACGAGCCGCCGGGCACCCGCCTCCGGGTCGCCCTGTCCGCGCTGACGATGGCGGAGTACTTCCGCGACGTGCAGGGCCAGGACGTGCTGCTCTTCATCGACAACATCTTCCGCTTCACGCAGGCCGGCTCCGAGGTCTCCACGCTGCTCGGCCGGATGCCGTCCGCGGTGGGCTACCAGCCGAACCTCGCCGACGAGATGGGCACGCTCCAGGAGCGGATCACCTCGACGCGTGGTCACTCGATCACCTCGATGCAGGCGATCTACGTGCCGGCCGACGACTACACCGACCCGGCCCCGGCTGCGACGTTCGCACACCTCGACGCGACGACCGAGCTGTCTCGTGACATCGCGTCGCAGGGCATCTACCCGGCCGTCGACCCGCTGACCTCGACGTCGCGGATCCTGGACGCCCAGTACATCGGGCAGGCTCACTACGACTGCGCGATCCGCGTGAAGCAGATCCTGCAGCGCAACAAGGAGCTCCAGGACATCATCGCGATCCTCGGTGTCGACGAGCTCTCCGAAGAGGACAAGATCATCGTGTCCCGCGCTCGCCGGATCCAGCGGTTCCTGTCGCAGAACACCTACGTCGCCAAGCAGTTCACCGGCATCGAGGGTTCGACGGTCTCCATCGGCGACACGATCGAGGCGTTCAACAAGATCGCCGACGGCGACTACGACCACGTCGCCGAGCAGGCCTTCTTCATGTGCGGCGGTCTGGACGACGTCGAGAAGAAGTGGGCCGAGATCCAGAAGAGCCTCTGATGGCGGACACCGACCAGCTGCAGGTCGAGCTCGTCGCGGCCGACCGGACCGTCTGGTCCGGTCAGGCCACGATCGTGGTGGCCAAGACGGTCGACGGAGACCTGGGCATCCTGCGCAACCACGCGCCGGTGCTCTCGCTCCTGACCGACGGTGTCGTGGAGATCTCGCCCGTCGACGGTGAGCGGATGTTCGCCGCCGTCGACGGTGGCTTCCTCTCGGTCGCCAACAACCGGGTGTCGATCCTGTCGCAGTTCGCCGCGCTCTCCCACGAGATCAACGTGGAGGAGGCGCGGGCCGAGCTCGAGGCAGCGCAGTCGGACGCCGACGGCGACGACGCCGACGAGCGCGTCAAGCGGGCCGAGGCCCGGATCCGCGCCGCCGAGAAGGCTTCCTGACCAACGGACCTGACCTGCCCGAATCCTCCGTCCACCCGCCCGCTAGGGTGACCCCACTGATGGGGCACGGGGTGGACGGAGGGTTTGGATGCCGGTGTGGCAGTGGCTGCTCGACGCGGTCGGCGTGCTGCTCGCTCTCGTCCTGCTCTACGGCCTCTGTCTGATCATCCGCCGGCGCCTGCTGTCTCGCAACGGCGGCGCCTTCGAGCTCAGCTTCCGCGTCCGGACCTCGCGTCCTGGGCGCGGTTGGCTTCTCGGGCTGGGCCGCTACTCGGGTGAGTCGCTCGAGTGGTACCGCTACTTCTCGCTTTCGCCCCGCCCCAAGCGGGTGCTGCTGCGCTCCGAGCTGACGTTCGCCGGGCGCCGCGACTCGGCCGGCGTCGAGCAGATGTCGCTCTACCCCGACCACGTGGTGATCGTCTGCACCACCCCGGCCGGCAACGTCGAGCTGGCGATGTCGCCGGCCTCGCTCATGGGCTTCCAGTCCTGGCTCGAGTCCGGCCCGCCCGGCACCGACTGGAACCGGCGCTAGCCGCGAGTCGGCGCCAGTTTCCCGATCTTAGGTGCCGAGTCGGCGCCAGTTTCCGGAAACTGGCGCCGACTCGGCTGTGGTGAAGGGGAAACTGGCGCCGACTCGGCGTTCGGTCAGGCGGTGGGCGCTCCGTTCTCGAAGAGCCGCGGCACCGGGTGGTTGGCCGCGAAGGTGCCGTGCGGGTCGACGGCGCTGCGGATGCCGGTGAGCTGTGTCCACACGTCCGCGGAGTACGCCGAGCGGGTGTCGACCGGGTTCTCGGCGAAGTTGAGGTACTGACGACCGTTGGCGAACGGCGCCAGCGCCTCCATCAGGCGGACCGCGTCGGCGTGGGCGGCGGCGCCCACCTCCGGCGTGATCGCCATGCCGCCGGCGAACGCCACGAACTGCGCGTCCAGCCGGTTGAGCACGCCGCCACCCTCGTGCGGGCGGCCCAGGGCGCCACCGAGCTGACGCAGCTCGGCCATCAGCAGCGAGCTCTCGCGGCCCGGGCCGACCTCGGCGAGGAACGCGTCGACCGCGGCGCCGGGGAACGACGCGAGCATCGCGCTGTCGGAGGCGAACGGCGCGCCACCCTCGGGGTCCATGTGCAGCCGGACCAGCGACTTGGCCGGCACCCGCGCGAAGGTGTCCATCTCCGGGTCGAGAGCGCGCAGCCCGGCGAGGAGCTGCTCGCCGCGCTCGTCGGAGCCGAGGACTGCGCCGTCGATGATGACCAGCTCGCGACCGCTCAGGAAGGGCGGCAGCTCCGGCATCGCCGGGATCCGCATGGCGCGCAACGACGTGGTGATCTCGTCGGGAGCCCCCGGTGCCCAGGCGGCCCACTCGCGCAGCACGGGCTCGATGTCGGCCAGGTCCCAGAGGAGGAAGCCGGCGTACGCCGTCTCGATGTCGAACATCTGGAACTCCAGCGCCGTGACGATGCCGAAGTTGCCGCCGCCACCGCGGACGGCCCAGAAGAGCTCGGCATTGGTGGTGGCGTCCGCGCGAACCAGGGTGCCGTCGGCGACGACCAGCTCGACCGCGGTGATGCTGTTGGTGGCGAGGCCGTGCTTGCGGGCGAACCAGCCGATGCCGCCGCCGAGGGAGTAGCCGGCGATGCCGACGTCGGGGGAGGAGCCGTGCAGGACGGCCTTGCCGTGGGCGGCCGCGGCGTCGACGGCGGGCTCCCAGATGGCGCCACCCTCGACCCGGACGATGCCGCGGTTCGGGTCGGCGATCGCGGTGGCCATCTCCGACATGCGCACGAGGACGACGTCGTCGAGGCCCTGCGCGGCCAGGGGACCGGCGTTGTGGCCGGTGCTCTGCGGGGCGACCCGGAAGCCGGCCGACGCGGCGACCCGGACCACGGTCGCGACCTCGGCGGCGGACCGCGGGAAGGCGACGGCGGCGGGGCGCTGGTCGACGGCGACGTTCCACGGAAGGCGGGCGGCGTCGTACCCGGGGTCTCCGGGGAGGTGGACCCGGCCACCGAGGAGGCCCCGGAGGGCGTGCGCGGCAGGGATGGCGGTGGTGGGCTCGGCGTTGAGCTCGATGGTCATGGTGGCGACTCCTGTGTCGTGTTCGATCGGTGGGACGACCATGCCGACCGGCACTTGGAGACGACTTTGATCCGACTTGCAGCCGAGGGCCGCGCGGCTCCCTATGCTCCTCGCGTGGAGGTCTCCGTCCTCGGCCCGGTCGAAGTGACGCTCGGCGGTCAGTCGGTCGACCTCGGCACGCCCAAGCAGCGCGCGCTGGTCGCGGCGCTCGCCCTCTCGCGGGGCTGGCCGGTGTCCGTGGACGCGATCGTGGAGCTGCTCTGGGAGGACGCCGCGCCGCCCGGGGTGACCGCGACCCTCCAGGCCTACGTGTCCCAGCTGCGCCGAGTGCTCGAGCCGGACCGCGAGCGCCGCGCGCCGGCCACCGTGCT
The DNA here is from genome assembly GCF_002117935.1 of Nocardioides sp. PD653-B2. Lineage (GTDB taxonomy): Bacteria > Actinomycetota > Actinomycetes > Propionibacteriales > Nocardioidaceae > Nocardioides. The sequence goes on along the minus strand of NZ_BDJE01000032.1, from coordinate 26,400 downwards.
GGTCACGGTGGCGCCCGGCTATGCGCTCCGGGTGCCGGACGAGAGCGTCGACGTGCACCGCTTCGAGCAGGCGGTCGCCGGGGCACACCGGCTCCTCCAGCCCCTGGCGTCGCACGGGCCCTCGCCGCTGACCGCCGCCGAGATCACCGCCGCGGTGGCTCGGCTGGACCAGGCCCTCGCCAGCTGGCGAGGCGAGCCGTACGCCGAGCTGGGGGACGCGTCGTCGGTGGTCGCCGAGCGGGCGCGGCTCGAGGAGCTGCGGCTGGTCGCCCTGGAGGACCGGGCCGTCGCGTCCCTGGCGCTCGGGCACCACGCGACGGTCGCCGCCGAGCTCGAGGCGCTGACCGCGGCTTACCCCCTGCGGGAGCGACTGTGGGCGCTGCGCGCGCTCGCGCTGACCCGGTCGGGCCGCCAGGCGGACGCGCTCGACGTCCTCCGTCAGGTGCGCGAGCTGCTCGACGAGGAGCTCGGGCTGGAGCCGTCGGCCGAGCTGCGCGACCTCCAGACCGCGGTGCTGCGCCAGGACCCCGCCCTCTCGTGGGATCCACCGGAATCCGGATCTGACCCGGCGGCTGCCGCCACGCCGTCACCCGTGACCACCACGCCCCCGACGTCGTCCGCTCATCCAGCGGACGAGCAGGTGGCACCCTGGCCGATGGTCGGCCGCGACGCCGACCTCGCCGGTCTCGTCGGAGCGCTGTCGGCGGCCGAGCGCGGCGCCCCGTCGTACGCCGTGCTCACCGGCGAGCCCGGGATCGGCAAGTCCCGGCTCGCCGCCGAGCTGGTCCTCCAGGCCCGGCGCCGAGGTGCCCGGGTGCTCGTCGGGCGCTGCTCCCAGGACGACGGCGCGCCACCGCTGTGGCCGTGGAAGACGGTCCTCGACGGCATCGGCATGAGCCTGCTGGACGACGACGCCGCGGCCGACGGGTCGGGTGAGGACGAGGGCGGCCAGTTCCGCGCGTGGGAGCGGATCGTCGGCGGGGTCCGGGCGGCCGCGCAGGAGCAGACGACCCTGGTCGTGCTCGACGACCTGCACTGGGCCGACACCTCCACGCTGCGGGTGCTGCGGCTGCTGGTGGAGACGACCGACGCAGCCCGGCTCCTCGTCGTCGCCACCTGGCGTGCGCATCCCCAGCCGGCCGGCGCGCTCGCCGACGTGGCCGAGGCGCTGGCCCGCATGCACGCACTGCGCGTCGAGCTCGCGGGGCTGCCCGCCCACGACACGGCGACGGTCTTCGAGGCCGTCACGAACCGTGCGCTGACCGGCCCCGAGGCGGACGCTCTGCGGCAGCGCACCGACGGCAATCCGTTCTTCCTGGTCGAGTTCGCGCGGCTCGCCGGCGACCGGACCGGTGCCCCGGAGCCGGACCAGCTGCCGACGGCGGTCACCGACGTGCTGAACCGCCGGCTGCAGCGGCTGCCGGAGCGCACCGTCGCGACGCTGCGCACCGCGGCCGTGCTCGGACGTGAGTTCGACACCCCGACCCTAGCGACCATCACCGGCATCGACGAGGACGACCTGCTCGACGTGGTCGAGCCCGCGCAGGCGGCCGGCCTGGTCCGCGAGGACGGCATCGACCACTTCTACTTCGCGCACGCGCTGGTCCGCGACACGTTGCGGGGCGGTCTGAGCGCCAGCCGTCAGGCCCGGGCGCACGCGCGCGCCGCCGAGGCGCTCACCGGCGTGCCGGGACGCGAAACCGAGGTGGCCCGGCACTGGCGCGGTGCCGGGCCGTCGTACGCCGACCGGGCCTGGCGTTCGGCCGTCGACGCCGCGTCGCTGGCCCGGCGCTTCCATGCCCACGACCAGGCCGTCGAGCTGCTCGAGGGTGCGTTGAAGTCGCTCGAGGGTGACCCGGCCGCGGGACTGCGCGACCGCTACGACCTGCTGATGGGCCTGGTCGAGGCCTACCGCTGGTCGGCGCTGCTGCCGGACCTCGTGCGGGCCGTCGAGGAGGCCATCGAGGTCGGCAAGCGGCTGCGTGACCCCGAGGCCGTCGCCTGGGCCGCGGTCGCGACCACCCGCGGGTCGCTGTGGACCTCGGCGCCCCCGGGCGAGGTCAACGAGCTCGTGGTGGCGGCGCTGCGGGGGAGCCTCGAGCGGCTGCCCCGGGAGGACAGCGAGCTGCGCAGCCGCACGCTGTTGGCGCTCGCCAACGAGCTCCAGGCCGTCGCGTCCCTGCAGGAGCGCACCGCGCTCGTGGAGGAGGGCGTCGCGATGGCCCGCCGGGTCGGGGACCCCGCGCTGCTCATGGAGGCGCACCAGGTCGCGTTCGTGGCCCGGTGGGTGCCGGCCACCGCACCCGAGCGGCTGCGCCAGATCGACGAGGCGCTGCGCCTCGCGGAGGAGACCGGCAACGAGCGCGCGCACCTCGTCTCCGCGACGCTGCGGGCCGTCGTCCTCAACGAGCTCGGCCGGGCCGACGAGATGCGGGCCGCCGTCGCGCTGGCGCGCAGCGAGGCCCGACGGCTGCGGATCTCCTTCGCCGAGATGGTCCTGGCCGGGGTCGAGCTGCCGTGGCTGGCGATGGCGGGCCGCTTCGACGAGTGCGACCGGCTCCTGGCGGAGATCGCGGACATGCACCGGCAGCTGTCCCACAGCGACGCCGACGAGGCGATGGCCGGCGCGATGCTCGCCGTGCGCCTGTGGCAGGGGCGGGCCGCCGAGGTGGTGCCGCTGCTCGAGAGCCTCGGCGAGAGCCAGACCTTCTCGGCCCCGGTCGCGGTCTATCTCTGGCGCGCCGGCGAGCACGAGCGGGCGCGCGCCTACTACGCCGAGCACGGTGCCGCCCTCGACGCGAGCAGCGACGTCGAGCTGTTCAGCTGGAGCATGGCGGCCGAGATCGCCCTGCACGTCGGGGACCCCCAGGTCGCAGCGCGCGCCTACGAGCTGGTCGCGCCGTACGCCGGCTGGTGCAGCACGGCCGGCTCGGGGCTGGCGATCGGGCCGGTCGACGCGTTCCTCGCCATGGCTGCCGCGGCCACCGGGGAGGTCGGCCTGGCTGCCCGGCACGCGGACGACGCGTTGGCGATCGCCGCGTCGTGGGACCTCCCGCTGGTCGTGGACTGGATCCGCGGGCAGCGAGCGACGTACGGCTACTGAGCAGGTGGTCGTCGGTTCGTCAGGAGCAGCCTGCGTCCCGCCGCTTGGGACCGCCCGAGGGTGAACTTGGAGAAGAGCCGCACGATCCGGAAGGCTGCGGTGGTGCCAGCCGTGATCCCCGCCCGCAACGCGGTCGCCGTCGTCTTCATCCTGAACGGCTTCTGCTTCGCGTCCTTCGTCTCGCGGGTCCCCGACGTGCGCAGCACCCTCGACCTCACCAACGGGTCGCTGGGTCTGCTGCTCCTCGCGATGGCGTTCGGCTCGATCCTCGCGTTGCCGTCCGCCGGCTGGATCATCGGCCGCATCGACCCTGCCGGCGCCGTCCGGCTCGGCGCGCTGTCGTGCACGTGCGGCCTCATCCTCGCGACGATCAGCATCGGGGTCTTCGCCGCGATCCCGACGGCCGCGGTCGGGCTGTTCTTCTACGGCGTGGGCACCGGCATCTGGGACGTCGCGATGAACGTCGACGGCGCCGAGGTCGAGCGCCGCCTCGGCCGCACGGTGATGCCGCGCTTCCACGCCGGCTTCAGCTTCGGCACGATCGCCGGCTCGCTGCTCAGCGTGCCGATGGCGGCCCTCCACGTGCCCCTCGAGATCCACGTCTCGACCGTCGTCGTCCTCTCCCTCGGTGCGGTGCTCGTCGCCGCCCGCCACTTCCTGCCGCCGACCGTCGAGGAGGAGGCGCCGGTGAAGGCCCGCTCCGCCTGGCTCGAGCCGCGCACCCTGGCGATCGGCGTGATGGTGCTGGCCTTCGCCCTCACCGAGGGCAGCGCCAACGACTGGCTGGCCCTGGCGATCGTCGACGGCTACGGCACCGCCCACTGGGTCGGCGTCGCCGGCTTCTCGCTGTTCGTCACCGCGATGACCGCCGGGCGCCTCCTCGGCCCGCCCGCCCTCGACCGGTTCGGTCGGGCACCCGTGCTGTGGGCGACCACGGTGGCGGCCTTCGTCGGGGTGCTGCTGGTCGTCTTCGGCTCCTGGACGCCGGTCGTCGTCGGCGGCATCGTGCTCTGGGGCATGGGAGCGTCACTCGGCTTCCCGGTCGGGATGAGTGCCGCCGCCGACGACCCGGTCCGCGCCGCCGCCCGGGTCAGCGTGGTGTCGACGATCGGGTACGGCGCGTTCCTCGCCGGCCCGCCGTTCCTCGGCCAGCTCGGTGATCGGGTCGGCACCCTCGAGGCGCTCCTGGCCATCGCGGTGCTGATGGGTCCGGCCGCGCTGGCGGTCTTCGCGACCCGGCCCCCGAAGACCGACGCGACCCCGGCCCCGGTGGGTCTCGTCGAACCCTGACGGGTCAGTCGTCCAGCCCGAGCTGCTGCTGGGTCGACGTCACCAGCGTGACCACCGCGTCGAGGTAGAACTCGGTGCGCGACTCGGCCGCGACGGCAGCGGCCGCCGGCACCGTCAGGACGACGTGCTCGACGTCGTCCTCCGAGGGCCACGGGGTCAGCAGCCACTCGTCGACGTCGCCGACGACCACGTGCAGGCCGCGGTCGCCGATCAGGTCCCGTCGCCGCTGGAACTCGCCGTCCCCGGCCAGCACCGCGAGGGCCTCGCCCCAGGCCGGGTCGGCGGTCGGGACCCGGCCGTACGACGGGTCGTCCTCCATCTCCGGAGGAAGGTCGCCGCCCTGGGTCCACGCCGTGGTCACGTCGGCCGGGACGTGCGCGCTCTTCCACTGCAGCCAGACGCCCAGGACGTCATCGGGCTCCGCCTCGAGACCGGCCACCAGCAGGAGCTCCGCGTCCATCCACTGCCAGGCATCGGGGTCGAGGGGAGCCCGGCGGCGATCGTGCGCTCGTAGGTCTCCCGTCCGGCGGCGACGACCGCTGCCGCGATCCACTCGGCGGTGTCACCCTCGTGCGAGCCCGGCACCGGGCAGCGCGCGAGCAGGTCGTCCACCGTGACCTGCAGCGCGTCCAGGAAGCCCTCGGCGTCGCCGGACGCGGCGAGGTCGGCTTCCAGGACCGGGACGGTCCGCTCGTCGGCGGTCCCGCCGAGCAGGTCGACCAGCTGCCAGAAGCGGGTGTCGTCCACGGTCACCGCTCCCCGCCGGGCACCCACAGCACGTCGCCGTCCTCGCGGTTGGCGTGCCGGGCCAGGATGAAGAGCAGGTCCGAGAGCCGGTTGAGGTACTTGATCGCGAGCACGTTCATCGACTCGCCGTGGACCTCGTACGCCGCCCAGGCCGACCGCTCCGCACGCCGGACGACGGTCCGCGCGACGTGGAGGAGCGCGGCGCCGGGCGTGCCGCCGTTGAGGATGAAGGACCGCAGCTTCGGCAGGTCCTCGTTGTAGTGGTCGCACCACGCCTCGAGCCGGTCGACGTACTCCTGCTCGATGCGCAACGGCGGGAACTCCGGATCCGCGACCACCGGCGTGCAGAAGTCGGCGCCCACGTCGAAGAGGTCGTTCTGCACCCGCGTGAGCAGGGTGACGACGTCGGCGTCCAGGTCCCCCTGGGCGAGGGCGAGCCCGAGGTGGGCGTTCGCCTCGTCGACGTCGGCGTAGGCCTGGAGCCTCGGGTCGGTCTTCGAGGTGCTGCTCATGTCGCCGAGACGGGTCTCCCCGGCGTCGCCGGTGCGCGTGTAGATCCGGGTGAGGTTGACCATGTCCCGAGGGTATCGGCGCCGGGTGTCGACGTACGGTCGGGAGGCATGAGACGACTCGGCCCGCCGGCACTGCTCGCCCTTCCGGCCCTGTGCCTGGCGCTGGCCGGGCTCCTCCATCCGCACCACCTCACCTACGACACGTCGCAGCGGTGGTTCGCGCTGCACATCCCGGGGCTCCTGGTCTTTCCGCTGGTCGGGGTCGCGCTCGCCGCACTGGTGCGGCTCCGGACTGATCTGCTGGCGTGGGGGATCCGGACGACGGCGTACGTCTACGCGACCTTCTACACCGCGCTCGATGTGATCAGCGGGGTCGCCGCGGGCTACGTCACCCACGAGCTCGGGCCGGGGGTGCCCCGCCCCGAGGCGGTGAGCCTGCTCTTCGGGATCGGCACGCCGCTCGGCGAGATCGGCTCCTGGGCGCTGCTCGCCTGCGGTGCGCTGACCGTGGTCGACCAGGTGGTCCGCAACGCGGCGCCGGGGGCGGTCGCGCTGCTCCTGCTGGCCGGGGCCTGGCTCGTCCACGTCGGCCACATCTTCGCTCCGGAGGGGGTCGCGGGCATGGCGCTCCTCGCGCTGGGTACCGCGGGGGTGGCGCTTGTGGACGCGACACGGCGGAAAACTCCGGGACGTGACGCAACCTCCGGGGCCTCACGAGCGTCATAGTGAGTGACAAGGCAATCCATCTCGGGGATGGGGCAGCGCATGGAGATCCTGACCGACGGCTCGACGCTGGTGCTCAGCGGTGACTTCGACGTGCGCAGCACGTGGGAGGTCCGCACCGCGATCTACGAGCACCTCGAGGGCCACGACGAGGACGTCGTCGTCGATCTCACCGACGTCACCACCATCGACATGACCGCTCTCAAGGTGCTCGCGGTCGCCACCCGCATGGCCAGCCGCGACGGCCACCGCCTCACGCTGCGCGGCTGCGGGCCCGCCGTACGCCGGATGCTGCATCTCTCCCACCTGATCCGCGTCGTCGAGGTGGAGCGCTCCGTCGTCTCCGCGTGACCTGCCGGGTCGTGTCGGATAAGCCACACGACGAGGCGGTTACTTCTCGGTAGGTCTCGTCCTACCCTCGGTGCATGACCGAGAAGGACCGTCCCGAGAAGGACCGCCCCTGGGTGATGCGCACGTACGCCGGCCACTCGACGGCCGCCGCGTCCAACGCGCTCTACCGCACCAACCTCGCCAAGGGCCAGACCGGCCTCTCGGTCGCCTTCGACCTGCCGACCCAGACCGGCTACGACCCGGACTCCCCGCTCGCCCGCGGCGAGGTCGGCAAGGTCGGTGTCCCGATCCCGCACCTCGGCGAGATGCGTCGCCTCTTCGCGGACATTCCGCTCGTCGAGATGAACACCTCGATGACGATCAACGCGGTCGCGATGTGGATGCTCGCGCTCTACCAGGTCGTGGCCGAGGAGCAGAACCCCGACTCCACGCCGGAGGAGGTCGCCGCCCAGCTGGCCGGGACCACCCAGAACGACATCATCAAGGAGTACCTCTCCCGCGGGACCTACGCGTTCCCGCCCGAGGCCTCGATGCGGCTGACCGCCGACATGATCGCCTACACGGTCCACCAGGTGCCGCAGTGGAACCCGATCAACATCTGCAGCTACCACCTGCAGGAGGCCGGCGCGACACCGACGCAGGAGCTCGCCTACGCGCTGTGCACCGCGATCGCCGTGCTCGACCAGGTGAAGAGCTCCGGCCAGGTGTCCGAGGCCGACTTCGGCAAGGTGGTCGGGCGGATCTCGTTCTTCGTCAACGCCGGGGTCCGGTTCGTCGAGGAGACCTGCAAGATGCGGGCCTTCGTCCGGCTCTGGGACCAGATCACCCGGGAGCGCTACGGCGTCGAGGACCCGAAGATGCGCCGGTTCCGGTACGGCGTGCAGGTCAACTCGCTCGGCCTGACCGAGGCCCAGCCCGAGAACAACGTGCAGCGCATCGTGCTGGAGATGCTCGGGGTCACCCTGTCCAAGAACGCCCGGGCCCGCGCCGTGCAACTGCCCGCCTGGAACGAGGCGCTCGGCCTGCCCCGGCCGTGGGACCAGCAGTGGTCGCTGCGGCTGCAGCAGGTGCTGGCCTTCGAGTCCGACCTGCTGGAGTACGACGACATCTTCGAGGGCTCGCACGTCATCGAGGCCAAGGTCACCGAGCTGGTCGAGGGCGCCCAGGCCGAGATCGACCGGGTGCAGGCGATGGGCGGTGCCATCGAGGCTGTCGAGTACATGAAGTCCGAGCTGGTCTCCTCGCACGCCGCCCGCCGCGCCCGGATCGAGTCGGGCGAGGAGAAGATCGTCGGCGTCAACATCTTCGAGACCACCGAGCCGTCTCCGCTGACCGCCGACCTCGACGGCGCGATCATGGCCGCCGACCCGGAGGCCGAGAAGACCGCGCTGGCCAGCGTCGAGGCGTGGAAGGCCGAGCGCGACGAGACCGAGGTGGCCGAGGCGCTCGCCGCGCTCGCGGCCGCTGCGAAGACCGACACCAACCTGGTCGGCCCCACCCTGGTCGCGGCCCGCGCCGGCGCCACCACGGGGGAGTGGGCGGCCACCCTGCGCGAGGTGTTCGGCGAGTACCGCGGCCCGACCGGGGTCTCGGGTGCCGTCGGGGCGGGGTCCATGGCGGGGGACGCCGGCGCCGAGCTGGCCGCCGTGCGCGAGCGGGTCCGGGCCACGGGGGAGGAGCTCGGCGGACGCCTGCGGCTGCTCGTCGGCAAGCCGGGTCTCGACGGCCACTCGAACGGCGCCGAGCAGGTCGCGGTCCGTGCGCGCGACGCCGGCTTCGAGGTCATCTACCAGGGCATCCGGCTGACCCCCGACCAGATCGTCGCGGCTGCGATCGCCGAGGACGTGCACTGCGTCGGGCTCTCGATCCTCTCCGGATCCCACATGGAGCTGGTGCCCGACATCCTCGACGGCCTCCGCGAGGCCGGCCTCGGTGACGTGCCGGTCATCGTCGGCGGGATCATCCCCGACTCCGACGGTCGCCGGCTGATCGAGCTGGGCGTGGCCGCTGTCTACACGCCGAAGGACTTCGGGCTGACCGAGATCATGGGCGGCATCGTCGACGTGATCCGCACGGCGAACGACCTCGACTGAGATGACCTCGCTGCAGTGCGCGGCACGACTCTTCGTCGCGCGCCACGGTGAGGCGGAGTACGAGACCGAGCTCTGCAGCGACGACGGCGGGAGCCTCACCGCGCTCGGACGACGCCAGGCGCGCGAGCTCGCCGACCGGCTCCGGGGTGAGCGGATCGCCCGGGTGTGGACGAGCCCGCTGTCGCGGGCGGTGCAGACGGCCGAGATCGCCGCGGCCGCGCTGGGGGTCGACGTCGTCGTACGCGAAGGGCTGCGGGAGTACGGCGTGGGCTCGCTGGCCGGCACCGTCGGCGACGAGGCCACCACGATCGGGCCGGTGTTCCTGGCGTGGGCCCGGGGCGACGACACCGCCACCATCGACGGCGGCGAGCGGGTGTCCGACGTCGTCGCGCGGGTCGAGGGTGTGCTCCAGGAGGTCGCCGACGCGCATCCGGGCGAGAGCGTCCTGGTCGTCGGCCACGGCGGCGCGATCCTCGCGACGGTGCCGCAGCTGGTCGGCCTACCGCGCGCTCACGGGCTGGGGACGGTGCTGCCGAACTGCGGCGTCGTCGAGCTCGAGAAGGATGCCGACGGCTGGCGGCTGGCCGGCGGACTCGACTGAGGCCTACTCGGCCCGGATCTCCTCGGCCCGCACCCGCGGGGCGCAGGCGACCATGGTGATCGCCGCCACGACGAGGCCTCCCACGACGGCCACGCCGCCGAGGACGACCGTCTGGGCCCAGGGGACCGTGGAGCTGTCGTCGACGCTGAGGAACGTGGCACCGGCGAGCGCGCCGAGCCCGACGGCGAGGACCGAGCCGATGACGACGGGCACCGCCGTCTCCAGTCCCTGCGCACGCCGGATGGTGCCCCGGCCGATGCCGACCAGCTGGAGGGCGACGACCTCCTTGCGCCGTTGGGAGGCGCGGTCGATCGCGGAGACCAGGAGGGCCAGGAGGCCGACGCCGAGCACGACCCCCGCGACGGTCCAGATCACCGACCGCATGGTCGCGACGAAGTCGTAGTCTTCGGTGCCGTAGTAGCTGGACTGGAAGCCCAGGCCAGCCAGCCTGCCGGCCAGGTCGGGGCCGGGTGGGCCGACGACGAGGATGCTGTGCCGGGTGGTCGGCGGCAGGTCGCCGACCATCTGGGGCGGGATGATCACGTCGGCGTAGATCGGCGACAGGGCGTCGAAGGCCGGGCGGTCGACGGTGGCCACGGGGAGGTCGGCCGGTGTGGTCACCACCGGCCGAGCGTCGCGTTCGTCCGCACTCCACGCCGTGGGCCCGGACGCCGGGCCGGTCGCGCTCCCGCTGCCGAGCCGCATCGGCTCATCGTTGCGGCAACCCTCGAACCCGGGGTCGATCGCGGCCAGCTGCTCGCAGGTCGCGACCATCGCCTCGCTGCCCTCCTGGCTGTTGTGGAGGATGGGGAGGTCGACCACTCCGGTCACGCCCTCGGTCTGCGCCAGCCTCGCGGCGACGCTCTCGGCCCGCTTCTGGGTCGTCGTCACCTCCACCCGTTGCTGGACCTTCACGTTGCGCTCGGCCTGGACGTACTGCGGCGTGCTCTCGAACGCGACGAGCACGAAGCGAGCGCCGGTCGCGAGGAACAACCCGATCAGCAGCGCCGCGATGATCCGGGCCACGCCGGCCGGCTGCGCCTCGAGCCGTCGTACGGCGAGTCGCTGGGACGGGCCGAGCGATCGGCCCGAGGAGAACCGGGTGATCAGGCGCACCAGCACCGGCAGCACGAGGAGCATGCCGACCGCGGTCAGCCCGATCCCGCCGAAGAGGGCGGCGACCTGGGCATCGGAGACGTTGCCGTCTCCGGGAGTGGACCCGACGACCGAGAGGCAGAGGGCCGCACCGGCGGCGAGAGGCAGGAGGCGCCACCAGCCGGGCGGGCGCCGGTCGGCGCGGCGGGTGAGCGCGAGGGCGTCGTCGACCGAGGAGCGCGCCGGGAGCACGCTCGCCAGGATCGCGATCGCGGGGACTCCGACGACCACGAGCGCCTGGTCGACGACCGTGGGCCGGAAGAAGTCGCCCCAGGCGGCGCCGGCCGGCGCGTGCCCCAGCAGGAGCGGCCGCGCGAGCCAGAACAGGCCCCAGCCGAGGAGGGCGCCGACGAGGGAGGCGCCGCCGGCCTCGCCCGTGCCGATCAGGCGGGTCTGGTTCGGGCTCAGCCCGATCAGCCGCAGGTTGGCGAGCCGCCGGTCGCGCAACGAGGCCGAGAGCCGGGCGACCGTCGCGACGAGGACGACGCAGGGCAGCGCGACCGCGGCGACGACGACGAGCACGAGCCGCGGCATCTCGGCCTGGTACGACGTCGCGGTGACCAGCTGGTGCCGGCCGGCGGCGAGGGTCACCACGACGACGGCGGCGCCGAGCGCCGCGGCCAGCACCAGCAGCGCCGTCCGCAGCCGCGCCGCGGGGGTGACCGACAGGCGCAGACCGAGCAGGAGTGACGTCACGCGATCGCTCCGGCGGCGATCCGCCCGTCCCGGACCACGACGAGGTCGTCGAGGTGGGAGGCGACGACGTGGTCGTGGGTGACCACGACCAGCGCCGCGCCGGCCGCCGTCGTGACGGCGACCATCGTGTCGAGCACCCGTTCCGCGGTGAGGCTGTCGAGCGCCCCCGTGGGCTCGTCAGCCAGCACCACGGCCGGGCGGTGCACCAGGGCCCGCGCCACGGCGGCGCGCTGGACCTGGCCGCCGGACACCGCACCCGTGCGGCGGTCGGCGAGGTCGGCCACGCCGAGCGCGTCGAGCATCTCGAGCGCCCGGGCGCGGGCGGAGCGGGCCCTCTCGCCCAGGACCTGGAGAGGGAGCATGACGTTCTCGACCAGGGTGAGCTCCGGCACCAGGTCGCCGAACTGGAAGACCATGCCCATCCTGGCCAGGCGGCGCCGGCTGCGCTCGGCCTCGCCGAGGAGGTCGAGCCGCTCGTCCTCGAACCACACCTCGCCTCCGTCGGGTCGTACGACGCCGGCCAACGCGTGCACGAGCGTGGACTTGCCCGACCCGGACGGACCCATGACAGCGGTGCGGGACCCGGGCTCGACCGCCAGGTCGACGGCATCGACGGCGACCGTGTCGCCGAAACGGACCGTCAGGGCGCGGGCCTCGAGAACGGCCGGTCCGGGCCTCATCGGAGCTCCTCCAGCCGGGTGCCGGCCTCCTGGATCCACCGCAGGTCGGCGTCGAGGTGGACCAGCTCGTAGGTGATCGCGAGCTGGGCGGCCGCGGTGGCGGTCTTGCGTTGCTCGGTCAGCTCGCGCATCCGGGCGAGGTGTTGCACCCGCTGGCGGTCGAGGACCTCGGCGGCGGAGCGACCGGAGGTGAGGGCCACGCTGACCCGGGTGTAGAGGTTGCTCATGGCGAACTCCGTCGGCTGCTGTGGGGTGTAGACCCAGGTGGTCACCGCTGCGACCCCGTCGTCGGTGACCCGGTAGCGCTTGCGTTCGGGACCGTCGACGACCTCGATCCCGGTGACCTCGGCCCAGCCCTTCGTCTCGAACCGGGCGAGTGCGGCGTACACCTGCCCGAAGGCCATCGGTCGGGTCCGGGCGAAGCGGTCGTCGTAGCGCTGCTTCAACGTGTAGCCGTGGGCCGGCTCCTGCTCGAGGAGAGCCAGGAGGGGGAGTGCGGTGCTCATGCCGGCGACTATACACACAGTGAATAGTCGACCTCGGGGACCGCGCGCTGCCCGGGGTGTCCAGTACGTGAGGTAAGGCAACCCTTGGTCGTGTTAGGGTCCCCTTCGTGGGCAAGAAGAAGTCGCAGGTGCGCAAGCTCCCCAAGACGGAGTGCTGCGTGTCCACGTCCAAGTGCGGTCGGTGTCCGCTGCGGATGCTGAAGGAAGGCACCCTGCCCCCGGGGTATACGGTCAAGAAGCGCAAGCTCGTTCGGGTAGACGGCAAGAAGGTCACCAAGAAGAAGCTCGCCAAGGCAGCCTGAGCGCCCGCCTGACACCTGGCCAGACCGACGACCCGAGGAGCGCCCCGTGGCCGCCACGCGATTCACCGACCAGCTGAACGTCCAGATCGGCAACGAGCTGGCCGCGCACAACCAGTACCTGGCCTGCGCGGTCCACTACGACGACCTCACGATGCCGCAGATGGCGGCGTTCTTCTACGCCCAGGCGCTCGAGGAGCGGGCCCACGCGGCGATGATGATCCAGTACCTCCTCGACACCGACACGAAGGTGGTCATCCCCGCCGTCGAGGCGCCGGTCAACGACTTCGAGGACGTCGTCGCGCCGGTCGCGCTGGCCCTGGCCCAGGAGAAGCGGGTCACCGACCAGATCAACGGGCTGCTGCGGATCGCCCGCGAGGAGTACGACTTCGCCTCCGAGCAGTTCATGCAGTGGTTCATCAAGGAGCAGGTCGAGGAGGTCGCCACGATGAGCGACCTGCTGGCCGTCGTGAAGCGCAACGTCGACGACATCGAGGACATCGAGGAGTACGTCGCTCGCGAGCAGAGCGTCGGCGAGAACGACCCGACGGCTCCCCGCCAGGCCGGCGCCTGACGAGACCCTCGGTCTGCAGCTGGCGAGCCGCTGGGACTCACCCGCTGGCGCGTCTCCGCTACCCCGGTGGCCGCGAGGTCGCCGTCGAGTTCGGGCAGAACGCCTCCCGGGGCGAGCCGGTGTGGACCTCCTCCGGCAGGGCCACGCGGACGTCGCCGTCGAGGACGCCGCCCGCGCGCTCGGTGTCGACGACCACCTCGGTCACGAAGGCGCCGGCCCGAGCCGAGAGCGTCTCGCAGCCACCCATCCGCAGCGAGAGGGTCACCAGGCGGGACTCGCCGGGCCCGAGACGGAACTCGTCGTCACCGTCCTCGTCGACGAGCCCGACGTAGGTGAACAGCCGCGTCGCCGGCTGGTCTGCGGCCAGCCCGCGCACCGACACCGGGAACCGGTCGTCGTTGGTGACCCGGAACGTGTAGCGCAGCGTCCCGCCGTCGACGTACCGGACCTGGCGCACGGTCCGGTCGGCGATCCGGAAGACGGCGGTGGCCTCGGTCCCCTGGACCGTCGTCGGCCCCGAGGCCGAGAGCGCCGGCGCGCTGCGGGCCACCGCCACGCCGCCCCCGGCCAGCGTCACGGCCAGGAGGCCGGCGAGGAACGCGAACCTATGCAGCACGGCGCCACCGGGCCCGGCCACCCCGCCGGCCCAGACCGAACGCGAGCGCCAGGGCTCCCGCCGTCGTCAGGAGCGGCGCGAGTACGAGGGCGCTCGACGACACCTGGTCCGGTACGACGGCCTCCGACCCGGGCTCGGTCGGGCTGTCGAACCAGGTGCACCCCGTCGGGTGCTGCCAGGCCGGGTCGTTGCGGTCGTACTGGCTGCAGCTGAGGAAGCCCGCGTCCTTCACCGCGGCCCCGGGCAGGAACACCGAGCCGCCGTCGGCGCAGGCGGGCGGGTCGACGGTGAAGTTGTCGGTCTGGCCGGCCGAGCCGTAGTGGTTGTCCTCCCAGCAGTTGCCGACGCCCTGGTCGTCCCACCAGTGGTCCAGGCCGTTGGGACGCTCGTGTCCGGCCGGGTCGGTGCCCATGTGGTTCGCGACGGTGTGGTTGTGGTTCGAGGTGTCGTACTGGTGGTCCGGGTCGTAGTCGTCGCGCAGCGCCGCCGGGACCCAGAACTGCATGGTGCCGTAGCGCCAGTTGTCGTAGATCCAGTTGTGGTCGGTGGAGTCGAAGTTGCCGCCGGCGATCAGCACGCCGGTGCCGACCGGCGTCGGGACCACCGGGCAGACGGTGCCGTCCAGGTAGCCGCGCCGCGGCATCGGCCTGCTGCAGATGCCCGAGTCGACGAACTCGACGTACCAGTTGTGGTTGTTGGAGAACACGCGGTTGCGGCTCCACCGCGCGTGGTCCTGGGGCAGGCCCGGGTGCCCGGGGAAGAGCGAGTCGGTCGCGATGCCCGTCGCGTTGTCGTGGAAGTCGTTGTCGTGCGCCCAGATCGAGTTCCCCGCGGTCCCGGAGTAGCCGAGCGTGTTGTCGTGGCTGTTGTTGCGGCGGATCTCGATCGCGTAGCGGGTGACCTCGAAGTCCGGGTTGTCGGCGTTGAGGTCGGAGCCGGAGCCGGGGTAGATGCCCGAGTCGCCGTTGTAGTAGGCCTCGGAGTCCTCGATCAGCCCGTGGTCGCTCGCGAAGGCGAGGATGCCGTACTCGTCGTTGCCGCGGGCGATCACTCGGTCGAGCACGAACCCGTCGGTCTCGAGGACGTAGATCGCGTTGAACTCGGCCTGCTGGAAGGTCATGTTGCTCAGGTAGAAGCCGCCCATCCGGTCGGCGCGGATGCCGTTGAGCTTGGCGAAGCGGTTGTCGACGACGACGTCGCCCGGGCCGCGGCCCGTGCCGACCAGCTGGGTGCCGCAGAAGCGGCTGTCGCAGCTGATGGAGCCGTTGTCCGGGGTGCGGTCGCCGAAGAGCGCGATCAGGTTGAGGTTGTGGGCGCAGGTGCGCTGGTCGGCGTACGACAGCGCGATCGGGTTGGACTCGCCGGTCTCCGCAGCCTCCTGCTCGGCGCCCGGGTCGGGCGAGGAGAGGCTGCCGATGTACTCGGAGGAGAGCAGCGGTGCCTTCGAGGAGGTCTGGAGGTGGGAGCAGTACTCGCTGCGCTTCGACGAGGCGTACTTCTCCTCGTGGTAGGTGCCGGGCAGCACGTAGACCGACGTGCGACGCTTCGCGATCGAGTCGATCGCGTCCTGGATCGAGTGGTAGCGGCAGCTCTCGAGCAGCCGCTCGCTGCGCCGCTTCGCCGCGCCGGCGGGCAGTGCGGCGATCCGGTCGGCGCTGTCGCCGTGGCAGACCACGCGCTGCCGGTGGTTGTCGTAGCCGAGGAACTGCGGCCGCTGACCGGTGCCGTCGGGGAACTGGGCCGGTCGTTCCTCGTGCGCGGACGCGGGGGCCGCGCCGAGGGCGACGAGGAGCGCGGGAAGGGCGAGCAGCCAGAGGGGGCGGGTCCGAGACGGCATCCGAGAACCTTTCGTCGGATGCCCCAACGAGCCGGGGAAACTCGGGGTTACGGCGCGCTCAGCCGAGCCAGCGGAGCACGGCGGCCCGGGTCTTGGCCGCCGACCGCTCGAGCGGCAGCGCGCTGCCCGCTCCCGCGATGGTGCGCGAGGTGACCTCCTGGGACGCGCCGTACGAGCTCGCCTGCTGGTCGCGGGCGTCCGGCCGGTTGAGCGCGTCCTTGCTGCCGAAGAGCAGCAGGACCGGCGCCTCGACCCGTCCGGCGCCCAGGGAGGAGCTGAGCAGGAGCCGCCTCAGCGAGGTCGCGTCACCGCAGGGGGACAGGTCGCGCAGCGCGGCCGCGGTCTGCTGCACGTCGCGCGGGGCGCTGGCGAAGAACAGCCGGCGGAAGGCCGTCGCCGTCGCGGCGAACGGCGCGTAGTCGGCGCTCCCACCGCAGGCGGCGTTCTGCCGGGCCGCGGTCCGGGTCGCGAGCGCGGTGGCGCCACCGTCGGTCCACGACATCAGGACCAGGCCGTCGACGTCGTCGAAGGTGGCCGCCTCGACCTGGGCGACCGCCGCACCCACGGCGTGGCCCTGCGTCACGACGTGGGCGGCCGCGGGCGTCGAGCCCCGTGCGCGGGTGAAGTGGTAGCTCCCGGACCGGAGGTGCTGGACGACCTGGTGGAGCATGTCGGCCTGGGCGCCGAGGCAGGTCGCGTCGCCGTCCCCGAGCGGGCTCGCGCCGTACCCGAGGCGGTCCAGCACGAGCGAGGTCTCGCCGTTGCGGGCCAGCTTGGTCGCGTAGTCGTACGCCGGGTGGCGTTGCAGGTTCCAGAACCACGGGCCGGTGCCGAGGTCGTGGACCAGGACGTTGACCCGCAGGGCGTCGCCGTGGCCGAGGACGTCGCGGCGGGGGCCGACCAGGCGCGCGCGGACCCGGTAGGACTGGTTGTCGGGCGCACAGAGCACCGTGGTGGCGTTGGTGTTCTCCAACTCGAAGACGACCTGGCGCGAGACGACGGCGGGGGAGTGCGGCGCGGCGCCCGCCGGTGTGGCCGGCGCGACCACGAGCGCAGCCAGGCCCGTCGTCAGCAGGGCGGACAGGACTCCGAGAATGGTCAGCCTCACGCTGTTGAACCTACGTCAATAGCGGGTGGGAGCGAAATGTGACCTTGCCCGCGCGCCGCCTGGGCCAGACTGCCTCCCATGGTGTCCTCAGCTCGGGTGATCGTGGTCGGGGCCGGCGTGATCGGCCTGACCTGCGCCGTCCGCCTGCTCGAGGCCGGGCACCGGGTCGACGTCGTGGCCCGCGACCTGCCACTCGAGACGACCTCGGCGGTGGCGGCCGCGATCTGGTACCCGTTCCGCGCCCTCCCGCAGGATCGCGTCACGGCGTGGGCGGCGACGTCGTACGCCGTGCTCGACGCGATCGCCGACACGGACCCCGACTCCGGGGTGCGGATGGTGAGCGGCACCGAGGTGTTCCGCAACCCCCAGGCCGACCCGTGGTGGCGGGCCGCCGTGCCGGCTCTCGAGCGCACCCGCGACCTGCCGGCCGGTTTCGTCGACGGCTGGACCTTCGCGACGCCGGTCGCGGACATGCAGGTCTACCTCCGCTGGCTCGCCGGCCGGGTGGACGACCTGGGCGGCACCATCACCCGGCTCAACCTGTCCGCGCTGCCGGCGGCTGCGGGCCTGGTCGTGAACTGCTCGGGGCTCGGGGCCCGGCTGCTCGGCTCGGACCGGACCGTGGTGCCGGTGAGCGGGCAGGTGATGTACGTCGAGCAGACCGGGCTCGACCGCTGGTGGCTCGACAGTGCTGGGCCGACCTACGTGGTGCCGCGCGAGCACGACATCGTCGTGGGCGGCACCGACGTCGAGGGCGACTGGAGCCGCACCCCGTCGCCGGAGACCGCCGCGGACATCCTCCGACGGGCCACGGACCTGGTGCCGGGCCTCCGCGGCGCTCGGGTGCTGCGCCACAAGGTGGGACTGCGGCCGGTCCGGCCGGCGGTCCGGGTCGAGCGGGTCGGGGACGTCGTGCACTGCTACGGCCACGGCGGCGCCGGGGTCACGCTCAGCTGGGGCGTGGCCGACGACGTCGCCGCGCTGGTCTGACGGACCCTTGGATCGCTCCAATATCCGGTTAAGGTTCCTCCGTGGCCAGTGAGCACACGGAGTGGCACACGGAATCCTTGTTCCGGGGAGTCTTCGAAGCGGTGCCGGACGCAGTCGTGATCGTCGACGGCGCCGGTCGCATCGTGCTCGCCAACGCCCAGTGCGAGGCGGTCTTCGACCGCACCCCGGCGTCCTTGGAGGGCGAGCCGATCGAGCTGCTCGTGCCCGACCGCTTCCGGGCGCGGCACCCGAAGCGCCGGTCGGGCTACGGCGCGGACCCGAACCCCCGGCCGATGGGCCTGCTGCGGCTCGCCGCCGTCCGCCGCGACGGGACGGAGTTCCCCGCGGAGATCTCGCTGGCGCCGATCGAGGCCGACGGCGTGCACTACGTGTCGGCCACCGTCCGTGACATCACGGCCCGCATCCGCGACGAGGAGCGCTTCCGCAGCCTGCTCGAGGCGGCTCCCGACGCGACGGTGATCGTCGACTCGACCGGCGCCATCGTGCTCACGAACAACCGGATGAGCGACGTGTTCGGCTACCCGGCGAACGAGCTCGTCGGCAACCGGATCGACCTGCTGTCGCCGGAGGGGCAGGAGGAGGCGAACCTCGCGGGCTTCATGAGCTACCTCGAGTCGCCGAACGGGCTCCGCATGGGCGTCACCCAGGAGCTGTACGTGCGTCACCACGACGGGCACCTGGTCCCGGTGGAGATCTCGCTCTCGCCGCTGGACACCGACGAGGGGCTGTTGGTCTCCGTCGCGCTGCGCGACGTCACCGAGCGGCGCCGCATCCAGGAGGAGTCCCTGCGGCAGCGCGACGAGCTGATCGCCACCGTCTCCCACGAGCTGCGGACGCCGCTCACCTCGATCATCGGCTACGCGGAGCTGATGACCGATCTCGACGAGCTCGACCTGAGCCGGCGAGCACGCAAGCTGCTCGGCGTGATCGAGCGCAACGCCAGCCGCGAGCTGCAGCTCGTGGACGACCTGCTGACGATGGCCTACCTCAACGACAACCGGCTCCGGGTCAACCTGGCCCCGGTCGACCTCGCGGTGATCGGTCGCCAGGTGGTCGGCGACCACGCACTCAGGGCCCGCGAGCGGGGACTGCAGCTGACCATGGTGGAGGACGAGGTCGCGCCGGTGCTCGGCGACTTCTACCGGCTGGTGCAGGTGCTGGAGAACGTCGTGACGAACGCGCTCAAGTTCACCCGTCCCGGAGGTCGGGTCGACGTCAGCGTCCGCGACCACGGGACGATGGGCATGCTCGAGGTCCGCGACACGGGCATGGGCGTCACCCCCGAGGAGAAGGCCAAGATCTTCGAGCGGCTCTACCGGGCGCCGGCCGCCATCGCCGACCAGACCCAGGGCGCGGGGCTCGGCCTCGCGATCGTGCGGGCGATCGTGGAGGCGCACGGCGGGTGGGTCGACCTCGACAGCGAGGTCGGCGTGGGCACGGTCGTCCGGATCGCGGTGCCCCACACCGGGCAGCCCGAGTCGGCCTAGAGCTCCGTCACCGCCACCACGGCGGCGGGCGCGATCGCGCCGTACACGTGCGGGAAGGTCTCGGTCATCCCCGGAGCGGGGATCTCCTCGACCACGGGGACGTCGAGCAGGTCGGTGTCGATCTCGAGCAGCACGAGCGGCTCGGCGACGTCGGCGTAGTACGCCGCCCGCACCCGCTCCCATTGGTCGAGCCTGCTGGCATGGATGTAGCCCTCCTCCTCGAGGGTCACCCCACGGGTCGAGGTCGTGTAGGCGCCGGAGCTCTGGGCCGCCAGCCAGTCGGTCGTGGTGGCGATGTGGAAGATCCTCATCCGCCCACCTTCTCCCACACCGACACGTGCTTGACGCTGTCCCCGGTGAACGGTGACCGGTCCCAGTCGGCCCAGCGGTCGCGCAGCCGCATGCCGGCGATCCGCGCCATCAGGTCCAGCTCCGCCGGCCACGCGTAGCGGAACGGGATCGTCCGGCGGTGGTAGGTCTCGCCGTCGGTCGACGAGTAGTGGTGTGACCACATCTGCTGGGTGGCGACGTCGTACTCGTCGATCCCGGTGTGCTCGTCGGAGTGGTTGAACACGGCGAACCGCTCCCCGGGCGGGAGCCGGCGCACGATCGGCACGGAGGTCTCGATCAGGAAGCAGCCGCCCGGCTCGAGGTGGGCGGCGGCGTTCTCGAAGACGGCGACCTGGCCGTCCTGGGTCGTCACGTTGCCGATGGTGTTGAAGACCAGGTAGGCGAGCCCGAAGCTGCCCTCCACGCGGGTCGACGTCATGTCGCCGATCGTCACGGCGATCTTCTCGGCGCCGGGCTTCGCCCGCAGCTGCTTGACCATCGCCTCGGACAGCTCGATGCCGTGGACGGGCACGCCGCGCTCGCTCAGCGGCAGCCCGACCCGGCCGGTGCCGATCGCCAGCTCCAGGGCGGCCCGCCCGTCGGCGAGGTCGACCAACAGGTCGACGGTCGGCCCGAGGACCTCGGGGGAGAACATCGCGTCCTCCGGGTCGTCGTACCGCTTCGCGACGTCACCGTCGAAGTAGTTGGGGAGCATGCCGGCCATCGTGGTCGACGGGCACGGTCGGCGCGAGCGAGTTTGGTCTCGAGACACGCCGTCGCGGCCTCGTTCGTCGCCGGCGGGCGGTGCTCAGAACAGCCGGTGGCTCGGGTCGTCGAGCCCGCGCAGCGCGTCGTAGTCGACGACCGCGCAGGCGATGCCGCGGTCGGTGGCGAGCACGCGGGCCTGGGGCTTGATCTCCTGGGCGGCGAAGATGCCGCGGACGGGCGAGAGCAGCGGGTCGCGGTTGAGCAGCTCGAGGTAGCGGGTGAGCTGCTCGACGCCGTCGATGTCTCCCCGGCGCTTGATCTCGACCGCGACGGAGGCGCCGTCGGCGTCGCGACACATCAGGTCGACCGGACCGATGGCGGTGGGGAACTCGCGGCGGACCAGGGTGAGCCCGGGGGAGAGGGTCGCGGGGTGCTCGGCGAGCAGCTCCTGGAGGTGCTTCTCGACGCCGTCCTTCTGCAGGCCGGGGTCGATGCCGAGCTCGTGGCTGGAGTCGCTGAACACCTCGATGAGCAGGATCCGCAGCGTGTCGTCGGTCTTCGGGTTGGTGACGGTCCACTCGACCTGGCCGTCCTCGGTGGTGCCCTCGCGCAGCGTGCACGGGGGTGACATCCAGTTCAGTGGCTTGTAGGAGCCGCCGTCGGAGTGCACGAGCACGGATCCGTCGGCCTTGATCATCAGCACCCGGGTGGCCAGGGGGAGGTGGGCGGTCAGTCGCCCGGCATAGTCGACCTGGCACCGGGCTACGACGAGTCTCACGGGCGACGAATCTACAGTGACCCTCATGCCCGACGAGACCGCCGTCCGCCCGGCCCGGCGGGAGGACCTCGACCTGGTCACCGCGATCGAGGGCGAGGCGGACCAGACGTTCGTGCCGCTCTTCGGGCCGCTCGACTGGCGACCGACGAAGGGTCAGTGGCGGATGGCCGCCCCCGGCTTCCTGCTGGTGGCCGGTGAGCCGGTGGCCGGGTTCGCCCACGTCATGGAGCTGGAGGGCATCGCCCACCTCGAGCAGCTCGCCGTACGTCCGGCGCTGCACCGCCGGGGGATCGGCACCGCGCTGGTCCGCGCGGCGATGGCCGAGGCGGCGCGGCGCGGGTACGCCGAGATCTCGCTCTGCACCTACGCCGACGTGCCTTGGAACGCCCCGTTCTACGCGTCACTCGGCTTCGTCGAGCTCGCCGACCTGGGTCCGCTGCACACCCGGATGCAGGAGAAGGAGGTCCAGATGGGCCTCGATCGGCACGGCCGGAGAGTGGTCATGAGCGCCCCGACCGCCACATGAACGATCCAAGTTACTCGCGAGTGAACTAGGCCACTGCCACCGAGGGTCCCCCCGTGCAACCATGCGCGACATGACGACCTCGGCACCTGAGCCCCGCACCATCTCGACCATCGGCGTGATCGGCCTGGGCACCATGGGTGCCGGCATCGCCGAGGTGTTCGCCCGCAACGGGTACGCCGTCGTCGGGGTCGAGCAGAACGACGAGGCGCTGGCCCGCGGCCGGCAGTACCTCGAGCACTCCACCGGGCGGGCCGTGAAGCGCGAGAAGATGACCGCCGAGGAGCAGGCCGAGCTGCTCGGCCGGATCACGTTCTCCACCGCGCTGAAGGACCTCGCCGACGCCGACTTCGTGATCGAGGCCGTCGTGGAGTCGATCGACGTCAAGAAGGGCATCTTCCGCGAGCTCGACGCCATCGTGTCGCCGGACGCGATCCTCGCGACCAACACCTCCAGCCTTTCGGTCACCGAGATCTCGACAGCCAACTCGAGCCCGGGCCGGGTCATCGGCGTGCACTTCTTCAACCCGGCGCCGGTGCAGAACCTGGTCGAGATCGTCCGCACCGTCGTCACCGAGCAGTCCGTGCTCGACGAGGTGAAGGCCCTGGTCGAGGCGCTGGGCAAGAACCCCGTCGTCTGCGGCGACAAGGCCGGTTTCATCGCCAACACCCTGCTCTTCGGCTACCTCAACCACGCCGTCTCGATGTACGAGGGCCGCTACGCCACCCGCGAGGACATCGACGCCGCGATGCGCTTCGGCTGCGGCTACCCGATGGGCCCGCTCGCGCTGCTCGACCTGATCGGCCTCGACACGGCGTACGAGATCCTCGAGACGATGTACCGCCAGGGCCGCGACCGCCTCCACGCGCCGGCCCCGATCCTCAAGCAGATGGTCACCGCGGGCATGCTCGGCCGCAAGACCGGCCGCGGCTTCTACACCTACGAGGGCCCCGACAGCCCGACCGTGGTCGCCGACGACCGGACGCCGTCGGCCGACGGGCAGCCCCAGCTCAAGCACGACATCAAGCAGGTGGGCGTCGTCGGCACCGGGACCATGGCCACCGGCATCGTGGAGGTCTTCGCCAAGAGCGGGTACGACGTCCTCTACGTCGGCCGATCGGCCGACAAGGTCGACGGCGTGGTCGCGGCCATCACCAAGAGCTTCGACAAGCAGATCCAACGCGGCCGCTCGACCGAGGAGGCCAAGGCCGAGGTGCTCGGCCGGCTGACCGGGTCCACGTCGCTCGACGACCTCGAGGACGTCGATCTCGTGGTCGAGGCGATCGCCGAGGACCTGAAGGTCAAGACCACGCTCTTCGAGAACCTCGACGAGATCTGCAAGCCCGGTGCGATCCTGGCCACCACGACGTCCAGCCTGCCGGTCATCGCCTGCGCCCAGGCGACCAAGCGACCGCAGGACGTCATCGGCATGCACTTCTTCAACCCGGCGCCGATCATGAAGCTGGTCGAGATCGTCTCGACGGTCTCCACCGACGAGGACGTCACCGAGACGACCCGGGCGCTGGTGGCGAAGATCGGCAAGGTCGGGGTCTCGTGCGCCGACCGCGCGGGCTTCATCGTCAACGCGCTGCTCTTCCCCTACCTCAACGACGCGGTCAAGATGCTCGAGGCGCACTACGCCACGGCCGACGACATCGACCTGGCGATGAAGCAGGGCTGCGCGCTGCCGATGGGCCCCTTCGAGCTGCTCGACGTGGTCGGCAACGACGTGTCGCTGGCGATCCAGCGTGAGCTCTACCTGGAGTTCCGCGAGCCCGGCTTCGCCCCGGCGCCCCTGCTCGAGCACCTGGTCACCGCGGGCTACCTCGGCCGCAAGACCAAGCGCGGGTTCCGGGACTACAGCCAGCGCTGAGCCGCTACGGTCGCGGGTAGCCGCGCCGCACCGTCCGGTCGAGGATCCCGAGGGTGCCGCGCAGGGCGTTCTCGGAGAGCACCGGGAAGATGCCCATCGCCTTCCAGTCCTCGTGGATGTCGGACCAGTCGTAGAACGAGGTCACGAGCGTGCCGCCGTCGGGATCCGGCTCGAGGCGGTAGCCGTAGACGTGCCCGATCTGGGGCCGGACCCGGCCCAGGACCGTCCAGGAGATCAGCGCGTCCTGCTCGAACTCCCGGATCGTCACCGTCACGTCGTACTCGCCCATCTCGGGGAAGTCGTTGAGCGACTCCCGGTCCATCTTGATCGCGAAGCTGTCGCCGACGGCGGTCACCCGCTCACCCTCGGCGTCCTGGAGCATCCCGGAGGAGTCGATGGCGACGTGGCCGTGCGGGTCGCAGAGCAGGGCGAAGATGTCGGCGGCGGCCGCGGCGATCGTCCGCCGGGTCTCGATGCGCGTGGGAGTGACGGCTGACATACACCGATCCTGACATGGGTAAGGCACCGGCATGGGAGCGGAGACAGGACGTATCACGACCGACATCCCGGCGCGGCTCGACCGGCTGCCGTGGGCGCGGTGGCACTGGATGGTCGTCATCGGGCTCGGGACCGTCTGGATCCTCGACGGGCTCGAGGTGACGATCGTCGGGTCGATGTCGGCGGCGCTGAAGCCGAGCGGCACCGGGCTCGGGCTGAGCAGCTTCGACATCGGCCTCGCCGGCGCGGTGTACGTCGCCGGAGCCTGCATCGGGGCGCTGTTCTTCGGGCAGCTGACCGACCGGTTCGGCCGCAAGAAGCTCTTCCTGATCACGCTCGGCGTCTACATCGCGGCCACCGTGCTCACGGCGTTCTCGATGACCCCGCTGTGGTACTTCGCCGCCCGCTTCCTGACCGGCATGGGCATCGGCGGTGAGTACGCCGCGATCAACTCGGCCATCGACGAGCTGATCCCGGCGAAGTTCCGCGGCCGGGTCGACATCGCGATCAACGGGTCGTTCTGGGTCGGCGCGGCGGCCGGATCACTCCTCACCATCCCGCTGCTCGACCCGACGATCGTCGATCCCGCCTGGGGCTGGCGGCTCGCGTTCGGGCTCGGCGCCGTCCTCGCGGTCGGCATCCTGATCGTGCGTCGCCACGTGCCGGAGAGCCCCCGCTGGCTCTTCATCCACGGACGCGAGGACGAGGGCGAGCGGATCGTCGAGAGCATCGAGAAGACCGTCGCCGACGAGTCCGGCGCGGCGCTCGACCGGGTGGACGACACGATCACGATCCGCCAGCGGAAGACCATCGGCATCGTCGAGATCGCCAAGACCGTGTTCACGCTCTACCCGAAGCGGACCCTGACCTGCTTCTCGCTCTTCGTCGGACAGGCGTTCCTCTACAACGCGTTCTTCTTCACCTACGGCGACACCCTCACGACGTTCCTCGACGTGAAGCAGACCGGCTGGTATCTCGCCGTCTTCGCCGCCAGCAACTTCGCCGGTGCGCTGCTCCTGAGCAAGCTCTTCGACACGGTCGGCCGGGTCCGGATGATCTCCGGCACCTACATCCTCTCGGGCGTGCTGCTCGCGGGCACGGGCATCTTCCTCGGCAGCGTCACCGCGGTGACACTCACCCTGATGGGGGCGATCATCTTCTTCTTCGCCTCGGCCGGCGCGAGCGCGGCGTACCTCACCGCGAGCGAGGTCTTCCCGATGGAGACGCGGGCGCTGTGCATCGCGTTCTTCTACGCGATCGGGACCGCGGCCGGCGGTATCAGCGGGCCGATCTTCTTCGGCTGGCTCATCGACCAGGCCTCCGCGAGCGGCGACATCACCAAGATCGCGATCGGCTACTTCATCGGCGCCGCCCTGATGATCGCGGGCGGGCTGGTGCAGGTGTTCCTCGGCGTCAAGGCGGAGGGCAAGTCGCTGGAGAGCATCGCCCAGCCGCTGACGGCGGACGATCCGGAGCCGGCACCGGCCTGACCGCTTGGCCGTGCTCCGTACGCTTGATGCATGACGGGCCTGGTGATCCTCATCGTCCTGGCGGCTCTCGTGGTCGCCGCGGTCGTGGCACGCCGCTCCAGCCAGCAGCGTGAGCTCGACCGGCAGCGCGCCGAGCTCGAGCCGGTCAAGAAGCTGGCCTTCGAGGACATCACCGCGCTCGGGGTAGACCTCCAAGCACTCGACCTGGATCTCGCGGGACGCGAGCTCGGGCCCGGGGAGAACGCTGACTACCAGCGCGCCCTCGACGCCTACGAGTCAGCCAAGACGGCCGGCGACGCGATGACGCGTCCCGACGACGTCCGGCACGTCACCGAGATCCTCGAAGACGGGCGCTACGCAATCGCGTGCGTCCGCGCGCGGGTGGCGGGCGATCCGCTGCCGACCCGCCGCCCGCCGTGCTTCTTCGACCCCCGCCACGGTCTCTCCGTCGTCGACGTCCCCTGGACGCCGCCCGGTGGTGCGACGCGTGACGTCCCCGCGTGTGCCCTCGACGCCGAGCGCGTGCACGCCGGTGCCGAGCCCGACTCCCGGATGGTGATGGTCGGCTCCCAGCGGGTGCCGTACTACGAAGGCGGTCGTGCCTACGCGCCGTACGCCACCGGCTACTTCGGCATGAGCACGATGAACCTGATGTTCGCCGGGCTGATGTTCGGCAGCTTCGGCGGCTTCGACGCGCTCGGCGACGGCATCGGTGCCCTCGGTGACGGGATCGGCGACGGCATCGGGTCGATCGGCGACGGCGTCGGCGACCTGTTCGACGGGTTCGACTTCTAGCTGTACCCGGCCGGGA
>NZ_BDJE01000031.1 GCF_002117935.1 Nocardioides sp. PD653-B2 | reverse complement strand
GCGGACCTCGACGGCCTCACCGAGGTAGGCCCGCCCGGCGTCGGTGGACTTGTCGATCGCGAGGGCGAACTCGGCGACACAGAACTCCGCCACCAGCGGGGCGCCGTCGCCGGCGATGGGGAGCTCGCCCTCCCAGACCGCGGCGGGCCCGAGGGAGTCGACCGAGTGCATCGCCGCCCAGTCGGCGGCGAGCTTGAACCGGCGTACCTCCGCCAGGTCGGCGGTCTGGGTTTCCTCGCGGGCGGCAGCCAGCACCGCACCAGCGGTGTCGAGTTCGGTGGTGGCTGCCATGGTTCAACCCAAGCACCCGCCACCGACACTCAGACCTCCAAAACCCTGTTGTCCACAGGGTTCTGAGCATTTCGGAAAGTAAAGTCTTTGGGCGGTGACCACGACGGTCGACCCGAGCGGACCCGCAAGGCAGGCGACGGCTGGAAATCGCCGCCTCAACCGAAGCGGACGGTGATCACACCATTCTCTAAATCAGCCGAGGCGGCCCGCAGGTCGAGGACAGGTGGGCGGGTCGGCTGCGGGGGTTTCGAGACAGGCGCTCCGCGCCTTCCTCAACCACCGGGGGCGACAGGACTTCGTCCTTCCTCAACCACCGGGGTGCGGGGGTTTCGAGACAGGCGCTGCGCGCCTTCCTCAACCACCGAGGGCCGGGCTAGTGACCGTGGCGCATGGCCTGGTGGAGGTCCCAGTTGAGGCGCGAGATCACGTCGAGCGGGATCTCCTTGGGGCAGGCGGCGGTGCACTCACCGATGTTGGTGCAGCCACCGAAGCCCTCGTGGTCGTGCTGGGCGACCATGCTGACGACGCGCTCGTCGCGCTCCGGCTGGCCCTGGGGCAGCTCACCGAGGTGGGTGATCTTCGCGCCCATGAAGAGCGACGCCGAGCCGTTGGGGCAGGCCGCCACGCAGGCGCCGCAGCCGATGCAGGTCGCCACGTTGAAGGCGCGCAGCGCGTCCTCGCGGGGGACCGGGACCGAGTGGGCCTCCGGGGCGGAGCCGGTGTTGACCGAGATGAAGCCACCGGCCTGGATGATCCGGTCGAAGGCACCGCGGTCGACGACGAGGTCCTTGACCACCGGGAACGCGTCGGCGCGCCAGGGCTCGATCACGATCTCGTCGCCGTCCTTGAAGGACCGCATGTGCAGCTGGCAGGTCGTGGTGACCTCGGGACCGTGCGCCTCGCCGTTGATCATCAGGCCGCACATGCCGCAGATGCCCTCGCGACAGTCGGAGTCGAACGCGACGGGCTCCTCGCCCGCGGCGTTCAGGTTCTCGTTGAGCACGTCGAGCATCTCGAGGAACGACATGTCCTCGGACACCTCGTCGAGCTCGTAGGTGTGCATCGCGCCCTGCGAAGCGGCATCCGGCTGGCGCCAGATCTTGAGGGTGACCTTCATTATTTGTAGCTCCGCTGCTTCATCTCGATGGCTGTGTAGACCAGGTCTTCCTTGTGCAGGACCGGCGGCTCGCCGTCGCCGGCGAACTCCCAGGCCGCGACGTACGCGAACGTCTCGTCGTGGCGCAGCGCCTCGCCGTCCTCGGTCTGCGACTCCGCCCGGAAGTGGCCACCGCACGACTCGCGACGGTTCAGGGCGTCGATGCACATGAGCTCGCCGAGCTCGAAGAAGTCGGCGACCCGGCCGGCCTTCTCCAGCGACTGGTTGAGGCCCTCGGCGGTGCCGAGGACCTTCACGTTGCGCCAGAAGTCGTCCTTGAGCGTCCGGATCAGGTCGATCGCCTTCTTCAGGCCATCCTCGGAGCGCTCCATGCCGCAGTACTCCCACATGATGTTGCCGAGCTCGCGGTGGTAGGAGTCGACGCTGCGGGTGCCCTTGGTGTTGAGGAAGTGGTCGATCCGCGAGCGCACCGACTGCTCGGCCTCGACGACGGCCGGGTGATCGGCCGGGACCGGCTCGAACGGCCCGTCGGCCAGGTAGTCGCGGATCGTGTGCGGCAGCACGAAGTACCCGTCGGCCAGGCCCTGCATCAGCGCGGACGCGCCGAGGCGGTTGGCGCCGTGGTCGGAGAAGTTCGCCTCGCCGGTCACGAAGAGACCCGGGATCGACGACATCAGGTCGTAGTCGACCCAGAGCCCGCCCATCACGTAGTGCACGGCCGGGTAGATCCGCATCGGCGTCTCGTACGGGTTCTCGCCGGTGATCCGGGCGTACATGTCGAAGAGGTTGTCGTACTTCTCCTCGATGCCGTCCTTGCCCAGGCGCTCGATCGCGGCGCTGAAGTCGAGGTAGACGCCGCGGCGCACGCCCTCGACGGCCGGGCCGACGCCGCGGCCCTCGTCGCAGACGTTCTTGGCTGCGCGGGAGGCGATGTCGCGGGGGACCAGGTTGCCGAACGACGGGTAGATCCGCTCCAGGTAGTAGTCGCGGTCCTCCTCGGGGATGTCGCGCGGGTCCTTCTCGCAGTCGGCCTTCTTCTTCGGCACCCAGATCCGGCCGTCGTTGCGCAGCGACTCCGACATCAGGGTCAGCTTCGACTGGTGCGCACCCGAGACCGGGATACAGGTCGGGTGGATCTGCGTGTAGCAGGGGTTGGCCATGTAGGCGCCCTTGCGGTGCGCGCGCCACGTCGCGGTGACGTTGCAGCCCATGGCGTTCGTGGACAGGTAGAAGACGTTGCCGTAGCCGCCGCTGGCGAGCACGACGACGTCGGCGAGGTGGGTCTCGATCTCGCCGGTCACCATGTCGCGGGCGATGATCCCGCGGGCCTTGCCGTCGACCAGGATCACCTCGAGCATCTCGTGCCGGGTGTACGTCGTGACCGTGCCGGCTGCCACCTGGCGCTCGAGCGCCTGGTAGGCGCCGATCAAGAGCTGCTGGCCCGTCTGGCCGCGGGCGTAGAAGGTGCGAGACACCTGCACGCCGCCGAAGGAGCGGTTGTCGAGCAGGCCGCCGTACTCGCGGGCGAACGGGACGCCCTGCGCCACGCACTGGTCGATGATGTTGGTGCTCACCTCGGCCAGGCGGTAGACGTTCGACTCGCGCGAGCGGTAGTCGCCGCCCTTGACGGTGTCGTAGAAGAGCCGGTGGACGGAGTCGCCGTCCTCCTTGTAGTTCTTGGCCGCGTTGATGCCGCCCTGCGCGGCGATCGAGTGCGCGCGGCGCGGGGAGTCCTGGTAGCAGAAGGACTTCACGTTGTAGCCGGCCTCGCCGAGCGTGGCGGCCGCGGAGCCGCCGGCCAGGCCGGTGCCGACGATGATCACCGAGAGCTTGCGCCGGTTGGACGGGTTGACCAGGCGGGCCTCGAACTTGCGCGTCTGCCAGCGCTCCTCGATCGGACCTCCGGGCGCCTTGGTGTCGGCGATCGGCTCGCCGGGCGTGTAGTAGCCGGCGGCATCGTCGCCGTGGTCGCCGGGAGCGTCGTGGGACGGGTCGGACGTGAGGGTGGTGTCCGGCATGTCGGTCATGTGCTGCAGACCCCTTACTTGGTGATGACGCCGGCGAGGACGAAGATCGGGACCAGCGAGAAGCCGCCGGCGATGACGACGGCGAGGATCCAGCCGAGCGTCTTCGCGTTGCGGCGGGCGCGGGCGTTGTTGGTGAGGCCGAGCGTCTGGGCGGAGCTCCAGACCCCGTGGTGCAGGTGCATGGCCAGCGCGAGCATCGCGGCGAGGTAGATCAGCGTCATCCACCAGGTGTCGAAGGTGTCGACCAGCAGGTTGTAGGGATCGTTCGTCGACCCGCCGGAGACGTTGACCTTGCCGATCGTGAAGTTGACCAGGTGCCAGATGATGAAGAGCAGCAGCGTCAGCCCGCCCCAGCGCATCGTCCGCGAGGAGAGGCTCGAGGCCTTGTTCTTCTTCACGACGTAGCGCGTGCTCCGGGCCCGGTGGGCGCGCTTCCAGAGCGCGACCGCCGAGCCGACGTGCACGACGAGCGCGACGATCAGCGCCGCACGCAGGATCCAGAGGAAGCCCTCGCGCGGGACCATCGGCTCGCCCATGACGCGCAGGTGCTCGGCGTAGTCGTTGTAGGCGTCATGGCCGGAGAAGGCCTTGAGGTTGCCGTACATGTGCGCGAGCACGAAGAGGATGAACAGGATGCCGCTCGCAGCCATCAACAGCTTGAGGGTGATGGTCGAGCGCGAAGCGCGCGCTCCCTTGACCAGGGTCGTCGTTGCCACGAAAGGCCACGCTACCCCCGCCCCACGGCCCGGATGACCACAGGTCGTGTGACATTCGTCCGGTTACTGAACAGTCGCCTTCGTGGGTACCACCAGTGGCAGGTAGTGCCGCTCGACCAGCTCGTCGACGGCGCTCGTCCAGTCACGGACGGCCAGCTCGCGGCCCCGCGCACCGAGGAGCGAGCGGTGCCGGTCGGCGGCCACCGCGCTCACCGCCCGGGCCAGCCCGTGCTCGTCGGCCGGGTCGTAGAGGAGCCCGGACTCGAGGTGTCGGACGACGTCCGGGGCGCCGCCGGCCCGCGGGGCGACCACCGGCACGCCGCTGGCCCCGGCCTCGCGCAGCGGGTGGCAGCACGTCTCGTGCTCGCCCGGGTGCACGAGCAGGTCGAGGGAGGGCAGCACGGCGGTCAGGTCACCGGTCCCGAGCGCACCGGTGAAACGAGCGCCGTGCAGCCGTCCCTCGAGCCAGGCGCGCTGGGGCCCGTCGCCGACGACCACCGGTCGGATGCCGGGCACCCGCGCCAGCGCCGCCAGCCGTCGTACGTCGTGCCTCTTGCGGAGGCTGCCGACGTAGCCGACGACCACCAACCCTCCGGTGCGTGACCGGGCGCGCGACCAGCGGTCGTGCAGCCAGTCGTCACGCAGCGCGGGCGTGAACGCGGCCGTGTCGACGCCCGGCGCCCAGAGCCCGGCCGCCACCTCGAAGTAGGCCAGCCGGTCCACCATCCAGCGCGACGTGACGACGACGGCATCGGCGCGGTCGGCGACGCGGGTGCGCCAGTAGTCGGCGGCGACGTCCAGCAGCGGCGACTGCTCGACGACGAGCGCGGGGATGCCGAGCCGGTCCTGCTTGAGGGCCTTGCGGCCGACGGCGCCGGGCGAGGTGACGTGGACCAGGTCGGGGGCGAACCGCTCGAGAGCCTCGCGGACCTGCCGTCCGGGCCGGTCGAGGGCCCGGATCCGGGCAACGCTGCTGCTCCGGTAGGACGCCAGGCCGGGTGCCGGGGCGATGACCATCACCTCGTGGCCGGTGTCGATGAGCCGGTCGGCCACCGCCTTGACCGTCGTGGTCGTGCCGTCGATCGCCGGGTAGAACGTCTCGGTCACCAGCGCTATCCGCATGCCCCCACGATGCCCCTGGCGGGTGGCCGGGCGCGGGCCCCGAGGTGGATGCCCGATGAACCCTCGGGGCACCCGAAAACTGCAACGCGTTCCTGAGATGACGGTGTGGGCTCTTTCACATCGCGCGACGAGTGTGCAGACTGCTCAGGCGAACACCAGACCGCGGAGGTGGCGATGGCGTCGACAGACGCTCGGCAGGCAGCGACAGATGCAGGTGCAACGGGCGTCAACGGGCCCACCCGGGCCCGGATCGGGGTGAAGACCCTCCGCGCCGACCGCTGGTGGCTGGCCCCGCTGGCGACCTTCGTGGTCTTCGTGGCCTTCATCGTCTACTCGACCTGGCGGGCCTTCTCGGGCGCGAACTACTTCGCGGAGCCGTACCTCTCGCCGTTCTACTCGCCGTGCCTGAGCAACGAGTGCGTCCCGGGGTCGTCGGACTTCGGACAGCCGTTCGGGGGATGGCCGCTGTCGCCGGCGCTGCTGATCCTGATCTTCCCGCTCGGCTTCCGGTTGACCTGCTACTACTACCGCAAGGCCTACTACCGGGCGTTCTGGCTCTCGCCGCCCGCCTGCGCCGTGGCCGAGCCGCACACCACGTACACCGGCGAGACGCGCTTCCCGTTGATCGCCCAGAACATCCACCGCTGGTTCTGGTACGCCGCCGTGCTCGTGGCGCTGGTCCTGAGCTACGACGTGCTGCTCGCGTTCGGCCCGGCCGAGGGTGAGTCCGACGGCATCCACATGGGCCTGGGCACGCTCATCATGCTCGTGAACGTCGTGTTCATCTGGCTGTACACGTTGGGATGCCACTCCTGCCGGCACATCATGGGCGGCAAGCTCCGGCACTTCTCCAAGCACCCGGTCCGCTACCGGCTGTGGACCTGGGTCTCGAAGCTCAACGGCCACCACGCGCGGTTCGCCTGGTACTCGCTGTTCTCCGTGGCGCTGACCGACTTCTACATCTACCTGCTCTCCACCGGCGCCTTCGACGACCCGAGGTTCTTCTAAATGGATACGACTCGTCACCCCATGACCGGCAACGAGATGTCCGGCGCGAGCGAGGGCGGCATGGAGCGGCACCAGTACGACGTCGTCGTGATCGGCGCCGGCGGCGCGGGCCTGCGGGCGGCGATCGCCGCCCACGACTCGGGCGCCAGGACCGCGCTGGTCTGCAAGTCGCTGCTGGGCAAGGCCCACACCGTGATGGCCGAGGGCGGCATCGCCGCGGCGATGGGCAACCGCTGGCCCGAGGACAACTGGGAGGTGCACTTCCGGGACACCATGCGCGGCGGCAAGATGCTCAACAACTGGCGGATGGCCCAGCTGCACGCGCAGGAGGCCCCCGAGCGGGTGATGGAGCTCGAGGACTGGGGTGCGCTCTTCGACCGCACCGACGACGGCCTCATCTCGCAGCGGGACTTCGGCGGCCACAAGTACGCCCGCCTCGCCCATGTCGGCGACCGCACCGGCCTCGAGATGATCCGCACCCTCCAGCAGCGCGCGGTCCAGCTCGGCATCGACGTCTTCATGGAGTGCACCATCACCGACCTCCTGAAGGACCCTTCGACAGGCTCTGGGCAAGCGCCGAGGATCTCGGGGGCCTTCGGCTACTGGCGCGAGTCCGGCCGCTTCATCGTCTTCGAGGCGCCCAGCGTGATCCTCGCGACCGGCGGCATCGGCAAGTCCTTCAAGGTCACCTCGAACTCCTGGGAGTACACCGGCGACGGCCACGCCCTCGCCATGCGCGCGGGCGCCTCGCTGATCAACATGGAGTTCGTGCAGTTCCACCCGACGGGCATGGTCTGGCCGCCCTCGGTGAAGGGGCTGCTGGTCACGGAGTCGGTGCGCGGCGACGGCGGCATCCTCAAGAACTCCGAGGGCAAGCGGTTCATGTTCGACTACATCCCGGAGTTCTTCAGGAGCGAGACGGCCGACACGATCGAGGAGGCCGACCGGTGGTATGACGACAAGAAGAACAACCGGCGTCCTCCCGAGCTGCTCCCGCGTGACGAGGTCGCCCGGGCGATCAACTCCGAGATCAAGGCCGGCCGCGGCACCCCGCACGGGGGCATCTACCTCGACATCGCGTCGCGCCGTTCGCCGGAGTTCATCCGCAAGCGGCTGCCCTCGATGTACCACCAGTTCAAGGAGCTCGCCGACGTCGACATCACGGCCGAGCCGATGGAGATCGGGCCGACCTGCCACTACGTGATGGGCGGCGTCGAGGTCGACGCCGACACCCAGGAGAGCGCGGTCACCGGCCTGTACGCCGTGGGCGAGTGCTCCGGCGGCATGCACGGCTCCAACCGCCTGGGCGGCAACTCCCTGGGCGACCTGCTGGTCTTCGGCAAGCGCGCCGGCGAAGCGGCGACGGCGTACACGAGCTCGCTGGGCGACAACCGCCCGACGGTCGACGAGGCCGACGTCAAGGCGGCCCAGGCGAGCGCGCTGGCGCCGTTCGAGGTCGAAGGGGGGGAGAACCCGTACACGATCCAGTCCGACCTCCAGCAGTCGATGAACGACCTGGTCGGCATCATCCGCACCGCCGCCGAGCTCGAGGAGTCGCTCTCCGAGATCGAGGCGTTCAAGGTGCGGGCGAAGTCGATGAAGGTCGAGGGGCACCGGCAGTACAACCCCGGCTGGCACCTTGCCATCGACCTGCGCAACATGCTGATCGTCAGCGAGTGCATCGCCAAGGCGGCGCTGGCTCGCGAGGAGTCGCGCGGCGGCCACACCCGTGACGACTTCCCGGGCCCGGACCCCGAGTGGGGGACGAAGAACCTCGTCGTCACCCTGAACGTCGAGGGGACCGGCGTCGACCTGCACGAGAAGCCGCTCCCGGTGATGCCGGACGAGCTCAAGAAGTACTTCGAGGAGAAGTGACATGGGCTACGACCTGAAGATGCGGATCTGGCGCGGCGACCAGGACGGCGGCGACCTCGGCGACTACACCGTGGAGGTGTCCGAGGGCGAGGTCGTCCTCGACGCGCTGCACCGGGTGCAGGCGACCCAGGCCGGCGACCTCGCGATCCGGTGGAACTGCAAGGCCGGCAAGTGCGGCTCGTGCAGCGCCGAGATCAACGGCAAGCCGCGGCTGCTCTGCATGACCCGGCTCTCCGACTTCGACGAGACCGAGACGATCACGGTCACGCCGATGCGGACGTTCCCGGTGATCCGCGACCTGGTGACCGACGTGTCGTACAACTACGAGAAGGCCAAGGAGCTGCCGTACGCCGAGCTCCCGCCCCGCGACGCGGACGGCAAGCGCCGGATGGCGCAGATCGACGTCGAGCGCGGGCAGGAGTTCCGCAAGTGCATCGAGTGCTTCCTGTGCCAGAACACCTGCCACGTGGTCCGTGACCACGAGGAGAACAAGAAGGCGTTCGCCGGCCCGCGCTTCTTCCTGCGGTACGCCGAGCTCGACATGCACCCCCTCGACACCCACGACCGGCGCAAGCTGGCGCAGGAGGCCGCGGGCATCGGGATGTGCAACATCACCAAGTGCTGCACCGAGGTCTGTCCCGAGGGCATCAAGATCACCGACAACGCGATCATCCCGATGAAGGAGCGCGTCGCCGACCGCAAGTACGACCCGCTGGTGTGGCTCGGCAACAAGATCGGGCTGCGCAACAAGGACAACGACGGGCGTACGGAGGTCTAGCTGTACCCGGCCGGGA
>NZ_BDJE01000030.1 GCF_002117935.1 Nocardioides sp. PD653-B2 | reverse complement strand
AGCATGGTGGTGTCGAGGCTCTCAACCACCGTCAGCATGGTGGTTTCGAGGCTCTCGACCACCGTCAGCACGGTGGTTGAGGTGCGAGCGGAGCGAGCCTCGAAACCACCCCGCAGGCTCCGCGTCATCGGGGTCGGCATGGGGCCGCAGCACGTGACGGCCGAGGCCGCGGCGGCGCTGCGGTCGGTCGACCACGTGTTCGCGTTCGCCAAGGCCGACGACGACCCGCTGCTCGACGTACGCACCGCGATCTGCCGCGAGTACGGAGACCCGCCGGTCGTCGTGATCGAGGACCCGCCGCGCGACCGGGACGACCCGGCCGACTACCCAGCGGCCGTGCGCGCGTGGCACGACGCGCGGGTGGCGTCGTACGCCGCCGCCCTCCGGGAGCATCCCGGCGACGTCGGGCTGCTGGTCTGGGGGGACCCGTCGCTCTACGACTCGACGCTGCGGCTGGTCGACGCCCTGGCCGAGCGGGTGGAGCTCGACGTGGACGTGGTCCCCGGCGTCAGCGCGCCGCAGCTGCTCGCCGCCCGGCACCGGATCGTGCTGCACGAGGTCGGCCGGCCCGTGCACGTGACGACCGGGCGCCGGCTGCGCCAGGCGGTCGCGCAGGGCCAGGACAACATCGTCGTGATGCTCAACCGCACCCTCGACCTCGACGACCTCGCAGGCTGGACGATCTGGTGGGGCGCCAACCTCGGCACCACGTCCGAGGCACTCGTGGCCGGCCGGGTCGGCGAGGTGCGGGCCGACATCGACGCCGCGCGCGCTCGGGTGCGCGCCGAGGCCGGCTGGGTGATGGACGTCTACCTCCTGCGGCGGCCGTCGTGAGCGGGTTGCTCGTCGCCGGCACCACCTCCGACGCGGGCAAGAGCATCCTCACCACCGGCCTGTGCCGTGCCTTCGCGCGCGCCGGGGTGGCGGTGGCGCCGTTCAAGGCGCAGAACATGTCCAACAACTCGATGGTCTGCGCCGACGGCGCGGAGATCGGCCGAGCCCAGTGGATCCAGGCGCTGGCCGCCCGCGCCGAGCCCGAGGCCGCGATGAACCCGGTGCTCCTCAAGCCCGGCAGCGACCACCGCAGCCACGTCGTGGTGATGGGCCGGCCGGCGGGCGAGGTCACGTCGCGCGACTTCGTCGACGGGCGACGGCACCTCGCGGCGGCGGCGTACGACGCCTTCGACGACCTGGCGTCGCGCTACGAGCTCGTGGTCGCCGAGGGCGCGGGCAGCCCGGCCGAGATCAACCTGCGCAGCAGCGACTACGTCAACATGGGCCTGGCCCGCCACGCCGGCCTGCCGACCGTGGTGGTCGGCGACATCGACCGGGGCGGGCTCTTCGCGGCGATGTTCGGCACCGTCGCGCTGCTCGAGCCCGACGACCAGCGGCTGATCGCGGGCTTCGTCGTCAACAAGTTCCGCGGCGACGTGTCCCTGCTGGAGCCCGGGCTCACCGAGCTGGAGCGGCTCACCGGCCGGCGGGTGTACGGCGTGCTGCCGTGGCACCCCGACCTGTGGCTCGACTCCGAGGACGCCCTCGACCTCGACGGGCGGCGCGCGCGCGGCGACGCGGGCACGCGCAAGGTGGCAGTCGTGCGGCTGCCGCGGATCAGCAACTTCACCGACGTCGACGCGCTCGGCCTCGAGCCGGGCCTCGATGTCGCGTTCGCGGCCGACCCGCGGGCGTTGTCGGACGCCGACCTGGTGGTGCTGCCCGGCACCCGCGCGACCGTCGCCGACCTGGCCTGGCTGCGCGAGCGCGGCCTCGACCGGGCGATCGCCTCCCACGCCGCCGCCGGCGGGCCGGTGCTCGGCATCTGCGGCGGCTTCCAGATGCTCGGCCTCGAGATCGCGGACCCGGACGGCGTCGAGGGCGGGCCCGCGACGGTGCCCGGCCTCGGCCTGCTCGACGTGCGCACGGAGTTCACGCCTGAGAAGGTGCTGCGCACGCACGCCCCGACGGGCTACGAGATCCACCACGGCCGCGTCACCGGCGAGCCCCGCTCGGGCCAGGTGTTCGGCACGATGGTGCACGGCAGCCTCGAGGACGACGCGACCCGGACCGCCTACCTCGCCGGGGCGCTGCCCGGTTGGACACCGTCGGGTGTGAGCTTCCCGGCGGCCCGGGAGCGCCGGCTCGACCTGCTCGGCGACCTGGTCGAGGAGCACCTGCCGGTCGACGAGCTGCTCGCGCTGGCGCGCGACGGGGCGCCCGCCGTGCCCGTCCTCCCGCCGGGGGCGAGCCGGTGAGGGTGCTCCTGCTGGGAGGTACGGCGGAGGCGCGGGACCTCGCCGCCGCGCTGGTCGCCGACGGTGTCGACGTGACCACGTCGCTCGCGGGCCGGGTCGCCGAACCGCGGCTGCCCGTCGGCGGCGTGCGGATCGGAGGCCTGGGCGGCGTCGAGGGACTCCGGGCCGCGGCCGCGTCGTACGACGTGGTCGTGGACGCGACGCATCCCTTCGCAGCGCAGATCTCCGCTCACGCAGCGGCCGCGTGCACCGACGTCCCCCTCCTGCGGCTGCAGCGCCCGGGCTGGCGCGGCGACTGGCACTGGGTGGACGGCCACGACGACGCCGCCGCCCGTGCTGCCGTGCTGGGGGAGCGGCCGTTCCTCACCGTCGGCCGCCAGCAGCTCGGCCGCTTCACCGGCCCGCTCGTGCACCGTGCCGTGCTGGCGCGGGTGGTCGACGAGCCGGAGGTGGCGCTGCCGGACCCGTGGGAGCTGCTGGTCGACCGCGGGCCCTACCGCTACGGGGACGAGCTCGCGCTGATGCAGCGGCACGGCAGCGACGTGCTCGTGACCAAGGACTCCGGCGGCGACCACACCTGGCCCAAGATGCAGGCCGCGGCCGCGCTCGGCATCCCGGTCGTCGTCGTGCGACGACCGGCCGCGCCCGCGGGGGTGGAGACGGTCAGCGACGTCGACGCAGCAGCGCGATGGGTACGACGGCAGCGAGCGCTCCCCAGCCGACCCGGCGGGCCAGCCGCCGGGCGCGGGTGATGTCGTGAAGCGTCGGAGCGCGGCCGTCGCCCAGCACGTGCCGGTCCTCCACCCGGTCGCCGTAGGTGTTCACGCCGCCCAGCCGGACGCCGAGCGCCCCGGCGAACGCCGCCTCGACCGGGCCGGCGTTCGGGCTCGGGTGGCCGGCCGCGTCGCGGCGCCAGGTGCGCCAGGCAGCCCCCGGGTCGTCGGCCAGGCCGACCGTGAGCAGGGCGGTCAACCGCGAGCCGGGCAGGTTGAGCACGTCGTCGAGCCGCGCCGCCGCCCAGCCGAACCGCTCGTAGCGCGCGTTGCGGTGGCCGACCATCGCGTCGAGGGTGTTGGCGGCGCGGTGACCCAGCAGACCCGGCACCCCCGCCACCGCGCCCCAGACCAGGGGAGCGACGACCGCGTCGGACGTGTTCTCCGCGAGCGACTCGATCACCGCCCGGGCGACCTCGCTCTCGTCGAGCGCGCCGGTGTCGCGGCCGACGAGGTGGGTCAGCCGGTGCCGGGCGCCCGGCAGGTCGCCGGAGCCGAGCAGCGCCTCGACCGCGGCCGCCTCGCGGTCCAGCGACCGAGCCCCGAGCACCGCCCACGTGGCGAGCGCGGTCGGGATGCCGCGGGTGCCAAGGGCGGCCGCGCCGCCGACCAGCACCGCGACGTGCACGACACCCGCGCCGCGGCGATCGGCGTACGTCACCCGCTCCAGCGCGGCGGCCGTCCGCCCGAACCCGGCCACCGGGTGGAAGCGGCGCGGGTCGCCGAGCACGGCGTCCGCCGCGTAGCCGAGGATCAGTCCCAGGGAGGTCATCGATGAAGGTCCTGGTCACCGGGGGAGTCCGCTCGGGCAAGTCCATGCATGCCGAGGCGCTGCTGGCGCCGTACGACGAGGTCACCTACGTCGCGCCGGGTCCGGTGCGCGACGACGCCGACTGGGCCGCACGGGTGGCGGCCCACCAGGCCCGGCGACCGGTGTCGTGGACGACGCTGGAGACCGGCGACCTGGTCCACGCGCTGCGGCGCCCCGGGCCGGTGCTCGTCGACTGCCTCGGCACGTGGCTGACCCGGTTCGTCGACGACGCCGCGATGTGGGACGCGCGCGTCGAGGACGTCGGTGCGTACGTGGAGGAGGAGGTCGACGCCGCCGTCCGGTCGATGGGCGACGACGTGGTGCTCGTGACCAACGAGGTCGGCTTCGGTGTCGTGCCCGAGCACCGCTCGGGGCGGGTCTTCCGCGACCTGCTCGGCACGGTCAACCAGCGGTTCGCGGCGGCCTGCGACGAGGTGCACCTGGTCGTCGCCGGGCGGGTGCTGAAGCTCTAGATCCATGACCACGTGAGCAGCGTCGCCGCGAGGGCGAGCTCGACCGCGGCGCCGAACACGTCGCCGGTGACGCCGCCGAAGCGCCGGGTGGTGCGCCGCACCAGCAGCAGGACCACGACGCCACCGGCGACCGAGAGCAGCAGCCCGCCGACCACGGCGACGGGCACCGGGACCGTGCGCGTGTAGGTGACGCCGAGGCCGTCGGGCCGGGCGGGCGGCACCCGCGTGCAGCACACGATCCAGAGCGCGCAGCGCGACAGGCACACCAGCGCTCCGGCGAGCAGGGCGTCGGTCGCCGGTCCGACGTACGCCGACAGCGCGGCGGCCTGGACGCCCAGCACGACCACGGTGGCGACGACGCCGGCCGGTCCGCTGGTGCCGGACTTCATCACCTCGAGCGAGCGGGCGGCGTCGTACGACGCGGTCAGGCCGTCGGCGGTGTCGGAGAGGCCGTCCCAGTGCAGCGCCCGGGAGCCCGCGGCCAGCGCACCGATCGCGACGAACGCGACCGCGAGCGGCGGGAGGTCGACGGCACCACCGGCCCAGACGACGGCGGCGACCAGGGCACCCAGGGGCAGCACCGCCAGCGGTGCCAGGAGGATCGCGCCGCGGGTGGTGCCCCGGTCCATGCGCGTCGGCGCGCGGACCGGGACGGCGGTCAGGGTGCCGACCGCGAGCCGGAGGGCGTCAGCCACCGAGCTCGCTCAGCAGCGCGACGTCGCGGAGCAGGGCCACGGCGCTCCGCAGCACCGGGACGGCCGCCACTGCGCCGCTGCCCTCACCCAGGCGCATGCCCAGGTCGAGCACCGGCTCGAGGCCGAGCTTCGCCAGCGCGAGCGACTGGGCCGGCTCGGTCGACCGGTGCCCGGCCGCGAACCACGCCGCCGCGCCCGGCTCGATCCGGTCGGCGGTGAGTGCACAGGCAACCGCCATCAGGCCGTCGAGCAGCACCGGGACGCCCTGGCGCGCGGCCTCGGCGAGGTAGCCGGTGCTGGCGGCGAGGTCGGCGCTGCCGAGCGCGGTCAGGGTCCCGACCGGGTCGGCCGTGCGCTCGCCCGCGCGGTCCAGCGCCTGCTGCACGACCTGCTGCTTGTGCGCCAGGGTCGCCGCGTCGATGCCGGTGCCGAGGCCGGTGACCTCCGATGCCGGGACGCCGAGCCCCGCCGCGACCAGGGCGGCGGCGGGCGTGGTGTTGCCGATGCCCATGTCCCCGCTGAGCAGCAGCTGGGCGCCGGCGGCGATCTCCTCGCGGGCGACGGTCGCGCCCGCGTCCAGCGCGATCAGGGTCTCCCGCTCGGTGAGGGCGTCCTCGAGGTGGATCGCTCCCGAGGAGCGGCGCACCTTGAACCGGCGTACGGCGTCCGGCACCCCGGCCAGGTCGTCGTCGACGCCCAGGTCGAGCACCCGCACCTGCACCCCGTGCGCGCGGGCCAGCGCGGAGACGCCGGCCCGTCCGGTGAGGAAGGTGCGCACCATGGCGGCCGTGATCTCGGGCGGGTACGCCGAGACGCCGTGCCGGGCGACGCCGTGGTCGCCGGCGAAGATGACGAGGCGGACGTCGGTGAGCTCACTCGGAGGGACCTCGCCCTGGCAGGCCGCGAGCCAGACCGCGAGGTCACCGAGCCGCCCCAGCGCACCCGGAGGTGTCGCCAGGGCGGCCAGGCGCTCCGTGGCCGCGGCCGCTGCGTGGGGGGACGGCGGCGCGATCACAGGCTGGCGGCGAGCGTCCGGCGCTCGGTCGTGGCGGTGTCGCGGCGGTGGAGCGCACCGACCAGCCCGGTCAGGCCGATGCCGATCGCCGCCCAGAGAGTGGCGATCGTGATCAGCGAGGCGCGGCGGAAGTACCAGAGCACGTCGGCCGGGAAGTCGCCCACCTCGTTGACCGTGGGCAGCACCTGGCCGGCGACGGCGACCACGACGACGTACGCGCCGACACCGGCGAGCACCGCGGCGTACGTGCCGACCTGGGGCCAGAGCCGCCGGGCCAGCAGGGTGCCGAGCACCGCTGCGACCACCGAGACCAGCACGAACGCGAAGTAGTCGCCGGTGCGAGCGCCGATCGTGGAGCCGTCGCCGACCGCGGGTGGGTTGGCGGGGTACTTGAGGAACGGCACCAGCGCGTACGACACGAAGCCGATCAGCGCGACGGTCGCCGTCGACTGGCCGGGTGTCATCCGGCCCAGCCGGCCGACGGCCGCGGCGGACACCAGGGCGACGAGGCCGCCGAGGGCGAGGCCGACGGCGAGGGAGCCGGTGAGCAGGCCCCAGGTGCGCTGGTCGTGGCGCGAGACGACGGCGCCGCCGTCGTCGTGGGAGTGGCCCGCGGTGGCCTCGTCGTGGGTGTGGTCATCAGCGGGCGCGTGGGTGCCCGCCTCCTCGAGGGCGATCGCGGTCTCGACGTGCGGCTCGCCGACCTGGTGGGCGACCAGGAAGGTGGCGAAGCCGGCGACGAGCCCGACGAGCAGCCCCCGGACGAGCAGGGCTCGTACGGTCATGGCTGCCTCGGCTCTCAGTGGCAGGGGAAGCCGAGGAGGTGCCGGCCGTCGTGGACCCACTCGTGGACCGCCGTGCCGGACAGGAGGGAGAACGCGCCCTGCTCGGCGCTGACGAAGAAGAGCGCCAGGACCGCG
Organism: Nocardioides sp. PD653-B2; assembly: GCF_002117935.1. Lineage (GTDB taxonomy): Bacteria > Actinomycetota > Actinomycetes > Propionibacteriales > Nocardioidaceae > Nocardioides. The sequence goes on along the minus strand of NZ_BDJE01000030.1, from coordinate 44,056 downwards.
AGCAGCCCGACGAAGAGCGCCCACGGCGCGATCTCGGCGAGGGGGATCGAGGGGATCTCGACGGTGGTTGCGGGGGTGGCAGAAACCTGCGACATGTGTCCTCCTCAGGGATGCGTGCGTCCCTGTTCGAATGGGTGGAAGCGGACCTTCGGGTCTGACTTCACCGCTCCTCGAATGCCTCGGAGGCGATGTCACAGTAGCGCGACTGTGCCGGATTCCCACCGGCTTCCTCGTGCCCGCGGCGTCAGCCTAGGGCATCGGCGGACCGCCGCGACAGGGCCTCCAGCAGACGGTCGGTCGCAACCTCCGGTCGGACGGCGATCCGCACCCAGGTCGCGTCGAGACCGGGGAACGTGTCGGCCCGGCGTACGGCGATGCCGGCCTCGCGCAGGTGTTCGTGGACGCCTTCGCCGACCTGCGCGAGGACGAACGAAGCGGAGGACGGGATGTGCCGGATCCCTTGCGTTGACAGGGATTCCTCGAGGTGACGTCGCCAGCCGGCGATCTCGTCTGCTCGTCGGCGGCTCTCGTGCGCGGCCTCCGCGCCCGTGCAGGCGGCCATCGCGGCGGCCGCCGTCGTCGACACCGACCAGGGCACCTGGCCGCGGCGGAGCGCGGCAGCCGTCGTCGGGTCGGTCAGCAGGTAGCCGGCCCGGACGCCGGGGATGCCCCAGTGCTTGGTGAGGCTTCGGATCACCAGCAGGGACTGGGCTCTGACGCCCGCCAGCGACTCGGGCTCGCCGGGCACGGCGTCCATGAACGCCTCGTCGACGACCACCAGCCGACCGGGACGCAGCAGGCGCCGTACGACGGTCGCCGGGTGGAGGACGCCGGTCGGGTTGGTCGGGTTCCCGACGACGACCAGGTCGGCGTCGCCCGGGACGTCGTCGGGGTCGAGCGCAAACCCGTCGGCCTCGCGGCAGTGGACCTCGGTGACGTCGTGGCCGGCCTGCAGCAGCGCGGCATGGGGCTCGGTGAACTGCGGATGCACGACGACCGGTCGTCGCCAGGGCCGCAGCCGGGCGACCAGCGAGAACGTCTCGGCCGCGCCGGCGGTCGCGAGCACGTCGTCGGTCGGTCTCCCGTGGTGGGCGGCGACGGCGGCCTCGGCCCGGGCGGCGGTGGGGTAGTCGCCGACCTCGTCGAGGCTCTGCCTCAGCGCGTCGTCGAGCCAGGGCGGCCGCGGACCGTCGTACACGTTGACGGCGAGGTCGAGGTCGGCGCCGCGGGCTTCGACGTCGCCGTGGTGGCGCAGTGGCTCGTGGAGGGGGGCGTTAACCATGCACGGCCTCCGCGAACCGCTGTGCCAGCCGAGGGTGACCGGCCCAGTGCGTGTGGAGGTACGACGCGTGCAGAGTCGGCGACGTGAAGCCGACGTCCTGCCCGTCGACGGTCCACGCGGGGCGGTCGCCGGCGTACGGCGTGACCTGGGTGCGGTGGAACTCGTGGCCGGTCACCTGCTCGCCGGCGCGGGTCAGCAGGTTGTCGGTGGCCGCGGTCATCGTGGGGTAGCGCAGCGTCAGCCGCTCGGTCATCGCGGCGGCCGCGTCGACGGCCCCAACCATGGGAGAGGAGTCCAGTGACGAGCAGAGGTACAGCAGCCCGGCGCACTCGGCCACCGTCGGGACGCCGTCCCCGATCGCCGCCGCGAGCTCGCGCCGGAGCGTCACGTTGCCGGTGAGGTCACGGGCGTGCACCTCGGGGAAGCCTCCACCCAGGTAGATCCCCGCGGTCCCGTCGGGCAGGCGCGCGTCGGTCATCGGGTCGAACCCCACCACCGTGCAGCCGGCCGCCCGGAGCAGCTCCTCGGTCTCGGCGTACCGGAACGTGAACGCCCGCCCGCCCGCCACCGCCACGACAGGTCCGCCCCCGGTGGTTGAGGAGGCACGAAGTCCCGTCTCGAAACCCCCGCAGCCAACCGCGCGCCCGGGGTCCCAGGCCTCGCCCTCCAGGTCCGGCGCGGACCGCGCGACCGCGAGCACCGCGTCGAGGTCGACCAGCTCCGCGATCCGGTCGGCGAGGGTGTCGAGGGCGTGCCGGGCGTCGTCCCGCTCGGCGGCGGGCACCAGCCCGAGGTGCCGCGAGGGGACGGCGAGGTCCGGGTCGCGCCCGATCGTGCCGAGCACCGGGAGGTCGATCGAGTCGGCGACCTCGGCCGCGTGCCGGGGCGAGCCGGCCTGGTTGAGGATCACGCCGGCGACCTCGACGCGCGGGTCGTAGGTCGCCATGCCGTGCACGACCGCGCCGACCGTCCGCGACGAGCGGGAGATGTCGACGACGAGCACGATCGGCGAGCGGGTGAGCGTGGCGACGTGGGCCGTCGACGCGAAGCCCTGCGCGCCGACCTTGCCGTCGTAGAGGCCCATCACGCCCTCGACGACGGCGACGTCGGCACCGGCCGCCCCGTGCAGGAGGAGCGGCACGATCCGCTCCGCGCCGACCAGGTGCGGGTCGAGGTTGCGGCCCGGGCGGCCGCTGGCGAGCGCGTGGTACCCCGGGTCGATGTAGTCGGGGCCGACCTTGTGCCCGCTGACGACGTGACCGGCGCCGGTGAGCGCGGCCATCAGCCCGGTGGCGACGGTGGTCTTGCCCTGCCCGGTGGCCGGCGCGGCGATGACCAGCCGGGGGAGCGGTGTCACCACTCGATGCCCCGCTGGCCCTTCTGGCCCGCGTCCATCGGGTGCTTGACCTTCGCCATCTCGGTGACCAGGTCGGCGACCTCGACCAGCCGGGGGTCGGCACGGCGGCCGGTGACGACGACGTACTGGCGTCCGGGCCGCTTCGCCAGGGTGTCGACGACGTCGTCCACGTCCACCCAGCCCCACTGCATCGGGTAGGTGAACTCGTCGAGCACGTAGAGGTCGTGCGTCTGCGCGGCGAGCCGGCGCTTCACCTCCGCCCAGCCCTCGGCCGCCTCGGCCGCGTGGTCGTCGGCGTCGCCGGCCTTGCGCGACCAGGACCAGCCGGCGCCCATCTTGTGCCACTCGACCGGGCCGCCCTCGCCGGTCTCGCGGTGCAGCTCGCCGAGCCGCTCGAGGACGGTCTGCTCGCCGATGCGCCACTTGGCGGACTTCACGAACTGGAAGACGCCGACGTCCCAGCCCTGGTTCCAGGCGCGGATCGCGAGGCCGAAGGCGGCCGTCGACTTCCCCTTGCCGTCGCCGGTGTGGACCATCAGCAGCGGGCGGTTGCGGCGCTGCCGGGTCGTGAGCCCGTCGTCGGGTACGGCGAGCGGCTGTCCCTGCGGCATCAGGCGGCCCGCCCGCGGACCGCCCCGGTCAGGGCCTCGGCGCTGACCTCGCCGATCGGGACGTGCTCGGCGCGGAGGTGCTCGGCCAGGGTGGCGGCGAGTCCGAGCCGGAGCGCCCCGCTCTCGCAGTCGACGACCAGGCTGTCGACGCCGGCCTTCGCCAGGAGCCCCCCGGCCGCCCGCGACCGCTGCACGGCGGCGGCACCGCTCGTCGCCCGGCCGTCGGTGACGACGACGAGCAGCGGACGGCGGCGCGGGTCGCGGATCCGCTCCAGCCCGAGCACCCGGGCCGCCTCGAGCAGACCCTCGGCGAGCGGGGTGCGTCCGCCGGCGGGCAGCACCTCGAGCCGCGCGGCCGCGATGTCGACCGAGTGGGTCGGGGGCAGTGCCAACTCGGCGGCGTCGCCGCGGAACGTGATGAGCCCGACCTTGTCGCGGCGCTGGTAGGCGTCCAGCAGGAGCGACAGGATTGCGGCCTTCACCTGCTCCATCCGCTTCCGCGCCGCCATCGACCCGGAGGCGTCGACGCAGAAGAGCACCAGGTTCGACTCCTGGCCCTCGCGCGTCGCCACGCGCAGATCGCTGGGGCGGAACCGCAGCCGGCCCGTCGTCCGTCCGCGGGCGACCTGGTGCGGGGCCGCGGCGCGCACGGTCTCGCTCAGGTGGATAGGCCCGCGCCCGCCGACGCCCGCCCCGACCCGGCGACCGTTCTCGGTGACCGCCCGGCTGCGCCTCCCGGCCTCCCCGGCACCCGTGCCACGGACGGTGAAGAGCCTCGGGCGGTACGTCGCGCCGGGTGCCACGGTGGTCGAGGAAGGCGCTTCCCCGGTGGTTGAGGAAGGCCCGCTAGGGCCTGTCTCGAAACCCCCGCCGCCTTCTGAGCTGGTCTCGCCCGCGCCGCCGCCACCGGGCGGCTCCGGCTCCGGGTCGTCGTCGCCGAGCACCTCGTCGAGCAGGTCCTCGTCGAGCCCGGGTGCGTCGAAGGGGTTGCGCCGGCGCCGGTGGGGGAGCGCGAGCCGGGCGGCGGCGCGGATGTCCTCGGTGGTGACCGACGACCGCTCGTGCCAGGCGGCGTGGGCGACGGCGGTGCGGGCGGTGACGATGTCGGCGCGCATGCCGTCGACGTCGAAGGCCGCGCACAGCTCGGCGATGGTGAGCAGGGCGGCGTCGGACAGCTCGACGCCGGCGACGAACTCCTGGGCGGCGCGGATCCGATCGGTCAGCGCCCGCTCGTCTTCGGCCCAGCGTGCGGCGAAGACGTCGGGGTCCGCGTCGTACGCCATCCGGCGGCGCACCACCTCGACCCGCAGCGCGGGGTCTCGGGGTGCGGCGACCTCGACGGTCAGCCCGAACCGGTCGAGGAGCTGCGGCCGGAGCTCACCCTCCTCGGGGTTCATCGTGCCGACCAGCACGAAGCGGGCCGCGTGCTCGACCGAGACGCCGTCGCGCTCCACGGTCGAGCGGCCCATCGCGGCCGCGTCGAGCAGCAGGTCGACGAGGTGGTCGTGGAGCAGGTTGACCTCGTCGACGTACAGGATGCCGCGGTGCGCCTTGGCGAGCAGGCCGGGCTCGTACTCCGCCCTGCCCTCCGAGAGCGCGCGCTCGAGGTGCAGCGAGCCGAGCACCCGGTCCTCGGTGGCGCCGACCGGCAGCTCCACCAGCCGCACCGGCCGGGACTCGGTCGGGGCGTCGGCGGCGAACGGACCGTCCGGGGAGAGCGGTGCCCGGTCGGCCGGATCGGTCGAGAACCGGTCGCCGGTGACCACCTCGATCGGCGGCAGCACGGCGGCCAGCGCCCGCACGATCGTGGACTTCGCCGTGCCCTTCTCGCCGCGCACGAGCACGCCGCCGACCTCGGGGGAGATCGTCGTCAGGATGAGGGCCAGCGCCATGTCGTCGGAGCCGACGACGGCGCTGAAAGGAAACTGCTGTGGCATGAGAGGCTCCCGCTCGCTCGCCATCGGACATCGGATGATGCGTGGCGCGGGGCCGGTCTTCGGACTTCCCAGGTCTCCGTGCTCGGAGCCGTGGGTTACCGCAGCGGGCCTGTGCCGGACTTTCACCGGCTTCCCAGATTCTCCCCTGGCCGTTGCCGGCGTCGGGGCACCTCGTGCCGCTGGTCAGGCTAGCGGCTGGAGCACCTCGCGGAGCCAGTGGTCCACGTCGCGCCGCCGGCGAAGCCGTACGACGGTCAACTGCGGGTGGGCGACGACCAGGGCCGGAATCCGGTCGCGGTAGAGCTTCCGGGTGCTGATCGACCAGCGCACGACGTGCTCGGGGTCGGTGAAGAACGTGCGCAGCGGCCCCTCGACGTTGCCGTTCCAGAGCACCTCGCGCCGGAGCCGGCGCCGCAGGGTCCGGCGCAGCACGCGGGTGAACACCAGCGGGTAGGGCAGGTCCAGCCAGAGCAGGGTGTCCGCGCGTTCGGCGAGCAGCGGCCGCACGCTGGAGTACTGCCACTCGGTCACCCACGACGGCTCGGAGGTGAAGGCGTCCACCTCCACCTCCAAGCTCGGCCGCGGCGTCCAGTCCGGACCGTGGAACAGGCTGTCGATCTCGGTGTGCGGGATGCCGAGCACCGCGCCGACACGGGCGGCGAGGGTGGTCTTGCCCGAACCGCTCACCCCGGCGACCAGCACCCGCGCGGGCCGGGCGGGCAGCGGATCGGTGGCGGTGAGCACCGCGGAATCGTACGGCTAGGGTCTGGGATCGTGCCGAGCCCCGACGACCGCGAGCCGCTGATCACCGTGATCGGGATCGGCGCGGACGGCTGGACCAGCGTGCCGGAGGCGAGCTGGCGGCGGCTGCTGACCGCCGACGTGATCCTGGGCGGAGCCCGGCACCTGGCGATGCTGCCCGACACCCTCGACGTGGTCCGTGAGCCGTGGCCCTCGCCGTTGCGCGACAACCTGCCGGCGCTGCTCCAACGGCACGCCGGGCGGGACGTCGTCGCGCTCGCCTCGGGCGACCCGCTCGTCTCCGGGATCGGCTCCACGCTGATCGCGCTGCTCGGCGAGGGTGCCGTGCGCATCGAGCCGGCGCTCTCGTCGGTGGCGCTGGCGCGGGCCCGGATGGCGTGGCCGTCGGAGTCGCTCGACGTCGTCTCGGTCGTCGGCCGAGACCCCCACGCGGTGCTGCGCACGCTGGCGCCGGGCCACCGGGTGATCGTGCTGTCCGCCGGCGCGCACACGCCCACCGAGCTGGCCGGCCTGCTGGCCGAGGCGGGGTACGGCGACACCGTGATGACCGTGCTCGGCAACCTCGGGACCGCCGACGAGTCGCGGGTCGAGGCCACCGCTGCGACCTGGGAGGGTTCGGCGCCCGCGCTCAACGTGGTCGCCTTCGAGCTGCGTGGACCGGTCGTGGCGTCGTGGACGGCGGGGCTGCCGGACGACGTGTTCGAGCACGACGGCCAGCTGACCAAGCGCGACCTGCGCGCCAGCGCCCTGGCCCGCCTCGCTCCGCAGCCGGGCCAGCTGCTGTGGGACGTCGGCGCCGGCGCCGGCTCGGTCGGCATCGAGTGGATGCGCGCCCACCCGCGCTGCTGGACGATCGCGGTGGAGTCCGACGCCGAGCGCGCCGGCCGGATCGGCCGCAACGCCGGGCGCCTCGGCGTACCCACCCTGCGCGTGGTGCACGGACGGGCGCCCGACGCGCTCGCCGACCTGCCCGCGCCCGACGCCGTCTTCGTCGGGGGCGGAGCGACCGCGCCCGGGCTCCTGGACGCCTGCGTCGACCGGCTCGCGCCCGGCGGCCGGCTCGTCGTGCACGGAGTGACGCTCGAGACCGAGTCGCTGCTGGCCACGGCGTACGGCGCCCGCGGCGGCGAGCTGACCCGGCTCTCGGTCGAGCACGCCGCGCCGATCGGTTCCTTCAGCGGCTGGACGCCGGCCCGCGCCGTCACCCAGTGGAGCTGGAGCAAGCCATGACCGTCCACTTCGTCGGCGCCGGGCCCGGCGCCGCCGACCTGATCACCCTGCGGGCGGCGGCGATGCTGGCCGCAGCGGACGTGGTGCTCTACCCGGGCACCTACCTCGACGCCGCGGTGCTCGCGCACTGCCGCCCCGACGCGCGGCTCGTCGACACCCAGGACCTCGACCTCGACCGGATCGTCGACGAGCTGGTCGGCGCCCACGCCGCGGGGCTGGACGTCGTCCGCCTCACCTCGGGCGACCCCTCCGTCTACTCCGCGGCCGCCGAGCAGACGCGACGCCTCGACGCGGCCGGGGTGCCGTGGGACGTCACTCCCGGGGTGCCGGCGTACGCCGCCGCTGCCGCCCTGGTCGGCCGCGAGCTCACCGTCCCGCTCGTCTCGCAGTCGGTGGTGCTGACCCGGGCGCAGGCGCGCTCCACCGTGATGCCCGAGACGGAGTCGCTCGCGGCGTTCGCGGCCACCCGTGCGACGCTGGTGCTGCACCTCGCGATCACCCGGACCCGCGAGGTGATGGCCGAGCTGGTCGGGGAGTACGGCGCCGACTGCCCGGTCGTGGTCGCCTACCGCGCCTCCCAGCCCGACGAGCTGGTGCTGCGTGGCACCGTCGGCGACATCGCCGACCGGGTCGAGGCCGCCGGCCTGCGGCGGGCCGCGGTGATCCTGGTCGGCCGGGCGCTGGCCGGCGACGGTGGGGAGTCCTGGCTGTACTCCGCCGGCCGTCATCGGTGAGAGATCGTCGGAAAATCGTCTGGGTCGTGGGTGTGGAGTGGTGACGCGGGGGAAGGGTGAGGTCATCCCGCCGCGGACGGACCTGCCGGCGGATCCCCATCACAGAACAGGCATCGTCATGAAGCGTCCAATCCTGCTCCTCGCCTCCGCCGTCCTCGTCCTCGGCTTCACCTCCGCGTGCGGGGGTGGCGACGACGGCGGCGGCGGCCGCCCGTCGGTCGACGAGGTCGCCGACGGCGTCCAGGGCAGCATGGCCGACGAGCTCGGCGGCGACGTCCCCGACGGCGCCGTCGACTGCATCGCCCAGGCCTTCTACGACTCCGACATCTCCGACGAGGGCCTGCAGGCGATCGCCGACGGCGACGAGGACTACGAGGCGAGCGACGAGGACCAGGAGGCCCTCCAGTCGATCGTGACCGACGACATGACGAAGTGCATGACGGACGCTGCGAAGTAGTCCGCTCGTGGTCAGCCCACCGACCGCGGCGTCCACACCGCGCCGGTGGGGCTGACCCGGGTGCTCGACGCCCCCACGATCAGCAGGCACTTCATGTCGATCGCCCCGGCGTCCAGCTCGGCCAGCGTCGTGACGGTCAGCGACTCCTCCGCCCGCCCGACGTCGCGGCCGACGACGACCGCGGTGTCGGCGCAGCGGTGCTCGAGCAGCAGCTTCTGGGCCCGCACCACCTGCTCGGTGCGCGAGCGTGACGCCGGGTTGTAGATCGCGAGCACCAGGTCGGCCTGGGCGATCGCGACGAGCCGCTTCTCGACCACCGACCACGGCTTGAGCCGGTCGGAGAGGCTGATCACCGCGAAGTCCGCGCCGATCGGCGCACCGGCCCTGGCCGCGACCGCCTGCACGGCGCTCACCCCGGGGAGCACCCGCACCGCGACCCCGGCGTACGCCGGGTCCTCGGCCGCCTCGAAGACCGCCGCCGCCATCCCGAACACCCCGGCGTCGCCGCCGGACACGACGGCGACCCGCTCGCCCCGCAGCGCCAGCCCGAGCGCGAGCCGGGCCCGGTCCAGCTCGACGCTGTTGCCCGACGCGTGCCGGGTCAGCCCGGCCCGCTGCGGGACCCGGTTGACGTACGGCGCGTAGCCCACGACGTGATCCACCTCGGCCAGCGCGGCCGTCACCTCCGGCGTCACCCACTCCTCCGGCCCGGGCCCGAGACCGACCACCAGCAGCTCGCAGGGTTGCGGTTTGGTCCCAAACCGCAGGTTTTCAGCCGGAAATGTTGCGGTTTGGGACCAAACCGTAGACCGACGGTCGCGGCCGGCCGTGTCACCAGGCACGACGATCAGCGAGAAGTACGGCACCGTCGCGGGGTCGACGTCGGCGACCGGAAGCCAGCGCTCGGCCGGCATGGAGGCCCGCTCGACGTAGACCGCGTGCTCCAGCCGGCCGGCGGCCTCGAGCGCCCGTCGGACGGCGGGGAAGGTGCGGCCGAGCTTCATGATGATCGCGCCGTCCGTGTCCGCGAGCCGGCGCGCGAGCTCGGGCTCGGGCAGGGTGCCGGGCAGGATCGTCAGCACGTCGGTCTGGCGCACCAACGGCGACGCCACCGTCGCGGCCGCGGCCGCGAAGGCCGGCACCCCCGCCACCACCTCGGTGACGAACCGCTCCGAGAGCCGGTCGTGCATGTACATGTAGGACCCGTAGAAGAGCGGGTCGCCCTCGGCCAGGAGCACGACCGTCCGCCCCGCCGCGAGGTGTACGGCGAGCCGCTCCGCCGACTCCTCGTAGAAGTCGACCATCGCGCCGGCGTAGCCGCCCGGGTGCGAGGTCGTCCCGGTGGTGACCGGGTAGCGCAGCTCCTCCTCGACGGCTCCCGCGGGGATCAACGAGGCCGCGATGCGGCGGGCGTTCGACTGCTTGCCGACGCCTGAGTGGTAGGCCACGACGTCCGCGGCCGCGATCAGCCGAGCCGCCTTCAGGGTCACCAGCTCCGGGTCCCCGGGCCCGACGCCGACGCCGTAGAACCGCCCGGTCACTCCTGCTCCTGGGCGAGCGCGTTGACGGCGGACGACGCCATCGCGGAGCCGCCGCGACGCCCGCGCACGGTGACGAACGGGACGTCGATGCCGTGGTCCTCGGCGAACGACGCCAGCGCCGCCTTGGACTCGGCGGCACCGATGAAGCCCACCGGGCAGCCGATGATCGCGGCCGGCCTCGGGGCTCCGTCGACGAGCATCTCGAGCAGGTGGAAGAGCGCGGTCGGGGCGTTGCCGATCGCGACCACGGCGCCGTCGAGGTGGGGCGCCCACAGCGAGACGGCGGCCGCCGTCCGGGTCGTCCCCCATGCCCGGGCCAGCTCGGGGACTCGTTCGTCGGTGAGGAAGCAGTGCACGTCGTTGCCCGCCGGGAGCCGACCGGCGGTGACACCCGTGGCGACCATCCGGGCGTCGGCGAGGATCGGCGCGCCGGTCATCAGCGCGGCCCGCGCGGACCCGACGAGCAGGGGGTGCACGACGAGGTCGTCGACGAGATCCACCTGGCCGGAGCCGTGGATCATCCGGACGGCGAGCTTCTCGGCGTCGGCCGGCACCCGGTCGAGCCGCGCCTCCCGTCGGATGGTCGCGAACGAGTCGACGTAGATCGCCGGACCGTCGTCTTCGTAGGCGTAGCGACGCGGGGGCCGCTGCGGCGTCGTCATCGGGTCACCAGGACGCCGCGCCACGGGGTGACCAGGATGGCGTCCGCGACCGAGGCCGGGTCGACCACGCCGTCCGGCGCCTCGACGTGGGTGCCGCCGGCGACGGCGCCGTACGGCAGCGGTGGCGCGCTGACGTGCGCGCGCGGGTCCGGTGGCACCGGGTCGACGAGCGGCGCCGGCAGCTCGGCGACGTGCCAGGGTGCCTCCGGCCCCTCACCTCGTACGTCGAGGAAGCGGCGGGCCAGCTCGACCAGGGCCTCGGCAGCGTCGGCCAGCGGCACCAGCGTCCCCCACGACGGGCCGACCCGCAGCTGCGCGCGGCCGTCGTCGAGCGCGACCAGCCCGAGATCGCAGGACCGTTCGGCGAGGTCGCCGCGACCGTCGTCCAGCACGAAGAGGAACCGCCCCGGCAGCGCGGCCAGCGCCGGGTCCGCACACACGAGCCGGTCCAGGGCGACCACCACCGGCCGCAGGTCGGTCCGGCCGCCGGCGAGGCCGGTCAGCGGAGACGCCATCACGTTGCGCACCAGCTCGTGGGACCGCGACGGCAGCAGCCCGGTCGCCTCGATGGCGTCGACCACGGCGGGGGAGACGTCGCCGAGGCCGCGCAGCTGGAGGTTGGCCCGGCCCGTCAGGTGCACGTCGCCGTCGCCGTACTCACGAGCGACCTCGACCAGCGCGGCCAACGACCCAGCGGGCAGCTGGCCGCCCGGCACGCGCAGCCGGACGAGGTGGCCGTCCTCGGCGGGCCACGGGCGGAGGACGCCCGGGCACAGGTCACGACGGGTTCGGGTGGTGGTCGACACGAGGTCCTCCGCGGTCAGGGGCTCGTGCGCGGAGCCCGCGGGACCCGACGACCGTTGTCGTCGGAGCCAGCAGGTCTTCGGACTCGGGTTCGACCGGCACGGGACGCCTTCCCGGATCAGCGATCCAGTGGCTGTCGAGGTCGCCCCCGGCGTGTCCCGCCCGTCACCCATACCGCTGCGCGTCAGTCCCGGACTCTCACCGGGTTCCCTGACCACCGAGGTGGTTCGACTGGCGGGACGAACGCTACCAAGGCTCCGTGACCTCGGACCCTGCCCCCGGCCGGGCCCGGCTGCGAGGATGGCGACCCGCCCGGTGGCCGCCGGGCCCGACGACGGGAGCACACGGCGATGAGGAGACTGGCTGCCCTGGTCCTGCCCGCCCTGCTGGCGTGGGCGGCGCTCCCCGCGGCGGCTGCGCCCGCCGACCCGCTGGTGCAGGTCAGCGACCCGACCGGTGACGTCCACGTGTACGCCGGTGTCCACCACCTGTCCGGCAGGCAGTTGCGCAGCATCGACGTCAGCGACGTCACGCTCACGCCCGTCGGCGACGACGGCTCGGTGCGCCTGAGCGTGACGGTCGCGCGGCTCACGGGCAGCAAGCGGTTCGACCAGCTGGTGCTCGTCGAGCTCCTCCCGCCCGCCGGCAGCGGCCAGGGGTGGCACGCGTCGATCGGCTTCAGCCCTCAGCACCACGACTGGGCCTACGCCGATCGCTACCTCGACGACGAGGGCCACTACCGCGGCTGCGAGCCGCTGCAGTCCAGGTCCAGACGCGGCACGACCGTCCAGCTCGACGTTCCGGCGCGGTGCGTCCCGCCCCAGCCCACCACGATCCGGGTCGACACCTACACCGGCCTGTTCCGCACCGACGCCAGCCCGTCGTCCCACGACCGTGTCCGGGTCCCCGGCAGCTACGACCTACGGTGAGCGCGGCCGAGATCGTCCCCGGCGACCGGCCGGGCAGCTTCGTCCTCCGGATGTCCGGGATGAGCCAGTCGCACGTCGACCTCGACGACCCGACGCGGATCGAGTTCGAGTACGTACGCCGGCTCGCCGACGTCGTCGACGCGTGGGGGAGGCCGGGCGACCCCGTGCGCGTCGTGCACATCGGCGGCGCCGCCATGACGCTGCCGAGGTACGTCGCCACGCGGCGCCCGCGCTCGCCCCAGATCGTGCTCGAGCCCGCTGCCGACGTCACCGAGCGGGTCCGCGTCGAGCTGCCGCTGCCGCGGCAGAGCGGGATCAAGGTCCGTCCGGTCGACGGCCGCTCCGGCGTCGCCGCCCTGAGGGACGCTCACGCCGAGCTGGTCGTGCTCGACGCGTTCGACGACGCCCGGGTGCCCCCGGAGCTGGTGACCACCGAGTTCTTCGCCGAGGTGGCGAGAGTGCTCGAGCCGGCCGGGCTCCTGGTGCTGAACCTCACCGACCGGGCGCCGTTCGGGTGGACCCGGCGGGTCGTCGCCGCGGTCCGCACGTCGTTCCCCGAGCTGCTGCTCACGGCGGAGCCGGCCACGCTGCGTGCCCGGCGGCTGGGCAACCTGGTCGTGGTCGCGTCCCGCGCCGAGGTGCCGCTGGCGGCGCTGCGGACGCGGGCGACGAGCAGCGCGGCGCCCTATCGGGTCCTCGACCTCGCCCAGGTCAGCGACGGTTTCGGCGGTGGCACGCCCTTCACCGACGCGGACACGCAGCCGTCGCCCGCGCCCTGAGGTCTGCCGGCGCGGCGCGATCCGGCCGACGAACGCTCGGTGGTCGAGGACCGAGCGCCGGCGAGCGTGTCGAGACCCCTAGGCCGGCTCAGCCGCCAGGATGCGACCGACGTTCAGCGCCTGCTCGGTGCTGCCTCCGTGCAGGAACTCGAAGCGCTTGGCGCTCGTGAAGTAGCGGTGCGCCTCGCCGTCGAGGTCGATGCCGACCCCGCCGTGCACGTGCACGGTCGTGTGGGCGAGCCGGTGGCCGGCGTCGGCCGCCCACAGCTTGGCGATCGCGATCTCGCTGTCGGCGGGCAGCCCCTCCTGGACGCGCCAGGCGGCCTGCCAGAGCGCGAGCCGCTGCGCGAGCACGTCGATGAAGCCGTCGGCCAGCCGCTGCGAGACGGCCTGGAAGGTGCCGATCGGCCGGCCGAACTGCTCACGGGTCTTGGCGTACGTCGAGGTCAGCTTCAGCGCGCCCTCGGTGATGCCGAGCTGCTCGGCGGAGGCGGCGAGCACGAGGAGCTGGCGCAGCCGGTCGTCGGCCACGCCGTCGGTCTCACCCACGAGCCGGTCGGCGGGGATCTCGGCGGCGTCGAGGTCGAGCCGGGCCACACCGTCCCCGTCGGAGAACGTCTGCGCGACGACGGTGACGCCCGGGTCGCCGGGCTGGACGAGGAAGACCCCGACACCCGACGGGGTCTCGGCCGGCACCAGGAAGGCATCGGCGTACGGCCCGGCCGGGACGATCGCCTTGCTGCCGGTGATCCGGTACGACGAGCCGTCGGGCGTGGCCGCCGTCGTGGGCCGCTCGGGCGAGAAGGCGCGCTCCTCGGCCACGGCGGCCGTCAGCACGGTGGCACCCGAGGCGGCGCCCGGCAGCCACTGCCGCTGCTGGGCGTCGGAGCCGAGCTCGGCGATCAGGCGCGACGCGGGGCCGTGCGCGGCCAGGGGGACGGGCGCGACCTTGCGGCCGACCTCGACCAGCACCCGGCAGAGCTCGATGATGCCGAGGCCGGCGCCGCCGTGCTCCTCCGGCAGCGCGAGCCCGAGCAGGCCGGCGGTGCCGAGCTCGGCCCAGAGGTCGCGGTCGAAACGGTCACCCTCGGCCTCGACGGCCTTGAGCCGCTCGTTGGTGGCGCGGTCCTTCAGGATCCCGGCGGCCAGCTCGGCGGCCTCGTCCTGCTCCTGCGTGAAACGGAAGTCCATGACTGCTCCTCAGTTCCTCTTCGCGGCGGGGAGGCCGAGGGCGACGTAGCCGATGATGTCGCGCTGGATCTCGTTGGTGCCGCCCCCGAAGGTCATCACCAGGGCGGAGCGGTGGAAGCGCTCCAGGCGGCCCGCGAGCACGGCGCCCTCGGAGTCGCTGGTGATGCCGGCGTTCGGCCCGACGATCTCCATCAGCGAGCGGTAGACCTCGGTGGCCAGCTCGGAGCCGTAGATCTTGGTCGCGGAGGCCTCGGCGGGGGACAGGTCGACCCCGGCGTCGGCGTCGGCCGCGAGCTTCCAGTTGATGAGGGCGAGCGCGGTGGTGCGGGCGTGTGCCCGGCCGAGCGCGATCTGCACCCACTCGGAGTCGATCACCCGGTGGCCGTCGGGGTTCTTGGTCTCCTGCGCCCAGCGCCGGACCAGGTCGATCGAGTAGGTCAGCGGTGCGGCCGAGGTGAGCGCGACCCGCTCGTGGTTGAGCTGGTTGGTCATCAGCGACCAGCCGCCGTTGAGCTCGCCGACCAGGTTGGCCGCCGGCACCCGCACGTCCTCGTAGTACGTCGCGCTGGTGCTCACGCCGGCAACGGTGTGCACCGGCGTGTAGGAGAAGCCGGGGGAGTCGGCCGGCACCAGGATCATCGACAGGCCCTTGTGGCGGGGCAGGTCGGGGTCGGTGCGGCAGGCCAGCCAGATCCAGTCGGCGTACTGGATGAGGGAGGTCCACATCTTCTGGCCGTTGATGACCCACTCGTCGCCCTCGCGGACGGCCCGGGTCCGAAGCGACGCGAGGTCGGTGCCGGAGTCGGGCTCCGAGTAGCCGATCGAGAAGTGCAGGTCGCCGGCGAGGATCCGCGGGAGGAAGTACTCCTTCTGCTCGTCGGTGCCGTAGCGCATGATCGTCGGCCCCACCGTGTTGAGCGTCAGGTAGGGGATCGGCACGCCGGCCACCGCGGCGGCGTCGGTGAAGATCAGCTGGTCGACCATCGAGCGAGCCTGGCCGCCGTACTCCTCCGGCCAGCCGATGCCGAGCCAGCCGTCGGTGCCGAGCTGCCGGATCACCGACTTGTAGACCAGGTCGTCGCCGAACTCGCCGGTCGCGGAGGCCAGGCCGGCTCTCACCTCGGGGGTGACGAGGGTGGCGAAGTACTCGCGCAGCTCCTCCCGCAGGCTCAGCTGATCGGGAGTGAGGGCGATGTGCATGGGCTTCCTGCTCTCCTGAAGTGGCGCTGCCACGAACGGGGTTCGCGCACGATCTAGGGGGTGCGGTGGTGTCGGCTCCCCAAAAACTATAACCTGTTCTTGTTTTGGTCCAGATCGAGCTGGAGGCCGGCCATGAGTGACGTTGCAACCGACAGGGCCACGAAGGTCAGAGCCCTCGACCACGGCACGCCCCCGGAGCGCTTCGCGCGCGGCTGGCACTGCCTGGGTCTCAAGGAGAGCTTCGCGGACGGCAAGCCTCACGGCATCGACGCGTTCGGCGGCAAGCTCGTCGTCTGGCAGGACACCCGGGGCGACATCAACGTCCTCGACGGCTACTGCCGGCACATGGGCGGCGACCTCACCCAGGGCTCGGTCAAGGGCGACGAGGTCGCGTGCCCCTTCCACGACTGGCGCTGGGGCGGCGACGGCAAGTGCAAGGCGATCCCGTACGCGCGCCGGGTGCCGCTGCGGGCCCGCACCCAGAGGTATCCCGTCGTGATCCGCAACGACCAGGTGCTGGTCTGGCACGACACCGAGGGCTCCGCGCCCGACCTGGACATCCTCCCGCCCGAGCTGCCGGGCGTCGGCACCGACGAGTACACCGACTGGACCTGGGCCGTCGAGCCGATCGTCGGCTCCCACTGCCGTGAGCTCATCGACAACGTCGTCGACATGGCGCACTTCTACTACGTGCACTTCTCGTTCCCGACGAGCTTCCGCAACGTCTTCGAGGGCACCGTCGCCACGCAGTACATGGAGTCGAAGGGCCGGCCCGACAAGACCGGCGGGTACGGCGACGCCGAGATGTTCCTCAAGTCCGAGGCGACCTACTTCGGACCGGCGTACATGATCAACTGGCTCCAGGTCGACTACAAGGGCTTCGAGACCGAGGTGATCCTGATCAACTGCCACCTCCCGACCGGGCCCGACTCGTTCACGCTGCAGTACGGCATCACGGTCAAGAAGCCCGAGGGGATCGACGACGAGACCGCGCAGTACATCTCGAAGAAGTACGCCGAGATGTTCGGCGGCGGCTTCCTCCAGGACGTGCACATCTGGAAGAACAAGGTGCCGGTGCAGAACCCGCTCCTCTGCGAGGAGGACGGGCCCGTCTACCAGCTCCGCCGCTGGTACGAGCAGTTCTACACGGACCAGGCCGACGTCGACCCGGAGATGACCAACCGCTTCGAGTTCGAGGTCGACACCACGAAGGCGAACGAGTACTGGCACGAGGAGGTCGCGGAGAACCTCGCCCGGAAGGCGGTCGAGGACGAGGCGGCCGAGTCGGTCGACGCGGGCTCGCCCCCGATCATGACGGGCACCTGACAGGTGGCCTCCTTCGTCCCCACCAGCTCGGACACGCTGGAGGACCAGCGCCTCTACACCCGGGCCCGGCTGGTCGACGTCGCCTGTCTCGACTGCCTGGCCACTGTCGGCGTCAAGAAGAACAGCGAGCACCACACGTCCATCCAGTGGTCCGCCGAGGCGCGCGGTCAGTGCCCGGAGTTCGCCCGCCGTACCGACGGCCGTGCCGTGAAGTACGGTTGCCCGCGGATGATCGCCAGCGTCGAGGCGGCGGTACGCGATGGACGGGTCCCGATCGGCGCCGAGGACGGGTACTGACACGAATGGACGACTCCTTCGAGCTCCGCGTCGCGGAGGTGGTCGAGGAGACCGCTGACGCCCACTCGGTGTCCTTCGCGGTCCCGGACGACCTGGCGGAGCGCTTCGCCTACAAGCCGGGCCAGTTCCTGACGCTCGCCGTCCCGAGCGACCGGACCGGCGTCGCCGCCCGCTGCTACTCCTTGTCGAGCAGCCCCGGCGGCGGGCGCCTGCTCACCATCACCGTGAAGCGGACCGCCGACGGCTACGCGTCGAACTGGATCTGCGACCACCTCCGCCAGGGCGACACGATGCGGGTGCTGCCGCCGAGCGGCATCTTCACGCCGGCGTCGCTGAGCGCGGACCTGCTGCTCTTCGCGGGCGGCAGCGGGATCACCCCGGTCATCTCGATCACCCGGACGGCGCTCCAGCAGGGCACCGGCAAGATCGTGCTCTTCTACGCCAACCGCGACGAGCGGTCGGTGATCTTCGCCGAGGAGCTCGCCGAGATGGCCCGCGCGCACCCCGACCGGCTGGTCGTCGTGCACTGGCTCGAGTCCGTGCAGGGGCTGCCCAGCCAGGACCAGATGAAGGCCTTCGCGTCGACGTTCACGTCCTACGACGCGTTCGTGTGCGGGCCGGCGCCGTTCATGAAGATCACGGTGGCCGCGCTCAAGGAGCTGGAGTTCCCACGCGAGCGGCGGCACCAGGAGCGGTTCATCTCGCTGGGCGGCAACCCGTTCGGCGACCTGCACGACCAGGAGGTCGCCGAGCACGAGATCGAGGACGCCGAGACCGACCCCGACGACGTCGTGGACGAGGCGGCCGCGGCCGCCCCGGACGATGTGGGCCCGCAGGGCCCGGTCAAGCTCGAGGTCGAGCTCGACGGCCAGGACTACACGTTCGACGACTGGGCGCCGGGCACCAAGCTGCTCGACCACCTGGAGTCGAAGGGCGTCAAGGCGCCGTACTCCTGCCGTGAGGGGGAGTGCTCGGCGTGCGCGATCCGCCTGCTGCAGGGTGAGGTCGAGATGCTGCACAACGACGTCCTGGACGCGGAGGACCTGGCGGAGGGCATCCGGCTCGGCTGCCAGTCGATCCCCGTGACCGACACCGTGAAGGTCACCTACCACTGACCTCCGGTCTAGCCCACGCGCATCGAATGGGCAATGTGATGACTGCCATCGATGACTCGCGGGTAACTTCCCGTCCTCCATGAAGGGCGACACGTGAACTCCGGCCGGCAGCTCCCAGTCCTCCGCTGAGGGGCTCGGCCACCGGGTTCGGACGGAAATGAGGGATGAGCCATGCTTCTCGGTCTGTGCTTGATCACCGTGACCTGCCTCGGGTGGGCCATTGCCGCCACCGCCACGCGACCTGCTGACCATGCCACCCGACGGCGCGACCTCGACCGCCGTTTCCGTCAGCTGCGGCAGCACCCGGACCGGGTCAACCGGCTCGACGTGGAGAACCTGCTGCTCGCCGACTCGATCCCGGCCGCCACCGTCGAGCGCGTCACGCGCCACGCCGACAGTCGTCGGATCGGTGCCCGCACGATGTGGCGCTGGGCCGACCGGTACGGCACCGACAAGGTGGTCCTGGTGATCGACGCCGACCTGGCCGAGGACACGCTCCTCGACCACCTCGACGCCGGCACGGCTCCGGACTGGCAGTCGCTCTACGTCTTCGCGAGCCTCAGCCAGGACACGCTCCCGGCGGGCATGCCGCGCGACGAGCTTCTCGATCTCGACGCCGTCCCGGCGTACGCCGACCTGACCCTGGCCGACCTCGACGACTGGGAGACCAGCACCGTCGAGCCTGGCGAGCTGCGGCGCTTCGAGTCGCTGCCGCCGATCGCGGACCCCGGCCTCACGCCGTTCTCCCCGATCGACGCGAGCAACCCGGACGACGACCACGACGACTGGCCGTCCGCCGCCTGATCGGGCCCGACCACGAGCCGACGGCGGCTACCAGCCGCGCTCGCGCCACTCGCCGAGCGACGGGCGCTCGGCGCCGATCGTCGAGTCGTCCCCGTGCCCGGGGTAGAACCAGGTGTCGTCGGGGAGCCGCTGGAAGACCTTGGTCTCGACGTCGCTGATCAGCTGGAGGAACGCGCCCTCGTCGCCGAAGGTGTTCCCCACGCCGCCCGGGAAGAGCGAGTCGCCGGTGAAGAGGTGCGGGTGGCCGTCGGGGTCGTCGTACAGGAGGGCGATCGAGCCGGGGGTGTGACCCGCGATCGCGATCACCTCGAGGGTGCAGTCGCCGACCGCGACGGTGTCGCCCTGGGCGAGCGTCCGGGTGACCGGTACGCCGGTCTGCTCGGTGATGTCCGCCGCGTCCGGAGCGCCGGCCACGACCTCGGCGCCGGTCGCCGCCACCACGGCGGCGAGCGCACGGTGGTGGTCCCAGTGCCGGTGGGTCGTCGCGACGGCGCTGAGGCCGGCGTCGCCGATGAGCGGGAGCAGGGTGTCGGGCTCGGCGGCCGCGTCGACCAGCACCTGGTCGCCGGTGTGCTGGCACCGCAGGAGGTAGCAGTTGTTGGACATCTGGGGGTCGACGGCGACCTTGGTGATCGTCAGGTGCGCCAGCTCGCGCACGTCGGGCGGACCGCCCGGCTTCACCCGTCCGGTGTACTCGCTCATCGTCACCACGTTCCGATCTGCGGCAGGGCGCCGCTGTCGCTGGTCAGTCCTTCGCCGGTCCCGCGCCCGGTGAGCCACCAACCGAGCTCGGCGCCGGTGCCCGAGACGGTCGGGCCGCCCGCGCCGAACGGCCAGGTGCGCCGGAGGTCGGTGGCCCGGACCGTGAACGGCTCGGACGAGGGGTCCCGGTGGGCCATCGCGTCGAGCAGCAACACCACGAACTCCGGCGACCAGCTGCGGCAGTCGTAGCCGGCGGCCAGGTCGGCGTGGTGGATCTCCACCTCGCGCAACCGCATGGCGGGCACGTCGCCGACGGTGAAGGTGCGGCCGCCGGGGACCCGGTCGACGGTGGTGTCCCACTGGTCCTCGGGCACGGCGGCGAACGCGGCCGCGAGGTCGGTGCACGCGCCCAGCAGTCGGGTGCGGATCGCCGAGGGCCCCTGCGCGGCCAGCGCGGCGATGTCGCCGTCCCGAGCCTCCTGGGACGCATACATCGGCACCCGCTCGCCCTCGACGATCCCGCCGAGCGCGCCGGCGAGCCCCTCGGCGTTGAGCGTGAGGTGCGCGAGCACGTGGCCGCGGGTCCAGTCGGGGAGGCCGCTCGGTGCGCCGTACTCGTCGTCGGCGAGGCCGTCGGCGGTCCGGACCAGCCGGCGGGTCGCCTCCGCGAGGAGCTCCTCGGCGATGGCCTGGCTCTTCTGCTCGGACATGGGCCCCATCCTGCCGGATCGGCCGCGACCGGAGGACTGTCGGTGGCCCGTGAGATCGTGGGAACACCGGCGCACGTGTGCTCGTTGTGCCTGTTTCGGGTCGGTTAGAGTAGCGAACACATGTTCGAAGACGAGGGGTTAGCAGTGGCGGATCAGCTCATCATCCGGGGAGCGCGCGAGCACAACCTCAAGGATGTCTCGATCGACCTGCCCCGGGACTCCCTGATCGTCTTCACGGGCCTCTCCGGGTCCGGCAAGTCGTCGCTCGCGTTCGACACGATCTTCGCCGAGGGCCAGCGCCGCTACGTCGAGTCGCTGTCGGCGTACGCCCGCCAGTTCCTGGGCCAGATGGACAAGCCCGACGTCGACTTCATCGAGGGCCTGTCGCCCGCGGTCTCCATCGACCAGAAGTCCACCTCCAAGAACCCGCGCTCGACCGTCGGCACGATCACCGAGGTCTACGACTACCTGCGCCTGCTCTACGCGCGCGCCGGTCGGCCGCATTGCCCGACCTGCGGCGCGCCGATCGAGCGGCAGACGCCCCAGCAGATCGTCGACAAGATCCTGTCGCTCGAGGAGGGCCGCCGGTTCCAGGTCCTGGCGCCGGTGATCCGGGGTCGCAAGGGCGAGTACGTCGAGCTCTTCAAGCAGCTCCAGACCCAGGGTTTCTCCCGCGCTCGCGTAGACGGCGAGACCTACTCGCTCGACGCCGTGCTCACGGACGGGCCGAAGCTCGACAAGCAGAAGAAGCACACGATCGAGGTCGTGGTCGACCGGCTCGCGGTCAAGGACTCCTCGAAGCGGCGGCTCACCGACTCGGTCGAGACCGCGCTGCAGCTCGCCGGCGGCCTGGTGCTCTTCGACTTCGTCGACCTCGACGCGAAGGACCCGGGCCGGGAGCTGCGGTTCAGCGAGAAGATGGCGTGCCCCAACGAGCACCCGATCGACACCGACGAGCTCGAGCCGCGGTCGTTCTCGTTCAACTCGCCGTTCGGCGCGTGCCCGGCCTGCCACGGCCTCGGCACCCGGATGGAGGTCGACCCCGAGCTGGTCGTGCCCAACCCGCAGGCGACGCTCGGCGAGGGCGCGATCCAGCCGTGGAGCCAGGCCCACGTGGCCGACTACTTCCTGCGGCTGATGGGGGCGCTGGGCGACGAGCTCGGCTTCGACCTCAACACCCCGTGGCAAGACCTCACCACCAAGCAGCAGAACTCCATCCTCGACGGCCACTCCACCAAGGTGCACGTCGTCACCCGCAACCGCTACGGCCGGCAGCGGGCCTACTACGCCGAGTTCGAGGGCGTGCGGCCCTACATCGAGCGGCGGCACCGCGAGGCCGAGTCCGACACCAGTCGCGACCGCTTCGAGGGGTTCATGCGGGAGGTGCCCTGCCCGACCTGTGGTGGCAGCCGGCTCAAGCCGGTGTCGATGTCGGTCACCCTCGGCGGCTCTCTCCAAGACGGCGGCAAGAACATCGCCGAGGTCTGCCGGATGCCGATCAACGAGACCGCCGACTACCTGCGCAACCTCGATCTCACCGCGCGCGAGCGCCAGATCGGCGAGCGGGTGCTCAAGGAGATCCAGGAGCGGCTCAACTTCCTGCTCGACGTCGGCCTCGACTACCTCTCGTTGGACCGGCCGTCGGGCTCCCTGTCGGGTGGTGAGGCGCAGCGGATCCGCCTGGCCACCCAGATCGGAGCCGGCCTGGTCGGCGTCCTCTACGTCCTCGACGAGCCGTCGATCGGTCTCCACCAGCGCGACAACCACCGCCTGATCGAGACCCTGGTCCGGCTCAAGGACCTCGGCAACACCCTGATCGTCGTCGAGCACGACGAGGACACCATCCGGGTCGCCGACTGGGTCGTCGACATCGGGCCCGGCGCCGGCGAGCACGGCGGCCAGGTCGTCCACAGCGGCAGCGTCGAGGGCCTGCTCGCCCACCCCGACTCGATGACCGGCCAGTACCTCTCCGGTCGCCGCGAGATCCCGGTCCCCGCCGTACGACGCCCACGCACGACCGGCCGCGAGCTGACCGTGCACGGCGCCCGCGAGCACAACCTGCGCGACGTCGACGTGTCGTTCCCGCTGGGGCTGTTCGTCGCCGTGACCGGCGTCTCCGGCTCGGGCAAGTCGACGCTCGTCAACGACATCCTCTACACGTCGCTGGCCAAGCAGATCTACAACGCCCGCGCGGTGCCCGGACGACACCAGAAGATCACCGGTCTCGAGCACGTCGACAAGGTGATCCACGTCGACCAGTCACCGATCGGCCGCACCCCGCGGTCCAACCCGGCGACCTACACCGGCGTCTTCGACCACGTCCGCAAGCTCTTCGCCGCGACGCCCGAGGCGAAGATGCGCGGCTACCTCCAGGGCCGCTTCTCCTTCAACGTCAAGGGCGGCCGGTGCGAGGCGTGCTCCGGCGACGGCACGATCAAGATCGAGATGAACTTCCTGCCGGACGTCTACGTCCCGTGCGAGGTCTGCCACGGGGCCCGTTACAACCGCGAGACGCTCGAGGTGCACTACAAGGGCAAGACCATCGCCGAGGTCCTCGACATGCCGATCGAGGAGGCCGCCGACTTCTTCGCCGCGGTGCCCGCGATCGCCCGGCACATGAAGACCCTGGTCGAGGTCGGTCTCGGCTACGTCCGGCTCGGCCAGCCGGCGACCACGCTGTCCGGCGGCGAGGCGCAGCGCGTCAAGCTGTCCTCGGAGCTGCAGAAGCGGTCCACCGGGCGCACGGTCTACGTGCTCGACGAGCCCACCACCGGCCTCCACTTCGAGGACATCCGCAAGCTGCTGCTGGTCCTCGGCCGCCTGGTCGACCAGGGCAACTCGGTGCTGGTGATCGAGCACAACCTCGACGTCATCAAGACCGCCGACTGGCTGGTCGACATGGGTCCCGAGGGCGGTTCGCGCGGCGGCATGGTGGTGGCCGAGGGCACGCCCGAGGCGGTGGCGGCCAACCCGGAGAGCTACACCGGCCAGTTCCTCGCGCCGCTGCTCGAGGGCCGCGCCGCCAAGCAGCCCACCCGCAAGGTCGCCCCCCCGAAGGCGCCGACCCCGCCGCCGACCACCAAGGCGGCCAAGAAGGCCGCCGAGAAGGCGGTCGCGAAGAAGGCGGCGGCCAAGAAGACGGCGGCCAAGAAGACAGCCGCGAAGAAGACGGCGGCCAAGGAGACGGCGGTCAAGAAGACGGCAGCCAAGCGCCAGGCGAGCTAGCCCACCGGAGTTCTCATGGAACTCTCATGCTCCGGCACCGGATCTGACAGCTTCCCTGTCTAGGGTGAAAGTTCAACGACTGCACGTCGAGAGGATGACGACCGTGACCACCGATGGACTGACCCGACGACACGCCCTGACCGGAGCTGCCGTCGTGGGGGTGGGGCTTCCGCTGCTCGCTGCCTGCGGCGGGGGCGACGGTTCGACCGCCATCGACGGTGGGTCGACGCCCAGCGCGGGCGAGACCCTCGGGCCCGCGTCCGACGTACCCGTCGGCGGCGGCACCGTCTACGCCGATCAGAAGCTCGTCGTGACCCAGCCGACCAACGGCGAGTTCAAGGCCTTCTCGGCGGTCTGCACCCATCAGGGCTGCCTGGTCGCGAACGTCGACGGCGGCACCATCAACTGCACCTGCCACGGCAGCGCGTTCTCCATCGAGGACGGGTCCGTCCAGGGCGGGCCGGCGCCGACCGCGCTCGCCGAGGTCGCCGTGACGGTCAAGGACGGCGAGATCACCACCGCCTGAGCCCGTGACTCAGCTCCCGCGGGCGGGGGACAGGCACTCGTCACGCCACCGCACGTCGCGCGGCGAGTGCCGGCGGTCGAGCCGCTCGTCGAGCAGCGACCGCGCCTCGTCGAGCCGACCGGCGCGCAGCAGCGCCGCGATCCGGGCCTCCTCGACGATCTCGCGCTGAGCATCGGAGCCCCCCAGCCGCCAGGTCGCGTCCCGGAGCACCTTCAGCGCGTCGGCCGCCGTCGAGCAGCGCCCGGCCGCCAGCTGCCCGAGCGCCTGCGCCAGCGGTGCGACGACCTCGCGCTGGGCCGGGTTGCGGTGGGCCGCGGCCCAGGAGCCCAGACGGTCGAGCCCGCTCGCGTCGCCGAGGGCCAGCAGGGCGACGGCGGCGTGCATGCCGAGGAACGGCGTCGCCGGCCGCTCGAGGGTCCCGCGGCCGGCGACGGCGGCGACCTCGGCGATGTCCGGCACGTCGGTCGCGCCGGGCGTCAGGGCCCAGCGGACCAGGAGCGAGCCGCTGTCGACGAGGGCGCGACAGCCGAGGCCGTGCTCGGGCCTCAGCTGAGCCTCGTAGCGGCGCCGGACCGCGTCCAGGTCGCCGAGCGACAGCTCGTGCAGCGCGGCGTGCCAGGAGAAGTGGCTGAGGCTCTCGATCGACGCGCCGTCGCCCTCCACCCAGCCGTCCATCCAGGCCAGGCCGGCATGGTGGTCGCCGGTCTCGTAGTGCGCGTGCGCCCGTGCGTGCGCCGAGTGCCCGGCGCCGGGCTCCTCGGCCAGCGACCGGCAGGAGAGCTCCATCGCCTCGTCGAAACGGCGCTGCTCCTGGCGGACGAACGCCAGCAGTCCGGTGAACCACCAGTCGTCCCCGTACGCCGGGGCGGCGCTCTCGACGATGCGCCACGCCTCCTCGGGGACCTCGGTCACGCCGGCGAAGGCGATGGTCGGGACCGCCGTCGAGAGCAGCACGGCGTCGCGCGGGTAGGCGGCGAGGTGGCGCACCAGCGGCCGGGAGTCACCGCGCAGGTGGGCGGCCACGGCCTGGATGTGGCTGCGCTCGCGGGCCGTCGCGCGCGAGGAGTGCAGCACGGCGTCGCGCATCCGGGCCCGGACGTCGACGGGGGCGCACAGCTCGTGGCCCAGGAGAGCGAGGGTGGCGTGGCCGAGCGCGAAGGTCGGGTCGAGGGTGATGGACGCGGCGACGGCGCGCTCGGAGCCGGCCCGGAGCCGGAGCAGGTCGCCCGCGCCGCGGTTGAACGCGGCGGCGGCCTCCGCGTTGCACGAGAGCGCGTAGCCGTAGAGATCGCGACAGACCACCATGAAAGTAGAGTAATCCACCAGACAAACAAGGTCACGGTCCGCGCCGGCCCGTGTCCCCGGCGGCCCGTAGGGTTGTGGCGTGCCTCCCGCTCGTCCGTCCCGCACCTCCCGAGGCCCGCTCTCGTACCGTCCCGAGCCCGGCACGATCCCCACCCAGCCGGGGGTCTACCGGTTCCGCGACCCGAAGGGCCGGGTCATCTACGTCGGCAAGGCGAAGAGCCTGCGGCCCCGGTTGTCGTCGTACTTCCAGGACATCGGCAACCTCCACCCCCGCACGGCGACGATGGTGACCGCGGCGGCGAGCGTCGAGTGGACGGTGGTGAAGACCGAGGTCGAGGCGCTCCAGCTGGAGTACTCCTGGATCAAGGAGTTCGACCCGCGGTTCAACGTCAAGTACCGCGACGACAAGTCGTACCCCTGGCTGGCGGTCACCGTCGGCGAGGAGTTCCCGCGGGTGATGGTCGGGCGCGGCGCCAAGCGCAAGGGCACCCGCTACTTCGGGCCCTACGGGCACGCCTGGGCGATCCGCGAGACGGTCGACATCCTGCTCCGCGTGTTCCCGATGCGGTCCTGCAGCAACGGTGTCTTCAAGCGGTCCGCGCAGATCGGCCGGCCGTGCCTGCTCGGTTACATCGACAAGTGCTCGGCGCCGTGCGTGGGCAACGTCAGCGCCGAGGAGCACCGCCAGATCGTCGACGACTTCTGCGACTTCATGGCCGGCCACACCAACGCGTTCGTCCGGCGCATCGAGAAGGAGATGTACGCCGCGTCCGACGCGCTCGACTTCGAGAAGGCAGCGCGGCTGCGTGACGACCTCGGCGCCCTGCACAAGGCGCTCGAGAAGCAGGCCGTGGTGCTGGGCGACGGCGCCGACGTCGACGTGATCGCCTTCGCCGAGGACCCGCTCGAGGTCGCGGTGCAGATCTTCTACGTCCGCGGCGGGCGGATCCGCGGTCAGCGTGGCTGGGTGGCCGACCGCGTCGACGAGGGCGGCACCGCCGAGCTGGTCGACGACTTCCTCCTCCAGCTCTACGCCGGCACGGACGCCGACGCCGCCGACGCGATCCCGCGCGAGATCCTGGTCCCCGCCGTGCCGCCCGACGTGGCGACCTACGAACAGCTCCTCGGCGGCCTGCGCGGCACCAAGGTGTCCATCCGGGTGCCGCAGCGCGGGCCCAAGCTGGCGCTCCAGGAGACCGTCGCCCAGAACGCCGCCCAGTCACTGGCGCTGCACAAGACGAAGCGGGCGAGCGACCTGACCACGCGCAACCGGGCGCTCGAGGAGATCCAGGACGCGCTCGACCTCGACGAGGTGCCGCTGCGGATCGAGTGCTACGACGTCTCCAACCTCCAGGGCACCGAGGTCGTCGCGTCGATGGTGGTCTTCGAGGACGGCCTGGCCCGCAAGAGCGAGTACCGCCGGTTCGTGATCCGCGGCGTCGACGGCCAGAACGACGTGGCGTCGATGCACGAGGTGATCACCCGACGCTTCCGCCGGCTCCTCGACGAGCAGGCTTCCAGCAGCGAGGTGACCACGGAGAACGGGCCGATGCTGGTCGACCCCGAGACCGGGCGAGCGCGCAAGTTCGCCTACGCGCCGGGCCTGGTCGTGGTCGACGGCGGGCCACCCCAGGTCGCGGCCGCGCAGCGTGCGCTGACCGAGCTGGGCATCGTCGACATCCCGGTCTGCGGGCTGGCGAAGCGGCTGGAGGAGGTCTGGCTGCCCGACCAGGAGGACCCGGTCATCCTGCCGCGGTCGAGCGAGGGCCTCTACCTGCTCCAGCGGATCCGCGACGAGGCCCACCGCTTCGCGATCACCCACCACCGCTCGCGGCGCTCCAAGTCGATGGTGGAGAGCCTCCTCGACGACGTGCCCGGTCTGGGTGAGGTGCGCCGCAAGACCCTGCTCAAGTACTTCGGCTCGCTGAAGAAGCTGCGGCTCGCGGAGGTCGACGAGATCGCCCAGGTCCCCGGGATCGGGCCGCAGACAGCGGCGGCGATCAAGGAAGCCGTCGCCCAGCGGTCCGCGACCAGCAAGACTGTGAGCGTCAACACCGCCACGGGCGAGATCGAGGAGTCCTGACATGGGCGCGGAGCAGCACGGCGAGCTGGTGGTCGTCACCGGCATGACCGGTGCCGGCCGGAGCACGGCGGCGAAGGAGCTCGAGGACCTCGGCTACTACGTCGTCGACAACATGCCGCCGAGCGTGCTCCGCGAGGTGGTCCGGCTGGTCGACGAGAGCCGGGGCATCGAGCAGCCGATCGCGGTCGTGGTCGACGTCCGGTCCGGGTCGTTCTTCCAGTCCCTGCAGGAGAACCTCGCCCTGGGAGCGACCGGTCGACATGCCACTCTCGTCTTCCTCGACGCCACCGACGACGTGCTCGTGCGCCGCCAGGAGGCGGCCCGGCGCCCACACCCGCTGCAGGGCAGCGGCCGGCTCCTCGACGGCCTGATCCGTGAACGCGAGGTCCTCGCCGACCTGCGCAGCGACGCCGACCTCGTCATCGACACGACGTCCCTCAACGTGCACGAGCTCACCGACCGGATCGCCGAGGCGTTCGGCACGCCCGACTCCACGCGGCTCCGGGTCACCGTGACGAGCTTCGGCTTCAAGTACGGCATCCCGGTCGATGCCGACTTCGTCGCCGACATGCGCTTCCTGCCCAACCCGTTCTGGATCCCCGCGCTCCGGGCCCACACGGGTCGCGACCCCGACGTCGCGGACTACGTCATGAGCCAGCCGGGTGCCGCGGAGTTCCTCGACGGCTACGTGCCCGTGCTCGCGGGCGTCGCGGCCGGCTACCTCCGTGAGGGCAAGCGGTTCATGACGGTCGCGATCGGCTGCACCGGCGGCAAGCACCGCAGCGTGGCGATGTCGGAGGAGATCGCGCGCCGGCTCTCGACCGCCGGCTACGTCACCAGCGCCACCCACCGCGACCTCGGGCGCGAGTGATGCCCGCATGACCCAGGACCGTGCCCACGAGCGGGCCCAGGAACGGGCCCAGTCGGTCGTCGCGTTCGGCGGTGGTCACGGGCTCGCGGCCTCGCTCCAGGCGCTGCGCCTGCTCGTCGACGACCTGGTGATCGACGACCTCACCGCCGTGGTCACCGTCGCCGACAACGGGGGCTCGTCGGGTCGCCTCCGCTCGGAGTTCGGTGTCCTCCCACCCGGTGACCTGCGGATGGCGCTGGCCGCGCTGTGCGGCGACAACCAGTGGGGTGACACCTGGGCGCGCGTGCTCCAGCACCGGTTCGCGGGCCAGGGCGAGATGAACGGCCACGTGATCGGCAACCTCCTCATCGTCGGGCTCTGGGAGCAGCTCGGCGACCCCGTGGCCGCCCTCGACTGGGTGGGTCGGCTGCTCGGCACCTCCGGCCGCGTTCTGCCGATGGCGCTCACGCCGCTCGACATCACCGCTGAGGTGCGCGGCATCGATCCCGGTGATCGCGACACCCTGACCACGGTCCGCGGTCAGGTCGAGGTGGCCACCACGGACGGCGTGATCTCGACGATCGCGCTCGACCCGCCGGACCCGAAGCCGTGCCCCGAGGCCATCGATGCGGTGCACGCCGCCGACTGGGTGGTGCTCGGCCCCGGTTCGTGGTTCACCTCGGTGATCCCGCACCTGATGGTGCCCGCGCTGCGTGAGGCGATCGTCACGAGCGATGCCCGGGTGGTCGTCGTGCTCAACCTCGACGAGCAGGCGGGGGAGACCCACGGCTTCGAGGCGGCCGACCACCTCGCGGTGCTGGCCGAGCACGCCCCGGAGCTACGTGTGCACGCCGTCCTCGCCGATTCCCGCAGCGTCCGCGAGGGGCTGGCCGACCTCGAGCACCTCGTCCGGGCGACCGGCGCCAGGCTCGTCGTCACCGACGTCGGAGCCGACGACGGGAGCCCCCGGCACGACCCCGTGAAGCTCGCCGCGGCGTACGCCGGGATCATGTCCGACGGTGATTGACTCGCGTGAAAGGATCGGCCCCATGGCGATGACGGCACAGGTGAAAGCGGAGCTGTCGAGCACCCAGATCACGAAGACGTGTTGCCGCAAGGCCGAGGTGGCGTCGATGCTGCGCTTCGCCGGCGGGCTCCACATCGTGAGCGGGCGGATCGTCGTCGAGGCGGAGTTCGACACGGGTGCGGCGGCCCGCCGCCTCCGCACCAACATCGCCGAGGTCTACGGCCACCAGTCGGACGTCGTGATGGTGCAGGGCAACGGCATCCGCAAGGGCAGCCGCTACATCGTGCGCGTCGTCAAGGACGGCGAGGCCCTGGCCCGTCAGACCGGCCTGCTCGACCAGCGCGGCCGGCCCGTGCGGGGCCTCCCGCCGGCCGTCGTGTCCGGCGGTGGCTGCGACGCCGTCGCGGCCTGGCGCGGCGCGTTCCTGGCCCACGGCTCGCTCACCGAGCCCGGCCGTTCGTCGGCCCTCGAGGTCACCTGCCCCGGCCCGGAAGCGGCCCTGGCACTCGTCGGCGTGGCCCGCCGTCTCGGCATCCACGCCAAGGCCCGCGAGGTCCGTGGCGTCGACCGGGTCGTCATCCGCGACGGCGACGCGATCGGCCAGCTGCTCACCCGGCTCGGCGCCCACGAGTCGCTGATGGCCTGGGAGGAGCGCCGGATGCGCCGCGAGGTCCGGGCCACCGCGAACCGCCTGGCCAACTTCGACGACGCCAACCTGCGCCGCTCCGCCCGTGCGGCCGTCGCCGCCGGTGCACGCGTCGACCGGGCGATGGAGATCCTCGGCGACGAGGTGCCCGACCACCTCAAGATGGCCGGCGAGCTCCGGCTCGAGCACAAGCAGGCCTCCCTCGAGGAGCTCGGCCAGCTGCACGACCCGGTGCTGACCAAGGACGCGATCGCGGGTCGGATCCGCAGGCTGCTGGCGATGGCCGACAAGCGCGCCGAGGAGCTGGGCATCCCCGACACCGAGGCCTCGCTGACGCCGGAGATGCTCGCCGAGGATGCCTGAGCAGCTGCGTGAGGGGAACGAGCACGCAGCGTGGGCGAAGGCAGGGAGAGCAAGCACCGCGACCGAGGCACGAGGTCGCGACGTGCGGGTCGAACCCCGGTGAGATCACCGGGGCCTGGCGCGACCGGAGTTACCCGCACGTACGCCGGACACAGTCGTGTCAGCGTCAGACCAGAACGATAGGGTCGTGAGCGACGTGGCTCCGGCCACCCCGGACGTTCGCCCCACCAGCTAACGCACAAGGAGCAACCGCAGTGACTGTTCGCGTAGGTATCAACGGGTTCGGCCGGATCGGCCGCAACTTCTTCCGTGCTGTCGTGGCCTCCGGCGCCGACATCGAGATCGTCGCGGTCAACGACCTGACCGACAACAAGACCCTGGCGACGTTGCTGAAGTACGACTCCACGCTCGGTCGGCTCGACGGCGACGTCTCGCACACCGACACCGACATCACCGCGAGCGGCCAGACCTTCAAGGTCTTCGCCGAGCGGGACCCCGCCGCCCTCGACTGGAGCGGTGTCGGTGCCGACATCGTGATCGAGTCGACCGGCTTCTTCACCGACGCCACGAAGGCGAAGGCGCACATCGACGGCGGCGCCAAGAAGGTCATCATCTCCGCGCCCGCGAAGAACGAGGACGTCACGATCGTGATGGGCGTCAACGAGGGCGACTACGACCCCGCGCAGCACACGATCATCTCCAACGCCTCGTGCACGACCAACTGCCTCGCGCCGATGGCCAAGGTGCTCAACGACGAGTTCGGCATCGTCAAGGGCCTGATGACCACCATCCACGCCTACACCGGCGACCAGAACCTCCTCGACGGCCCGCACAGCGACCTGCGTCGTGCCCGGGCCGCGGCCATCAACATCGTGCCGACCTCGACGGGTGCCGCCAAGGCGATCTCCCTGGTCCTGCCCGAGCTCAAGGGCAAGCTCGACGGCTACGCCCTGCGCGTGCCCGTGCCGACCGGCTCGGTCACCGACCTCACGTTCGAGGCCGGTCGCGAGACCACCGTCGAGGAGGTCAACGCCGTGATGAAGGCGGCGGCCGACGGGCGCATCCTGCGCTACAGCGAGGACCCGATCGTCTCCAGCGACATCACCACCGACCCGGCTTCGTGCATCTTCGACGCGCCGCTGACCAAGGTCATCGGCAACCAGGTCAAGGTCGTCGGCTGGTACGACAACGAGTGGGGCTACTCCAACCGGCTGGTCGACCTCGTCGCTCACGTCGGCGAGACGCTCTGATCGTGGGGACCTACTCGACGCTGGGCGACGTGGCCGGCAAACGGGTGTTGGTCCGCTCCGACCTCAACGTGCCGCTCGACGGCACGACCATCACCGACGACGGGCGGATCCGGGCGAGCGTCCCGACGATCAAGGAGCTGGCCGACGCCGGCGCCAAGGTCGTCGTGACGGCCCACCTGGGCCGCCCGAAGGGTGCGCCAGAGGACCGCTACTCCCTGCGCCCGGTCGCGGCCCGCCTCGGCGAGCTGCTCGGCCAGGAGGTCGCGTTCGCCACCGACACCGTCGGTGACAGCGCCCGGGAGACGGTCGCCGGTCTCGAGGACGGTCAGGTCGCGCTGCTGGAGAACGTCCGGTTCAACCCGGGCGAGACCAGCAAGGACGACGCCGAGCGCGGGGCGTTCGCCGACCAGCTCGCGGAGCTGGCCGACGCGTTCGTGTCCGACGGGTTCGGCGTGGTGCACCGCAAGCAGGCCTCCGTGTACGACGTGGCGCAGCGGCTGCCCCACGCGATGGGCCACCTGGTCGCGACGGAGATCGGCGTGCTGCGCCGGCTCACCGAGGACCCGGAGCGCCCGTACGTCGTCGTGCTCGGCGGCTCGAAGGTCTCCGACAAGCTGGGCGTCATCGACAACCTGCTGGGCAAGGCCGACAAGCTGCTGATCGGTGGTGGCATGGTCTTCACCTTCCTCGAGGCCCAGGGCCACGAGGTCGGCAAGAGCCTGCTCGAGGAGGACCAGCTCGACGTCTGTCGGACCTACCTCCAGCGCGCGGAGGAGTCGGGCGTCGAGATCCTGCTGCCGACCGACATCGTGGTCGACACGGAGTTCCCCTCCGCCGACCGCGAGCCACACCCGCACGTCGTACCCGCCGGCCAGATCCCGGCCGACGCGCTCGGCCTGGACATCGGGCCCGAGTCGGGCGCGGCGTTCGCCGCGGCGCTCGCGGACGCCCGGACGGTGTTCTGGAACGGCCCGATGGGCGTCTTCGAGGTCGATGCGTTCGCGGACGGCACCCGTGCCGTCGCGGAGGCGCTGACCAAGATCGACGGCCTGTCGGTGGTCGGCGGCGGCGACTCGGCGGCCGCCGTACGCACCCTCGGCTTCGACGAGAACGCCTTCGGTCACATCTCGACCGGCGGCGGCGCGAGCCTGGAGTACCTCGAGGGCAAGGAGCTCCCGGGCATCAAGGTCTTGGAGGACTAGTGGCTGTCGCTGCCCGCACCCCGCTGATGGCGGGGAACTGGAAGATGAACGTCAACCACCAGGAAGCGGTGGTGTTGGTCCAGAAGCTCGCCTGGACACTCGCGGACAAGAAGCACGACTACGGCCGGGTCGAGGTTGCTGTGTTGCCGCCCTTCACCGACCTGCGGTCCGTGCAGACGCTGGTGGACGGCGACCGGCTGCTGATCAAGTACGGCGCCCAGGACGTCTCCACGCACGACTCCGGTGCCTACACCGGGGAGATCTCGGCGAGCATGCTCGCGAAGCTCGGCTGCTCGTACGTCGTCGTCGGCCACAGCGAGCGCCGCGAGTACCACGCCGAGACCGACGAGATCGTGAATGCGAAGGCGCACCAGGCCCTCGCGGCCGGGATGGTGCCGATCGTGTGCGTCGGAGAGGGGCTCGAGATCCGGCAGGCCGGCACCCACGTCGAGCACTGCGTCGAGCAGACCGACGGCTCGCTCGCGGGCTTCACCGCCGAGCAGGTCGCCGGCCTGGTGATCGCCTACGAGCCGGTGTGGGCGATCGGGACCGGCGAGGTCGCCACGCCCGAGGACGCGCAGGAGGTCTGTGCGGAGATCCGGGGGCGGGTCCGGGCCCTGCACGGCGACGCCGCGGCGGCCGCCGTACGCATCCTCTACGGGGGTTCGGTGAAGGCCGCGAACGTCGCCGGGATCATGGCGAAGCCCGACGTGGACGGTGCGCTGGTGGGTGGCGCGAGCCTCCAGGTGGACGAGTTCGGCGGGATCTGCCGCTTCTACGACATGCCGGTCCTGTGATCCGCGGACCTCTGACGTAGGCTTTCCGATCGTGACTCTGCTATTCACCATCGTGCTCATGATCGCGAGCGGTCTGATGATCTTGCTCGTGCTGCTTCACAAGGGCCGCGGCGGCGGCCTCTCGGACATGTTCGGCGGTGGCGTCTCCAGTTCTCTGGGAGGTTCGTCGGTCGCCGAGAGGAACCTCGACCGGCTCACGGTCGGGATCGGTGTCATCTGGTTCGCCTGCGTGGTCGCCCTCGGGCTTCTGCTCGCGTACTGATCTTTCGAAAGGGAAACGTTCCGTGGCTGGTGGAGGAAGCGCTATTCGCGGGAGCCGGGTGGGGGCCGGCCCGATGGGAGAGGCGGAGCGCGGCGAAGCCGCACCGCGTCAGGCAGTGACGTACTTCTGCGCGCACGAGCACCGGTCGGTGGTGACGTTCTCGACGGAGGCCACCGTGCCCGACTCGTGGGACTGCCCCAAGTGCGGTCTGCCTGCGGGACGCGACTCCGAGAACGCGCCCCCCGCGCCGAAGATCGAGCCGTACAAGACGCACCTCGCGTACGTGAAGGAGCGCCGCTCCGACCAGGAGGCGGCCGACATCCTCGACGAGGCGCTCCAGCTGCTGCGCTCGCGCCGCAAGTCCGGCGACATCATCTTCTAGCTGCCCGAGCCTGAGCGTGCGAAGGCTCGGACACAGCAGCAAGGTCGAGTAGCCCCGCGAGCGAGGAACGAGCTCGCGACGGGCGTATCGAGACCACAGCAGTGGGTCTCGATACGCTCGCTGGCGCTCGCTACTCGACCGACGAAGGGTCAGAGCGCGCTCGCTACTCGACCGACGAAGGGTCAGAGCGCGCTCGCTACTCGACCGACGAAGGTCGGAGCGCGCTCGCTACTCGACCAACGAGGGGTCAGAGCGCGCTCGCTACTCGACCGACGAAGGTCGGAGCGCGCTCGTTACTCGACCACCGAGAAGGTCAGAGCGCGCTCGCTGCGGCGCGGTCGAGGAACCAGAGGGTCTCCTCGCGGCCGGTGACACCGGCGGCGGGGATGTCGTGGAGGTCGGCGTCGCCGAGGGCCTGCGCGACCGCGGAGGCCTTGCCCTCACCGCTGACGAGGAACCACACCGACCGGGACCGGTTGAGCGCCGGGAAGGTCAGGCTGATCCGCTCCGGGGGTGGCTTGGGGGAGCCGGTCACGCCGACGGCGACCCGGTCGGTGACGTCCAGCTGGGCGAAGCCCGGGAAGAGCGACGCGATGTGGCCGTCCGGCCCGACGCCGAGCATCATGACGTCGAACTCGCCGCTGCCGTGCTCGCGGAGCGTGTCGGAGTACGCCGCGGCGCCGGCCTCGACGTCGGCCGCGTCGGCGGTCGAGGGCATCTCGTGGACCAACGCCGGGTCGGCCCCGACGGCGTCGAGGAAGGCGGCGCGGGCCTGGCCGGCGTTGCGGTCGGGGTCCTGGGGCCCGACGAACCGCTCGTCGCCCCACCAGACGACGACCTGGGACCAGTCGACCTCCGAGCCCGGTGACAGCCGGGCGATCTCGCGGTGGACGGCCTCCGCGATGGTGCCGCCGGTCAGGCAGATCTGGGGCACGCCGCCGGACGACTGGGCGTCGGTGATCCGGGTCAGCAGCTCGCCGGCGACCGCGGTCGCCAGCGCCGCTGCGTCGTCGTGGACCTCGATGAGCGGGTCGCTCATGCCTTCGGTCCGATCTTCACCAGCTTGCGGGCCGTCTCGGCGTAGACGTCGTCCTCGTCGAGACGGCGCAGCTCCTCGGCCAGCAGCTCGGGCAGGTCGCGGCGCTTGAGCGCGATCGGCCGGTCCGGGTGCCGCGGCGAGCTGTACGTCGCGAGCTTGCCGTCGGAGCGCGAGATGCTGATCGGGCCCTCCTTGGTCTCCATCACGACCTCGGTGATCCCCGGACCCGACGAGTTCTTGCGCTCGACCTTGATTTTCAGCCGGTCGGTGAGCCAGGCCGCGAGCAGGTCGGCGCTCGGACTGATCCGCTCCGCCGTGACCGACGCGCCCGTCACCTTGAGGTGGTGCTGGTCGAGCGCCGCCGCCAGCAGCGCGCGCCACGGGGTGATCCGGGTCCAGGCCAGGTCGGTGTTGCCCTTCGTGTACGACGCACACTGCGTGTGGATCGCCTTGCCCTTGCTGCGCTTGGCGCCCGCCGCGTCGGTGATCCGGCGCTGCGCCAGGGCACCCAGGGGGTCGCTGGCGGTGTCGGCGGGCGGGTCGGTGGGCCAGTAGATCGCGACGGGGGAGTCCGGCAGCAGCAGGGGGAGTACGACGGACTCCGGGTGCTTCACGACCTCGCCCTTGAGCCGGATCAGCGCGGTCTCGCCGGACCAGCCCGCGCCCGCGCCGACCTGCGCGTTGACCTGGGCGGCGCCCCGGGCGTCACCCAGGATCACGCCGAGCACGCGCGCCGGGTGCTCGTGCGAGGCCTCGCGGGCCACCGTCATCACGTCGCCGGCGACGTCCTCGTCGACGACGACCACCATCGTCATCACCATGCCCATCACCGGGCTGCCGGCCCGCTTGCGGGCCCGCACGAACTCTGCGGCGATCTCCGCTGCGTTGGTGTCGGTCAGTTCGATCATCTCGGGGTCCCCTCGGAAGTGCGGGTCGGAGGAGCGCAGTCGCGGGGTGAAGCGTTGCGGGGGAGACCCGCGGCTTCATGGGGTGAGGTCATCAGGGTCGTCTCCAGACTCGGCCGTCACGGGCCAGCATCGCGTCGGCGGACGGGGGGCCCCAGGTGCCGGACTCGTACACGTCCGGCTTGCCCTTGCCCGCGGCGTCCTGTTTGGCCCAGTGCTCGAGGATCGGGTCCAGGATCTTCCAGGACAGCTCGACCTCCTCGTGCCTCGGGAAGAGCGGCGGGTCCCCGAGCAGGACGTCGAGGATCAGCCGTTCGTAGGCCTCCGGCGAGGACTCGGTGAAGGACCCGCCGTACGCGAAGTCCATGTTCACGTCGCGGATCTCCATGGCGGTGCCGGGCACCTTCGACCCGAAGCGGAGGGTCACGCCCTCGTCGGGCTGGATCCGGATGACCAGCGCGTTCTGGGTGAGGTCCTCGGTGGACGACGCACTGAACGGCAGGTGCGGCGCCCGCTTGAACACGATCGCCACCTCGGTGACGCGGCGACCGAGCCGCTTGCCGGTGCGCAGGTAGAACGGGACGCCGGCCCAGCGCCGGGTGTCGACGTGGAGGGTGACCGCGGCGAACGTCTCCGTGGTGGAGGACTTCTTGATGCCCTCCTCGTCGAGGAACCCGGGCACCTTCTGACCGCCGGCCCAGCCCTCGGCGTACTGCGCGCGCGCTGTCGTCAGGTCGAGGCGCCGGGGGAGCACGACGCTCGCGAGCACCTTCTGCTTCTCGATGCGCAGGCTCTCGGCGTCGAACGACGTCGGCTCCTCCATCGCCACCAGCGACATCAGCTGGAGCAGGTGGTTCTGGATCACGTCGCGCGCGGCGCCGATGCCGTCGTAGTAGCCGGCGCGGCCGCCGATGCCGCCGTCCTCGGCCATGGTGATCTGCACGTGGTCGACGTAGTTGGCGTTCCAGATCGGCTCGAACATCGTGTTGGCGAAGCGCATCGCCAAGATGTTCTGGACCGTCTCCTTGCCGAGGTAGTGGTCGATCCGGAAGATCGAGCCGGAGCTGAAGACGCTGTCGAGGATCTCGTTGAGCTCGCGCGCGGACTCGAGGTCGTGGCCGAACGGCTTCTCGACGACGACCCGGCGCCAGGCGTCGCCTCCGTCGGCGAGCCCGTGCTCCTTGAGCTGGCCGACGACGTCGCCGAAGAACCCGGGCGGGATCGCGAGGTAGAACGCGTGGTTGCCGTCGGTGCCGCGGACGGCGTCGAGCTCCTCGATCGTGCGGCGGAGCTGGTCGAAGGCGACGTCGTCGTCGAAGTTGCCGGGGACGAAGCGGAAGCCTTCCGAGAGCTGGTTCCAGACCTCCTCCCGGAACTCGGTGCGGGCGTAGGACTTGACCGAGTCGTGGACGACCTGGGCGAAGTCCTGGTCCGCCCAGTCGCGGCGCGCGAAGCCCACCAGGCTGAAGCCCGGCGGCAGCAGGCCGCGGTTCGCGAGGTCGTAGATCGCGGGCATGATCTTCTTGCGCGACAGGTCGCCGGTGACGCCGAACAGCACCAGTCCGCACGGTCCTGCGATGCGGGGGAGCCGGCGGTCCTGCGGGTCACGCAGCGGGTTGACGTACGCGGGCGTGCCTTCGGTCATCGGGTCCGGTGCTCCCTGTAGTAGGCGATGAGTGCCTGGGTGGAGGCGTCCTGGCCCGCCAGCGCGTCGGGCTCGCCGGCGATCGCCGGGCCGACCTGCTGGGCGAGCTGCTTGCCGAGCTCGACGCCCCATTGGTCGAAGCTGTCGATGCCCCACACCACGCCCTGGGTGAAGGTCAGGTGCTCGTAGAGCGCGACCAGCTGGCCGAGCACGGACGGCGTCAGCTCGGGTGCGAAGATCGAGGTCGTGGGCCGATTGCCGGGGAACGCCCGGGCCGGTACGACGGCCTCCGCGGTGCCCTCCGCCCGCACCTCGTCGGCGGTCTTGCCGAACGCGAGCGCCGCGGTCTGCGCCAGGAAGTTGGCGAGGAAGAGCTCGTGCACGTCGGTGTCGCCGTCCTGCAGCCCGTAGGCCGGGTTGGCGACCGCGATGAAGTCGGCCGGGACCAGCCGGGTGCCCTGGTGGATCAGCTGGTAGAACGCATGCTGCCCGTTGGTGCCGGGCTCACCCCAGAAGATCTCACCGGTGTCGGTCGTGACCGGGCTGCCGTCCCAGCGCACGCCCTTGCCGTTCGACTCCATCGTCAGCTGCTGCAGGTACGCCGGGAAGCGGTGCAGGAGCTGCGCGTACGGCAGCACCGCGTGGCTCTCGGCGCCGAGGAAGTTCGTGTACCAGACGTTGAGCAGTCCCATCAGGACCGGCACGTTGCGGGAGAGCTCCGTGGTCCGGAAGTGCTGGTCCATCGCGTGGAAGCCGGCCAGGAACTGGGCGAACCTCTCGGGGCCGATCGCGACGACGAGCGACGTGCCGATCGCCGAGTCGACCGAGTAACGGCCGCCGACCCAGTCCCAGAAGCCGAAGGCGTTGTCGGGGTCGATACCGAAGTCGGCCACCTTGTCGAGCGCCGTCGAGACCGCGACGAAGTGCTTCGCCACCGCCTCCTTCTCGTCGGCGGACGCGAGGCCGTCGAGCAGCCAGGCCTTGCAGAGCCGGGCGTTGGTCAGCGTCTCGAGCGTGCCGAAGGTCTTGCTCGACACGATGAAGAGCGTGGACGCGGGGTCCAGCCCGGCCAGCGTCGTCGCGGCGTCGGTCGGGTCGATGTTGCTGATGAACCGGCACTCGAGGCCTGCCCCTCCATCCGGCAGAGCGCGGTACGGAGCCAGCGCCTCGTACGCCATCACCGGTCCGAGGTCGGAGCCCCCGATGCCGATGTTGACGACCGTGCGGATCCGCTTCCCGGTGACGCCGGTCCAGGCGCCGGAGCGGACCTTCTCGGCGAAGTCGTAGACCCGCCGCAGCACGTCGTGGACGTCGGCGACGACGTCCTGCCCGTCGACCACGAGAGTCGCGTCGGCCGGCAGCCGCAGCGCCGTGTGGAGCACGGCCCGGTCCTCGGTGACGTTGATGTGCTCGCCGCGGAACATCGCGTCGCGGCGCTCCGTCAGCCCGACCTCGTCGGCCAGCGCGAGCAACGCTGCGAGGACGGGCTCGTCGAGCAGCGCCTTCGACAGGTCGACGTGGAGGTCGCCCGCCGTGAACGTCAGCCGCTCGACACGGCCCGGGTCCTCGGCGAACCAGCGACGCAGGTCCGGCGCGAACTCCGCGGCGAGAGCGGTCAGCCGCGCCCACGCCGCGGTCGAGGTCGGG
This sequence comes from Nocardioides sp. PD653-B2, assembly GCF_002117935.1. Lineage (GTDB taxonomy): Bacteria > Actinomycetota > Actinomycetes > Propionibacteriales > Nocardioidaceae > Nocardioides. The sequence continues at coordinate 4,472 of NZ_BDJE01000030.1, read as the reverse complement.
TCGACGGGCGCTCCGGCGGCGACCACTAGCCGGCCGCCGCCATCTGGCCCTTGACCGTCTCGACGAGCTCGGTCCACGACTTCTTGAACTTGTCGACGCCCTCGGTCTCGAGCACGACGAGCACGTCCTCGAAGTCGATCCCGACGGCGGCGAGCTGGTCGAAGACCAGCTGCGCCTCGCCGGCCTTGCCGGTCACCTGGTCGCCCCGGAGCTCGCCGTGGTCGGCGAACGCGTCCATGGTCTTCTCCGGCATCGTGTTGACGGTCTTCGCGACCACGAGGTCGGTAATGTACATGGTGTCGGAGTAGTCCGGGTTCTTGACGCCGGTCGAGGCCCACAGCGGGCGCTGCGGGTTGGCGCCGGCCCCCTCGAGTTGCTTCCAGCGGTCGCTCGCCAGGACCTCTTCGTACGCCGCGTACGCGATCCGGGCGTTGGCGACGGCGGCCTTGCCGCGCAACGCCAGCGCCTCGTCGGAGCCGATCTTCTCGAGCCGGGCGTCGACCTCGGTGTCCACGCGGGACACGAAGAACGACGCGACCGACTGGATCCGGCGCAGGTCGAGTCCGGCGTCACGGGCCGCCTCGAGGCCGGACAGGTACGCGTCCATGACCTCCTGGTAGCGGACCTTGCCGAAGATCAGGGTGACGTTGACGCTGATGCCCTCGGCGATCGCCGCGGTGATCGCCGGCAGACCCTCCTTGGTGGCCGGGATCTTGATCAGCACGTTGCTGCGGTCGACGGCGGACCACAGTGCGCGGGCCGACGCGATGGTGCCCTCGGTGTCGTTGGCCAGGTCGGGCTCGACCTCGATCGACACCCGGCCGTCGGCGGACTCCTCGCCCGCGAGCGGTGCGAAGATGTCGCAGGCGTTGCGGACGTCCTCGGTGGTGAGCTCGAAGACCACCCGGTCGACCGGCTCGCCCTTGTCGACCAGCTGGGCGACCTGCTGGTCGTACCGCTCGCCGTTGGCGATGGCCGCGGCGAAGATGGTGGGGTTGGTGGTCACGCCGACCACGTGCTTCTTCTCGACCAGCTCGGCCAGGTTGCCGGTCTCGATGCGCTCGCGCGACAGGTCGTCGAGCCAGATGGACACTCCCGCGTCAGCGAGAGCCTTGAGACGGTCGGTCATTGTTCCTCCTAGGAAAGCGGTGGGGTACCCGGGGCGGCGTCCGCTCAGACGCTGGCCGCCAGGATGGAGTCGTGCGCGGCGGAGACGACGGCCTCGGCGGTCACGCCGTACTCCTGGTAGATCCGGGCGTAGTCGGCCGAAGCGCCGTAGCGGTCGATCGAGATGATCCGGCCGTGGTCGCCGACGTACTCGCGCCAGCCCTGCCGGACACCGGCCTCGACCGAGACGCGCGCCTTGACGATCGGGGGGATCACGGTGTCGCGGTAGGACTGGTCCTGCTCCTCGAACCACTCCAGGCACGGCATCGACACGACCCGGGCCTGGATGCCCTCCTCGGCGAGCTTCGCGCGCGCCTCGACGGCGATCTGCACCTCGGAGCCGGTGCCGATCAGGATGACGTCGGGTGCGCCGCCCTCCGCGTCGAGGAGCACGTACCCGCCCCGGTGCACCTCGCTGGTGTCGGCCCAGTGCTGACCTGTCTCGGCGTCCTCGCCCCGGGGGAACACGGGCACGTTCTGGCGGGTCAGCGCGAGCGCGGCCGGCCGGTCGGTGTGACCGAGGATCGTGAACCAGCACGCGGCCGTCTCGTTGGCGTCGGCAGGCCGGACGACGTCGAGGCCCGGCATCGCGCGCAGCGCCGCCAGGTGCTCGATCGGCTGGTGGGTGGGCCCGTCCTCGCCGAGGCCGATCGAGTCGTGGGTCCACACGTAGATGACGGGCAGCTGGCTCAGCGCCGCGACCCGCACCGCTCCACGCATGTAGTCGGAGAAGGTCAGGAACGTGCCGCCGTAGACGCGGGTGAGGGCGTCGGCCGCGATGCCGTTCATGATCGCGCCCATGCCGTGCTCGCGGATGCCGAAGTGGAGCACCCGGCCCTGGTACGGGTCGGCCTTCCACTCCTCGACACCCCGGTCGGCCGGCAGGAAGGACGGTGCCGACTTGATCGTCGTGTTGTTGGAGCCGGCCAGGTCTGCCGAACCGCCCCAGAGCTCGGGCATCAGGGGAGCGACCGCGTTGATCACGTCGCTCGACGCGACCCGGGTCGCCACGCCCTTCGTGCTCGCCTCGAAGACGGGGAGCGCGTCCTCCAGCCCCTCGGGGAGCGTGCGCGCCTTGAGCCGGTGCAGCAGCGCGACCTTGTCCGGGTTGGCGGCCGCCCAGGCGACGTACTGCTCGTCCCACGCGGCTCCCCACGCGGCGCCGCGCTCGCTGAGCTTGCGGGTGTGCGCGATGACGTCGGCAGGCACCTGGAAGGTGAGGTCCGGGTCCCAGCCGAGGACCTTCTTGGTGGCCGCGACCTCCTCGTCGCCCAGCGCGCTGCCGTGTGCCTTCTCGGTGCCCTGGGCGTGGGGCGCCGGCCACGCGATGATGGTGTCGAGCACGATGAGCGACGGCTTGTCGGTCACCTTGCCGGCGGCGGTGATCGCGTCGTACAGCGCGGGGACGTCCTCGACGTACTTCTTGCCGCCGTTGGTCCAGTCGACGACCTGCACGTCCCAGCCGTAGGCCTCGTAGCGCGCGGCCACGTCCTCGGTGAACGCGATGTCGGTGTTGCCCTCGATCGAGATCCGGTTGCGGTCGTAGATGACCGTCAGGTTGCCGAGCTCCTGGGTGCCGGCGATCGAGCTGGCCTCGCCGCTGACGCCTTCTTGGAGGTCACCGTCGGAGCACAGCGCGTAGACGTGGTGGTCGAAGAGGCTCTTGCCGGGAGCGGCGTCGGGGTCGAGCAGGCCGTGCACCCGCCGGGCCTCCATGGCCATGCCGACGGCGTTGGCCACGCCCTGGCCGAGCGGCCCGGTGGTGACCTCGACGCCCGCGGTGTGGTGGAGCTCGGGGTGGCCGGGGGTCTTCGAGCCCCAGGTGCGCAGCGCCTTCAGGTCCTCGAGCTCGAGTCCGAAGCCACCGAGGTAGAGCTGTGTGTAGAGCGTGATGCTCGAGTGCCCACAGGAGAGCACGAACCGGTCGCGGGCGATCCACCGAGAGTCCGCCGGGTCGTGCCGCATCACCTTCTGGAAGAGCAGGTAGGCCGCGGGCGCGAGGCTCATCGCTGTGCCGGGGTGACCGTTGCCGACCTTCTGGACGGCGTCCATCGCGAGCACTCGAGCGGTGTCCACCGCCTTCTTGTCCAGGTCGGTCCAGTCCAGTCGAGCGCTCTCGGTCACAGGGTTCCTTTCGGGGGGATCGGGCACCGCCGAGCCTACTCACCCGGGGCGATAGACTCGAAACTGTCCAATGACCTAACCGGTACCCGCATTCCCGCCCGAGGATCCCCGTGACGTACGTCGGCCAGTCGGCCTCTGCTGCCCAGCAGACAGAAGGCCCTCGGCCGACCGCCAAGGACGTGGTTGCGGCGTACGTCGGCCTCACGAAGCCGCGGGTGATCGAGCTCCTGCTCCTGACCACCGTGCCGGTGATGTTCTTCGCCGCCCGCGGCGTCCCCGGCCTGGGCCTGGTCGTCGCGACCGTCGTCGGCGGCACGTTCTCGGCCGGCTCCGCCTCGGTCTTCAACTGCGTCTACGACCGCGACATCGACGAGCAGATGCGGCGTACCCGACGCCGAGCACTGCCGCGGCACATCGTGTCGCCGACCGCCGCGCTGGTCTTCGGCTTCGTGCTCGCGATCCTCTCCACCGTGATCCTCGCGGTGTGGGTCAACACGCTCTCGGCGGTGCTGTCGGTCGCGGCGAACGCGTTCTACGTCTTCGGCTACACGATGCTGCTCAAGCGCCGTACCACCCAGAACATCGTCTGGGGCGGCCTGGCCGGCTGCTTCCCGGCGCTGATCGGCTGGACCGCGGTCACCGGGTCGCTCTCGTGGGTGCCGGTCGTCCTGTTCGCCGTCGTGTTCTTCTGGACCCCGCCGCACACCTGGGCGCTCGCGCTGCGCTACCGCGAGGACTACGCCAACGTCGACGTGCCGATGCTGCCCGTCGTCGCTCCGGCCGTCGAGGTCGGCAAGCAGATCGTGCTCTACAGCTGGGTGATGGTGGCGACCTCGCTGCTGCTGTGGCCGGTCGCCGACACTGGGCTCTTCTACCCGATCGCGGCGGGGGTGCTGGGCGCGTTCTTCCTGATCGAGGCGCACCGGATGTGGAGCCGCACCAAGGGCACCGAGGATCTCTCGGTGATCCAGCCGATGCGGCTGTTCCACTCCTCCAACCTCTACCTGTCGTTGCTCTTCGTGGCGGTCGCGGTCGACCCGCTGATCGGCCGCTGAAGAAAGCTTCCTCCTCGAGGCAACGGATCGGCCGCCCATCGCGTCAGAGTCTTTGACGGCGGCCAGCCTGTCTCACGGGGGTACAGGATGTGGTCGCCGTCGCCATGCGCTGACCCGTCGCTTGCG
>NZ_BDJE01000029.1 GCF_002117935.1 Nocardioides sp. PD653-B2 | reverse complement strand
CTCGAAACCCCGGGGACCCAGACAGGCGCATGGGCTGCGGGGGTTTCGAGACGGTTGCTGCGCAACCTCCTCAACCACCGATGCTCTCTCGAAACCCCTGTGGACAAAGGCGAAACACTGTTACCAGACCGTGACCCCAGACCCCCGATATCCACAGGAAGTCAGGGCCTGACTGTCGGTGGTCCCTGGTTGAGTGATGCGTATGGCGACCAGCACGCACAACCCACCACGACACGTGATCTCCCGTGCCGTGGTGTCGATGCGAGCCCAGGTCGCCGACCTCACCGACGCCAGCGTCTGGTCGATGGACCGCGACGAAACCGCATCAACTCTCGTGGCCTGCACCGAGCTCGAAGCCATGGTCACCGAGCTGAAGCTCCGCGTCGCCGCGCACGCCGACGAAGCCGCCGTGGGCGAGTCCTCCGGTGCGACCTCAACCGCGGTGTGGTGGGCGCACGCCACCAACCAGACCCGGCGCGACGCGATCCGGCAGATGGGTCTCGCCGCCGCGTTGAGTGCTGGTCACGAACCGGTCCGGGTCGCTCTCGCCGCCGGTGATCTCGTGGTGGAGCAGGCGCAGGTCATCGTGGCCGCGGTCGAGCAGCTCCCCGCCGACCTCGACACCGGGTTGGTCGAGCAGGCGGAGCGTCACCTGGTCGCCGAAGCCGCCCACCACGACGCGAGGACGCTGCGGATCCTGGGGCGGCGGCTGTTCGAGGTCATCGCCCCCGAGGAGGCCGACGAACGCGAAGCGAAACTGCTGGAACGCGAAGAACGCGCGGCCCAGGAGTCGCTCCGGTTCACGATGGCCGAGGACGGCCACGGACGGGTGCACGGCCGGTTCACCCTCGACGCCCTCACCGGCGCCATGCTCAAGAAAGCACTCCTCGCGATCGCCGCACCCAAGCACCAAGCCACCCAGGGCCCCCTCGGTGAGCGACGACCGGGACCTGAACGCATGGGCCGGGCGTTCGCCGAGCTCATCCAGCGCTACCCCGTCGACCAGCTCCCGAACACGGGCGGCCTCAACGCCACCGTGGTCGTGACCATGACCCTCGAGACCCTGGAGGGCCGCCTGCAGGCCGCCCACCTGGACACCGGCGAACACCTCTCCCCCGGACTCGCCCGACGCCTGGCCTGCGAAGCCGGCATCATCCCCGCCGTCCTCGGCGGACCCTCCGAGGTGTTGGACGTCGGCCGCAAGACCCGCTTCCACACCACCCCCATGCGCATCGCCATGGCCCTCCGAGACCAGGGCTGCACCGCCACCGGCTGCGACTGGCCACCCGGACTCTGCCACGCCCACCACGACCACCCCTGGTCGAAGGGCGGAGGCACCAGCGCCAAGGACGGCAGGCTGCTGTGCCCCAAACACCACACCCGCGCCCACGACCCGTCGTTCACCACCACCCAGCAACCAGACGGGAAGATCAGCTTCACCCGACGCATATAGGCCGACCTACCGCCGCCCCGTTGCCGGCCTGTCGGCGCGCCACCCGAGGCCGCCTGCAGCCCACCGGGAGCGGTCAGGAGTTCCAGTGCCGCAGGACCGGCGACTCGCGCTCGTAGGCGAGGACGGAGATGGTGGCGGTGTCCAGCTGGAGGTGCCGGCCGCTGACGACCTCCAGGCCGAGCCACCGGGCGGCGAGCGCCCGCAGGGAGTGGCCGTGGCCGAAGGCGAGGGTCGCGCCCTCGACCGCGTGCACGCGCTCGATGACCCGGTCGAGGCGGGCGGAGACCTGCTCGGCCGTCTCGCCTCCGGGCGTCGGGTGCGTCCAGATCGTCCAGCCCGGGTCGGTCTCGCGGATCTCGTCGGTCGTGATGCCCTCGTAGTCGCCGTAGGCCCACTCGGCGAGGTCGTCGTCGACCTCCGCGTCGGGGTAGCCGGTCAGCTCCGCCGTACGGCGGGCCCGCAGCCGGGGGCTGGTCAGCACCAGCGCGAAGTGCTCGCCGGCGAGCCGCTCGCGCAGGGCGACCGCGACCTCCTCACCCTCGGGCAGCAGCGGGACGTCGGTGGTCGAGGTGTGCCGGCCGTCGGCGCTCCACCGGGTCTTGCCGTGCCGGACCAGCCAGAGCTCGTTCACCCCGCCATTCAAACAGCAGCCCGTGCTCAGTCGTCGGCGAGGACGACCACCCGGTCGCCGGGCAGCACCCGGAACGTCTCCGACTTGGCCGGGTTCACGCGGACGCCGAACGACACGTCGCCCTCCGCGAGCGACTCGGACTTGTAGCCGATCGCGGTCTCGTTGCGCCGGATCGCGCCGGCCACGATCGTCGCGAAGCTGACCTCGGCGCCCGGCTCGACGTACCACTCGGCGGGGCGCAGGTAGATCTCGCTCCCCTCGTTGCCGAGCAGCTGGCCGAACACCGCCTCGAGGCGGTGGTCCTCGGAGAGCTGGGTGACCAGCAGGCTGACGATCTCGCCGCTGACGACCACGTCGTCGACGTGGGCGACCTGGGCCAGCACCCGGTTGCGGTCGTCGAGCATCTCGCTGACGACCGGCGTCGGTGAGTCGTAGCGGGACAAGATGTCGCGCACGTGCAGGAGCGTCACCAACGTGCGGGCGTCGGCCGCCTGCGGCTCGAGGTCGTCGGAGTAGCAGAGCACGATCACCTGGTCGAGGCCTGCGAGCACGTGCTCCTCGAGCGTGGCCCGGTCGGTCGTCGGACCCGGCGCGACGGTGACCTCGAGGTTGCGCAGGCCGGGCACGGCCGGGACGCCGAACGACGTGAGCACGGTGAGGCTCGATCCCGGGGGCGCGTAGTGGTCGAGCTCACGGAGCACGATCGGCGCCCGCTCGTTCCAGCCGATCAGCAGTGCCTGGGTCGGGTGCTCCTCCTCCCCGGCCCCGGTCCCGAGCTGGTCGAGGTCGGGCACGGTCACGGAGTTCGGCTCGCCGGCCAGCGCCGAGTCGTCCTCGGCGACCACGATGAGCGTGTGCCCGTCGATCCGGGTGTCGGGCAGCGGGTTGAGCTCGGGTCCGTCCGGCGAGATCAGGCCGATGACCGAGGCCTCCTCGAAGGCCTGCAACACCTCGCCGTACGTCTTGCCGTCCAGGGAGTGCTCTTCGAGGAAGTAGATCTCGTCGCCGTCGTAGTCGAACAGCTCGGTGTAGACGGCCGCGGCGCCCGACTGGCGCGAGGTCTGTACGACGAGCTTGGCCACCGTCTCCCGGATGTCGAGCAGCACCGTCCGGTCGGCTCCGACCAGGCGGGCGGCCTCGAGGTTCGTGGGGTTGCGGATCTCGGCGACGATGCGGGGCGTCTCGGCGCCGCCGTGCGTCAGCGCGAGCAGGGTCTTGATGACCTCGCTGTCGGGGTCCTGGGAGCCCTCCGGGGCGAGCAGGATCACCGAGCGGGCGCTCTGGTGGCTGCTCAGCGCGAGGTCGTCGAGATCCATCGGCGAGCCGGACCGGCAGATGACGCGGGTGCCGCGGAAGTCGTCGACCTTGGCCCGCAGGTCCTCCTCCATCTCGACCTTGTCGCGGTCGGCGAGGATCACGACCACCGGCTTGCGGCGGCTCTCGTTGGCGACGGTCAGCTCGCGCACGATCGTGAAGATCGAGTCCGACCACCCGAGGATCACGGTGTGGTCCTTCTCGAGGACGATCGACCGGCCGCGCCGCAGGTCGGCGAGCTTGGTGTCGATGCCCGCTGCGATCACACCGATCAGGGCGCTGACGACGAACAGGCCGCCGATGGTCAGCACCAGCATGGTGAGCTTGAAGTCCCAGCCGCCGCCGTCGCCGCCGATCGTGCCCGGGTCGAGAGCGTGCAGCAGGTTGCCGAACATCGACGTCCCGAAGTCGCCCTGCTGCTGCTTGTTGAGGCCGAAGAGCGTGACGATGACCGAGAAGACCAGGATCAGCACCAGCGTGACGACACACAGCCAGGCGATCAGCGCCGGCGTCCCCCGCGCCATGCTGTTGTCGAAGCGGTAGCGCAGGCGGTCGCCCAGCCCGGACTTCGGCGTCGTGGCCGGCCGAACAGGGCCGGACCCCGCCGTCTTCGGCTGAGCCATCGCCTTCGCCGTCCGCTGCCGCATCTGCTGGCCCGTGCGTGCCATCGTCCCCTACTCTCCGCGCGACGCTCGCGCTGGGTGAATGCTCCCGCACGGCGGCCACCGGGACACGGCTTTTGGACGGACCGGAGCCCGACCCGGGGCACCCGTGCCACGATGCCGCCCATGGACATCTCCCGGGCCCGCGTCGCCGTGGCGGCCGGCTTCCTCACCCAGGGACTGATCCTCCTCAGCCTGACGACCCGGCTGCCGGAGTTCACCGACAAGTGGGACCTCTCCGACGCCACCCTGTCGCTGATCCTCCTGATGATGATCCTGCTCGCCGGCGCCGGTTCGGTGGCCGCCGAGGCACTCGCCAAGCGCCGCGACAGCGCCTCGCTGCTGCGCGCCGGCCTGGTGGTCGTCGCGATCGGCGTCCCGGTGCTCTGCACCGCACAGTCCGCTGCGATGTTCGTGGCCGGGATCGGCGTCTACGGCTTCGGCCTGGGCGTCGTCGACGCCACCACCAACATGCAGGCGGTCGCGCTCGAGCACCGGTACGACCGCCCGATCCTGCCGTCCTTCCACGGCGCCTGGACTCTCGGCGGCGTGATCGGCGCCAGCGTCACCCTCGCCACCACCGACCTGCCCCTGGCGGCGACCGCCGCGGTCGCGGTGATCCCCCTGGCCGTCGCCTTCGGGCCGCTGCTCCCGCGCGACCACGGCCCGACGGAGCTGGCCACGCAGGTCGCCGTGCCGTGGCGTCCGATCCTGCTGGTCGGCCTCGGGATGGTGCTCTTCTACATGGTCGACACGGCCGTCCAGACCTGGGGACCGCTGTTCCTCGACCACACCTTCGCCACCCCCGAGCGATACGTCGCGCTCGCGGCCCTGCCCTACCTCCTGGCCAGCGGGCTGGTCCGGATGGCCGGCGACGGCATCGTGGCGCGGTACGGCGCGGTCCCCGTGCTGCGGGTCGGCGCCCTGATGGGCGCCGCGGCCCTCGCCGTCGTGGTCTTCTCCCCCACCTGGCAGGTCGCGGTCGTGGGCTTCACGGTCCTCGGCGCCGGCGTCGCGGTGGTCGCGCCGCTGAGCTTCTCCGCGGCCGCGAAGATCGCGGGCGGCGAGGGGTTCGACCCGGCTGTGCGGCAGGCGCGGGTCGACGCGGTCATCGCCCGCTTCAACCAGTTCAACTACGTCGGCGCGCTGCTCGGCTCGGTGCTCACCGGCCTGGTCGGCTCGGGCTCGCTGCGGATCGGCTTCGCCGTACCGATGATCCTGGTGCTCGGCATCATCCCGCTCGCCCCCGCCTTCGCGGCCAAGGTCGGGGTCGGTGCACCCCGGCCGTCAGCCTCCTGACCGGCCGGACGCACACCCGGAGCAGGACTCCGGCCGGTGACGTCCCTCGGGACCAGCCCGGACGAACAGGTCTCGCACGCTCGCTGGTGCTCGCTGCCCGAGCACCGACCTAGGTCTGGGGGCCGCTCCAGTTCTTGTCCGGCTGCGGCACCGGGCGGCCGGGCTGCTCGCCGCCGCGCGACTCGAGGTAGCTGTTCTTCGGCACCATCACCTTGCGCCGGAAGATGCACACGACCTTGCCGTCCTGGTTGTAGCCGATGGTCTCGACGTACACGACGCCCCGGTCGTCCTTGCTCTTGCTCTCGGTCTTGTCGAGCACGGTGGTCTCGCCGTAGAGCGTGTCGCCGTGGAACGTCGGCGCCACGTGGCGCAGCGACTCGACCTCGAGGTTGGCGATCGCCTTGCCGGAGATGTCGGGCACCGACATGCCGAGCAGGATCGAGTAGACGTAGTTCCCGACCACGACGTTCTTCCCGAACTGCGTGGTCTCCTCGGCGTAGTTCGCGTCGAGGTGCAGGGGGTGGTGGTTCATCGTGAGCAGGCAGAACAGGTGGTCGTCGTACTCGGTGACCGTCTTGCCGGGCCAGTGCTTGTACGTCGCGCCGACCTCGAACTCTTCATAGCTTCGACCGAATTGCATGCGCCCATGCTGCCCGTACTCACGTGGGACCGGAACCGGCACGCACCCAATCGGGTGCGTGCCATTTGTCACGACCCGCCGCCGCCGGCCTTCCGGCGGTGCAGCTTCGGTGCCCCACCGACGACCTCGGAACCGTGGGCCTTCTCCTTGAGCGGGCCGTCCTCGTGGACGCCCTTCTCCCGGGAGTTCTTCCGGTCGAGGGCCTCGCGCATCTTCGCCTTGAGGTCGTCGTTGGCGTTCGATTCGGTCATCGTTCCTCCTGGTGCGGTCGAACGGGGACAGTCCACCCAGCCTTGCACGCCGGACAACCGATCCGCCACGCAGTTCGTCCGCAGGGCCCTCAGCTCGGCACGTTCGGCGTCGGGCTGCCCGTGGGGGTGGGCGTCGGGGTCGGCGTCGGGGTGGGCGTCGGCGTGGTCGGGCAGTCCGGCGGCGTGATCACCGGCGGCAGCTCGGCCTGGGTGATGATCATCGGGTGGTCCGTCGACTTGCGGACCTTCGCGCTGCGGAAGGCCTCGTAGCCGGTGAAGGTCGTCTCGGGCGAGCCGAAGATCCAGTCGATGTACGTCGGCCGGGTCGGACCGCAGCTGCCGCCCTCGTTGTAGCCGCCGTTCGCCGCGAGCATGTCGGTCCCGGCCGTCATCCGGCAGAAGTACTCGTCGCGCTCGTTCATGTCACCGGTGACGAAGACCGGCAGCCCGCTCGAGGTCCGCAGGCGGTTGACCATGGCGATCTCGAGGTCGGTGGCCTGGTCGCGCCACTTCTCCGCCTTGCCACGAGCGTCGGCGGGGTTGTGGAAGGACGAGTAGTAGACCTGCTGGCCGGTCTGGATGTTGCGCAGCAGGACGACCGGCATCCGCAGGATCGTGCCGTGGAAGTACGGGATCTTGACCCAGCTGCCGCTCACCAGCTCCCACTGGTCGAGGCGCCAGGCGACCGAGTTGCGCATGCCCTTCTTGCCCCAGAGCAGCCCGGGGTAGGTGCCGAACTCGTCGCCGAGCTCGGCGACGAAGGTCTGGTACTGCGGGTACTGGAACTCCTGAAGCCCGATCACGTCGACGCTCTTGGCCTGGATCACCTGGGTCAGCCACTTCATCCGCTGCGCGCCGGTGGCCCAGCCGTGCTTGTTGCCACCCGCGTCGGTGTGGTCGGCACCGAGCACGTTGAGCGAGCTCGCGGTGAACCGGGTGGGGACGCCGGGCGTGGTCGGTGGCGGTGTCGTCGTCGGGGAGGGCGACGTGCCGGCCTTGCCCTCCGCCAGGCGCGCTCCGTCGTCGGGTGAGCCGCTGCCGGCGAGGCGCAGGGCACCGGCGCCGAGGACGATGCCCAGGAGCAGGGCCGCGACGACGGTCAGGCGGGCACGGGAACGGGGGTCGGACAGCATCGGGTCCTCCGGGGAAGGCGGCGATGGCACCCGACCACCACCTGTGGTGACAGGAGCACTCTAGCGTCACTCCCGTCACACACGCCCCATTCCCGGAGGCGCGCGCGTCAGCCGGCGGGCCTCAGCGGAGCTGGTAGTCCTTCAGCAGGCTGCGGCCGATGATCATCTTCTGGATGTCGGAGGTGCCCTCGCCGATGAGCATGAACGCCGCCTCGCGGTAGAGGCGCTCGATCTCGTACTCCTTGGAGTAGCCGTAGCCGCCGTGGATCCGGAAGGAGTCCTGGACCACCTCGTTGCAGTACTCCGCGGCCACCATCTTCGCCATCCCGGCCTCGACGTCGTTGCGCTCGCCGCGGTCCTTGATCCGCGCCGCGCGCACCATCATCGCGTGGGAGGTCTCGACCTTGGTCGCCATCTCCGCGAGCCGGAAGAGGATCGCCTGGTGCTCGGCGATCGGCTTGCCGAAGGTCTCGCGCTGCTGGGCGTAGGCGATACCGAGCTCGAAGGCGCGGTTGGCGATGCCGACCGCGCGGGCCGCCACGTTGACGCGGCCGACCTCGACGCCGTCCATCATCTGGTAGAAGCCCTTGCCCGGCTCACCGCCGAGGATCTGCTCGGCGGAGATCTGGTGGCCCTCGAAGACGGCCTCGGTCGTGTCGACGCCCTTGTAGCCCATCTTGTCGATCTTGCCGGGGATGGTCAGGCCCGGCGCGGTCTCGCCGTACCCGACCTCCTTCTCCACCAGGAAGGTCGTCATGTTCTTGTAGACCGAGTCGGCGCCCTCGTCGGTCTTGACCAGCACCGCGATCAGGTTCGACGTGCCACCGTTGGTCAGCCACATCTTCTGGCCGTCGATCGTGTAGTTGCCGTCGTCGCCCTTCACGGCCTTGGTCCGGATGGCCGCGACGTCGGAGCCCAGCGACGGCTCCGACATCGAGAAGGAGCCCCGGATCTCGCCGGTCGCCATCTTCGGGAGGTACTTCTGCTTCTGCTCCTCCGTGCCGTGCTGCATCAGCATGTACGCCACGATGAAGTGGGTGTTGATCACGCCCGAGACGCTCATCCAGCCGCGCGCGATCTCCTCGACGCACAAGGCGTAGGTCAGCAGCGACTCCCCCAGGCCGTCGTACTCCTCGGGGATCATCAGCCCGAAGATGCCCAGCTCCTTGAGCCCGTCGACGATCTCCTGCGGATACTCGTCCGCGTGCTCCAGCTCGGTCGCGACCGGCAGGATCTTCTCCTCGACGAAGGTCCGCACCGCCTTCAGGATCTCGCTCTGGTCCTCGCTCAGGCCCTCGGTCTCACACAGGCGACCCATGACGTCCTCTCGATCGGCGGCATCCCGCTCCCGCAGGAGCGAACTCGCCAGTAACTTACTTGGTCCTGCGGCTCTTCGAGTACGTGAGATCGCGCACGGCGTGCGCGAGCCCGCGGACGGCGGCCTCCAGCTGCTGCTCGACCGAGACCGCGGCGGGCTGGACACCGGCCACGGGGTACGACGTCAGCTCGTCGAGGTCACCCACCACCGGGCAGCCGAGCCTGCGCAGGGCCGCGATCTGGGCGGCGGAGCGTTCGTAGACCCACGGCTCGTCGAGCCCGAGGGTCGGCTCGTCGGCGCGGTGCCGGGCCATCCCCTGCTTGGCGAGCACCCGCTTCACCTTCTGGTGGTAGGCGCTCCGGGCGAGCGGGTCTCCGGCGAGCTCCTCGTTGAGGGCGCGCAGGACCATCGTCGAGGCGAGCCCCAGCGAGGGGTTGGCGGGCACGTCCTGGCTGCACGACGCCGGGTCGACGCCGAGCAGACCGGCGTACCGGTTCCAGAGCAGGTCGCGCGGGGCGCCCTTCGGCGGGGCCGTCAGGACCACGACGTTCTCCGCGCCGACGACGTCGGCCCAGCGCCGGGCCATGGACGCGACTCCCTGCTGGCGCCAGAAGGAGTCACCGACCGGGTCGCCGCGCTTCTGGGCGCGCACCGCGCGCAGGTAGTCCTCCCAGGTGGTCTTGCCGCCGTTTTGGACCGACTCCTGCCACATGCTCGGGATGGTCCGGGCCAGGTCGCGGGCCGTGAACACCACGGTGACCCGGCTCTCGCCCAGCGAGGCGACGATCTGCTCGATCTTGGTGGCCTTGCGGGCGCCGAAGAACTCGACCGAGAAGAGCGCGGTCTGCGGCCACTCCTCGATCTCACGGACGATCCGCGACCAGGGCCCGTCGGGCGACAGGGCGGGCTGCTTCTCCCCGCCGTGCTCGATCGCGTCCTGGGCGGCGGTGATCTGGTCGCGCCACCGACGACCCACGAAGCTGACGCCCTGGGCGCGCAGCGGCTCGCGGTTGGCCGACACGACGTTCTGCAGGAAGGTCGTGCCGGACTTCATCGTCCCGACGTGCAGGACCACCCGCTCGGCCACGCGATCAGTCGCTCTCCCAGTACGCGCCCGAGAACCTCAGCGGGTCGGGCTGCGTCGCGCGAGCCCCGGTCCGCGCCGCGGGGGCCGTCTGCTCGCAGTTCGGCGGGGTCGGGTAGTAGCCCGGACCGGGGCTGGCGCCGACCGGCCGGGACCGCTGGTTCCAGATGAAGTCGAAGTTCTTGTTCCACTGCTTGACCAGGTTGGGGCCCTGCGCCCGCAGGATCAGCTCGTCGCCGCTGATGCCCGACGGGGTCCAGTTGCTCGAGCCGGTGAAGACGTACGACGCGGAGCGGTCGTCGCCGTAGTGGCCGGAGATCGTCAGGTACTTCTGGTGGCTGTACATGTCGACCTCGTGCAGCTCGTCGCAGTCGGTGTTGTAGCCGTCGGCGTGCCGAGGGGCCTCGCCACGGGGCGTGCTGCGGCCGAGGACGTCCTTCATGCCGGAGCCGCCCAGTGCCCACATCACCCGGACGTCGCAGCCCTGGGCGTAGAGGTTGCGCAGCCGGCGCGCGATGTAGGTGCCGCGCTCGCCGTTCCAGGAGTGCATCGAGACCCGGATCTTGGTCCGGCCGGAGGTGCCGGTGCCGTCGTTGGCCCCCTGGCACTGGACCGGGCGCAGGATGTCCATCATCGGGTCGTTCTTGATCGTGTTGCGGGGGTGCGGCATGACCCAGAGCTGGTAACCCGGGATCTCCTTGTGCTCGTAGGGCCGGACGGCCTGCTTGTCCTTCTTCAGCTCCCAGAAGAGCTTGAGCATCATCCGGTAGTAGTCCGGGTCGTCGGCCTTGATCAGCAGGTCGTTGAACTGGTGGATCGCGGCGTTGCCGGTGAGGTTCGCCGACCCGGTCATCACGACGTCCTTCGCGCCACCCGTGTGCTCGAAGAGGTAGATCTTGTCGTGCAGGACGCCCTGGTGGCTGCGGCAGCCGGTCTTGCAGGTGTAGTCCCAGCTCTGGTGGCCGCGGTTGGTGCCGAGCCCGCGCTTCAGCATCTTCATCGCGGTCGTGTACTGGTGGTCGTTGTGCAGGACCTGCACCTGGACGCCGCGCTTGTGAGCGTTGAGGAGGGCCTGGGCGACGTTCACGCGGTCGAACGAGTAGACCGCGATCTGGATCTTCGAGCCCTTCCGCGCGTGCTGGATCGCCGAGACGATCTGCTTCTCGATGCGGAACTTGGACTCCGTCGGGCCCCAGGGGTCGTTGAAGTGCCCACCGGTGTCGGGCATCCACGGCGTCTTGTCGCCGGAGCCGGCCGACGCATCGGAGCCGTCACCGGCCTGAGCCGGGACCACAGCCGCCATCAGGGAACCCGTCAGCGCCAGAGCACCGAGCAGCGCCACGAGCTTCGCCCTCACACCCACACCCTTCGTCCTACCCACAGCTGCGAACGACCTCGCGCCAACGACCTCTGCTCGCCGACACGCACCCGAGAATGAACCGGTCACGAGGCGGGTGCTGTCTTCGTCGAGCGACGCGCACGTCGAGAGGTCGTGCCCCCGGACATCTCACGAACGTCGGCGAGCATAACAGCGACCAGCTTGCCGGCGGCATCGACGAGTTCCGCGTCGGAGACCGAGCTCACCAGTCGCTGCGCGGGCAGCTCGTCCGGGACGAGGAGGGCGTCCAGGTCCCCGACGACGTCGTACCCGCGGCGCCTGATCAGCCGCACCGCCCGCTCCGAGCGCTGCCGGCAGTCGGCGACGAGGTCGTCGTCGAGCCCGAACGGCTCGCCCGGCTGGCCGGCCAGCTTCTCCTCGGCCAGGTAGCCGCGGATCCACCGGCCCCGGTCGGTCGGGCCCCGGAAGGCCTCGAGCTCGCCGTTGACCCGGCGCAGCAGCTCGACCTGGACGACGCCGAGCGACTGGTTGGCGGCCCGCTCCGGCAGCGGGTAGTCCGACGTCAGCCCGATCACGCCGGCGAAGTTGCGCCAGTGCCGGTCGGCCGGCTCGCCCTTCCGCGGCATCGGCAAGACGTGCACGCGCTCCGGGGGGACGACGTCGCCCCAGCGCTTGAGGACCCCGTGCAGGTCCCAGGTGCGCCAGCTGAACTCCGACCCGGCGCCCTTGCGGTGCGGGATCTCGTCGAGCCGCGCGGTGCCGCCGTTCTTCACCATCTCCTGCCAGCCGGCGGCGAGCATCCCGGCGGCGTGCCGGGCGGTGACGACGACGTGCACCTCCGCCGGGGCCAGCTCGGCGACCAGGCGCTGGGCCTGCTCGCGAGACGCGCCGCAGAAGAACTCGTGGGTGATCAGGCCGGTGCCGGTCGCCGCCGCGAGCTCGTCGCGCAGCCGCGCCCACGCACCGGCGGCACGCGGGCTGCGCCTGCGGAGGTTCTTGCGCTCCTGGAGGTCGAGGGCGGCCCAGAGGTGCTCGCGGTGGCCGACCCCCGGGAGCAGCACGCCGTCGCGCCGGACGACGTCCCGGTTGTCCCACAGCACGCCCTGGAGGTACGTCGTGCCGGTCTTCGGCAGACCGATGTGGACGAAGACCCGGTCGGCCACGACCTCAGAGGCTCTCTTGGTACTTGACCAGCGTCTCCCGCAGCGCCGCCTCGTCACCACGCGAGAGCGGCACGAGCAGGTCCGTCACGATGTCGGTGAGCTCGGCGAGCCGCAGGTTCAGCTGACGGCACTCCTGCACCTCGGCCTCGAGGGCCGCGACCCGCTTGCGGAGGTCGTTCGTCGCCGGGGCCTTCAGCCGCCCCACGATGCTCTTCATTCCCATGTCGCCACCATCCGGCAGATCTTTGCCGGCGACCGGCCGGTCCGGTCGCCACTGGGCAGTCGTACGACGTCGCGCTCGACGATTGTGGCACCCAGGGAGCGCAGCTCCCGGGCGATCATCCGCGACGTGCGGACCTGGGCCTTCTGGCGCTTGGCCAGGTCGCCGTCCCCGCGCTGGACGAGGAACTCGACGTAGAGCCGGCCGCCGTCGTGCAGCACCATCCGCGCCAGCCGCCAGGCGTTCAGGCGGGCCCGGCGGGACACGCCGTCCGCCAGGTGCCGGGCGAGGACGACCCGCGGGCCGCGGTCGGCGGCGAGCAGCGCACCGGTGCCGAGCACCGACCGCAGCTCGAGCAGGTTGCAGACCAGGAAGCGGGCGTCGACGCCCTCGGCGGTGGCCTCCGCCTCGGCGCGCTCGAATCCCTTGCGCACGAAGTCCAGGCCGGTCGCCGGCGTGCCCTGCCGGGCGAACCACAGCACGTCGGTGCCGGTGCCGCAGCCGAGGTCGACCACCGGGGTCGCGGGGTCCTCCCGGCTCGCTGCCCAGCGAGCCAGCTCGCTGGGCTCGGCGGCCGGGCCGGGCCGGCGGGCGTAGACGCGGTCCCAGAGCGGGCGGCGGACGCGGATGCCGCGGAACCAGCCGTCGAAGCGGCGATGGGTCGAGCGGGGGGTCGCGAAGTGGAAGGCCGGGTCCGGCACCCGCCACGACTTCCCGTAGGTCGCCGCCAGGAACCGGTCGGTGTCGGCCGGCACGGGGAACGCGCGACCCTCGAGCGAGGCGGTGCCGAGCGGGGTGACCCACTCCCGCTTGAACGGGGTGCGGATCTCGCCCATCAGGTGGAGGTACCCGTCGCGCATGAAGCCGCCGAACACGTCGAGCCCGCGCACGACGCCGTCGCTCTCGACCACGTCGACCTTGAACGCGAGCGCGGAGTAGCGAGTGATCCGGTAGCCCATCTCCACCAGCGCCCGCTGGACGTGGAAGGACTCGCGGATCGCGTCGACGGGGTGCTCGTGCTTGCTGACGTAGCCGAGGTCGGCGTCGCTGTCGTGGCCGATCAGCCCGCCGTCGCGCACCGCGCCGAGCAGCGTGCCGTAGGCGAGGAACGCCTGGATACCGGCCCTGTCGAGCCCCGTGAGCACGTGGTCGATGGCGTCGAGGAGCGGGCGGACGTGCTGCTCGCTGCGGGTGTCGAAGGTCTGCACCAGCCTCAGTGACTTGTCGAGGCTGAGCGGCTGGCC
Source organism: Nocardioides sp. PD653-B2 (assembly GCF_002117935.1). Classification (GTDB taxonomy): domain Bacteria; phylum Actinomycetota; class Actinomycetes; order Propionibacteriales; family Nocardioidaceae; genus Nocardioides. The sequence goes on along the minus strand of NZ_BDJE01000029.1, from coordinate 36,476 downwards.
GGCGGCGTTGACGACGGCGATCCGGTCGGTGCCGTCGCGGAAGGTCACCTCCTCCTCGAACACGACCTGCTGCGTCTCGTGGACGGTCAGCGAGAGCCGCGTGGTGCCGGAGAGGAAGCGCTGGAGGCTCTGGGGCCACGGCACGAGCCAGGTGTGCGGCACCGACGTGCGCCGGCCGTCGCGGTGCAGCCAGAACGAGTGGATCCGGCGGCCGTCGAAGGAGACGTCGAGGACCACCTCGCGGCGGGACCGGGCGGTGATCCCCTCCGCGTCGACCGAGACGGAGGAGACCTGGGCGCCGGGCCGAGGGAACAGTCGCCTCACAGGCGTCGGTCTCCTGAAGTCGGTGCGGTCATTCGGACGGGTCATCGTAACCAGGCACCCGCGCCGCACCCGCGCCGGTCAGGCCGAGGATGGCGGCTCCCGCGCCTCCGTCAGGCGTGGTCCCACATCCAGGCGAACCGGTCGGCGTACCGCTGCGCGTCCGCCGGGTCGTTGATCTGGACGATCAGGTCGTCGCGCTTCGCGGCCTTGTCGCTCCAGTTCTGGGACCCCGTCCAGGCACGCACGGTGTCGAGGTCGTCGCCGAAGGCACCGTCGACGATCAGCACCTTCTGGTGGGTGCGGATGCCGGGCGTGTGGCCCTTGCGGAGCTGGGCGCCGTTGTTCGTCAGGATCGACCGCACGGCGGCGCCCATGCCGGTGCCGTAGAAGACCTGGACCCGGCAGCCCGCCTCGCGCAGCCGGACGACCTGCCAGGCGATCCGCTTGCCGCGCTCCTCCCCCCACGCGTGGGTGCTGATGAAGATGTCGGTCGCGACGACCTCGTCGGGTGTCTTGCTGTCGGGGTCGAGCTCGCCCATCGTCACCTCGCACCGGACCTTGGCCAGGGCGTCGGCGATCGGGTCGGTGTCGACCTTCAGGTCGAGCGGGGTCATCCGGATGTCGGCCGCCGCGGTCGCCTTGTGGAGGTACGCCCGGGCCACGGGCCGGTCGTCCTTGAGCTGGCCGAACCAGCGGCCGTAGGCCCGGAAGTACGGCTTGTCGCCGACCCGCGTGTAGAGGTCGTTCCACTGGTCGAGCGCGTTGTACTGCGTCAGGTTGACCGAGCCGACCATGGTGACCCACCTGGCGGCGCCGGCCCTCGTGAACGAGAAGTACTTGGCATGCATCTGCCCCTTCTCGCCGCGACAGCTGTTCTGGCAGATGACAACGTACGACGCCTTGGTGGTGTCGGTGCCGATCCCGTCGCGGAGCCGGGCCATCGCCGGGTAGACGTTCTCGCCGGCGAAGACCAGCTTCACGATCACGCCGCGGTGGTAGGCCGCCAGCAGCGCGTCGGCGGTCCGTGGGTCGCCGAACGAGAAGACCGCCATCCGGATGGTCGAGCCGCTCGGGGCGCTGTTGGTCGTGCGGATGACCTGCCGGAGCAGCTTGCGCTGCTGCGCCGGCGTCCCGGTCGGGTTGTTGAAGTTCGGCCCCGCCGGAGGTAGGTAGCCGCTGACCCGGGCTGTCGGCTTCGCGGCGGGCGCTCCGGGCGCCGACGAGGCCGGGGACCCCGCTCCGGGGACCAGCGCGACGGCGGCCAGCAGGGCGCCGGCGAGCATCGCCGTACGCGCGCGACGGAGGATGGGACGGACAGTCGGGACGCTCACGAGACGGCTCCTTGCCGGGGTGGACTGTTCACCATTGTCACACCAGCACCGCGAGCCACAACCCCTCCGCGGGCGGGAACCCGTCAGCGGCCGAGCTCGGGAAGGGCCGGGATCATCGCGTCGGACATCACGAACGGGTGGTCCGTGGCCCGCGGGACGACCCCGGCCTTGGTGCTGAGGAAGCCCGAGAAGACGATGCCCGTGGAGCCGAAGATCCAGTCGACGTCCATGTCCGGCGGCGGCGCGCACCCGGGTCCGACCGAGCCGCCGTTGGCCGCCGTCATCGCGCCGGAGGCGGTCATCTTGCAGAACGCCTCGTCGCGCTCGTTGAAGTCACCGGTCATCACGACCGGGAAGCCGGCCGCATGCAGGTCGTTGATGTGGTTGATCTCGATCGCCGTGGCGACGTCGCGCCAGCGCTCGTTGTTGCCCCACCGGCCCGTGGTCGCCGGGTTGTGGGTGTTGACGAAGTAGACGTCCTGGCCGGAGGCGAGGTTGCGCAACCGCACGGACGGGATCGGGACCCTGCTGCCGTGGAAGTAGGGGATCTGGATGGTCGACGCGGAGACCAGCTCCCAGGTGTCGGTGCGCCACGCGATCGAGTTGCGGACCGCCCGCGGGTCGCCGCTCAGGCCCGGGTAGACGCCCCACGCGCCGCCGGTCTGGCCGACGAACGAGCGGTACTGCGACTCCTCGAACTCCTGGAGGCCGACCACGTCGACGTCGTAGGTCCGCAGGACGGACACGGCGTACGACATGCGGGTCGGCGCGGACGCCCAGCCGCGCTTGTTGCCGCCGGCTCCGGTGTGGGAGGCGCCCAGCACGTTGAAGGTGCTCACGCGGAACTGGGTCGGGACCTGCTGGACGACCTTCTCGGTCTTGTGCCGCAGCGCCCGGCCGACCTTGCCGACCTTCTGCGGCTTGATCATCGGGGCCCTGATCACCCGCTGGCTCTCGGGGGCCGAGGGACCGCTCGACCGGTCCGCGCTCGCCTGCGGCCTCGTCAGCGCGACGTCGGCCGCCGCGTCCGAGGGGCTGCGGTCCTGGGGATGGAAGATCGCGAGGACCGACACCACGACGCCGAGGATGCCGACCACGGCGATCGTCGCGATCGCCGCGCCGGTGCGCTCGTCGGGATCGCGCGAGTCGGCGTGCTTGGACATGCCTCGCGGTCCTTCCGAGGAGTGGTGAGCGTCGCCAGAGGGCCTCTGAGCTGCTCGAACTCTACCCGAGCAGGGGTGGTCTCAATCACGCCGCCGGCCCCGACCGGACCACCACGGCCGGCGCGCGGCCGGGTCGTGGCCAGGCTCTGCGGAGGACCCATCGGCAGGCGCGGCGGCGACCTGAGAGATCAGCTGGGCCGCGACCTCTGCCGGGTCGTCGACGAGCTCGACCCGGTCCGGTCCCGGGTCGCCGGGCCCGGCCAGGACCGGGGCCAGGTCGGCGGGGTCGCCGTGCAGCCGGTGCCCGGCGGCGAGGACGTCGCTCACCCAGCGGTCGCTGGCCGTCCGCAGCGTGTCCCCCAGGTCGTCGGGCGCGCGCGGCCGCGGCCCGGGGCGCGCGGCCAGCACGCCCTCGGCGTACGCCCGCTTGACGACCCGGTTGTAGGTGGCGGGGTCGAGGCGGCCGCCGGGCGAGGCCGCGAGCCGGGCGTTGACCGCGCGGAGCAGCGCGACCTCGGCGGTGCCGAGCGACGGGTTGGCCGGCGGGGCGGACGAGGCGTCGACCAGGCGCGCGTCGATGCCGGCGGCGTCGGCGAAGCGACGCCAGAGCTCGTCGGCGGGCGCCCCGGGCGGCGGTCCGACCACGAGGTGGGCGCGGTCGGCGGGCAGGCCGGCCGACCAGCGGCGCAGGCAGTCGGCGAAGTCCTGGGCGTGCCAGAAGTGCGGTCGGACACCGCCCGCGTCGGGCCCGGCGTCCGGCCCGGTGTCGGCACGGAGCTGGTCTCGCTCGAACTCGGCGAAGGAGAAGGTCGCGCCGAGCTTCACCTCCTCCTGCCAGTGCGCGGTCGCCTGGCGGCCGAGGTCGCGGGCGGTGACGACGACGTGCACCTCGAGCCCGGCGAGCGGGGCGAGCGCGGCCGCGACCTGGCCGGGGGTCGCACCGGCCAGCACCTCGTGGCTGAGGACCGTCGTACCGGCGAAGCTCCGGGCGCGGTCGCACAGCGCCGCCCAGGTGCCCGCGACCTCGTCCGCGGTCAGGCCGAACTTGGCGTGGCTGCCCCGGATCTCGACGGCCCCGTGGAACATCGCACCGGGCCGGACGAAGGGGTAGAGCACGCCCGCGGTGCGCAGCCGGTCGCGGTTCTCGGCGAGCAGTCCCTGGAGGAAGGTGGTGCCGGTCTTGGGCAGCCCGACGTGGAGGACGACGCGAGGGGGGTGCACCTCTCCAGAATCCGGCACGGGGACATGGTGCCACCGTGCGGGCCGCACACCCCTCCGGCCGGTAGCGTGTGGGGACGTGAGCACCGCCCCTTCCCGCGTCTACGCAGCCCGCCTGGTCGGGCTGCCGATCTTCGACCCCCAGGGGGACCAGGTCGGCAAGGTGCGAGATCTCGTGGTGGCGGTCCGCTCGGAGGTCCAGCAGCCGCGCGTGCTCGGCCTCGTGGCCGAGGTCTTCGGCCGGCGCCGGATCTTCGTGCCGATGACCCGGGTCACGAACATCGACAGCGGGCAGGTCTACACGACCGGCCTGCTGAACATGCGCCGCTTCGAGCAGCGCCCCACCGAGACCCTGGTGATCGGGCAGATGCTCGACAAGACGGTGTTCGTCCCGAGCACCGGGATCACGGGCACGGTCTACGACGTCGCGATGGAGCAGGCCCGCAACCGGGACTGGGTGCTCAGCCGGGTCGCGCTCCAGGAGCCGGCGAAGGCGCTGCGGCGCCGCGGCCAGACCTACGTGTGCGAGTGGCGCGACGTCGAGGGGCTGACCCAGCGCGACGAGACCCAGGGCGCCACCCACCTGATCGCCTCGCTGAACGAGATGCGAGCGGCCGACGCCGCCAACATGATCCACGACCTGCCCCCCGAGCGCCGCCGTGCGGTCGTCGCGGCCCTCGACGACGAACGGCTCGCCGACGTCCTCGAGGAGCTGCCCGAGGAGGACCAGGTCGAGATCCTCGAGCACCTGGACTCCGAGCGCGCCGCCGACGTCCTCGAGGAGATGTCGCCCGACGACGCCGCCGACCTGATGGCCGACCTGCCGCCCGAGACCGCGGCCGCGCTGCTCGAGCTGATGGAGCCCGAGGAGGCCGACGACGTCAAGCGGCTGATGTCGTACGTCGAGAACACCGCCGGCGGCATGATGACCCCCGAGCCGGTGATCCTCGGCCCGGACGCGACGATCGCCGATGCGCTCGCCCACGTGCGCAACCCGGAGCTCACCCCGGCGCTCGCCGCGCTGGTCTACGTCTGCCGCCAGCCGCTCGAGACCCCGACCGGGCGGTTCCTCGGCGTCGCCCACATCCAGCGGCTGCTGCGAGAGCCTCCGTCGACGCTCGTGGCGGGCGTCCTCGACGACTCCATGGACCCGCTGCGGCCCGAGGCGACCATCGACCAGGTGGCCGCCCACCTGGCGACGTACAACCTGGTCGCGGCGCCGGTCGTGGACGACCACGGGCACCTGCTCGGCGCCGTGAGCGTCGACGACCTGCTCGACCACATGCTCCCGGAGAACTGGCGCGACCGGGCGATCCGCTCGACCGACCGGTCGCAGGGGGTGCGCCGTGGCTGAGGGACGTCCGCCCCGCGCCCGCCTGGACACGCCGAAGGAGACCCGGCGCCCGCTGGTCCGGCGCCCGTCCTACGACGCGGACGCCTTCGGCAGCTTCGCCGAGCAGTTCGCGCGCTACATGGGCACCGCCAAGTTCCTGATGTGGATGACGGCGTTTGTGGTGGTCTGGTTCTGCTGGAACCTCCTCGCGCCCGAGGAGATGCGCTGGGACGACTACCCCTTCATCTTCCTGACGCTGATGCTGAGCCTGCAGGCGTCGTACGCCGCACCGCTCATCCTGCTCGCCCAGAATCGGCAGGAGCAGCGCGACAAGGTCGTCGCCGAGCAGGACCGGCAGGCCAACCTCCGCGCCCACGCGGACATGGAGTTCCTGGCTCGCGAGGTGGCGTCGCTGCGGATGGCCGTCGGCGAGGTCGCGACCCGCGACTTCCTCCGCTCGGAGCTGAGGTCGCTGCTCAGCGACCTCGACGAGCGCGCCGAGCTGGCTGAGCGTGCCCAGAGTCACGCGGGCGGCGACGAACCAGAGACACCCAGCGCCTAGACTCGGGGATCATGAGCACTCCTCTTCTCGAGCAGGTCAACGCCGCTCTCGCGACCGTCAACGACCCCGAGATCAAGCGGCCGATCACCGAGCTCGGCATGGTCGACTCCGTCGTCATCGACGACGACGCTCTCGTGCACGTGACCGTGCTGCTCACCGTGGCCGGCTGCCCGCTCAAGGACACCATCACCCGCGACGTCACGGGTGCGGTCGGCAAGGTCCCCGGGGTCACCGGCGTGGACCTCCAGCTCGGCGTGATGACCGCCGAGCAGCGCGCCGGCCTCAAGGAGACGCTGAGCGGCGGCCAGGCGCAGCGGGAGATCCCGTTCGCGCAGCCGGGCAACCTGACCAAGGTGTTCGCGATCGCCAGCGGCAAGGGCGGGGTCGGCAAGTCGTCGGTGACCGTCAACCTCGCGCTGGCGATGGCCAAGCAGGGCCTGCGGGTCGGCATCGTCGACGCCGACATCTACGGCCACTCCGTCCCGGCGATGCTCGGCGTCGCCGACCACCGGCCCACCCAGGTCGACGACCTGATCATGCCCGTGCCGACCTCGAGCGGCGTCTCGGTCATCTCGATCGGGATGCTGAAGCCGCGCCGCGACCAGGTGGTCGCCTGGCGGGGTCCGATGCTCGACCGGGCACTGGTCCAGATGCTCGCCGACGTCTACTGGGGCGACCTCGACGTGCTGCTCCTCGACCTGCCGCCGGGCACCGGCGACGTGGCGATCTCGCTCGGCCAGCACCTCCCGGGCGCCGAGGTCGTCGTGGTGACCACCCCGCAGGAGGCGGCCGCCGAGGTCGCCGAGCGGGCCGGCACGATGGCCTCGATGATGCACCAGCGGGTCGTGGGCGTCGTCGAGAACATGAGCTTCCTGCCCTGCCCCCACTGCGCCGAGACCGGCACCGAGCACCGGCTCGAGATCTTCGGCAGCGGCGGCGGCGACCGGGTTGCCGACACCCTCTCCACCCGCTTCGGGTACGACGTGCCCGTCATCGGCCGGATCCCGATCGACGTCTCCCTCCGGGAGGGTGGCGACGCCGGCAAGCCGATCGTCGACTCCGACCCCACCGCCCCCGGTGCGCTCGAGCTCACCGCGATCGCCGAGAAGCTGAGCGGGCGTGGTCGCGGCCTGGCCGGCATGCAGCTCGGCTTGACGCCGACGAGTAAGTTCTAGCCCGTGTTCGGGATCGGCCTGCCGGAGTTCGCAGTCATCGCGTTCGTGGCCGTGCTCGTCTTCGGCCCCGACAAGCTGCCCGACCTCGCGCGCCAGGCCGGCCAGCTGGTCCGCAAGGCCAAGATCCTCGCCAACAACGCCCGCGACGAGCTGCGCGCCGAGCTCGGCCCGGAGTACGCCGACCTCGAGCTCAGCGACCTCGACCCGCGCACCATCGTGAAGCGCCACATCGCCGAGGCCCTGGAGGACACGGACGAGCCCCCGAAGCGGACCACGCGACGCGGGCTGCGGCCGATCGTCGACGGCGAGATCCCGCCGTACGACGCCGACGCCACCTGACCCTCCGCCGACCCGGCGCCAGTTTCCCCGCGGGACCCGCCGAGTCGGCGCCAGTTTCCCCGCCGGGACCCGCCGAGTCGGCGCCAGTTTCCGGCAACGTGCCGAGTCGACCCTGTTCTTGAGGAAACTGGCGCCGACTCGACCTTGTTCTGGGGGAAAGTCACCCCGGCTCGGCGATCACTCCCGGCTCTGCACCGCCGCGAGGGCGGCGAAGGGCACCAGGACGGGATGACCCTCCCCTACCGTGGCCTCCACGAAGTCGGCGCCGACCCTGCGCAGGACGGCGTCGTGGGCGGTGCCGTCGACGAGCCGGAGCACGCAGCGCTCGCCGGTGTCGGCGATCCGACGCAGCGCCGAGCCGAGGCCGAGCCTCGAGACCGGCGACCACGCAACCTCGGGCAGTGAGCGGGCGGAGGCGCCGCGGACGACGGTCACGGCGTCCAGGCGGATCACCCAGTCCTGGTCGCCGGTGCCGACCAGGCACCACCCCGCGGCCACGCGGTCGAGCGTGCCGCTGACCGGACCGACGCCGAGCACCTCGAGCCGGACCGGCAGGTCGACGGACGCCATCAGCCGGCTGGCGAGGCCGACCTGCTGGTACTCCGCGCGGCTGCGGTCCGCCAGGTCCGCGTCCCGTTCGGCGTCGTAGAGCGCCTCGGCCTGCTGCTCGAGGTCGTCGAGCACCGCGAACAGCTCTTCCTCCCACGCCATGGGCCGACCCTGCCACGCCTCCCCCGACCAGGACAGTGGCCGATCTCCACTGTGGAGAAACTGTTGACTACCAAGGTAAAAAGGCGTTTCCTGAAGCAAATAGAAGCAAACACACGGATTGGCTCTCGGGATGATCGCTCGCACTGCGTCCACCGCCCGCTGCGCGGCGGTGTGGACCATCGCCACAGCGGCCGCCGCGCTCGCAGCCCGGCTGCTGGTCAGCGTGCTCAGTGAGGCGGGTGGCGCGCTCACCGCGCCGGAGCCGCCCTTCGACCGGTTGCTCCTCCTCGTCTGCGCGGGCGCCGCACTGGTGGCGGTCGCCTGGCTCTGGCTGGTGACCTCGATCGTCGTCGTCGAGGCGCTCCGCGGGCTCCCCCGGCCCGTCCCCGGCGTGCCCGGGCCGCTGCGCCGCCTGGTCCTCACGGCCTGCGGGGTAGCGGTCCTCGCCGGCCTCGCCGGTCCGGCGCACGCCTCGACTGCTGAGGACCACCGCGACCACACGCCCCAGACGGCGGCCGTCGTGATCGCCGGCCTGCCGCTCCCGGACCGGGCGGTCGCACCGAAGCGGCCGGCGGTGGAGGTGGTCGAGGTAGCGCCCGGCGACACCTTGTGGGCGATCGCTCAGCGCGAGCTCGGGCCGACGGCCGACGACGCCGCGATCACCGCCCGGTGGCACGAGATCTACGAGCTCAACCGCGCCGTCATCGGGGCCGACCCCGATCTGATCCGACCCGCCCAGCGACTCCGGCTGCCCACCGGGTGACCCGTCGCGCCATCTCGGAGGTACCACCATGACCCAGCACGGCTCCGCCCGCGTCGTCCCGCTGCGGGCACCGGCCCCGCTCGCCAGCGTCCAGGGCACCCTCGCCCTCGACCTCCAGCCGCGGCACGACCCGCCCGAGCCCGACCACACCCCCGGCCGGGCGGCCGCGGACATCATCGCCATCGAGCTGCCGCTGCGCCGCGGCATCGAGCAGTGGTCGCGCCGCTACGCCCAGGCCGCGGTCGAGATCGTCGGCGGTGACCGCCCGGTCACCCAGCTGCTGCGCTGGAGCTCGCGCGACGTCTACCTCGACCTCGAGCGCCGCGCCCAGCTCGTCGCCCGCGCCGGGCGGCACCAGCCCGGCCAGGGGCGCGTGCAGCCCGTCCGGCCCAAGGTCCTGGGCGTGCACACCTGCTTCCTGAGCCGTCAGGTGGTCGAGGTCAGCGTGCACGTGCGGTACGGCGAGCGCTCGCGCGCGCTCGCCGCCCGTTTCGAGAACACCGACCGGCGGTGGTGCTGCACCGCCCTGGAGTTTGCATAGAGACAGACCAGGGCGGTGACCACCGATGGTGGTCACCGCCCTGCCTTCACGTCAGGTGGTTTCGAGGCTCAGGCGCAGAACGCCCTCGCACCTCAACCACCGGGCGTCACGAGATGCGAGCCGTCAGCCCCGTGGGTCCGCCGGGGCGGCCGTGGCACATCTTGTACTTCTTGCCGGAGCCGCACGGGCACTTGTCGTTGCGACCGACACCGGCGAACTCGTCGTCCTCGTCGGTCGCGGTGACGCCCTTGACCTCGGCCTGGCCGTCCTCGGACGGCGCGGTGTAGGTCAGGTTCTGCGGAGGGTTCGGGCGGTCGAGACCCTTGGCGTGGATGTGCGGCGCCTCGCGGGTGAGGTTCTCACCGGACGGCACGGCCTGGCGCATCGGCTCGAGGACCTCTTCCTCCTCGATCTCCTCGACCTCCTCCTCGACCTGGACGTCGAGGTTGAACAGGAAGCCGACGGCCTCCTCCTTGATCCCGTCCATCATCGCGGAGAACATCTCGAAGCCCTCGCGCTGGTACTCGACGAGCGGGTCGCGCTGCGAGTAGGCGCGCAGGTAGATGCCCTCGCGCAGGTAGTCCATCTCGTAGAGGTGCTCACGCCACTTGCGGTCGAGCACGGAGAGGACCACGCGACGCTCGAGCTCGCGCATCACGGTCTCGCCGATCTCCTCCTCGCGACGGTCGTACGCCGCGTGGGCGTCGGCCTTGAGCGCCTCGATGAGGTCGTCGCGGTCGAGGTTGGCGCGACCACCGTGCTCCTCCTCGATCGCCGTGTAGTCCAGGCTGACCGGGTAGATCTGGCGCAGTGCGGTCCACAGGGCCTCGAGGTCCCACTCCTCCGCGAACTCCTCGGTCGCGCCCATGACGTAACCGGTGACCGTGTCGTCGAGGAACGTGCGGATCTGCTCCTGCATGTCCTTGCCCTCGAGGACCTCGCGACGCTCGGCGTAGATCACCTTGCGCTGGCGGTCCATCACGTCGTCGTACTTGAGGACGTTCTTGCGGGACTCGAAGTTCTGCGACTCGACCTGGCCCTGGGCGTTGGCGATCGCGCTGGTGACGCGCTTGTTCTCGATCGGGACGTCGTCCGGGATCTTGAGGACCTGGAGCACCCGGTCGACCCAGTCGGACTTGAAGAGACGCATCAGCTCGTCCTGCAGCGACAGGTAGAACCGGGACTCGCCCGGGTCACCCTGACGGCCGGAGCGACCGCGGAGCTGGTTGTCGATCCGGCGCGACTCGTGGCGCTCGGTGCCGACGACGTAGAGGCCGCCGAGCTCGCGCACCTCGTCGTGCTCGTTGCCGACCTGGGCCTTGATCCGCTCGAGCGTGGTCGGCCACTCGGCCTCGTACTGCTCGGCCGTCTCACCGGCCGGGAAGATGCCCTTCTTGCGCAGCTCCTCGTCGGCGAGGAACTCCACCGAGCCGCCGAGCATGATGTCGGTGCCTCGACCGGCCATGTTCGTGGCGACCGTGACGGCGCCCTTGTGGCCGGCGAGCGCGACGATCTTCGCCTCGTCGGCGTGCACCTTGGCGTTCAGGACGGAGTGGGGGATGCCGCGCTTGCGGAGCTGCGCCGAGAGGTGCTCGGACTTCTCGACCGAGACGGTGCCGACCAGGATCGGCTGGCCCTTCTCGTGCCGCTCGGCGATGTCGTCGACGACCGCGTCGTACTTCGCGTCCTCGGTCCGGTAGACGAGGTCGGGCTGGTCGACGCGGCGCATCGGCTTGTTGGTCGGGATCGGGACGACGCCGAGCTCGTAGATCTTGTCGAACTCCGAGGCCTCGGTCATGGCCGTACCGGTCATGCCGGACAGCTTCTCGTAGAGGCGGAAGTAGTTCTGGAGCGTGACGGTCGCGAGCGTCTGGTACTCCTCGCGGACCTCGACGCCCTCCTTCGCCTCGATCGCCTGGTGCAGGCCGTCGTTGTAGCGACGACCCGCCAGCATCCGGCCGGTGTGCTCGTCGACGATGAGCACCTCGCCGTTGATGACGACGTACTCCTTGTCGTTGTGGAAGAGCTCCTTGGCCTTGATCGAGTTGTTGAGGAAGGAGATCAGCGGGGTGTTCGCGGACTCGTAGAGGTTCTCGATGCCGAGGTGGTCCTCGACCTTCGTGATGCCGTCCTCGAGCACGGAGATCGTGCGCTTCTTCTCGTCGACCTCGTAGTCCTCATCCCTGACGAGGGTGCGGACGAGCCTCGCGAACTCGCCGTACCACTTCACCTCGTCCTGCGTGGGACCGCTGATGATGAGCGGGGTGCGGGCCTCGTCGATGAGGATCGAGTCGACCTCGTCGACGACGGCGAAGGCGTGACCGCGCTGGACGCACTCCTCGATGGAGCCGGCCATGTTGTCGCGCAGGTAGTCGAAGCCGAGCTCGTTGTTGGTGCCGTAGGTGATGTCGCAGTTGTAGGCGAGGCGGCGCTCGTCGGGCCGCATGTCGGGGAGGATCACGCCGACGGTGAGGCCGAGGAAGTGGTGGATCCGGCCCATCATCTCGGACTGGAACTTGGCCAGGTAGTCGTTGACCGTGACCACGTGGACGCCCTTGCCGGCGAGCGCGTTGAGGTACGACGGCATCACGGCGACGAGGGTCTTGCCCTCACCGGTCTTCATCTCGGCGATGTTGCCGAGGTGGAGCGCAGCCGCGCCCATCACCTGGACGTCGAAGGGACGCATGCCGGTGACGCGCTTCGAGGCCTCGCGGACGGTCGCGAACGCCTCGGGCATCAGGTCGTCGAGCGTCTCGCCGTTGGCGAGGCGCTCCTTGAACTCGGCAGTCATGCCCCGGAGCTCGTCGTCGGTCATCGCGACGAAGTCGTCCTCGATGGCGTTCACGGCCCGCGAGATGGCCTCGAGCTGGCGCAGGATCTTGCCCTCGCCGATGCGGAGGAGCTTGTCGAGAATGGCAGGCACGGGTGGGTGACTCCTAGGTATGGGACAGCGGCGCCACTCTACCCAGCGCGCGAAGCGGGCCCTAACCCAGAGCAGCTCCGGCGCCCACCAGGGCCGCCAGCGCCGGAGCGAGGTCCCCGCGGGGTTCGACCGTGATCGAGGCGAGGTCGAGCCACCCCGCCAGCTGGCGGAGCTCGGCAGCGAGCTCCTCGGCGGCGTCGGCGGGCGCACCCGGCTCGGCGTACGCCGCCTTGACGACCAGGCGGCCCGCTCCTGCGTCGAACTGCCGGTCGGCCTTGAGGTCGACCCGGCCGACGATCCGGTCACGGAGCAGGAACGGGAGGACGTAGTAGCCGTGGACGCGCTGCGGGGCGGGCACGTAGATCTCGATCCGGTAGCGGAAGTCGAAGAGCTCCTCGGTGCGTCGCCGCTCCCACACGACCGGGTCGAACGGGCTGAGCAGCGCCCGGGCGTCCACCCGGCGCGGGAGGCGGGCGTCGCGGTGGAGGTACCCGGGCCGGGTCCAGCCCTGGACCTGCACCGGCAGCAGCTCGCCCTCCTCGACCAGCTCGGCCACCGCGGCCGCCGCCGCCGCGACCGGCATCCGGTAGTAGTCGCGCAGGTCCGGGCCGGTGGCGACCCCGTGGGAGCGGGCCGCGCGGCGGATCAGCTCGCGGCTCGCCTCCTCGACCGACGGGGTCGGCAGCGCCAGGATCTCGGGCGGGATCACCCGCTCGGGGAGGTCGTAGAGGATCTCGAACTGGCTGTTGCGCCCGGCGATGGCGAGCTCACCGGCGGTGAAGAGGTAGTCGAGCACCCGCCGGGTCTCCGACCAGTTCCAGCCCCAGTTGTCCTTGCTGCGCGGCAGCCCGTCGTCGAGGGAGCGCGCGGTGGAGGCGCCGCGGTCGCGGACCTCCGCGATCAGGTCCGCCTCGAGCCCCGGCTTCTCGTCGACGGTCCCCCACTTGCCGCGCTTCTCCCGGTAGGACGCCATCCGGTGCCGCATCACCGGCCACAGCTCGACCGGCATGTAGGCCTGCACGTGCGCCCAGTACTCCACGATCCGGCGCGGCCGGCGCTCGGCGGCCCGGCGCAGCAGCTCGACGTCGTAGGGCCCCATCCGCGAGTAGAGGGGCATGAAGTGCGCCCGCTGGAGCACGTTGACCGAGTCGACCTGGAGCACACCGGTGCGCTCGAGCGTGCGCTGGAAGGTGCGCATCGTCGGCGCTGCGTGCCGCTTGTCGAGGAAGCCCTGGGCCGCCAGGGCCACCCGGCGGGCCTGGGCGACGCTCATCGACTCGACCACGGGGAGACTCAATCACGAGCCGCCGACAGTGGCCGCTCGTCGGTCGAGTAGCGAGCGCCAGCGAGCGTATCGAGACCTCCTCAGGTCCCGGCCCTGCTTCTCGTCCCGCCGCTGTCTCGATACGCCGATCGCGACCTCGTTCCTCGGTCGCGCGGCTACTCGACCTGGCTGCTGCGTCTGAGCGCCGGCAAGCCGGCGCTACGGCAGCTCGAGCAGCTTCTCTTTCACGGCGTACATCACGGCCTCCATGCGCGAGTGCAGCTGGAGCTTCTCGAGGATGTTGCGCACGTGGTTCTTGACGGTGTTCTCGCTGATGAAGAGCTCTTTGGCGATCTCGCGGTTGTTCATGCCCGTGGCGACCAGGCGGAGCACCTCGAGCTCACGCTCGGTCAGGCGGAGCCCGGGCACGTGGTCGCGCTCGGGGCGCGACATCTGCTTGAACTCGTCGATCAGCTTGACCGCCATCGACGGGCTGATCAGCGACTGCCCGTCGGCGACCACGCGGACCGCCTGGGCGACCTCCTCGATCGAGGAGTCCTTGAGCAGGTAGCCGGAGGCGCCGCTCTTGACGGCCTCGTAAAGGTCGGCCTCCTCGTCGGAGACGGTGAGCATGATGATCTTGGCCGACGGGACCGCGTCCTTGATGGCCAGGCAGGCCTCGATGCCGGTGCGCTTGGGCATCCGGATGTCGAGGAGCACGACGTCGGGGGCGGTGCTGGATGCCAGGGTGGTGCCCTCGACGCCGTCACCGGCCTCGCCGATGACCTCGATGCCGGACTCGATGGCCAGCAGCATCACCAGACCGCGGCGGAACAGCTCCTGGTCGTCCACGACGAGCACGCGAATCGCCTCGCGCTCGGCGTCGGTCGTCTGCTCGGCCACGTGGGCATCATGGCACGATCGGGCCCCCGGATGCGCGCGCCCGGGCGGCGACATGGACAGGTGGGGTGGCCCGAACGGGCCACCCCACCTGTGCGTTCGATGCCGGAGACGGCTCAGTCAGCCGCTCCGAGGTCCAGCGAGATCACGCCGTAGTCGTAGCCGCGACGCCGGTAGACGACCGCCGGCCGCTCGCTCTCCTTGTCGACGAACAGGTAGAAGTCGTGACCCACGAGCTCCATCTCGTAGAGCGCCTGGTCGAGGGTCATCGGCGTGGCCGGGTGGGTCTTCTCGCGCACCACCAACGGCCCGTCGCCGGTCACGTCGATCGGCCCGACCTGGCGGTCGTGCGTCACGACGTCGTCGCGGTCCTCGCTGTCGTCGACCGACCCGGCGGCCAGCGCCTGGCCGACGGACACCGGGGTGTGCCGCCCGTGGTGCACCCGGCGACGGTCGGACGCGCGCCGCATCTGGGCGGCCATCTTGTCCAGGGCCAGGTCGAGCGCCGCCATCTTGTCGGCGGCGCAGGCCTCGGCGCGGATCACGGGACCCTTCGACATGGCGGTCAGCTGCAGTCGTACGGCGCGGTCCGCTTGGCGCGGGTTGCGCTCGCACTCGACCTCCACGTTGACGCGGATGATCCGATGGTCGTGCTTCTCGAGCCTCGACAACTTCTCTTCCACGTGACTGCGGAACCTGTCCGACAGCTCGCAGTGTCGACCCGTGACCACAACTTCCATGTGAACCTCCCGTTGCAACAGTTGGTCTCTCGTTGAATCAGCTCCCGAGCACGCCCTCCACGGGGCAGGCCGTTGCCCCGGATCCCGGTGGGGACCCGGCGCTCGGGTGAGATGGAGTCCGTCCGGCCGACCTGGTCTTCGACCCCACAATCGCCTGCTGAGGCTCTCGCAGCTTGAATGCCACTACTGACCTTCTCCCGACCGCCGCCGCATCTGGCGACGGGGCCGAGGCAGGACTTACGTCTAAGCCGCACCGTGATCGTCCCCCCAGCGGGGCGGACCCCCCTGGTGGCGACTTACGTGGACCGTTTCGCCTGCGACTGGCATCGGCTTGCCGACCTGGCACCCGGGCGGACCGGGGCACCCTGACGACGCAACCACGGACCCGGACGGACTCCATACACAGACGTTAGTCCCTCGACCGAAACGGCGACAGGGTCACGGGTCCGCGGATTGGGACATCACCGCACGTGTCGGCGGGATCAGGCGGCGCGTCGCCGCGACCACGGCGATCGCGGCCACCTGGAGGCCGACGGCCTCGAGCGCGCGCTGTGCCTCGCGGGCCGTCGCGCCGGTCGTCAGGACGTCGTCGCACACCACCACCCGGGCCCGACGACGTCGACCGGCGAGGCGGCGCAGCGCGTCCGGCGGGCAGTGCATCGACCCGTCGAGGTTGGCCGCCCGCTCCGCGGCCCCCAGCCCGGCCTGGTCGACGACCCCCGGCCGGGTGCGCAGCATCGCGGCCGTCAGGACGTCGTGGCCACGGCCGCGGAGTGCCCGGCCGGCGCCGCGTGTGATCGAGCCCGTGGGGTCGTGGCCGCGACTGCGCACGCTGACAGGGCGAGACGGCACCGGGACCAGCACCGTCGGACCGGGCGGCAGCTCGCGGAGCGCCGCCGCGACCGCGGTCGTCAGCTGGTCGGCCAGCGGGCGGCTCAGGGCGAGCAGCCGGTGCTCCTTGTGCTCGACGACCATCGCGCGGGTCGTGCCGGCGTACTCCCCCGCAGCCCAAGGGGTCGCGAGGCCCGGCGGCGGCGGGACCGGCCACGCCGGGCGGGCCTCGACCGGCAGCAGCGCGGCGCAGCCGCGACACAGGAGCCGGCCGGGCCGCCCGCAGCCGACGCAGCTGGCACCGAGGAGCAGGTCGAGCGACCCGTCGAGGAGGTCCCGGAGCATGGGGCGATGCCAGCAGCCGCCCGGACGGTCGGCAACCCGTCGCCCGCGGCCTGTGGATCAGCCGACGTAGACGACCTCGGTGATGCTCTCGTCGATCGGTGTGATCCGTCGGTCGGCGCCGAAGAGGACGATCAGCGAGTTCGAGGTCACGCCGTACGTCTCCTCGCCGGCGGCCGGCGACCCGGCGATGTCACGCAGCCGGCCCTCGACCGTCGACGACGAGCTGTCGCTGCCGACCGGGGAGCCGTCGACCGAGGCGAGGCGCACCTGGGCGACCGACGGCGTGAAGGGACTGAGCACCGCGATGCTCGTCGGCGTCCGCCAGGCGATCGCCCGGATCGGCAGCTGGATCTCGCCCTCGACGGAGAGCTCCTCGGCCCGGGTCGCTCCGACGACCCGACCGGCGCTGCCGTGCTCGATCCGGCTGACGACGAGGGTGTAGGTCCCGGACCTCCCACGCAGCAGGGCGACCAGACGGGTCCCGTCGCGCGACACCAGGAAGGACCGGACCCGCTCGCCCGTGATGCCGGGGACCCGGAGGCTGGACACGGTGTCGTCCTCGACGTACGACACCCGCGCGCCGCCCTCGGCGCGATCGACCAGCCAGATCCGGTCCGCGAGGTCCCAGGCCGGTCGCAGCAGGTCGGTCGCTCCGGAGACGACGGTGTCCACCCGCCCGTCGTCGCCCTCGGTCAGCGGTCCGGTGAGGAGGGAGGTCCCGCTGGTGGCCACGGCCGCCACCCGGGACGCCTCCAGGTTCACCCCGATGGAGCGGACGCCGTAGTCGTCGTTGCCGAGAGGCCCGTCGACCGGGCCGAGGGCGTTGGCGGTGCCCGACACGAGCCGCCCGTCCTGCAGCCCGTAGAGCAAGGGGCTCGCCTGGAGGCCGGCCGGGTCGTACTCGGCACCGCCGTCGACCCGGTACGACGTGGCGCCGCCGGGCAGCGGCACCGGGGCGCCGTCGATCGAGACCCGGATGGCCTCGATCGTCGGGTCCTGGCGCAGCGTCCACGCGAACTGCGCCATCATCAGCGAGACCGCGTTGGAGGTGAGCGGTCCCGCGTCGCCGATGAGCGGGATGTCGGCGATGCCGTCGTCGGAGACCGCGACGCCCACCGAGACCTTCAGGCCGCGCGGGACGAAGCTCTGCGTGACCCGTTCCAGGCGCCCGGCCGGGCCCATCAGCAGCCCCCGGGTCAGCGTGGTGGCGAGGGCCTGGCCGGTGGGCACGTAGACCGGCTCCGGCACCAGGGTCGACGCGGTGGGGTCGAAGAAGTAGAGCGACTTCTGCCGGTAGTTCCGCTCGAACCAGGTCTCCGGGAGGATCAGCGCGTCGGGGGCGCTGTCGATGCGCCACTGCCCGTCCTCCATCGACATCGGGAAGGCGATCGTGCGGTCGTCCTCGGGCAGCGCTCCCTGCCAGGCGCCGCGGCTGTCGAGCACGTCCGCGCCCGTGAGCGTCAGCGAGACACCGTTCGCGGTCTCGCGGGGCGTGGGCGTCAGGGCGTAGGTGATCGTGCGCTTCTGCGGGTCCCACGCCGCGTCGGCGTCCGCGGTGAGGAACTCCCGCGCCCGCGTCGTCCGGATCGGCGTGGCGGTCATCGCGTTGATGAACCCCCGGACGATGTCCGAGCGGGAGTCGCCGTCCTGCGGGGGTCGCGGGTCGAAGTAGATGCCGGAGTCGGAGGAGATGTCGCCCTGCGACCGGGTCTGCACGACAGGCCCGCTGTCGGGCACGCCCACGCACGCCGCGGTCGTGAGCGCCAGGAGGAGCAGCACGGCGCCGTAGCGCGCCCTCACGAGACCGGCTCCGACACGTCGGCCGGCACCAGCGGCAGCGGGCTCTGGCGCAGCACGGCGCCGACCCGGCGCGGCAGCGTCAGGCGGAACTGCGCACCCTCGCCCGGTCGGCCCCAGGCCTGCAGCCAGCCGCCATGGAGGTGGGTGTCCTCGAGCGAGATCGACAGGCCGAGCCCGGTCCCGCCGCTCGTGCGGGCGCGGGCCGGATCGGCGCGCCAGAACCGGTTGAACACCATCGACGACTCACCCGGCGCCAGCCCGATGCCGTAGTCGCGCACGGCGATCGCGGCCGCGTGGTCGTCGCCGGCGACGTGCACCACGATGCCGGCGTCGACGCCGCCGGCGGCCGCGTGGTCGATGGCGTTGGTGACGAGGTTGCGGACGATCCGCTCGACCCGCCGTACGTCGGCCTCGGCCAGGCAGGGGTGGTCGGGCGCGTCCACGACGACCCGCACATCGCGCTGCGCGGCGAGCGGACGGGTGGCGTCGACGATCCGGTGCGCCACGTCGACGAGGTTGACGTCGTCGACCTCGAGGAGGGCGGCGCCGGCGTCGAAGCGGCTGATCTCGAGCAGGTCGGCCAGCAGCGTCTCGAAGCGGTCGAGCTCCTTCTGGAGCAGCTCGGCGGCCCGGGCGGTGGCGGGGTCGAAGTCCTGGCGGGCGTCGTGCAGGACGTCGCCGGCCATCCGGACCGTGGTGAGCGGCGTGCGGAGCTCGTGGGAGACGTCGGAGACGAACCGGCGCTGCACCCGGCTGAGCTCCTCGAGCTGGCGGATCTGGCGCTGGAGGTTGCTGGCCATCTGGTTGAACGACGTGGCGAGGCGGGCGAGGTCGTCCTCGCCGGAGACCTTCAGCCGCTCCTGGAGCTGGCCGGCCGCGAGCCGCTCCGCGACCTGGCGCGCCATCCGGATCGGCGTGACGACCTGCCGGGTCACCAGCCAGGTCATCCCGGCGACCAGCACCAGCAGCAGCACGGCGGCGGCGAGCAGGGCGCGGGTGACGAGGGCGAGGGTCTCCTGCTGCTCGACGAGCGGGAAGAGGTAGTAGAGCGTGTAGGTCTCGGAGTCGGAGGGCAGCTCGACCTGCGACCCGACGACGACGCCGGGCTGCTCGACGACCGACCCGCTCGCGTCGGTGGTGCGGATGGTCGTGTACGTCCAGGCGGTCGCCGTGGAGCCGTCGAAGTGCCGCTCCAGGGACACCGGGACGCTGCTGGTGTCGAGACCGGCTGTGAAGTTCGCGCCGCCGTCGGCGATCCGGCCCCCGCCCTCGGAGGGGCCGAAGAGGACGGCGGAGAAGCCGCGGGTCTCGCCCCGCTGGATGATCGTCGCGGCCAGGTTGCTCTGCTGGGTGACGGCGTCGCTGTCGGTGCCGGGCGCCGAGCTCAGCAGGTCGCGCGCGGCGGCCGTCTCGTCGTTCGCCTCGGCCACGACCACGTCGACCCGGTGCTCGAGCAGGCCCTCGCGGGTCTGCTGGATGAGGAACCAGCCGACGACGCTGATGACGGCGGCCGACAGCAGCACGGTGCTGGCGACGACCCGGGCCTGGATCGAGCGGCGCCAGAAGGTGAGGCCCCGGCGGATCGACTCCGGGAGCCTGTGGGAGCCCGTCGCGGAGCGCAGCATCGGACTCCTACGCGGTCCCGGCCTTGTAGCCGACGCCACGGACCGTCACCACGATCTCGGGGTTCTCGGGATCGTGCTCGACCTTGGAGCGCAGCCGCTGCACGTGCACGTTGACCAGGCGGGTGTCGGCGGCGTGGCGGTAGCCCCAGACCTGCTCGAGGAGGACCTCGCGGGTGAAGACCTGCCACGGCTTGCGGGCCAGGCAGACGAGCAGGTCGAACTCCAGCGGGGTGAGGCTGATCGGCTGGCCGGCGCGGGTCACCGAGTGGCCGGCCACGTCGATGGCGAGGGACTCCTGCGCCGGGGTGTCGAAGCGCCGGATACGCGCGCGGATCCGGGCCACCAGCTCCTTGGGCTTGAACGGCTTGACGACGTAGTCGTCCGCGCCGGACTCCAGGCCCACGACGACGTCGACGGTGTCGCCCTTGGCGGTGAGCATCACGATCGGCACGCCGGACTCGGCGCGGATCTCCTTGCACACGTCGATGCCGTCCTTGCCGGGCAGCATCAGGTCGAGCAGCACGATGTCGGGGTGGTAGTCGCGGAACTCGTCCATCGCGATGTCACCGCGCGCGACCATCCGGCTGTCGAAGCCCTCCTGCCGCAGGACGATGGTGAGCATCTCCGCCAGGGAGGCGTCGTCGTCGACCACGAGGATCCGGCCCTTGCCGGTCTGCTCGGTCAGGGGGCCGGACGGTGCGCCGGCGGGCTCGCTCATGCGCTCCATCATGACAGTTGGTTGGTGGTCGAGTAGCCGTCGTGGGCAACGAGCGACGGCGTATCGAGACCACAGGTCTCGATACGCCGGTCGCGGCTACTCGACCCAGGGCGTGCTTCCTGAGCCTCGCCAGCTCGGCTCAGGCGCTCTAGTACCGGTACTGCTCGGACTTGTACGGGCCCGCGACGTCGACGCCGAGGTAGGACGCCTGCGCGTCGGTGAGGGTCGTGAGCCGCACGCCGAGGGCGTCGAGGTGGAGTCGGGCGACCTCCTCGTCGAGGTGCTTGGGCAGCACGTAGACGCCGACCGGGTACTCCTCGGGCTTCGTGAAGATCTCGATCTGCGCGAGCACCTGGTTGGTGAAGGAGTTCGACATCACGAACGACGGGTGGCCGGTCGCGTTGCCGAGGTTCATCAGGCGCCCCTCGGAGAGGACGATGATGGCGCTCTCGCCTCGCTCCTGGCGAGCGGGGAAGGTCCACACGTCGACCTGCGGCTTGACGTTCTTGCGGACGATGCCGTCGAACGTCTCGAGACCGGCCATGTCGATCTCGTTGTCGAAGTGGCCGATGTTGCCGAGGATCGCGTTGTGCTTCATCTTCGACATCTGCTCGACCGTGACGACGTCCTTGTTGCCGGTCGCGGTGATGATGATGTCGGCGACGTCGAGGACGTCGTCGAGGGTGGCGACCTGGTAGCCGTCCATCGCCGCCTGCAGCGCACAGATCGGGTCGATCTCGGTGACGATGACGCGGGCGCCCTGGCCGCGCAGCGACTCGGCGCAGCCCTTGCCGACGTCGCCGTAGCCGCAGACGACCGCGACCTTGCCGCCGATGAGGACGTCGGTGGCGCGGTTGATGCCGTCGATCAGCGAGTGGCGGCAGCCGTACTTGTTGTCGAACTTCGACTTGGTGACCGAGTCGTTGACGTTGATGGCCGGGAAGAGCAGCGAGCCTTCCTTCATCATGTCGTAGAGGCGGAGCACGCCGGTCGTGGTCTCCTCGGTGACGCCCTTGATCTCGCCGGCGATCTTCGTGTAGCGGTCCTTGCTCTCGGCGAGCGAGGCGTTGAGGACGTCGAAGACGATCTTCTGCTCGTGGCTCTTGGCGGTCGCGGGGTCGGGCGCCTGGCCGGACTTCTCCGCGTCGACACCGAGGTGGACGAGCATCGTGGCGTCGCCACCGTCGTCGAGGATCATGTTCGCGAACGTGTCACCGGGCCAGTTGAGGATCTGCTGGGTGCACCACCAGTACTCCTCCAGCGTCTCGCCCTTCCAGGCGAAGACCGGGACGCCCTGCGGGTCCTCGGGAGTGCCGTTCGGGCCGACGGCGATGGCCGCGGCGGCGTGGTCCTGGGTGGAGAAGATGTTGCAGGACGCCCAGCGCACCTCGGCGCCGAGAGCCACGAGGGTCTCGATCAGCACCGCAGTCTGGATCGTCATGTGGAGCGAGCCCGCGATCCGGGCACCGGCGAGCGGCCGGTCCGCGCCGTACCGCTCACGCATCGCCATCAGGCCGGGCATCTCGTGCTCGGCGAGCTGGATCTCGGTGCGGCCGAAGTCGGCCAGGCTGAGGTCGGCGACCTTGAAGTCCATGTCTGCTCCTGGGGTCTGGCGAGGGATGCTTCCGGGAATCCGAGATTAGATCGCGGGGCGCCCGGAGGAAGAATCCTCGACGCACACTGGGCCGACGCTCACGGAGCGAGGGCGGCGGCCAGCGCCGCCTGGGCGTGGATGAGCGTCGTCGGGAAGACCGGGACGGGGCTGTTGTCGGCCCCGACCAGCAGCTCGATCTCGGTGCACCCGAGGATGACGCCCTGCGCCCCGCGGTCGACCAGCGCCGCGATGACCTGCTCGTACGCCGTGCGCGACACGTCGCTCACGACGCCCAGCACCAGCTCGTCGTAGATGATCCGGTGCACCAGCTCCCGCTGGTCGGGCTCGGGGACGATCACCTCGACGCCGTACGACGCGATCCGGTCGACGTAGAAGTCCTGCTCCATCGTGAACCGGGTCCCGAGCAGGGCGACCCGTGCCAGGCCCGCCTCGACGACCGCACGGCCCGTCGCGTCGCCGAGATGGAGGAACGGGATCGACACGGCGGCGGTGATGTCGTCGGCCACCTTGTGCATGGTGTTGGTGCACAGCACCAGCAGTTCGGCGCCCGCGGCCTCCAGCCGTCGCGCCTCGTCGGCGAGCACCTCGCCGGCCCGGGCCCAGTCCCCCGTGTGCTGGAGCTCGGCGATCTCGGCGAAGTCCACCGAGCTCATCAGCACCCGCGCGGAGTGCAACCCGCCCAGCCGCTCCTTGGTGAGCTCGTTGAGCAGCTCGTAGAACAGCGCCGAGCTCTCCCAGCTCATCCCGCCCAGCAGTCCGATGCGTCGCACGCGTCATGCCTACCACCACCGGTGGACGAGGAAGGCCGCCCCGGGGCAGCGAACCCGGGACCGGCCCCAACTGCGTCAGTGCCCGGCGGGTGCGGGCGGCTCCGGGCGGTCGGCCGGGACGTGGTCGGCGCGGAAGATGTCGGGCTCCAGGTAGATCTGCTGGGCGGTCGGCTCCGCGGCCCGGATCGCGACCTCCGCCGCGTCGATCGCGGCCGCGACGGCGTCCGCGTCGCTGCCGCCCGGCACGCCGATCTTCGCCGCGACGAGCAGCTCCTCCGGGCCGAGGTGGAGGGTCTTCATGTGGATGATCCGCTCCACGCCCTCGGTGCCGCTGATCGCGTCGGCGATCCGCTGCTGGGCCTCGAGGCTCGCGGACTCACCGAGCAGCAGGCTCTTGGTCTCGATGGCGAGCGTGATCGCGACGACGACGAGCAGGACACCGATCATCGCCGTGCCGGCGACGTCGAAGTACTGGTTCTCGGTCACCAGGGTCAAGGTGACCGCGATGAACGCGAACGCGAGACCGAGGAGCGCGGCGAAGTCCTCGAGCAGGATGACCGGCAGCTCGGGCTGCTTGGCCCGCCGGATGAACTGCGGGTACGACGCCGAGCCCTTGACCTTGCTGGTCTCCTGGATCGCGGTGCGGAAGGACAGCGACTCGAGCACGATCGCGATGCCGAGCACGACGAGGGGGACGAACCGGACCCAGCCGCCTTCGAGGTGCGCGTGACCGGAGTGGATCTCGTGCCACTTGTGGTAGGCCTCGTAGAGCGCGAAGAGCCCGCCGACGCTGAAGAGCACGATCGCGACGATGAAGCTGTAGATGTAACGCTCCCGGCCGAAGCCGAACGGGTGCTCGGGGGTGGCCTCCTTCTTGGCCTGCCGACCGCCGAGCAGCAGGAGCACCTGGTTGCCGGAGTCGGCGACCGAGTGGATCGCCTCCGCCAGCATCGAGCTGATGCCCGTGAGCGCGAAGGCGATGAACTTCGTGATCGCGATGCCGGTGTTCGCCAGCAACGCGGCGACCACCGCCTTGTTCCCACCATCAGTCGACATGGCGCAGAGGCTATCTGGCGGTGACGTCCTCCTGGGCCGGCGCATGCAGTCCGGCGTCGACCCCGGCCTCGACCTCGGCCTGCACGTCGGGCTGGACCTGATCCTTGGCAGCGGTCAGGTGCACGGCGTCCTTCAGGTGCCGCTCGCCGTAGCCGAGCGGGTCGACGAAGTTCGTGAGACGGGTGGCCACCGGCCGCCACGCCAGGAACAGCGCGACCAGCACCGCGGCGACGGTGGTCACGCCGAAGGAGAGCACGGCGTGGTCATCGGCCCAGCCGCCGTAGCCGGCGTACGACGCGCTCTTCACGACGAAGCCGTGGAAGAGGTAGACGACCAGCGTCCACGCGCCCATCCGCGTGAACCAGCCGTGCAGCCGCGGGACCAGGGCGAGGAAGGACCACGCACCCAGCGTGCCGAGCGCCAGCACGAGCGCCCGGGTGAGCAGCGCCACCAGGTCGTCGGCGTAGCCCATCTCGTCGTAGCGGGAGCGGTAGTAGAGCCACTCGGTGCTCGCCCACACGTCGGTCCAGGTCGTGATGATCCACAGCGCGACGAAGACGCAGACCGCCGTGACCTGCGCGGGCTTCCTGCGCAGCAGCTCGAGCCGCTCGGGGGTGGCCTTGAGGCCCATCACGAAGAACGGCAGCAGACCCAGCACCCGGGCGATGTCGAGGGTGTCGCCGGCGTACATGCCGGCGACCAGGCTGACGGCGACCGCGACCGCGAGGCCGCCCCACATCGGCCGAAAGACCGGGGTCAGCAGCCGCCAGAAGAACAGCGCCGCGAGGTACCACATCGGCCAGTGCGGGTCCTCGAAGAGGTTGGCGAGCTCCTCGCCGCCGACGTAGACGCGGAACAGCCCGAGCGCGCACTCGAAGACGACGTACGGGACCACGACCGTGCGGACCAGCTGCCACATGCGCACCCGCGTGTAGGCGAACGAGCGCGAGAGGTAGCCGGTGACGAACACGAACGCCGGCACGTGCCAGGCGTAGAGGAAGTCGTAGAGGTGCTCGATCACCGGGGTGTCGGGCAGCAGCGTCCACGAGTGGCCGACGACCACTAGGGTGACCAGCGCCATCTTGGCGTTGTCGAACCAGGGGTCGCGGGCAGCCTTCGTGGGCGTCGAGGTCTGGGACGGCACGTCTCCGGTCTACCCGGTCGGCGGTGAGTTCAGTCCTCCACCAGACCGAGTCGGAGGTACTCCGCCGCGTAGGTGCCGCTGAGCAGCAGCGAGGCGTAGCGGGCGACCTCCGTCGGCGCCTCCGCGGTCACCGTCTCGACCCGGACCCCGCGGCCGGCAGCGGCCGCCTGGAGGCGGCCCCGGTGCTCGCGCACGACCGGGTCCTCGGCGCCGTCGTCGAGCACGAGCAGCATCGGGCGCAGCTCCCCCGCGCCCTCCGCGAAGGGGTCGTCGAAGACGTCGCGGGTGCGGGTGGCCTCGATCACGGGCAGGAGGTGCTCGGCGTCGCCGGCCAACGCCGTGCGACCGCTGGCCCGACGGATCGACTCGGCCACCCGGCGCGCGGCCCGCGCGGCGAGCACCGAGCCGCCCCAGACCACCGGGTTGGTGTCGGCGAGGGCGATCGCCAGCATCTTCGCGGGGTTGACCGCGAGATCGCGGTGCGGCGAGCAGGCGATCGCGACCGCGTCGAGCGCCTCGGCCACCTGCTCCGCGTCGGCCCGCGGGCCCAGGGTGACCTGCTCGAGGTACTCGAGCACGACGACCGCGGTGGCCAGCTGGTCGCGGGTGGTGGTCGGCAGGATCGCGCTCCAGCGACCCGCGGCGTGGTCGGCCACCAGCGAGGACGGCGGGCAGGCCACGACGACCTGGCAGCCCCGGCGGACCGCCTCGGCGACGGCCGAGGCCGTGCCCGTGTCGGCGCCGTCGGGCGCGAGCACCACGACGAGGTCGAGGCTGCCCGCCCAGCCGGGAAGGGCGGGCCCGGGCCAGGCCACGAACGGCACCGGGCACCACGGCTCGAGCACCGCGCGGAGCAGCCGTGAGTCGGGTCCTGCGGCGATCACCGCACGGGGCCGGGCCAGTCCCTCGGCACGCGCCACGGCGTCCGCGATCGCCTCGGCCGCGTCGCCCGCCGCCAGGCGGACCCGCGCCCCGGACTCGGCGAGCGCACGGAACCGGTCGTCGGCGGCCTCCAGGACCGCGGCGTCGTCGAGCCGGGACTCGTCGAACCAGGTGGCCATCAGGCGGGCTTGCGTGCCTCGTCGACGAGCAGCACCGGGATGTCGTCGCGGACGGGGTAGGCCAGGCCGCACCCCGTGCACACGAGCTCCTCGGCGACCACCTCGAGCGTGGACTTGCAGGACGGGCAGACGATGATCGCCATCAGGGCGGGGTCGATGTTCACGGGGCTTCTCTCCTGATCTGGGCGAGGACGCGGTCGCGCACCTCCACCATCGTGGCCCGGTCGCGCCCCTCCGCGTTGAGGCGGAGCAGCGGCTCGGTGTTGGACGGCCGGACGTTGAACGTCCAGTCGGCGTGGCTCACGGTCAGCCCGTCGAGGTCGTCGGTGGTCACGCCGTCGGCGCCGGCGTACGACGCCTCGATCTCGGCCGTCACCGCGGCCTGGTCGGCGACCTCCGAGTTGATCTCGCCGCTGACGACGTACCGCTCGTACTGCGCCAGCAGCTCCGAGAGCGTCCGGTCGGTCTCGGCGAGGGCGGCCATCGCGTGCAGCGCGGCGAGCATGCCGGAGTCGGCGCGCCAGAAGTCGCGGAAGTAGAAGTGGCCGCTGTGCTCGCCGCCGAAGATCGCGTTGGTCTCGGCCATCGTGGCCTTGATGTAGGAGTGGCCGACGCGGGTGCGGACCGGGGTGCCGCCGAGCTCGGTGACGATCTCCGGCACGGCGCGGCTGGTGATCAAGTTGTGGATCACGGTGGCGCCCGGCTCCTTGGCCAGCTCGCGGGCGGCGATGAGGGCGGTCAGGGTCGAGGGCGACACCGCCTCGCCACGCTCGTCGACGAGGAAGCAGCGGTCGGCGTCGCCGTCGAACGCCAGGCCGAGGTCGGCCTTCTCCTCGACCACGCGGCGCTGGAGGTCGACCAGGTTGGCGGGCTCGATCGGGTTCGCCTCGTGGTGGGGGAAGGTCCCGTCGAGCTCGAAGTACATCGGGACCAGCTCGACGGCGTCGCCGAGCCGGCCGAAGACGGCGGGGGCGGTGTGGCCGGCCATGCCGTTGCCGGCGTCGGCCACGACCTTGAGCCGTCGTCCGGTGACCGGCGCGAGCGTGAGCAGGTGGGCGGCGTACGCGTCGAGGACGTCGTGCTCGGAGATCGCGCCGGAGGGGCCGGTCACCCGCCGCGGCTCGAGCACCAGGTCGCGGATGTCGGCGAGCCCGGTCTCCATGCCGACGGGCTGGGCGAACCGGCGGCACATCTTGATGCCGTTGTACTGCGCCGGGTTGTGGCTGGCGGTGAACATCGCGCCGGGGTGGCCGAGGTGGCCGGAGGCGAAGTAGAGCTGGTCGGTCGACGCGAGCCCGATCATCACGACGTCGGCGCCCGCCTCGCTGGCCCCGGCCGCGAAGGCACCGGCCATGCCGGGCGAGCTGGGCCGCATGTCGTGGCCCACCACGATCGTCGAGGCGCCGACCACCTGGGCGAAAGCCCGGCCGGTGGCCCGGGCGAGGGTCTCGTCGACCTGGTCGGGCACGGTGCCGCGGACGTCGTACGCCTTGAAGATCGCGCGCACGTTCGCAGGATCGAGGGTGTCGGCCATGCCTCGAAGAGTAGTGGGGACGCGCCGGCGGACCCACCGACGGTGGTCGAGCAAGCGACGGAGCGTGTCGAGACCGGGCGGCTCAGTCGCTGCTGAGGACCCGCAGGTGGCCGCGCCGCGTGGTCTCGCGGCCGGTCTCGTCGACCGGGGCGACGCGCGCGACGGGTGCCGGACGGCCGGCCTCGCGGACCGCGTCGGCGAGGGCGAGCAGGTCGTCGGTCGACGGTCCCTGCGCGCCCGGGTCCGGAGCCAGGCGCAGGACCTCCCAGCCGCGGGGCGCCGAGAGCCGTTCGCTGTGGGTGTCACAGAGGTCGTAGGCGTGCGGCTCGGCGTACGTCGCGAGGGGCCCGAGCACCGCCGTCTGGTCCGCGTAGACGTAGGTCAACGTGCAGATCGCCGCCCGACTGCAGGCGGTGCGCGAACAGCGGCGGGCAGGACTCACGCGGCAGACGGTACCCGCCGGGCAGGCCGTGTCCGATTAGGCTCGCGGCGTGGACGACACCAGGCCCGAGGGCGGGCCCGCGAAGCGTCGGGTGCGGGACCGGCGCGGCCGGGGCATGCGCGGTCCGGCGGTCGTCCCGGCGACGCCCGGAGTGCCCGAGCTGCGCACCGCCCGGGAGCGGTTCGACGACCTCGCGCTCGGGATCGTGACCGAGATCGAGGAGCGCTGGCAGGACCGGCTCGGCCTGGTCGAGTACGCCGTCGAGGACGCGCCGCAGATCCCCGACGACTGGACGGCCGGCACCGTCCCGCTGTCGTCGCTGGTCCGTGGCACCGGCGCGAACCCGACCCGGATCGTGCTGTTCCGCCGTCCCATCGAGCACCGCTGCGAGAGCCGCACCGACCTCGAGGCGATGGTGCTGACCATCGTGGTCGAGCAGGTCGCCGAGCTGCTCGGCATCGACGCCGACCTGGTCGACCCGCGCTACGACAGCGGCGACTAGGAGCGGCTAGGGAAGACCGGGCCGTACGGCGGGGATCAGGCCGCTGAGCACCGGCCGGCGCAGCGGCAGCACCGCGGCACCGGACCGGCCGCTGACCATCGCGCTGCCCGTGACGACGGTCCGCGCCGGCGTGATGGTCACGAGCACCGCGCCGTCGGGCAGCGGCACCACGACGCCGCGGTTCGGCGAGATCTCGACCTTGGTGCTGTCCAGCTCGGCACCCGACGCGCTCCGCGACGTGACCGTCACGTCCCCGGCGTTGGTCGCCCCGGCGAGGAGCACGGACTTCTCGTCTCCCTTCGCGCCCTCGGGCAGCAGCACGGTGGCCGAGGTCTCGACGACGTCGGCGGGCACCGCGTGCGACAGGTCGTGCCCGACGTAGGACCGGAGGGTGGCGGTGATCGGCCCGGAGGAGGCCAGCCGGACCCCGATCGCGCCGTCCTCGACGGCCGGCCCCAGCTCGCTCGACAGCGAGACCCGCTGCACGCTCTGGGGCGCGATCCGGATTTCGGGCACGCCCTCGGGCGCGAAGACCGACTCCTCGGTGACGACCTGCAGCCGGGCGCGCACCTCGTCGTCGCTGCTGTTCGCGAGCACCAGCGTGCGCCGGCCCTGGCCGGGGGCCAGGCCCATCAGGGTGGTCGAGGTCGCGGGGCCGGCCTGCGCGGGGAGCCAGTCCTGGGTCAGCTCGGCGGCGCCGACCTCGTCGTAGCGGTCGAGCACCGTCGAGCCGAGCCGCCCGCGGGAGGCCACGACCTGGATGGCCAGCTCGTCGCGCCGCGGCACGATCGACGCCAGGTCGAGCCGCACGCTGGTGCCACCGGACACCGAGACGCCGCGCAGCTGGGGGACGTCGATGACACCGGCGCGCCCGTAGACGGTGATGTCGGCGACGGCGGTGCCGGAGTCCGGGTTGACCAGCTCGAGCACCGAGGTGTGTCCGGCGCCGGCCCCGACACCCGTGAACCACGAGACCGGTGCCGGCGCGACGCAGCCCATGGCCGCCGTCTCGCGGTCGCCGAACCGGGCTGCGGCCAGCCCGGGAGCCGTCTCGTCCTCGCCGACCACGGCGGCCGGACCGTCGCCCCGGCCGACGGTGGTGACCTGCCCCGAGGTCACCCGGGCCCTGGTCGTCTTGTCGCCGAGGCCGACCCGGACGTCGCCGTCGACCCCGTCGGCACTGCTGGTCAACGCCACGTCGGGCGCCCCCTCCATCGGGGCAGGACACACGACGGTGGCCGTCGTCAGGTCGGTGCGGGTCGGCGGGCCGGTGGTCTCGCCGGTCGCGCCGGGGCGCACGGAGACCAGCGCGAGCGCCGTCAGCACCGGGAGCACGACGGCCAGCAGGGTGGTCGGGTTGAAGCGGGTGCGCCGGGTGGCGGAGCGGCGCCCGGGAGCGGCGTGGCTCATGACTCTCGCCTCCGGTTCGTGGTGGGCAGGCAGAGCACGGCGACCACCACGACCCCGATGCCCTGCAGCACCAGGAGCACCACGCGC
Organism: Nocardioides sp. PD653-B2; assembly: GCF_002117935.1. Lineage (GTDB taxonomy): Bacteria > Actinomycetota > Actinomycetes > Propionibacteriales > Nocardioidaceae > Nocardioides. The sequence continues at coordinate 6,249 of NZ_BDJE01000029.1, read as the reverse complement.
AGCCACGAGGTCGCACCGTCGAGGCTCGACCCGTCGAGCGGGCGGTCGACCTGCCAGGCCCGGGTGGTGCGGTCGGCGGCGCTCGCCTGGACGAGCCCGGCCGCTGCGTCGAGCACCGACGCGACCTCGCCGTCGGCGGGCGAGGGCAGCACGACGTACTCGATGCCGCTCGCACCCAGCGCGTCGACCACGTCGGGGGTCGGGCGCGACACGAGCGCACGCACCTCGGCCGTGAAGGACTCGTCCTGCGCGGTCAGGGCGAGGATCTCGTCCTCACCGAGGGTGACGCCGTCACCGCGGCGCACGGAGTAGGTCAGGCCCTCGTCCACGCTGCCGCGGACGACCAGGATCCCGTGGGCGGGTCCTTCCTCGGAGGTCTGCACCATGTAGACGGGGATGTCGGTGTCGATGCCGTCGGCGATCGCGTCGTCGGGGCCGGCGACCCACCAACCCAGGCCGGCGAGGGGGACCACGGCCGCCGCGGCCACGAGGGCCGCGGCCACGACGCGTCGCCAGGAGTGCAGATCGCGGGCCATGCCGACCGCACCCAGCGTCGCCGCGACGACGAGCGCACCCTGGAGCACGACCACGAGCGCACCCAGCCCCGCGTCGACCGTGGCCGCCGCGAGCGCGACCGACACGGTGCCGAGACCGGCGGCGAGCACCGCCGCCACGAGGGCGACGATCCAGCACACCAGGACGGGGATCCGGGTCGTCCGTGGGAGCAGGGCGAGCAGCGCCAGGACGGCCACGACGGCGCCGAGCCACCACGGTGCGCCCAGCTCGGCGAGCCGGCCGGTGGCGAGGTCGAGCGCGTCGATGTCCGGCATCGGCAACCGGCCCACGTCGAGCACGAGGCCCTCGGCCGCCCCGCGCTGGATCGCCGGCATCCACCACGGCGACAGGAGGAGCGGCCCGAGCGCCAGGGCGAGCGCGGGCGGACCCCAGACCGAGCGGTCGCGGACCGCGCCGCGCACGACGGCCGCGGCCGCACCGACGACGACCAGCCCGAGCAGCGCGGCGAGGATCCACAGGACGGGGGCGAACGCCGCGGCCAGGGTGAGCAGCAGACCCGCACGCCAGGCGGCCCGCCACCGGCGGTCCGGGTCGGGGTCGGCGAAGCCGAGGGAGGCGTGCGCCAGCCAGGGCAGCGCCGCGGCCACCGCGACCACGCCGAACCTGCCGTCGCCCCACGCGCCGCTCACGACCGGCACGAGCGCCCAGGTGGTCGCGCCCCACAGCAGCGCCCAGCGCGGCGCACCGGCCGGGGTCGCGAGCCGGCCGACCACCCGCAGGAACCGCCAGGCGCCCCAGAGGCCGAGCGGGACGGCCAGCACGAAGAGTGCCGACACCGCGGCCGACGCGCTCCCGCCGAGCAGGGTGGCCAGCAGCGCGAGCGGGGCGACGTACGCCGGAGCCGGCACGGCGGTCCCGGTGCCGAGCGGGTGCCACGTCTCGACGTGGAGGCGCCACCAGGTGGCGGCATCGGCAGGCGCCGGGGACAGCCCGCCGCCGGAGATCGAGTCGAAGGCACCACGGGCCGCGACGAACGCGAGCACCACGACGAGGGCCAGGGCCAGCGCGACCGGGTTGGTCAGGAAGCGGGCGACGAAGCCGGTGTCCTCCGAGAGCAGCTCGTCCTCGTCGGTGCGCGGTCGGCTCGCCGCGCTCGCCGGAGCGTGCTCGGCGGCCGCGGCCCGGCGGCGCTCGGCGACGTCCTGGGCCTGGTTGGTGGCCGCGGCCACCAGGTCACCGAGGAAGTCGAGCCCGTGCCGGTAGGGCACCCACCACGGCGAGAGCAGCCGGCGTACGTGCTCCTGGTCGGCGCGCTCGAGCGCGCGGCGCTCGCGGCGGGCGGCGCGGATCTGGCCGGGGCGCGAGTAGAGGGAGAGCAGCGCCGCCAGGTCGTCGAGCGCCTCGCCGACCGACCGGACGACGAGGAAGCCGAGCATCCGCAGCAAGGTGCCGAACACCAGCCGGACCACCAACCAGGGCAGCGACCGGCGGCGGGCGTTGGCGAGCAGGGTGTAGAGCGCGGCGCGGCGCTCCTGGTAGTGGGTGTGCCGACCGGTCAGCGGCGTACGCCGGGCGCCGCGGTGGGCGGCCTCGGCGTGGAAGACGACCGCGGCCGGGACGATCAGCGTGCGGTGGCCGGCCGTGGCGGCCCGCCAGCCGAAGTCGAGGTCGTTGCCGAAGATCGGCAGCTGGGCGTCGAAGCCGCCGAGCTCCTCGAGCACGGACCGGCGCACGAGCATGCCGGCGGTGTTGACCGCGAGCACCTCGCGGACCTCGTCGTGCTGGCCCTGGTCGTACTCCCCGCGCTCGAGGCCGGTCTCGCGCCGACCGGTGCCGGAGATGGTGACGCCGAGCTCGAGCAGCCGCTTCAGCGACGGCCACTCGCGCAGCTTGGGCCCGAGGACGTCGGCGGTCGGGTCCGACTCGGCGGCCGCGAGCAGGGCCTCGAGCGCGCCCGGGTCGGGGTTGGCGTCGTCGTGGAGGATCCAGACCCACGCGCTGGTGGAGCCGTGGTCGCGAAGGCGACCGAGGGCGATGTCGACGGCGGCGGGGAAGGACGTCGAGGCCGGCACCCGGGCGACGTCGCCGAACGCCTCCTCGAGGAGGTTCGCGCTCTCGTCCTTGCTGCCGGTGTCGACGGCGACGACCGCGTCCACTGGGACCCGCTGCGCGCGCAGGCCGTCGATGACGGCGGGGAGCCAGCGACCACCGTCGTGACTGACGAGCAGTGCCGACACCGAAGAAACCACGATCCCGAACAGTAACCGGGCGCGGGTGAGAAGCCGACTTGACGCGGAACCGTCCTCGGCGAGGGCGTCCCGACACGAGCGGGACGCCTTCGCCGGTGGCGGTCAGTCGTGCGTCAGACGGCGCGCTTCTTCAGCTTGCGGCGCTCCCGCTCGGAGAGACCACCCCAGATGCCGAACCGTTCGTCGTTCATGAGTGCGGACTCGAGACAGTCGTCTCGGACCTCGCACGTGAGGCAGACCTTCTTGGCCTCCCTCGTCGACCCTCCCTTTTCGGGGAAGAACGCCTCGGGGTCGGTCTGTGCGCACAGCGCACGGTCCTGCCATCCCGCTTCCTCGGCGTCCCCGTCGAGGAGAAAGAGTTCTCTCACGGCACTCGCCCTTTCGACCCGGTTGTTGCTCCCACATCCGCGTTTGTCGTCGCGACCCGGACCCCCGGGGAATCGGGACCGACCTCGTCGCGTGGAAAACGTGAACGACACTGTGGGAATTACATGCCTGTCGTACCCCGAAAGTCAACCCCGCATCTGCTATGGCGGTCTCCCTCGGACCGCCTCCCCCTCCCGAGCGGCACGCAGGCGTGCGGCAAGGTATCCGCATGCAGAACATCACGGTGCTCTCGGGAGGGATGGGCGGCGCCCGGTTCCTCCAGGGCCTCCTGCACGCCATCGCGACCGGTCGGCTGCCCGGTGCCGGGCCCGACGCCGCGGTCACGGTGGTCGCCAACACGGCCGACGACATCTGGGTCCACGGGCTCAAGGTGTGCCCCGACCTCGACACCGTGATGTACACGCTCGGCGACGGCATCGACCTCGAGCGCGGCTGGGGACGCCGCGACGAGACGTGGAGCGTCAAGACCGAGCTCGCGGCGTACGGCGTGGAGCCGACGTGGTTCGGCCTCGGCGACCGGGACATCGCCACGCACCTCGTGCGGACCCAGATGCTCGACGCCGGGTTCCCGCTCTCGCAGGTCACCGAGGCGCTCTGCAACCGCTGGCAGCCGGGCGTCCGCCTCCTGCCGATGACCGACGACCGGGTCGAGACCCACGTCGCGATCGCCGACCCCGAGTCGCCCAGCGGGCGCCGGGTCGTGCACTTCCAGGAGTACTGGGTGCGGTTGCGCGCGGCCGTCCCCGCCGAGACCGTGGTGGTGGTCGGTCTCGACGAGGCCACCCCGGGTCCGGGGGTGATCGATGCGATCACCGACGCCGACCTGGTGATCCTGCCGCCGTCCAACCCCGTCGTCTCGGTGGGCACCATCCTCGGAGTGCCCCGGGTGCGTGAGGCGCTGGTCGCGACCCGTGCCCCGGTCGTGGGCCTCTCCCCCATCGTGGGCGGCACGCACGTGCGCGGCATGGCCGAGCAGATGCTCACCTCGATCGGCGTCGAGGTCAGCGCCGCCGGGGTCGGCCTCCACTACGGCGCGCGCTCGGACGGCGGGGTCCTCGACGGCTGGCTGGTCGACGAACGCGACGCCGACCAGGTCGACCGGGTCCGCGCGGGCGGGATCGCCTGCCGCGCCGTGCCGCTGATGATGACCGACCACGACGCCACCGCCGCCATGGCCGCCGCCGCCGCCGAGCTGGCCCGCGGATGACCCGGATCGAGGTCGTGGCACCCGACGGGGCGCCCGACATCCAGGCGGACGACGACCTGGTCGAGCTGATCCTCCCCCTCGTCGAGCTCGCCGACGGCGACATCGTCGTCGTCACCAGCAAGGTCGTCAGCAAGGCCGAGGGACGGGTCCGCCCCGGCACCCGCGACGACGCGCTGGCCGGCGAGACGCTCCGGGTCGTCGCCCGTCGCGGCGCGACGCAGATCGTGCGCACCCGTCACGGGCTCACCCTGGCCGCGGCCGGGATCGACAACTCGAACGTCGAGCAGGGGTCGGTCGTGCTGCTGCCCGAGGACCCCGACGCCTCCGCCCGGGCGATCCGCGCCGGGCTGCACCGACGCTCCGGGCGCAACGTCGCGGTCGTCGTCACCGACACCGCTGGCCGGGCCTGGCGCGAGGGACAGACCGACATCGCGATCGGAGCCGCCGGTCTCGTGGTCGCCGAGGACTTCGCGGGCCGCACCGACGGGCACGGCAACGAGCTCGCCGTGACCGCCCCGGCCGTCGCCGACGAGATCGCGGGCGTCGCCGAGCTGGCCCAGGGCAAGCTCGGCGGCCGGCCCTTCGCCGTGCTCCGCGGCCGCGCCGACCTGGTGCTGCCGCCCGGCGACGACGGGCCCGGTGCCGGCGCACTGGTGCGACCGGAGGGCGGTGACCTGTTCGGCTACGGCGCCCGCGAGGCCGTCGTACGCGCTCTCAAGGGCGACCCGGCCGACCGCGCGCCCTTCGGGGCGCCCGCAGCGCCGGAGGAGCTGTCGGCCGCGATCACCGAGGTGCTCGTCCTGCGCGCATCCCGGTCCGGGAGGAACGGCGAGGACCTGGTCGTGACCGTCCCGCCGGGGATGGCCCGTCCGCTCACGGCGCTCGCCTTCGCCCACGGCTGGGCCGTCCACGCGACGGATTCGCCCAACGATCTCCGGTTGCGGCCTGCTCACCTGTGACCCACCCGTAGACTTTGCCGCTGACCAGCCTTGAGCACCGCACGATCGAGGAATGCCGACTGTGGCCAAGCCCGCAAAGTCCGACCGCCAGGCGGTCATCGACCAGATCCGCAAGAAGCAGAAGAGCGCCGACCAGAAGCGCGGCTTCGCCATCGTCGGGGTCTGCCTGCTGATCGCCGTCCTCATCGTCGGCGCCGCGGCGTACAAGCCGATCAAGGACTGGTGGGACGGACGAGCCCTCGACAACCTCGCGCTCAGCGACATCGGCGCCCCCGCCTCGGTCTGCCAGAAGATCACGACCAAGAAGGCCGAAGGCAACCAGAACCACGTGCCGTACCCGACCACCGTCGACTACCAGCAGGCCCCGCCGGCCTTCGGCGCGCACTGGAACGAGGCCGGGGTCGCCCCCGCCCCGTTCGCGCGCAAGTTCTACAGCGACGACGACCGGCCCGCGCTCGAGGCGCTCGTCCACAACCTCGAGCACGGCTACACGATCCTCTGGTACGACGACACCGTCAGCGACTCGGACGTGAAGGAGATCCGCGGCATCGCGGAGAAGTTCTCCGGCGGTGGCGACGACCTCCGCGACAAGTTCATCGCCGTGCCGTGGACGTCGGACGACGAGGGCGGCGCGAAGTTCCCCGACGGCCAGCACATCGCCTTCACGCACTGGTCGATCGGCGGGCAGGGCGAGACCGACACGTCCAAGCAGGTCGGGGTCTTCCAGTACTGCTCCGAGGTCAGCGGCGCCGCGCTCAGCTCCTTCATGGAGAAGTACCCCTACTTCGACTCCCCCGAGCCCAGCGCCCTGTGAGCGAACGTCGCCCGGGCTCCCTCGGGTGACGCTCTCTGCCCCGGGGGGCGTCCGGGGCCGTCCGAATCGCGCAATTGCGCTGTTCTGACACCCCCGGGCCGCCCCCCGTCCCAAACC
>NZ_BDJE01000028.1 GCF_002117935.1 Nocardioides sp. PD653-B2 | reverse complement strand
GTGGCGTCGGCGTGCCGGCGTACGTTGCCCAGCGCTTCCTTGAAGATGCGCACGGCCTGCAAGCGCAGGTCCGGCGGGAGGTCGGCCCGAGCGGGGTCGCGGACGTCGAGGATGCGCTCCGTGCCCGGAGCCTCGAAGACGTGCTCGAGCGCGTCACGGAGCTGGTCCACCAGGGCGACCCCCTCGTCGGCCACCTCCAGGTCGAAGAGGAGGTGCCGCAGCTCGGCGACCACCTCGACGAGGCCGGCGTGGAGGGCGTCCACCGACGGGACCAGGTCGGGGGCGACCAGGTCGAGCTGCCTGCGGTGCATCCCGAGACGGAGGTCCAGGGCCGCCAGTGCCTGGACGGAGTGGTCGTGCACGTCGCCCGCGATCCGCGCCCGCTCCTGCTCCTGGGCCGCCACGAGCCTGCCCAGCAGCTCGAGACGCTGACCGTCGACCCGGTGCATCCGCTCCTGCGTGGCTAGGCGGTCCAGAGCGAACGAGAGGTTGTCGGCCATCGTCTCCAACACGGCGACGAACTGGTCCTCGATCAGCTCCCGTCGGGCTGCATGGACCACGAGCACCGCGACCGGTCGGCCGGCGCGCCGCAGGGCGAGGCCGGCGACGGCCGTGACGCCGGCCTCGAGCGCCCAGGTCCGCCACGAGCCGGAGGTCTCGGCGGCGACGTCCGCACACAGCCAGACCTTCCCCGTGGTCAGCACCCCGGTCAGGCCCGGCAGGTCCGTCGCGATCCCGGTCGGGTCGGCGCCGACCGGCCCGGTCTCGCCGACGTGGGCGACCACCTCGAGCAGGCCGTCGCCGGTCGACTGCGCGACAAACACGCCGAGCTCGTCGCTGACGCGGCCGACGACACGGCAGGCCGCGTCGTACAGCTCCTCGGGGCTCTGCGCGTGCAGGATCGCCGCGTTCAGCTCGGCGAGGGCGAGGTGCGCGTCGCTGAGGGCGCGGACCCGGTCCTCGGCGGCGCGCCGGGGGGTGATGTCCACGACCGCGGCCAGGACCCACGGTCCGTCGTCGGTCGGCAGCGGCGTGAGGCTGATCTCGACCGGGAACGTCGAGCCGTCCTTGCGCCGGGCCAGGAGGCCGAGGTCGTAGCCCATCGCGCGGGGGCGGGGATCGGCGACGTACTGCTCACGGAGCCGCCCGTGCAGCAACGCGTTCTCGACGGGCATCAGGAGCTCGACCGACTGACCGAGCAGCTCCGCGAGCGAGTAGCCGAAGTCCAGCTCGGCCTGGGGGTTCGCGTAGTTGATGACGCCGCTCGCCGTGACCGCGACGGTCGGCGACGCGCTGGCGTCGAGGATCTCGAAGATGACGTCCGGGTAGTCGACGTCGGGCCACCGGGGGTCTCGAGGACCCCCCGGGACCGCGCGTGTCGATCCCGGGTCAGTGATGGCTGTCGACCTCCTCGTTCGCCGCGACCAGCGCCGTGAGCGCCGTGGCGCCCGTCGGTACGGCCAGGATGACCTCTCCGGACGCGCAGCGGAAGACCAGGTCGGGCAGGGTGGCGCCGAGGGTTCCCTTGGCGAGGTAGCCCGACGCACCCGCTGCGACCACGGCGCGCACGTCGTGGGCGCCGGAGTGCGCGGACACGGCGATGACCGCGATCGGGACGCGGGCGAGGTCCCGCGCAGCCGCGGCCGCGCGGGCGTCCTCGATCAGGCCGCGCACCGCCGCGGCGCCGCCGCCGGGCATCCGGATGTCGACGAGCGCCACGTCCGGCCGGGTCTCCGAGGCAACCGTGCGCAGCTCGGCGCCCGTCGCGACGGCCGCCACCACGGCGAACCGGGGGTCATCGGTGAGCACGTCGCTGACGGCTTCCCGAAAGGCCCGGTCGTCGTCCCCGATCACGACCCGGATGATGCGCATGGGCACTCCTCGATAGATCTCGATCGTGGCACGTGCTCCGTTTCGGCGCCTCGCCCCCAGGCATCACATGTTCTAGTACCTTGGTACTAACTGACGCCGGTTCCAGCCCTCCGCGCGCAGTTGGCTCCTGGACGGGGTGCATGGTCGTGGATCGCCAGGTCGGTTCGCCCGCGGGCGACCAGGTCGCCAGCACTCTCCTCGCGCGCGTCTGGAGGATCGCCGACGCCAGCTATCTCGAGGAGTCGACGATCGACGCGATCGACGCGGTCGTGCTCCCTCAGATCGAACGCCTCGCGGGCTACTGCGGTGGCTACCTCCTCGCCGATCGTGACGGCGGCGCGATCCTGCGGATCTCGTTCTGGGACAGCCTGGTGCACCTGCGTGCCGCCGACGTGCTGGCGACCAACGCGATCGCCGGGATGATGGTCGTGACCTCCGGCGGGACCGTGTCCGAGGACATCTGCGAGGTGGTCCTCAGTGATCCCCCACCCCAGCTCGGCCGCCGCATCCGCTCGGAGGAGGGATGACCGAGGCGGCCGCGCCGCCGATCCGGGTGCTCGTGGTGGACGACCACGAGATGCTCGCCACGGCCCTGGCGCGAGTCCTCGACGAGGAACCCGACATGGTCAGCGTCGGCGTCGCGCCCGACCTGGCCCGGGCCCGTTCCCTCATCGCGGCGGCGGCACCCGACGTGGTCCTCCTCGACCACCGGCTGCCTGACGGCGACGGCGTCGCCGCCCTGCCGGAGCTGCACGCGCTGCGGCCCTCCGCGCGGTTCGTGGTCCTGACCGCGAGCACCGCCGACAGCGTGCTGGCCAGCGCCATCGAGGGCGGCGCCGCCGGCTTCGTCTCCAAGACGCGCGGCCTCGCCGAGGTCACCTCCGCCGTTCGCTCCGCCGCCCAGGGCGAGGTGGTGATCTCGCCGGAGATGCTGGCCCGCCTGCTGCCGCGCCTGCGCCGCGGCGGCCGGCCGGGCAGCCATGAGCTCACCGAGCGTGAGCGCGAGGTCCTGGGCCTGCTCACCGAGGGGCTGTCGAACGCCGCCATCGCCGAGCGGATGACGGTCAGTGTCTTCACCGTCCGCAACCACCTGGCCAACCTCTCGGCGAAGCTCGGGGCGCACTCCAAGCTCGAGGTGCTCTCCATCGCGATCCGTGAGGGCCTCGTCCCTGGGCGCTGACGCCGCTGCCGGCAGCACCGGGTGTCGGCTCGGCGCCGTAGGGTTCCCGCGTGACCCTCCGGATCCACCGCGCCGCGCGCACCGACGCGCTCGCGGACCGCCTGGGGGAGATGCTGGCCGCGCCGCTCGACGACCCCTTCGCGGAGGAGGTCGTGGTGGTGCCCGAGAAGGGCATCGAGCGGTGGCTCACCCAGCGGCTCAGCCACCGGCTCGGCACCGGCCCGCGGGGCGGTGACGGCGTGTGCGCCGGGGTCCGCTTCCTCCGCCCGACATCGCTGGTGTCGCTGCTCCTGGGTCGTGACCGCGACGACCCGTGGGACCCGGAGCGGCTGGTCTGGCCGCTGCTCGCCGCCATCGACGACCACCTCGACGACCCCGCGTTCGCCACGCTCGCCGCCCACCTCGGCCACGGCCGCGACGGCGCCGACGGCGAGCTGCGGCGCAACCGCCGCTACTCGGTCGCGATCCGGCTCGCGCACCTCTTCGCGTCCTACGCCCGGCAGCGCCCGTCGCTCGTGACCGGCTGGCGCGAAGGTCGCGACGGCGACCTCGCCGACGACCTGCGCTGGCAGGCCGAGCTCTGGCGCCGGCTGCTGCCGCGCGTCGACGCGCCGCCGCCCGACGTCCGGCACGCCGACACCTGTCGCGCCCTCGCGGCCGGGGGTGCCGAGCTCGACCTGCCCGGCCGGCTCTCGCTCTTCGGGCACACCCGCATCCCGGTCACCGAGGTCGAGCTGCTCGCGGCCCTGGGCGAGCACCGCGACGTGCACCTCTTCCTCCCCCAGCCCTCCCCGGTGCTCTGGGACGCCCTGGCCGGGGCCGGCGGCGTCGTCCCGCGCGACGAGGACACCTCGTCGGAGCGGGTGGGCCACCCCCTGCTCGCCTCGCTCGGCCGCGACGCTCGCGAGCTGCGCCGCACCCTCGACGGCGTCGGCGCCGAGCTGGTGGCGACCCCCGAGCCCGCGACCGACACCCTGCTCGGCCGGCTCCAGCACGACCTGCGGGCCAACCACGCCCCCTCCTTCGACGAGCGCGCCGGTCGCCGGCACGACGACGCCGACCGCAGCCTGCAGGTGCACGCCTGCCACGGCCCGGCGCGGCAGATCGATGTGCTCCGCGAGGTGCTGGTCGGGATGCTCCAGGACGACCCGACGCTCGAGCCGCGCGACATCCTCGTGATGTGTCCCGACATCGAGACCTACGCGCCGCTGATCTCGGCCGGGTTCGGGCTGGCGACCCACGACGGCCACCCTGCCCACGAGCTGCGGGTCAAGCTCGCCGACCGCGCGCTCAGCAGCACCAACCCGCTGCTCGCCGTCGCCGACACGCTTCTCGAGCTGGCCGGCGGCCGGGTCACTGCCGCCGACGTGCTCGACCTCGCGGGGCGCGAGCCCGTGCGACGACGCTTCGGCCTCACCGACGACGACCTCGACCGGGTCAGCCGCTGGGTGGCTCGCGCGGGCGTGCGGTGGGGGATCGACGAGGCGTCGCGCGCGGCGTTCCAGATGGAGCGCTTCCCCCACAACACCTGGCGGATGGGCCTCGACCGGATCCTGCTCGGCGTGGCGATGAGCGGCGACGACCACCGCAACCTGGGCCGGGGGCTGCCGCTCGACGACGTCGCCAGCTTCGAGATCGACCTGGCCGGCCGGCTCGCCGAGCTGGTCTCCCGGCTCGACGCCTGCCTCTCGCAGCTGCACGCCGCCCGCACGGTCGCCGACTGGACCGACGGCCTGCGCGGCGGTGTCCGCGCGCTCACCGACGTGACCGACGACGACGCCTGGCAGCTGCCGCAGTTCGAGCGCGAGCTGGCCCGCGCCGCGGCGTCCTCCCACGAGGGTGAGCTGGAGCTCCGGCTGCCCGACGTGCGCGCGCTGCTCCAGTCCCGGCTGGCCGGACGTCCCACGCGTGCCAACTTCCGCACCGGCACCCTCACCGTCTGCACGATGGTCCCGATGCGCTCGGTGCCGCACCGCGTCGTCTGCCTGGTCGGCCTCGACGACGGCGTCTTCCCCCGGGCCGGCACGGTCGACGGCGACGACGTGCTCGGCCGGCGGCCCCGGACCGGCGAGCGCGACGCCCGCAGCGAGGACCGCCAGCTGCTCCTCGACGCGGTGATGGCGGCGACCGAGCACCTCGTCATCACCTACACCGGCGCCGACGAGCAGTCCGGCGCGCGCCGCCCGCCCGCGGTGCCGCTCGGCGAGATCCTCGACGCCGCCGACCGCACCACCGCCGCGCCCGTGCGCGACCGGATCGAGGTGCGCCACCCGCTGCAGCCCTACGACGCCCGCAACTTCGCCCGCGCGGCGCCGTTCAGCTTCGACACGGCGTCGCTGGCCGGCGCCCGGTCCGCCTGGAGCGTGCGCCGCGAGCCGCCGCCGCTGCTCACCGGGCCGTTGGCCGAGCGGCCTCGTGAGGACGTCTCGCTCCAGGACCTCAAGGCGTTCCTGGTCCACCCGGTCCGGTCGTTCCTGCGTGAGCGGCTCGACGTGTCGACGCCGTTCGAGCCCGACGACCTGGCCGACGCGATCCCGGTGGCGCTCGACAACCTGGAGAAGTGGAAGGTGGGCGACCACCTCCTCACCGAGCTGCTCGCCGGGCAGGACGCGACCGCGGTGATGACCGCCGAGCAGCTGCGCGGCACGCTCCCGCCCGGGGGCCTGGGCACCGCCGCGCTCGCCGAGGTGGTCGAGGAGTGCCAGAAGCTCTGGGCCCGCTCCGCCGACGTCCGCGCGGGTGAGCGCCGGTCGGTCGACGTCGATGTCGACCTCGGCGGCGGTCGCCGGCTGACCGGCACGGTGCCGTCGGTCTACGGCACCCGCGTCGTGTCGCTCGGCTACTCCCGGCTCAAGGCCCGCCAGCGGCTGCTCACCTGGGTCGACCTGCTCGCGCTGAGCGCCTCGCACCCCGACCAGCACTGGACCGCCCACGCCATCGGCCGCGAGCGCGCCGGGCCGAAACGTGCGCTGTCCGGCCCGATCGACCACCGCGCCACCGACTGGCTGCGTGAGCTCGTCGACCTCCGCGAGCGTGGCCTGCGCGAGCCGCTGCCGGTGCCGATCGCGACCGGCGCTGCCTGGGCGGAGGCCCACGTGCGCGAGCTGATGGGCCAGGAAAACCCACCGGCCGAGGCCGCGCGCCGGGCGTGGGAGACCGACCCGCACCACCAGTTCGGCATCGAGGGCGAGGACGCCGACCCCTTCCACCAGCGGGTCTTCGGCTCCCGCGCTCCGGTCGAGGTGCTGCTCGACGCCGGTCTCGGCGAGCACGCCTGGAGGATCTGGGAGCCGCTGCTCACCGGTGCCGAGAGGGTGGGACCGCTGTGACCACCCCGCCGACCCCGTTCGACATCCGCGACCCGCTGCCCACCGGCACCGTGCTCCTCGAGGCCAGCGCCGGCACCGGCAAGACCTGGACCATCGGCGCCCTGGTGACCCGCTACGTCGCCGAGGGCGTCGCCACCCTCGAGCAGATGCTCGTGGTGACCTTCGGACGTGCAGCCAGCCAGGAGCTCCGCGAGCGGGTGCGCGCCCAGCTGGTCGAGGCCGAGGGGGTGCTGGGCGACGACCCGGCCGGCGCCGTGGCCGGCGACTCCGACCTGGTCGCGCTGCTGCGCTCGTGGGACGCCGAGCAGCGTCGCGTGGGCCACCGTCGGGTCACCGAGGCGCTGGCCGGCTTCGACGCGGCGACCATCGCCACCACCCACCAGTTCTGCTCGCTGGTGCTCGACTCGCTCGGCGTCGCCGGCGACACCGACTCCCGGGCCCGGTTGGTCGAGGACCTCGACGACCTGGTCAAGGAGACCGTCGACGACCTCTTCCTCCGGGCGTTCGCCTTCGACCAGGAGGGGCCGGTCTTCAGCCACGACGAGGCCCTCGCCATCGCCCGTGCCGCCGTCGGCGACCCGCAGGCCCGCCTCGAGCCCGTGGCCGAGGACCGCACGACGCCGGTCGGGCGCCGGGTCAGCTTCGCGAACGCCGTGCGCGCCGAGCTCGACCGGCGCAAGCGCCGGCTCGGCATCTTGTCCTACGACGACCTGCTCAGCCAGCTCGCCGACGCCCTCGCCCAGGAGGACGGCGCCGCCGCGCAACGGATGCGCGGCCGGTGGAGCATCGTGCTGGTCGACGAGTTCCAGGACACCGACCCGGTGCAGTGGCAGGTGCTCGACCGGGCCTTCCGCGGGCACGCCACGATGGTGCTGATCGGCGACCCGAAGCAGGCGATCTACGCCTTCCGTGGCGGCGACGTCACCACCTACCTCCGGGCCGCCGACAGCGCGACGCGCCAGCAGACGCTCTCGGTCAACCGGCGCAGCGACAAGCCGCTGCTCGACTCCTTCCAACGTCTGCTCGCCGGCGCCGCCCTCGGCGACGACCGGATCGTGGTCCGCGACGTCGAGGCCCACCACCACGAGAGCCGGCTCGCGGGCGCGCCTGCCCCGTCGCCGTTCCGCGTGCGCGTGGTGCGCCGCCAGGACCTCGGTCGCCGCGGCACCGGCACCCTCACCGTCGGCCAGGTGCGCCCGCACGTCGCCCAGGACCTCGCCCTCGACGTACGCCGGCTGCTCGCCTCGGGCGCCACCTTCGACGGCCGCCGGCTGCTGCCGCGCGACGTGGCGGTGATCAGCTACCGGCACGCCGATCTCGCGTCGGTGCGCGAGGCACTGCTCGGGGTCGGTGTCCCGGCCGTGATCGCGGGCGGCGGCAGCGTCTTCGCCACCCCGGCGGCGATGGAGTGGCTGACCCTCCTCGAGGCGCTGGAGCAGCCGCACCGCAGCGCCCGGGTGCGGTCGGCAGCGCTCACCTGCTTCGTGGGACGCACCGCGGCCGAGCTCGACGAGCGCGGCGACGACCTCACCGACGAGGTGGCCGACCTGCTGCGCGGCTGGGTCGAGCTGTTCACGACGCGCGGCCTCGCCGCCGTGCTCGAGGCCGCCAACGTCGCCGGCCTGCCCGAGCGGGTGCTCGCCGAGATCGGCGGCGACCGGCGGCTCACCGACCTGCGCCACATCGGCGAGGCGCTGCACGAGGTGACGCTCACCGAGCGCCATGGGCTGGTCTCGCTGCTCACGTGGCTGCGGGAGCAGGTGTCGGAGGGCCGTGCCGGGCGTGGCATCGAGCGCACCCGGCGCCTCGACTCCGACGCGGCCGCGGTGCAGCTGGTGACCATCCACGCCAGCAAGGGCCTGGAGTACCCCGTCGTCTACCTCCCCGCGCTCGCCGACCGGTTCGTGCCCAAGCCGACGCGGCCGCTCTTCCACGACGACGAGGGCACCCGCTGCCTCAACGTCGGTGGTGGCGGCGCGGGCTGGAGCGACCACTGCCGGCGGTGGGCCGACGAGGAGGCCGGCGAGTGGCTGCGGCTGCTCTACGTCGCCGTCACCCGTGCCCAGTCGCAGGTCGTCGCCTGGTGGGCGCCGACCAAGAACGCCGTGGCCTCGCCCCTCCATCGGATGCTGATGCGCGACCCCGACTCCGCCGACGTGCCCGAGACCCCGGCGGTGCCCGACGACGACGGCATCGTCGCGCTCTTCGCGCAGTGGCGCGACCGCGGCGGCCCGGCGCCCGAGCCGTCCGTCCTCGCCGACCCCGGCGCCGACCCGCCCCGGCCCGCGACGCCGGGGCTGGCCGCGCGGAGCTTCACCCGTGCGGTCGACACGGAGTGGCGGCGCGCGTCGTACTCCTCCCTCAGCAAGCTCGACGCCGCCACCGGGCCGGCCGGCCCGAAGGGCGCCGTCGTGAGCGAGCCGGAGGTGTCGGCGAAGGACGACGAAGAGCTCGACCCGATCATCGAGACCGCCGCGCCCCCACCCGGCGACGTGCCGTCGCCGATGGCCGGGCTGCCGGTGGGGGCGACCTTCGGCTCGCTCGTGCACGCGGTGCTCGAGCACACCGACCCCGAGGCCCCCGACCTGCGCGCCGAGCTGCTCGGCCACATCGACGAGCAGCTGGGCTGGTGGCCGGTCGCCCTTCGAGACGGCGGCTCCGCCGCCTCCTCAGGGACCGGTTTCAAGGAAGAGCTGGCCGACGCGCTGGTCGCGGTGTGCGACTCGCCGCTCGGCCCGCTCGCCGCCGGCCTGACGCTGCGCGAGCTGCCGCTGCGCGACCGGCTCCGCGAGATGGACTTCGAGCTCCCGCTCGGCGACGGCCTCCTGGGCGCGATCGCGCCGCTGCTGGAGCGGCACCTGCCGCCCGGCGACCCGGTGCGGCAGTACGCCTCGACCCTGGCCGGACCGCTCGGCGAGCAGACCCTGCGCGGCTACCTCACCGGCTCGGTCGACGTCGTCCTCCGGCTCCCCGGCCCCCGCTACGTCGTCGTCGACTACAAGACCAACTGGATCGGCCCGATGGACGAGCCGCTCACCGCCCACAGCTACCGGCCCGAGGCGCTCGACGGCGCGATGGGCCACTCCGACTACCCGCTCCAGGCGCTGCTGTACGCCGCCGTGCTGCACCGGTTCCTGCGCTGGCGCCAACCCGGATACGACCCCGAGCAGCACCTCGGCGGCGTGCTCTACCTCTACCTGCGCGGCATGTGCGGCCCGGAGACGCCGCTCGTCGACGGCGCCCCGTGCGGCGTCTTCGCCTGGCAGCCGCCGGTCGCGCTGGTCGAAGCGCTCTCCGACCTCCTGGACGGTGCGCGATGACCGAGCTGTGGGAGCCGGCCGGCGAGCACGACTGGCGGCTGGCCGCCGGGGCCTCCGGCCTGCTCGCGACCTTCAACGAGGCAGGGGTGCTCACCTCCTCCGACGTCCACGTCGCGACCCGCATCGGCGTGCTCGGCGGCGAGGACGACGAGCGGATGCTGCTGGCGGTCGCGCTCGCGGTGCGCGCGGTGCGGCGCGGGTCGGTCTGCCTCGACCTTGCGACCGTCGTCGACGTCGACCCCGCCCTCCCGTGGCCCGACGCCTGGCCGATCGAGGACTCCCCGTTGGTGGCCGCGGGGGTCGTCCGCTGGGAGCTCGGGCTGCTCTACCTCGACCGCTACCACCGGCTCGAGACGCAGGTCCACGACGACCTCGTGGCCCGGCTGGCGCAGGCCGCGCCGGGCGTCGACGAGGACGGTCTGGAGGCGGCGCTCGCGCGGGTCCGCGACGGCCACTTCAGCCCGGAGCAGGAGGCGGCGGTCGTGGCCGCGCTTCGGCGGCGTACGACCATCCTCACCGGCGGCCCCGGCACCGGGAAGACGACCACCGTCGCCCGGTTGCTGGCGCTGCTCGCCGGCCAGGAGGGCGGCGGTCTCGCCATCGCGCTCGCCGCGCCCACCGGCAAGGCCGCGACGCGGCTCCAGGAGGCGGTGACCACCGAGCTCGCGGAGGTGGCGAAGGCGTGGCCCGAGGCCCCGGCCCTGGTCGGCCGGCTCGACGGACTGACGCTGCACCGGCTGCTCGGTTGGCGGCCCGACAACGCGACCCGCTTCCGCCACGACCGCGGCAACCGGCTCAAGTACGACGTCGTCGTGGTCGACGAGGCGTCGATGGTCGAGCTCACGATGATGGGCCGGCTGCTGGAGGCGCTGCGGCCCGAGTGCCGGCTGGTGCTCGTCGGCGACCCCCGCCAGCTCACGTCCGTCGGCGCCGGCGCGGTGCTGAGCGACCTGGTCGCGGGCTACGAGGGTCGCGCCGACTCCCCGGTCGCGGCCCTCACCGAGAACTTCCGCTCCGAGCAGGACATCAAGGCTCTCGCTGCCGCGCTGCGGGCCGGCGACGCCGACGAGGTCCTCGAGGTGCTCCGCACGCCCTCGGACCAGGTGACGTTCGTCGAAGCGTCCGACGAGGACGAGATCGAGGCCGCGCTGCGCCCCGACTCGGTCGCGAGCGCGCGGGCCGTGTGGGAGGCCGCCACCCGGGAGGACCCGGGCGCCGCCCTCGACGCCCTCGACCGCTACCGGCTGCTCTGCGCCCACCGCGAAGGGCCCTACGGCGTACGCCGCTGGAACCACCTCGTCGAGCGCTGGATGGTCGAGGACGTCGGCGCCGAGATCTACGCGGAGTGGTACGTCGGTCGCCCGCTGCTCGTGACCAGCAACGACTACGCGCTCGACGTCTACAACGGCGAGACCGGGGTCGTGGTGCGCCGCGACGGCCGGCCGCGGGCGTTCGTGGCCGGCTCGGAGCGTCTCAAGGAGTTCGCGCCGGGCCGTCTCGACGCGGTCGAGACCATGCACGCGATGACGATCCACAAGAGCCAGGGCAGCCAGGCCGACCGGGTGACGGTGCTGCTGCCCGACGCGGGATCCCGCCTGCTGACCCGCGAGCTGTTCTACACCGCGGTCACCCGCGCCCGCCGGCACGTGCGGGTGGTGGGCACCGAGTCCGCCGTCCGCGCCGCGGTCGACAACCGGGCGCAGCGGGCCACCGGCCTCCGGCTGCGCCTCGCCCAGCACACCCTCGAGAGCTGAGCCACCCGGCCCACGCCCTGGGCGCGGAAACCGCCCCGCAATCTGGTGCGGTTATGGTCGAGGCAGATTGGAGTGCTGATGCCTTACCTCGTGCGTGTGGAGCTTCCGGACATCCCCGGCTCGCTGGGTCGGGTCGCGACCGCCATCGGTATGGCCGGCGGTGACATCGAGGCCATCGAGATCGTCGAGAAGCGCCACGACGGCACCGCGGTCGACGATGTGCTGCTCGAGATGGCGCCGGGCACGATGCCCGACTCGATCGTCTCGGCGTGCAACGCGCTGGACGACGTCCGAGTCGTCTGGATCAACCGGTACGCCGCCGGCGGCAACCTCTTCCTCGACCTCGAGGCCGTCGAGGAGCTGACCGCCGACCCCGAGCGCGCGCTCAACCGTCTGGTCGACCTGCTGCCGGTCACGTTCCGTGCCGACTGGGGCGCCCGGGTGAGCAAGGTCGACGGCATCGTCCACGCGACCGGTGCTGCGCCCCAGGACCTGACGTGGGTCCCCGTCGAGCGCGCCGAGCTGCTCGCCACCGACGACGACAACATCCACTGCGGCGTCCGGCTCAACAAGACCGAGATCGTCATCATCGGCCGTCGGGGCGGCCCCGAGTTCCTCGACTCCGAGATCGCCCGGCTCGGCCACCTGGTCGGCCTCGCCGTGTCGATCTCCCGCGCCGCCAAGCACTGAGCGCCGGGGTCAGCGCACGGAGCGGATCCTCGTCACGAAGACCGAGCCGAGGACCGCGACGAGGAACGCGCTGAGGTAGAGCACGCAGTAGCCGACGGAGAACCGGTCGCCGTTCGTCTCGGTGACGCCACCCGTGGCCTCGACGACGATCAGGACCAGCGCGGCGATGAACGGCGCGAACACCTGCGGCAGCGCGTTGGCGATGTTGATGACGCCGAGGTCCTTGGCGCGGTCGTCCGCACGCGGGAGCACCTGGGTGATCATCGCGAAGTCGACCGACGTGTAGATGCCGTAGCCGACGCCCATCAGGATCGCCGCCAGCACCGTGGTGGGCCAGCTCTGGCCGACGGCCAGCAGCAGGGAGGCCACGGAGCCGACCAGGCCGGACCAGATGACGAACACCTTCCGGCGCCCGGACCGGTCGCTCCAGATGCCGAAGGCCACCGCTGTCGCCATCAGCACGGCGGCGTAGATCCCGGTCAGCAGGAACACCCGGTCGGCGGCGTCGTCCTGGTCGAAGCCGAGCACGTCCTGCATGTAGTAGAGGAGGTAGAGCAGCCCCAGCGCGTTGCCGAGGTTGACCAGGAAGCGGGTCAGCCACGCCCAGGCGAAGTCGGGGTAGGTGCGTGGCGACACCCAGAAGCCCGTGGCGAACGCGCCCCAGTCGAACGGGGGCGGGTGCTCACCCGGCGCGAGGGCGAGGTCGCGGGCGTCGAAGCAGTACGGCAGTGTCAACAGCACGAGCACGGCCGCGGTCACGACGTACCCCGCCGCGATGCTGCCGGTGGCCGACGCGATGCCCACGCCCCCGACCACGCCGACGGTCTGGGCGATCGCGAGGACGCCGCCGACCCTGCCGCGGGTGCCGACCGGCACCTGGTCGGGGATGGTCGCCGTCACGGCGGCGAGCATCGCGTTGAGCGCCGCCTGCACGCCACACCAGCCGAGCGCCATCACCACCACGCTGTCGGCGACGGAGAGCAGGAGCAGCGACAGGGCGCCGCCCAGGGCACCCGCGACGACCCAGGGCAGCCGGCGTCCGGCGCGCAGCGTCGTCCGGTCGGAGAACGCGCCGAAGACCGGGTTGCACACCACGGAGACGAACGCGCCCAGGCCGAGCACGAAGGTGAGGATCTCCTTCTTGTGCTCCGCGTCGATCGCCTCGGCCTGCTGGGCGAGCAGCACCTGGATCGGGCCGAAGAACCCGGCCCACAGGCCGATGCTGGCGATGGTCAGGAAGACCACCCAGCGGACCGGTGGGTTCGTGGTCGGCTCGGCCAGCGCGGAGCGCGCGGGTGCGGTGGCGGTCACAGCCGCCATTGTGGAGGCGGGCGCGGGTGGGGGTGGTGGTTTCAGCAACCCACATCCGCGACGTCGCCGTCGCTCGCCGGCCCGCCGGGGGTGTGGATGGCGTAGGCCGAGCAGTAGTAGAAGCTCAGCAGGTCGTCGCGGTGGAGCCGGACCGGCGACCAGCGGCCCTCGCCGGTCGGCTCGAGGTAGCGGAACGACGAGCCGAGCAGCGAGGACGTGTTGTCGCGGTGCTTGAGGTAGCGGTCGAGCCAGCGCTGCACGTAGACGCTGGTCAGGTCCTGGCCGTAGCGGCTGGCGGGCAGCACCAGCGGGATGTCGGTGTACTCCAGGTGCGTCGAGGCCCGGGGTACGACGAGCATCGAGTCCACGCCGGCGGCGCGCCACGCGTCGTACCCGGTCGCGCGCTCGCGCCTCGGGTCCGGCCCGTCGGGCGAGGGCTCGGGATTGAGCGAGCTGCCGCCGCTGAGCAGCCACGGCGAGACCGTGAAGCCGTACTCCGACTGCACGGCGAGGGCCGGGACGACGGGCACGTTGCCCGACCCGTCGAGCGGGCCGTCGGACGACGGGCCGGTGAGCTTGTCGAGCGCGACCACCGCGGCGACCCGCTTGTCGGTGCCCTGGACCTTCGACACCGCGGCGGCGCCCATCGAGTGGCCGATGATCGCGATCCGGGTGGTGCGCCCGGGTGTCGCCGGGTGCGGGTCGGGGGAGCTGTCGAAGCTCCGGCGGAACGGGTTCTGCGGCGAGGTGAAGAAGTCGAGGGCGTCCTCGGTGCCGACCACGAAGTTCGCCAGCTGCTGCGACGGCACGCCCGGGCAGCACGCGCCGTGGGGCAGCGTCTCGCTCGTGCCCTGGCCCTGCACGTCGTAGGTCAGCACGACGTAGCCGCGCTCGGCGAGGTCCTGGGCCAGCCAGGCGTACATGCCCTCGGACCCCTGGACCGAGCCCTCGGTGATGACGACGCCGGGGAAGGGGCCTCTCAGCTCACGCCCGGTGTAGGGGTCGACCGCGCCCGGCTTCGGCCGGTAGACCGTGCCGCGCAGCAGCGCGCCGTACCGGTTGGTGAACGAGACCTTCCTCGAGACCCCGCGGGTGCCGTTCCAGCCGGCGCGCAGCGGATTGCCGACGTTCCAGCCGGGCACGACGGCGCCGGCGGTGAGCGCCGGGTGCGTCGGCGACGCGACCTGGGTGAGCAGCTGGTCGACCGCCGTCTGGTTGGAGGCGGCCACCAGCGCCGGCAGGTACGCCGGGTTCTGCAGCTGGCCGCCCTCGCCGTCGATGCGACCGTAGGCGTCGGCGATGTTCTGCAGGTCGCGCTGGGTGTACGCCGGGTCGCCCGGCGTGGGCGCCGGCTCGGCGGAGGCCGGAGCCGTCACCGCCCCCAGCAGGAGAGCGGTCAGGGCGGCGGGCAGGAGGCGTCGCATGCCCCGCCCAACGAGGGACAGGGCCTGCGGGTGACGGTGGTCTCGATACGCCGCCTCGTTCCTCGGCGGCTACTCGACCGACGACCGACGACCGACGACCGACGACCGACGACCGACGACCGACGACCTGCCTGCCGCCTCGTTCCTCGACGGCTACTCGACCGACGACCGACGACCGTCGTTGGTCGAGTAGCGAGCGCCAGCGAGCGTATCGAGACCTCAGACGCGCTCGAGCAGGAAGACCGGGATCTCGCGCTCGGTCTTCTTCTGGTACTCGCCGTAGGTCGGCCAGGTCGCGACGGCGTAGTCCCACCACTCGGCCCGCTCGTCGCCCTCGAGGACCCGGGCGGCGTAGGTGTGCTTCTCGGCGCCGTCTTGGAGGTCGACCTCCGGGTGCTCGACGAAGTTGTAGTACCAGGTGGGGTTCTTCGGGGCGCCGCCGAGCGACGCGATCGCGACGTACTTGCCGTCCTTCTCGACCCGCATCACCGGGTTCTTCCGCAGCTTGCCCGACTTGGCGCCCCGCGAGGTGATCACCACGAT
The DNA here is from genome assembly GCF_002117935.1 of Nocardioides sp. PD653-B2. Lineage (GTDB taxonomy): Bacteria > Actinomycetota > Actinomycetes > Propionibacteriales > Nocardioidaceae > Nocardioides. The sequence continues at coordinate 152,431 of NZ_BDJE01000028.1, read as the reverse complement.
GGGCCACTCGGGGTTGCCACGCAGGATGTTGCCGCGCTGCCCGTCGGAGGCCTCGAACTCCTCGACCTGGTCGCGGACCCACTGCTCGGGGCTGGGCTCGTACTCGCCTTCAAGTGCCATGCCTCCAGAAGACCACGCGTCGGCCAGGTATTCCAGCGGCGATAGCCTCGCGGGCATGAGCGCCATCGACGGGGTGTCCGAGATCTTCGACACCGACGCCTGGGACACCGTGCCCGGCTTCGAGCACCTGACCGACCTGACCTACCACCGGGCGCGGGCGCACGGCACCGTCCGGGTCGCCTTCGACCGGCCCGACATCCTCAACGCGTTCCGCCCGCACACCGTCGACGAGCTGCTGCAGGTGCTCGAGCACGCGCGGGTGTCGAGCGACGTCGGCTGCGTGCTGCTCACCGGCAACGGCCCGAGCGACAAGAACGGCAAGTGGGCGTTCTGCACCGGCGGCGACCAGCGGATCCGCGGACGCGCGGGCTACCAGTACGCCGACGGAGAGACGGCCGAGACCGTCGACAAGGCCAAGCTCGGGCGCTTGCACATCCTCGAGGTGCAGCGGCTGATCCGCTTCATGCCCAAGATCGTCATCTGCGTGGTGCCGGGCTGGACCGCCGGCGGCGGCCACAGCCTGCACGTCGTCTGCGACCTGACCCTGGCCAGCGCCGAGGAGGCCCGCTTCAAGCAGACCGACGCCGACGTCGGCTCGTTCGACGGCGGCTTCGGCTCGGCGTACCTCGCTCGCCAGGTCGGCCAGAAGTTCGCCCGCGAGATCTTCTTCCTGGGCCAGGAGTACTCCGCCGAGGACGGGGTCCGGATGGGCACCGTCAACCGGGCCGTGCCGCACGCCGAGCTCGAGGCGACCGCGCTCGAGTGGGGGCGGCTGATCAACGGCAAGTCGCCGACCGCGCAGCGGATGCTGAAGTACTCGTTCAACGCGATCGACGACGGGCTGATCGGCCAGCAGATCTTCGCCGGCGAGACCACCCGGCTCGCGTACATGACCGACGAGGCCCAGGAGGGCCGCGACCAGTTCCTCGAGAAGCGCGAGCCCGACTGGTCGCCGTTCCCCTGGTACTACTGAATCCTCGAGTCGTCCGCCTGAGGCGGGCGCATAGACGGGCGAGAGGCGGACGACCCGATTCGTTGCGTCGTCTGAGACGCTGGGCCCATGGCGAAGCCCACGGACGAGTGGTTCGGCCAGGCCTTCGGGAAGGCCTGGAAGGACAAGGCCGAGGAGATCGGCCGGTTCAACCTGGCCATCTTCGGCAAGACCGGGGTCGGCAAGAGCACGCTGGTCAACGCGATCTTCGGCAGCGAGATCGCGAAGACCGGGATCGGTGAGCCGGTCACCCGTGCCGAGCACCTCTACCTCCACCAGAGCGGCACGCTTGGGGTGCTCGACACCCGGGGGCTGGAGGTGGGTCGCGACAACGCGACGCTGATCGCCGAGCTCCGCGACTACCTGCACGGCATGCGCCGCAAGCCGCTCGCCGACCAGCTGCACGTGGCCTGGTACTGCGTCCGGGCCGGTGACCGCCGTTTCGAGGCGACCGAGGCGGACTTCGTGCGCGCCCTCCACGACCTCGGGCTGCCGGTGATCCTGGTGCTCACCCAGGTGCCCCGCGCCCGCGGCCGGGTGCACCCCGACGCCGAGGCGCTCGCGGCGAGCATCGCGGCGCTCGACCTGCCGATCCAGGACGGGCTGATCCACTACACGATGGCGCTCGCGGACGACTTCACCGCACAGACGGCGTACGGCCTGCAGGAAGTCCTCGATGCCACCTTTCGCGGCGCGCCGGACGGCGTCGCCCACGCCATCACCGCCGCCCAGCGGATCGACTTCGACCGCAAGCGGGAGCGGGCGGAGGTGGCCATCAAGGCGGCGACGGGGGCAGCCACCACCGCCGGAGCCTCCCCGATCCCCTTCTCCGACGCCGCCATCCTCGTCCCGGTCCAGATCGGAATGATGGCCTCGATCGCGGTCACCTACGGGATCTCGCTCGAGCGCTCGACGGCCGCGTCGATCGCCGCGACCGCGGCGGCGACCACCGCGGGGCGTTCGCTGGTGACCAACCTGATCAAGTTCGTCCCGGGCGCCGGGACGGCGGTGGCCGCGCCGATCAGCGCGACGGTCGCCGGGACGTTCACCTACGCGATGGGCCACGCCTGGATGCGGGTGTGCGAGCGGCTCGCCCGGGGCGAGCTGGGCCCGGTCGGCGGGGTGCTCGACAGCGACGCGGTGAAGCGGGTCTTCCTCGAGGAGTTCAAGAGCCAGGCCGGCCGGAGGAAGCTCTCCTCGTGACGACCCGCTGGGAACGGATCGCCCGCGACACGGTGGGCGAGGGCTACGCCACGACGTACGCCGAGCGCTTCCGCGCGATGGCCGCGCGGGGCCAGGACATCCACGGGGAGGCGACCTTCGTGACGGGGCTGCGTGCGGCGCCGGCGCGGGTCCTCGACGCGGGCTGCGGCACCGGGCGGATCGCCGTACGCCTCGACGAGCTGGGGTACGACGTGGTCGGGGTCGACGTCGACGCCTCGATGCTGCACGTCGCGCGGGCCGAGGCGCCGGGCCTCGACTGGCGGCTGGGCGACCTCGCCGCGCTCGACCTGGACGAGACCTTCGACCTGGTGCTGGTCGCCGGCAACACGATCCCGCTGCTCGAGCCGGGGACGCTGACGGCGGCCTGCGCGCGGCTGGCCGCGCACGTCGACCCGGGCGGCCACCTGGTGTGCGGCTTCGGGCTGGACGCCGCGCACCTGCCGGGCGACTGCCCACCGACGCCGCTGGCCGAGGTCGAGGCGGCGATGTCGGCCGCCGGGCTGGCGGCCGTCGACCGCTTCGGGACGTGGGCGGGCGACGGGTTCGTCGACGAGGGTGGTTATGTGGTCACCGTGCACACGAGGTCCGCAAGATGAAGGTCGTCGTCCTGACCGGAGCCGGCATCTCGGCCGAGAGCGGCGTGCCGACCTTCCGCGACGCGGACGGGCTGTGGCACGGCCACCGGGTCGAGGACGTCGCGACGCCCGAGGCCTACGAGATGCAGCCGTCGGTGGTGCACCGGTTCTACGACGCCCGCCGTACGGCCCTCGACGCCGTCGAGCCCAACGCCGCGCACGTGGCGCTGGCCCGGCTGGAGGAGCTGCTCGGCGACGACCTCCTCGTGGTCACGCAGAACATCGACGACCTCCACCAGCGCGGCGGGTCGACGCGGGTGCTGCACATGCACGGACAGCTGCGCTCCGCGCTCTGCCTGGCCTGTCGGTCGCGGATCGAGTGGACCGGCGACCTCGGCGACTTCCCACCCTGCCCCCGCTGCGGGGCATGCGACCTGCGGCCCGACGTCGTCTGGTTCGGCGAGATCCCCTACGAGATGGACCGGATCCACGACGCGCTCGACGCCGCCGACCTCTTCGTCTCGATCGGCACCTCGGGGGCGGTCTACCCGGCGGCCGGTTTCGTCCAGTACGCCGCCTCGCGTGGTGTCCGCACCCTCGAGCTCAACCTGGTCCCCAGCGAGGGCACGCACTTGTTCGACGAGGCCCGGCACGGTCCGGCGTCGCTGCTCGTCCCCGCCTGGGTCGACGAGGTCTCGGGCTACCGCCTGGTCTGAACCAGGGGTGGCGGCGTCCCTGCCCCTGCCCCAGCGTGGGCGACGGGTCGATGGTCTGACACGGTGGACCCTCACGCCCCCTTTGCGACGAGGAGCTCGAACATGACACGGATGGGACTGGCCATCGCCGGCCTCGGCATGGCTGCGGTTCTCGCCGCCTGCGGCGGTGACGACTTCACCGACCAGTCGGGCGAGGAGATCGCCGACGCGTCGAAGGCCGCCATGAAGGACCTCGACTCGGTCAAGGTCTCCGGCAGCGTCACGACCGACGGCGCCGAGACCCGGATCGACGTCCAGACCGACGCCGATGGCAACTGCACCGGCTCGATCGGGGTGGGGGACGGGACCGCCGAGCTGCTCGGCGTGGACGGCGACCTGTGGTTCAAGCCCGACGAGACCTTCTGGCGCGACAACGGCGGTGCCGATGCCGACCAGATCATCGCGGCCGTGGGCGACAACTGGGTGGTCGTGCCGGACGGCGAGGACGGCTTCGCCCAGTTCTGCGACGTCAGTGACCTGATGGATCAGATCCTGGAGGACGACGGCGACGAGTCGACGTACACCAAGGGCGACACCCAGGACCTGGACGGCGACCAGGCGATCGCGGTCGACAACAAGGACTCGAAGGGCACGTCCACGGGCTACATCCTGGTCGACGACCCGCACTACCTGGTCAAGATCGAGAAGACCGAGGGTCAGGACACCGGCAGCGTGACCTTCTCGGAGTTCAACCAGGACGTCGACGTCGAGGCTCCCGCCGCCGACGAGATCATCGACCTCAGCTCCCTGGCGGGCTGACTAGGGGGCGATGACCGCCCCGGCGTGGGGCGGCAGCGTCAACGTCTCACCACGGAGGTCGACGCCGGACTCGGTCTCGAAGAGCAGCTCACCCGGCTCGTCGAGATCGAGCACCACCTCGGCGTCGCCGAAGTTGACGAGCACGTGCACGTCGCCTCGCCACATCTCGAAGAGCCGGGCGTCCTCGTCGACCAGGCACGCGTTGCTCGCGAACGACGGGTCCGTCAGCTCGGGGCGTTCGCGGCGCAGCGCGGCCAGGCGGCGGTAGACGTCGAGCATCCGGGCGTGTCGCCCGGAGCCGGTCTCGTCCCAGGCGAGCTTCGAGCGCCGGAAGGTCTCCGGGTCCTGCGGGTCCGGCACGACGTCCGGGTCCCAGCCCATCCGTTCGAACTCCGCGATCCGGCCCTCGGCGGTCGCCTTCCCGAGCTCGGGCTCGGGGTGGGAGGTGAAGAACTGGAACGGGGTCGACGCCGCCCACTCCTCGCCCTGGAAGAGCATCGGCGTGAAGGGGCCGGCCATCGTGAGCAGCGCCGCGCACGCGAGCTGGTCGTCGTCGAGCTTCTCGGTGATCCGGTCGCCGACCGCCCGGTTGCCGATCTGGTCGTGGTTCTGGCTGGCCACGACGAGCCGCCAGCTCGGCATCTTGTCGATGTCGATCGGGTGCCCGTGGTCCCGCTCGCGGAACGACGAGTAGGTGCCGTCGTGGAAGAACCCGCGCTCGACCACCTTCGCCAGTGCGCTCAGCGGCTCGAAGTCGGCGTAGTAGCCCTCGGTCTCGCGGGTCAGCGCCACGTGCACCGCGTGGTGGAAGTCGTCGCTCCACTGCGCGTCGAGGCCGTAGCCGCCGGCCTCGCGGGGCGTCACGAGCCTGGCGTCGTTGAGGTCGGACTCCGCGATCAGCGTGAGGGGTCGGCGCAGGTGGGCCGAGAGCGCCGCCACCTCGACCGCCATCTCCTCGAGGAGGTGCACGTCCGAGGAGTCCTCCAGCGCGTGCACGGCGTCGAGCCGCAGCCCGTCGACGTGGTAGTCGGAGAGCCACATGTGCACGTTGTCGAGGATGTAGCGGCGGACGACGTCCGAGCCCTCGCCGTCGAGGTTGACCAGGTCGCCCCAGGTGTTGGCGCCGGACTTCAGGTAGGGCCCGAAGAGCGGCAGGTAGTTGCCGGACGGCCCGAGGTGGTTGTAGACGACGTCCTGGATGACGCCGAGCCCGGCCGCGTGGCAGCCGTCGACGAAGCGCTGGTAGCCCTCGGGGCCGCCGTAGCCCTCGTGCACGGCGTGCCACAGGACACCGTCGTAGCCCCAGTTGTGGGTGCCGTTGAAGGCGTTGACCGGCATCACCTCGACGAAGTCGACGCCGATGTCGCGCAGGTGGTCGAGCCGCGTGAGCGCGGCGTCGAAGGTGCCCTCGGGCGTGAACGTCCCGATGTGCAGCTCGTAGATCACCGCCCCGGCGAGCTGGCGACCGGTCCAGCTCGCGTCGTGCCACTCGAAGTCGGTGGCGTCGTGCGTGCGCGACAACCCGTGGACGCCCTCGGGCTGGCGCCGCGACAGCGGGTCGGGTCGCGGGGTCTCGTCGTCGTCGATCAGGTAGCCGTAGTCGATCTCCTCCCCGAACCGGTCGGGGACCGGCTCGGTCGGCGTCCACCAGTCGTCGTCCCCGCGCGTCATCTCGAGGGTCTCGCCGGCCACCAGCAGGCGCATCCGGGACGGGCGCGGTGCCCACACGTCGAAGGGGCCGTAGGTCATGAGTCCTCCCGGACCAGCAGGGCGACCGGGTGGGTCGCGAGGAGATCGGCGAGGGTGCCGTCGGTGCGGGCGCCGGTGAGGACGTCGGTCCACGCGCCCTGGGGCAGGTCGAGGGTGGTGTCGCCCCAGCCGCGGGCGGCGAGCCCGACCGGCAGCCGGGTCGCGACGGTGATCGCGCCGCCGCGGTCGAAGGCGAGCACGTGGTCGGCGGCGGAGCCGGAGACGGTGACCGGGGCGTACGTCGTGAACAGCTCCGGCCGGTCGCGGCGCAGGGTCAGTGCGTGGTGGGTGACGGCGAGCTTGGCGGCCGCGTCGTCCTCCTCGGTGCCGGCCAGCACGGCTGCCCGGTGGTCGAAGTCGACGAAGCGCCGGTTGTCGGGGTCGACCAGCGACTGCTCCCACAGCTCGGAGCCCTGGTAGACGTCGCACACGCCGGGCATCGTGATCGCGACCAGCTTGGCGGCCAGCGCGTTCGACCGGCCGGGCTCGTCGACGGACGACAGCAGGTCGTCCAGCACGCGTCGTACGTCGGCATGGTCGAAGGCCGCGTCGACGGCGGCATGCACCGCGGCCTCGTAGGCCTCGTCCGGCTCGGTCCAGGTCGTGCGGTCGCCGGCCTCGCGCATCGCCTTCTCGGCGTAGCCGTGCAGCCGGCTGCGCAGGTCCGGGTCGGTGGAGGTGGGCCAGGCGCCGAGGATCGCCTGCCACAGCAGGGATCCGAAGCCCGCGTCGGGCAGCGGCACCAGCTCGAGCAGCTGCTCGAGCGCCGCCGCCCACACGTCGGGCAGCTCGGCGAGCGCGGTGATCCGGGCGCGCACGTCCTCGCCCCGCTTGGTGTCGTGGGTGGAGAGCGTGGTCATCGCGAGCGGCCACTCGCGCTGGCGGATGACCATCGTCTCGTGGAAGTCGGTGACGCTGACCGAGAACATGCTCGGGTCGCCGCCGACCTCGTTGAGCGAGGTGAGCCGCGAGTAGCGGTAGAACGCACAGTCCTCGACGCCCTTGGCCATCACCATCCCGCTCGTCTGCTGGAAGCGGCGCGCGGGCGGGGACCAGCCGTCGGACAGGATCGGGTGCAGCACGTCGTACGTCGCGGCCAGGTCCGGCCGGTGCTCACGGGCGAGGGCGAAGGCCTGCTCGAGGTGGTCGATCCCTTCGGGCAGGTAGGACCGGTAGACCGGGAAGCAGGCGAGCAGCTCGGCGATCGCGTCCTCGACGGCCTTGAACGACGCCTCGGTCGTCATCCGGCGCACCTCGCGGGTGATCCTGCGGACCTCGGAGTGCAGGATCCCGTCGGCCACCTCGCGCTTGGTGCCGTGGATCATCTCGGCCCAGTCGACCGGGGCACCGCGCAGCCGCTCCTCGAGCTCGTCGAGCGGCTTCTGCCCCGCCGGGTCGGTGAGCACCCGGTCGACGTAGGCGAGCGCGTCGTACCCCGTGGTGCCCTGGGTCGCCCAGTCGGCGGGCAGGCGTTCGCCGGGCTCGAGGATCTTCTCGACCAGCACGTAGGCGCCGCCGGTCAGCTGGGCGAGGTCGTCGAGGTAGCGCTTGGGGTCGCGCAGGCCGTCGGGGTGGTCGACCCGGAGCCCGTCGACGAGACCCTCCTCGAACCAGCGCCGGATCTCGATGTGCGTCTCGGCGAAGACCTCGGGGTCCTCGACGCGGACGGCGGCCAGGCTGTTGACCGCGAAGAACCGCCGGTAGTTGAGGTTGTCGTCGGCCTCGTGCCAGTTGACCAGGCGGTAGTGCTGCTCCTCGTGGGTCGTCGTGCCGGGAGCGAGCGGGAAGCGCAGGTCGTGGTAGCGGAGCTCGGTGCCGGTGACCTCGATCGCGTCCTCGTCGCCGTCGCCGACGACCGGGATCAGCAGCTTCCCGTCGCCCGCCGGCCACTCGATGTCGAACGCCGTCGCGTGCTCGGACTCGCGGCCGTGCTGGAGCACGTCCCACCACCACGCCTCCTCGGTCGGCGAGGCGACGCCGACGTGGTTGGGCACGATGTCGACGAGCACGCCCATGCCGAGCCGGCGCGCCTCGGCCGACAGCGCGGCCAGGCCCTCGGCCCCGCCGCGCGACGGGTCGACGTGGTCGAACGCGACGACGTCGTACCCGTGCGTGCTGCCGGGCTCGGCCGCCAGCAGCGGCGACAGGTAGACCCAGTCGACGCCGAGGTCGTGGAGGTACGGCAGTCGCCGGGCGGCCTCGAACAGGTCGAAGTCCTCGGTGATCTGCAGCCGGTAGGTGCTGACCGGACTCTGCATCTTCTCGGGCACGGCGATCAGGAGTTCTGCGTGAGCGCGGCGACGGACGCGGCCACGGAGTGGTCGGGCTCGGCCTCGGGCTCGGTGAACTCACGCAACACGATCAGGCTCCGGTGCTCCATGTGGAACGTCTCACCCGCCTTGCAGACCTGCTTCTCGTCGGCCGAGCCACCGGTGTCGACGACGATGTCCCACGCCGCGGCGTACTCGTCGGCCGGCAGGGTCACCTCGGCGGGCCCGTCGGCGTTGAAGTAGATGAGGAAGTGGTCGTCGACGATGCTCTGGCCGCGGGCGTCCTTGCCGCCGATGCCGTTGCCGTTGAGGTACATGCCGATCGCCTGGGTCCCGTCGGTCCAGTCCCCGTCCTCCATCGGCCGGCCCTCGAGGTGCAGCCAGACGATGTCGTTGAGACGTTCGCCGTCGCCGGTGCGGACCGTGGTGCCCGTGAAGAACCGCTTGCGGCGGAAGGTCGGGTGGGTGCGGCGCAGCCGGATCAGCGCCGACGTGAACTCCATCAGCGGCTTGTCGGCCTTGTCCCAGTGCATCCAGGCGATCTCGGAGTCCTGGGCGTAGGTGTTGTTGTTGCCGTCCTGGGTCCGGCCCATCTCGTCGCCGTGCAGGATCATCGGGACGCCCTGGCTGAGCAGCAGCGTCGCGAGGAAGTTGCGTTGCTCGCGGGCCCGGAAGGCCTGGATCTCCGGGTCGTCGGTCGGTCCCTCGACCCCGTGGTTCCAGGACCGGTTGTGGCTCTCGCCGTCGTTGTTGTCCTCGCCGTTGGCCTCGTTGTGCTTCTCGTTGTAGGAGACGAGGTCGCGCAGCGTGAAGCCGTCGTGGGCGGTGACGAAGTTGATGCTCGCGACCGGGCGCCGGCCGGAGTGCTCGTAGTAGTCGGAGGAGCCGGCCAGCCGGGACGCGAACTCGCCGAGCGCCGGCTCGCCGCGCCAGAAGTCGCGCACGGAGTCGCGGTAGGCGCCGTTCCACTCGGTCCACTGCGGCGGGAAGCCGCCGACCTGGTAACCACCGGGGCCGATGTCCCAGGGCTCGGCGATCAGCTTCACCTGGCTGACGACCGGGTCCTGCTGCACGAGCTCGAAGAACGTCGCGAGCCGGTCGACCTCGTAGAACTCACGCGCCAGCGTCGACGCGAGGTCGAAGCGGAAGCCGTCGACGTGCATCTCGGTGACCCAGTAGCGCAGCGAGTCCATGATCAGCTGCAGCGAGTGCGGGTGCCGGACGTTGAGAGAGTTCCCGGTGCCGGTGTAGTCCATGTAGAACTGCTGGTCGTCCTCGACCAGGCGGTAGTAGGCCTCGTTGTCGATGCCCCGGAAGCTCAGCGTCGGACCGAGGTGGTTGCCCTCGGCGGTGTGGTTGTAGACCACGTCGAGGATGACCTCGATGCCGGCGGCGTGCATCGCCTTGACCATCGACTTGAACTCCTGGACCTGCTGGCCCTCGCCGCTGGCGGCGTACGACGCTTCCGGCGCGAAGAACCCGATGGTGTTGTAGCCCCAGTAGTTCCGCAGCCCCTTCTCCAGCAGCGTGCTGTCCTGGACGAACTGGTGCACCGGCATCAGCTCGATCGCCGTGACGCCGAGCTTCGTGAGGTGCTCGGTGATCGCCGGGTGCGCGAGGCCGGCGTACGTGCCCCGGATCTCCTCGGGCAGGTCGGGGTGCAGCTGGGTCAGGCCCTTGACGTGGGCCTCGTAGATGACCGACTCGTTGTAGGGGATGTCGAGGCGCCGGTCGCCCTCCCAGTCGAAGAACGGCGTGATCACGACGCTCTTCATCATGTGCGCCGCGGAGTCCTCGTCGTTCTTGGACTCGGGGTCCCCGAAGTTGTAGCCGAAGAGCGACTGGTCCCAGTCGATGTCGCCGCTGGTGGCCTTGGCGTACGGGTCGAGCAGCAGCTTGTTGGGGTTGCAGCGCTGACCCTGCTCGGGGTCCCAGGGTCCGTGCACGCGGTAGCCGTAGCGCTGGCCGGGCTGCACGGTGGGCAGGTAGCCGTGCCAGACGTAGGCGTCGACCTCGGTCAGCGCGACCCGGGTCTCGACGTCGTCCTCGTCGAAGAGACAGAGCTCGACCTTCTCGGCGACCTCGCTGAAGAGCGCGAAGTTGGTGCCGCTCCCGTCGAAGGTCGCGCCCAGCGGGTAGGCGCGTCCTGGCCAGACCTCCACAGCAGCCTCCACCTGGTCGTTTGGAACGATCAAAGCACACCCCTCAGTTGTTCCCGCTAGTGAAGCGGTCGGTACCCATCGTGGCGGGTGTCCAACCGCGCCGGGGAATGGTCGAGCGTCACACCGGGTTGGCGCCTCACGTGACTGCTCCCGAGATCACCCGTGCCAGCATCGGCCTGCGCAGCGAGCGCGGACCCGTCCTCCTCGCGGTGATGCTGAGCGTCGGCCTGGTCGCCATCGACGCGACGATCCTCGCGACCGCGGTGCCGTCGGTGGTGAAGGACCTCGGCGGCTTCACCCAGTTCCCGTGGCTCTTCTCCATCTACCTGCTCGCCCAGGCCGTCACGGTCCCGATCTACTCGAAGGTCTCCGACATGGTCGGGCGCAAGCCGGTGATGCTCGTGGGCATCGGGCTCTTCGTCGTCGGCTCGCTGCTCTGCGGGCTCGCGTGGAGCATGGGCTCCCTGATCGCGTTCCGTGCGATCCAGGGGATCGGTGCCGGCGCGGTGCAGCCGATGAGCATGACGATCGTCGGCGACATCTACACGCTCGAGGAGCGGGCGAAGGTCCAGGGCTACGTCGCGAGCGTGTGGGCGGTCTCGTCGGTCGTCGGGCCGACCCTCGGCGGCGTCTTCGTCGACTACCTGTCCTGGCGGTGGATCTTCTTCGTCAACCTGCCGCTCGGCATCGCCGCCGGCTGGATGCTGTGGCGCCACTTCGAGGAGCGCGTCGTACGCCGTCCGCACCGCATCGACTACGCCGGGTCGTTGCTGCTCACCGGCGGTGGCGTGCTGCTCCTGCTCGCGCTGCTGGAGGGTGGCGTGCGCTGGGCGTGGGGCTCGGGCACGAGCATCGGGCTGCTGGCCGCGGCGGTCGTGCTGCTGGTCGCCTTCGCGCTCGTCGAGCGACGCGCGGCCGAGCCGGTGCTGCCTCCGTGGGTCTTCAAGCAGCGGGTGCTGGTCTCGGCGATGCTCGCCTCGCTGGTCGTCGGCGTGCTGATGATGGGGCTCTCGTCGTACATCCCGCTCTATGCGCAGAGCGTGCTCGGCCAGGGTGCCCTCGTCGCGGGGCTCGCGCTCGCGGCGATGACCATCGGGTGGCCGATCGCCGCGTCCAACGCCGGCCGGCTCTACCTGTCGATCGGCTTCCGGGCGACGATGCTGATCGGCAGTGTGATCGCCGTCGGCGGGGCGTTGCTGCTGCTCACCATCGACCCGCACAGCTCGATCTGGCACCTCGCGGCCCCGTGCTTCGTGATGGGCCTCGGCTTCGGCCTGGTCGCCAGCCCGTCGATCATCGCGGCCCAGGCGTCGGTGACCTGGGCGCACCGCGGTGTCGCGACCGGCACCACCATGTTCGCGCGCTCCGTCGGCAGCGCGGTGGGCGTCGCGGTCTTCGGGGCGATCGCGAACGGCGTGGTCGCGTCGCGGGTCGGCCGCGGCGTCCCCGACCTCGAGCACCTCACGCCGGACGTCCTCGACCCGGCGATCCACGCCGTCTTCGTGGCGTCCGCTCTCGCGGCGCTGGCGCTGCTGCTCGTCGGGCTGCTGATGACCAAGCGGGTCACCGAGTCGGCACCGCCAGGATCGAGCTGAGCACCCGGCCCCGGCCGCGCGAGCGCAGCCTTGCCTTGGTTGCGAGGGGCACCGTCCGGGGGCTTGGATTCTGACATGAGCGCCAGTGACCTCGATGACGCCGCGGCACCGATCGGACCGCACGACGACGAGCCCCACGAGCGCGGCCTCAACAACCGGCTCAACTGGCTGCGCGCCTCCGTCCTGGGCGCCAACGACGGCATCGTGTCGACGGCCGGCATCGTCATCGGTGCCGTCGGCGCCACCAGCGACCGCACCGCGATCGTGATCGCCGGCGTCGCCGGACTGGCCGCCGGGGCGATGAGCATGGGCGCGGGCGAGTACGTGTCGGTCAGCACTCAGCGCGACTCCGAGCTCGCGCTGCTCGCCAAGGAGCGGCGCGAGCTGCGCGACGAGCCCGAGGAGGAGCTCGCCGAGCTGGCCGGGATCTATGTCGGCAAGGGTCTCGACGAGGCGCTCGCCCTCGAGGTCGCGAAGGCACTGACCGCGAAGGACGCCCTCGGCGCGCACGCCGAGGCCGAGCTCGGCATCGATCCCGACGACATCACCAGCCCCTGGAACGCGGCCTTCGCGTCGACGGTCTCCTTCACCCTGGGCGCGCTGTTGCCCCTGCTGACGATCACCCTGGTGAGCCCGTCCGCACGCGTCCTCGTCACCGTCGTCGCCGTGGTCCTCGCCCTCGCGCTGACGGGCTGGACCAGTGCCCGCCTCGGCTACGGCAAGCCCGGTCGTGCGGTTGCCCGCAACATCGCCGGCGGCCTCTTCGCCATGGCCGTCACCTACGCCATCGGGACCGCGCTGGGGACCCAGATCGGCTGATGTCCCTCCGGATGTTCGCCGCGCTCGTGCCGCCCCCGGAGGCGGTCGAGCATCTCGACGAGTTCGTGGAGGTGCGCCGCCCGGCGGGCGAGTTCCGCTGGGCGACCGCCGAGCAGCTGCACGTGACCCTGGCCTTCCTCGCGTCGGTCGAGGAGCGCCGGCTCGACGACCTGGCCGAGCGGCTCGCCCGCGCCGCGGCCCGCCGGACGACGTTCGACACCGCGATCGCCGGCGGCGGCGCCTTCCCGAACCCGGCGCGGGCGCGGATCCTCTGGGCCGGGCTCGACCTCGACGAGGACGGTCGCACCCAGCTCGACCGGCTCGCGACCGGGTGTCGGGCCGCGGCCAACCGGGCCGGGATCGCGGTCGACGGCCGGCGGTTCCGGCCGCACGTGACGCTCGCCCGGATCGGGCACCCGACCGAGGTGTCGAGCTGGGTGCGGCTGCTCGACGGGTACGCGGGACCGCGGTGGCCCGCGGACCGGGTCGCCCTCGTGGCGTCGTACCTCGGGGAGGGCGCGCGCGGGCGTCCCCGCTACGAGGTGGTCGAGGAGTTCGCGCTCGGGTCGTCCTGATCCGCGCGGGCGCCGAGCCGGCGCAGCGCGTCGACGAGCCGCGCGTCCGGGCCGCCTGCGCCCGTCTGCAGCTGTTGCACCAGCGCCGGCGGCAGGCCGGCGAGGCCGCGCACCTCGTCGTGCAGCCGCTCCATCGTGGTGTCGAGGGTGTACGCCGTGTCCGCCGCCTCCCGGAGCCCGGCGAGCAGCTCGGCGGGCACGTCACGGCGGTACTTGTAGTAGATCTTGTGCTCGAGGCTGGCCCAGAAGTCCATCGCGATGGTGCGGAACTGCACCTCGACGAGCACGTCCACGGCGCCGCCCGAGAGGAACACCGGCACCTCCACCAGGGCGTGCAGGCTGCGGTAGCCGTTGGGCTTCGGCAGCTTGATGTAGTCGCGCACCTCGACGACCGACACGTCGACCTGCTCGGTGAGCAGGTCGAAGACCTGGTAGACGTCGGAGGCGAAGCTGCACACGACCCGCACGCCGGCGATGTCGGTGACCCGCGCGCGGATCTCGTCGAACGTCGGGTGGTCGTCGAGCGAGAGGCCCTTGCGCTGGACCTTCTCCAGCAGGCTCTCCGGCGACTTCAACCGGGAGGAGACCGTCTCGATCGGGTTGTAGTCGTGCAGATGCGTGAACTCGTCGCGCAGGATGTTGAGCTTGGTGACGATCTCGTCCATCCCGAACCGGTGCTCGAGCATGAACCGGCGGAAGTCCTCGCCCGGGGGCGTCTCCGACGTCTCGGTCACCCGACCACCCTACGGAGCGGGTGTAGGTGGAAGCCGTGTGGAACCTGAGACGCCTGTTCCCGGGGCCGCGATGTGCCCTAGGTTGCCTCGGGTGAAGATCGCTGTAGCCAGAGAGACCCGCGAGGGCGAGGCGCGCGTCGCGATGGTGCCGGAGCTGGTCGCCAAGCTGACCGGGCTCGGGTACGACGTGCTCGTCGAGCCGGACGCCGGACGCCACGCACTGATCGCCGACGAGGAGTACGAGGCCGCCGGGGCGACGGTCGACGCGCAGGCCGTCGAGCAGGCCGACGTCGTCGTCTCGGTCCAGCCGCCGGGCACGGACGTGATCCGCAGGCTCCGCCGCGGCGCCGCGACGGTGTCGTTCCTGCCGACCGGGCAGGAGCCGGAGATCGTCACCCAGCTGCGCGACGGCGGCATCACGTCGTTCGCGATGGAGCTCGTCCCGCGCATCTCGCGCGCCCAGTCGATGGACGCGCTGTCGTCGCAGGCGCTGGTCTCCGGCTACCGCTGCGCGATCGTCGCGGCCGGGATGCTGCGCCGTTTCTTCCCGCTCAACATGACCGCGGCGGGCACCGTCCCCCCGGCCCAGATCGTGGTGCTCGGCGCCGGCGTCGCCGGGCTCCAGGCGATCGCGACCGCGAAGCGGCTCGGCGCCGTCGTGAAGGCGTACGACGTGCGCGCCGCCGCGGCGGAGGAGATCCGCTCGGTGGGTGCGCAGTCGATCGACCTCGAGCTCGACACGCTCGAGGGGGCGGGCGGCTACGCGCGGGAGATGACCGAGGAACGCGCCGCCCTGCAGATGGAGCGGTTGGCGCCGTACGTCGCCGCCGCGGACGCCCTGATCACCACCGCGGCCGTCCCCGGCCGCCGCGCCCCGGTGCTGGTCACCCGCGCGATGGTCGAGCAGATGAAGCCCGGCTCGATCGTGGTCGACCTGGCCGCCGAGACCGGCGGCAACGTCGAGGGCGCGGTGCCCGGCGAGGTGGTCCGGATCGGCAACGCGCAGGTGTGGGGCGGGCAGAACGTGCCGTCGCAGATGCCCGGGCCGGCGTCCAAGCTCTACGCGCAGAACATCGTCAACATCGTCACGCTGATGACGGTCGAGGGTTCGTTCGCCCCCGACTTCGAGGACGAGATCGTCGCCGGGTCCTGCGTGACCCACGACGGAGCGATCCGCCACGAACCCACCCGAGCCGCTCTGGAAGGAGCCAACTGATGGACGAGGCAGTCGTCTGGCTGACGATCTTCATCCTGAGCGTCTTCGTCGGCATCGAGGTGATCTCGAAGGTGTCCTCGACGCTGCACACCCCGCTGATGTCGGGCGCGAACGCGATCCACGGCATCATCCTGCTCGGCGCCGTGCTGGTGACCGGCTCGACCGACAACGACGTCGCGCTGGTGGTCGGTCTGGTCGCGATCGTGCTCGCCGCGGTGAACATGGTCGGCGGCTTCGTGGTCACCGACCGGATGCTGCAGATGTTCGTGCGCAAGAAGCCGAAGCCCGCGCCGGCCTCGACCGAGGGTGGGAACGCCTGATGCCGACCTGGGTACAGCTCGTCTACCTCGCCTGCGCGATCTGCTTCATCCTCGCGCTCAAGGGCCTGTCCGGCCCGAAGACCGCCCGCGCCGGCAACCTGATCGGTGCCGCGGCCGCGGTCGTCGCGGTGATCGTCCCGTTCGTCTACCTCGACCTCGACCACGTCGTGCCGATCCTGGTCGCGATCGCGATCGGCACCGTCGGCGGTGTCGTCGGCGCCCAACGGGTGCAGATGACGCAGATGCCGCAGATGGTGGCGCTCTTCAACGGCGTCGGCGGTGGCGCGGCCGCGCTCGTGGCGCTCGTCGAGCTGCAGGAGATGCTGCCGCACGTCGACTCGATCGACTGGTTCACGCTCGCCGCGACGGCGTTCACGATCGCGGTCGGCTCGATCTCGTTCGCCGGATCGATCGTCACCTTCGCGAAGCTCCAGGAGCTGATGACGTCGCGGCCGGTGGTCTTCCCCGGCCTGCCGGTCCTCTTCGGCGTCGCCGGCCTCGCCACGATCACGCTCGGCGTCCTGACCGTCACCAGCCCGGCCATCTGGATCGGGATCGTGCTGGCCCTGCTGGGCCTGGCGATCGGGCTGCTGCTGGTGCTGCCGGTCGGCGGGGCCGACGTCCCGATCGTGATCTCGCTGCTCAACGCGTTCACCGGCCTCACGGTCGCGGCCGGCGGCTACGTGCTGTCGAACGTCGTGCTCCTCGTGGCCGGCACGCTGGTGGGCGCCTCGGGTACCTACCTGACGATGTTGATGGCCAACGCGATGGGCCGCTCGGTCTCGAACATCCTCTTCGGCGCCCTCAAGGGTGGCTCCACGCTCGGCGCCGGCGTCGCCTCCGACCGGCCGGTGAAGTCCGCCGGGCCCGAGGACATCGCGATCCTCCTGGGCTACGCCGACCGGGTGATCATCGTGCCCGGTTACGGGCTCGCGGTCGCCCAGGCGCAGCACACGCTGCGTGAGCTGGTCGATGTGCTGATCGCCCGGGGCACGAAGGTCGACTACGCGATCCACCCGGTCGCCGGCCGGATGCCCGGGCACATGAACGTGCTGCTCGCCGAGGCCCAGGTGCCCTACGAGCAGCTGGTCGAGATGGACGACATCAACGGCGAGTTCAAGCACACCGACGTCGTCCTCGTCGTCGGCGCCAACGACGTGGTCAACCCGGCTGCGAAGACCACGCCCGGCGCACCGATCTACGGCATGCCGATCCTCAACGCCGACGAGGCGAAGCAGGTCGTCTTCATGAAGCGCTCGATGCGGCCGGGCTTCGCCGGCATCGAGAACGAGCTGCTCTTCGAACCGACCACGACGCTGCTCTTCGGCGACGCGAAGGACTCGCTCGGCAAGCTGCTCAACGCCGTCAAGGCACTCTGAGCTCGGCCATCCGGGTGGGCCGCGGATGTCACACGGGACGTCCGCGGGTCTCGCTCGTTGACCGGGCATGACTGACGACGACGAGCGGATGGGCCGCCCCGACGGACATCGCTACGACGCGCCCGAGTCCGACGACGACCGGGTCGGCAAGGAGTGGGCCTACCTGGCCCTCGGCGTCCTGGTGCTCGTGCTGATGGTGCTGATCGCCACCGGCACCGTGCACGTCTTCCCGGCATGAGGCTGCTGGGTCACGGTCCTCGCGGGCTCGGCCCGGGGCAGCTCAGCCCACCACGCCGTACAGGCGGTCGCCGGCGTCGCCGAGACCGGGGACGATGTAGCCCTTCTCGTTGAGCTTCTCGTCCATGGCGGCGGTGACGACGGTGACGGGGACGTCGAGTCCCTCGAGGTCCTTCTCCAGCCGGGCGCAGCCCTCGGGCGCGGCGAGCAGGCAGATCGCGGTGATGTCGTCGGCCCCGCGGTCGGTGAGGAACTTGATCGCCGCGGCGAGGGTGCCGCCGGTGGCGAGCATCGGGTCGAGCACGTAGCACTGGCGCCCCGACAGGTCCTCGGGCAGCCGCTCGGCGTACGTCGAGGCCTCGAGCGTCTCCTCGTTGCGGATCATGCCGAGGAAGCCGACCTCGGCCGTCGGCAGCAGCCGCATCATCCCGTCGAGCATGCCGAGCCCCGCGCGCAGGATCGGGACGACGAGCGGCCGGGGGCGCGCCAGCGCGACCCCGGTGGTGGGCGCGACCGGGGTGACGATGTCGTAGGGCTCGACCCGGACGTCGCGGGTCGCTTCGTAGGCCAGCAGCGTCACCAGCTCGTCGGTCAGGGCCCGGAAGGTCGGGGAGTCGGTGACCTCGTCGCGCAGGACGGTGAGCTTGTGGGCGACCAGCGGGTGGTCCACGACGTGGGTGCGCATGCCCGAACACTAGTGCCAGGCGGGCAAGGGGGGTTGGCCCGGCCGCGACCGTCTGCCACTCTGGAAGACGACTGACAGGTCGCACCGGAGCGGACGGATCGGAGGAGCGCCATGGCTGAGCTGATCGACGGGGTCGACTTCGCCCTGGCTGCCTATCGCGAGGAGGGCGTCTGGCAGGTCCAGGAGCTCGCCCACGACGTCCTGGGTGACATCGAGACCCTGGCCCACGCACTGCGCCGGTTCCCCGGCGACGGCGGCGCGGTCGGGCTGGTCGCGATGGACGAGGACTTCTTCATCCTGATCCGGGTCGCGGGTCCGACCACCCGGGTGCTCCTCTCCGACATCACCGCCGCCGACGAGTGGGAGCTCGCCCGCTCGGCCGTCGCGTTCCTCGGCCTGCCGATGCCCGAGGACGAGGACGACCAGGTCCCGGCCGGGGACCTCGACCTGCTGGGCGACCTCGGCATGCACGCCATGGACATGGGCGTGCTGCTCGACGACTACGACCTCTACCCCGACGAGATGCTCTCCGACATCGCCCGCCGGGCCGGGTTCGGTGAGGCCTTCGACGACGCCGTCGGACTCACCTCCGCGTGAACCCGGCGTGACCCAGGACCGCTGGGCCGGCCCGATGCGGGCCGCGCTCGACCAGGCGCGGGCGGCGCTGGCGACCGACGACGTCCCCATCGGCGCGGTGGTGCTGGCGCCGGACGGGACGACGATCGGTCGCGGACGCAACGTCCGCGAGGCCGACCACGACCCGACCGGGCACGCCGAGGTCGTCGCGCTGCGGGCCGCCGCGCGCGAGCGGGGGGAGTGGCGCCTGGAGGGCTGCACGCTCGTCGTGACCCTGGAGCCCTGCACGATGTGCGCCGGTGCCGCCGTGCTGAGCCGGGTCGACCGGGTGGTCTTCGGGGCGTTCGACCCCAAGGCCGGCGCGGTCGGCAGCCTCTGGGACGTGGTCCGCGACCGTCGCCTCAACCACCGGCCCGAGGTCGTGTCGGGCGTGCTCGCCGCCGAGTCGGCCGCGCTCCTCGCGACGTTCTTCGCCGGGCACCGCCAGCTGTAGCGTCTAGCCCAGCGTCGAGGCCCGGGCCACCAGCTCCGGGGTGAACAACACCTGTCGGTGCGTGTGCTCGGGGTTGGTCGCCTCGTCGAGGACCAGCTCGGCCGCGGTGCAGCCCAGCTCCTGGCGCGGCTGGCGGACCGACG
This sequence comes from Nocardioides sp. PD653-B2, assembly GCF_002117935.1. GTDB lineage: Bacteria > Actinomycetota > Actinomycetes > Propionibacteriales > Nocardioidaceae > Nocardioides. The sequence continues at coordinate 133,054 of NZ_BDJE01000028.1, read as the reverse complement.
TGAGGGGGACGGCGGCGGCGCCCGCGAAGTCGATGTCGTCGTACCCGACGAGCGCCAGCTCCTCGGGCACCCGCAGGCCCGAGCTCGTCGCCTGCTGGAGCAGGCCCAGCGCGGTCAGGTCGTTGGCGCAGAAGGCGGCTGTCGGTCGGCGCGGGGCCGGCATCCCGGCCAGCCGTTGGCCGGCCTCGCGGCCCTCGGCGACGGTCAGCCCGGTGGTGGTGACCTCGACCAGTCCCTCGGCAGGGAGGCCGGCGGCGGCCCAGGCGTCCTGGGCTCCCCGCCAGCGGTCGCGGACCGGGCCGAGCGTCGTCGGGCCGCCGACGAAGGCGACCCGGGTGTGCCCGCGGTCGATGAGGTGCTCGACGGCGCGCTGCCCGCCGAGCACGTCGTCCACCGCGACGGAGCAGAACTTCTGGTCGGCGCGGGTGCGGTCGACGAGGACGACGGGGGTGCCCCGGCGGGCGACGTCGTCGAGGGACGCCGCGTCGGGGTCGACGGGGGTGATCAGGATGCCCTGGACGCGCTGCTGCTCGAGGAGGGCCAGGTGCGACTGCTCGCGCTCGGCGAGGCTGCGGCTGTTGCAGAGCACCAGGGAGAGGCCGACCGCCTCGGCCGCGGTGTCGATGCCCTGCGCGATGTCGATGAAGAACGGGTTGCTCGCATCGAGCATCACGTAGGCCAGGGTCCGGCTGCTGCCGGCCCGGAGCTGACGGGCCGACTCGTTGCGGACGAACCCGAGCTCGGCCATCGCCCGCAGCACCCGCTCCCGGGTGTCCGGGCTGACTCGGTCGGGGCGGTTGAGCACGTTGGAGACGGTGCCGAGCGAGACGCCCGCGGCCGCGGCGACGTCCTTGACCGACGCGTTGCGCGAGCCGGGATCTCGTCCGGCCACGGCGCCTCCTCTTGAAACGATCAAGGACGACCAGGGTGTGCGCGAGCGTACTCCCGCGCGATCGTGATCCGGGTGTTTCCTGGTGGCGTCGCCGGACCGGAGGGCGTCGATGGTCGCAGACAGCAGGGCGACCGAGGACGCTGTTGTGAAACGTGTCAACCCGATCGGCGGTGCGGAGTCGCGCCTGACCGCCAGACATGATGGAGTCGGACGATGAAGCGTCAACTGCCGAAGCGCCGGGACCTGGCCCCCCTGATGAAGTTCAAGAAGCCGACGCTCTCGCCCAAGCAGCGGCGGCTGGCGTCGGCGCTGACGATCGACGACCTGAGACGGATCGCCAAGCGGCGCACGCCCCAGGCGGCCTTCGACTACACCGACGGCGCGGCGGACGGCGAGGTCTCGCTGGCCCGGGCCCGGGAGGCGTTCGGCGACGTCGAGTTCAACCCCGCGATCCTGCGCGACGTCTCGACCGTCGACACCTCGCGCGAGGTGCTCGGGCAGCGGGTGGCGCTGCCGTTCGGCATCGCGCCGACCGGCTTCACCCGGATGATGCAGGCCGAGGGCGAGATCGCCGGCGCAACCGCCGCGGCCGCCGCGGGCATCCCGTTCTCGCTGTCGACGATGGGCACCACGTCGATCGAGGACGTGGCGGCAGCCAACCCGGACGGCCGGAACTGGTTCCAGCTCTACATGTGGAAGGACCGCGACCGCTCGATGGCGCTGGTCGATCGAGCCGCGAAGGCCGGCTTCGACACGCTGCTCGTCACGGTCGACGTACCCGTCGCCGGGGCGCGGCTGCGCGACGTGCGCAACGGCATGACGATCCCGCCCACCCTCACGCCGCGCACGGTCGTCAACGCGATCCCGCGGCCCGCGTGGTGGATCAACTTCCTCACCACCGAGCCGCTGGCCTTCGCGTCGCTGGACGCGTGGTCGGGCACGGTCGCCGACCTGCTGGACACGATGTTCGACCCGACCGTGACCTACGACGACCTCGCCTGGATCAAGGACCAGTGGCCCGGGAAGGTCGTGGTCAAGGGCGTGCAGACCGTCGACGACGCGCGCCGGCTCGCCGACGTCGGGGTCGACGCGGTGCTGCTCTCCAACCACGGCGGTCGCCAGCTCGACCGGGCGCCGATCCCCTTCCACCTGCTGCCGCAGGTCGTCGCCGCGGTCGGCACGGACGTGGAGGTGCACCTCGACACCGGGATCATGTCCGGGCAGGACATCGTCGCCTCGATCGCGCACGGGGCGCGCTTCACCCTCGTCGGGCGCGCCTACCTGTACGGCCTGATGGCCGGCGGCCGCGACGGCGTCGACCGGATGATCGAGATCCTGGCCGGCCAGATCGAGCGGACGATGCGGCTGCTCGGGGTGACCACGCTCGACGAGCTGGAGCCCGGTCACGTCACCCAGCTCCAGCGTCTGGAGCCGCGTCGCCGCTGAGGGTTCGGAGCCGTCGGCTCGGGAGACGCTCCCGGCATGGGACGAACGACGTACGCCATCCACGCGCGCCGGCGACGGCTGACCCGACCCTCCCGCTGTAACGCGATGTTAGGGCCACTAGGAACCCGTTAGAACGGGGTGCCCAGAGGGTCCAACACCGCGTTACAGCTGCGCGCGACGGATGAGTAGGCGAGCTCGGGGGGTCGGAGACAGCAGGGAGATCATCGACTTCCGACCGGCTCGAGGACGGGTTCCGCGACCGGATCGCCGCCGACCTGGCCGTGCTGGCGCACGCGTGGCGCGACCCCACGGCGTACGACGGGATCACCCGGGCCGGACCGGTCGAGATGCCCGCCGAGATCGCGGTGCTGGTGGCGCTCGACGACGCTCCCGCCCTCGACCGGCTGGCCGGCGCGACGGGTCGCGACCCCGCGTGGAGGCCGTGACAGGGCGATTTCGTCCGCACCTACGCCCTCCGGTAATCTCTCCGGCGGTGGCGTGTCCGAGCGGCCGAAGGTGCAACACTCGAAATGTTGTGTGGGGTCACACCCACCGTGGGTTCAAATCCCACCGCCACCGCGCACCGAACGCCCCGGGTCCTCGATCCGGGGCGTTCGTCGTTTGCCCGTCACCCCAACGGGGGACGACTCAGGCATGCGACGGGGGACGAGGTACGCCGGGGTGCTGCTCGTGTTGACGACGGTGCTCGGCGGGTGCTCGTCGGGAGGGGACGCCGACGCGGACGCCGATCAGACCGCGAGCACGTCCCCGACGGCGTCGAGCAGCCCGACCGAGCCCCCGCCCGAGCCGGTCGACCCGTGCAGCCTGCTCTCCGCCGAGGACCTGGAGGCGGCGGGCCTGACGCCCGACCCGGACACCGAGCAGCGTGGCCTGCTCCCCGACCCGCGCACCACCGCCTGCCTGGTGCCGGACCGCAAGGACGGCTGGTCGGTCTTCTACGGCTACAGCCTGGTGCCCGGGGTGTCGGTCGCCGACGCCGTGCAGCAGGTCGGCACCGAGAAGCCGGCCCGCCTCGACGTCGGCGACCAGGCCCGGCTGGTCCTCTACAACGCCTACGGCGACAAGACGTGGCACGCGTGGGCCCGCCAGGGCAGGTACACCGTGATGGTCGAGCTGTTCGCCAAGCCGCGCCCGGCGCGGGTCGAGGGGCTGCTCGGCCGGATGCTCGAGCAGGTCGACCCGGCGATGTTCGACTTCCCCGTCGACCTGCCTGAGAGCTGTCCGCCCGCACGCAGCCGGCCGATCCGGGCGCTGCTCGGCGAGGTCCGCGCGGCGACCGGATCCGACGTGGACGGCGAGGTGCGGTGCTCCTACGCCAATCGCCCCGGGCTCGTCCTGAACCTCGACATCAGCCCGATCGCGAGCTCGAAGAAGGTCGCCGGCATGGTGGGATCGGTCGGCCAGTACTTCGACGAGCGGACGACGCCGGCCCGCGGGGTGACCCTCTTCCTCTCGCCCGAGCAGCCCTACGGGTTCACCCGCGCCTACGTCGCTCAGCCGCCCTCGTCGCGCGGCACCGACCTGCAGCGCCAGCAGATCATCGGCCGGTACTACCGACCGACCACCTTCGACGAGCAGAAGTACCGCGCCCTCGCCGCCTGGTGGGCCACCCGCGACTGACGCGACGACGTCACGGCGGACGCCTGGATCCGCCGAGCAGAGCGGGGGTGTGGAATGACCCCATGTTCTGCTTCGAGTTCGAGGGCAAGCGCCCGACCGTCCACCCCGAGGCCTTCGTCGCGCCGACCGCGACCCTGATCGGTGACGTAACCGTCGAGAAGGGCGCGAGCATCTGGTACGGCGCGGTGCTGCGGGCCGACATCTGCACGATCGTGGTCCGCGAGGGCGCCAACGTGCAGGACAACTCGGTCCTGCACGCCGCACCCGGCGAGACGCTGGTCATCGGCCGCAACTCCACGATCGGCCACGGCTGCGTCATCCACTGCGCCGAGATCGGCGAGCAGGCCCTGGTGGGCAACGGGTCCACCGTCCTCGACCACGCGACCGTCGGCCCGCGGACGCTGGTCGCCGCCGGGTCGGTCGTCACCCCGGGCACCGAGATCCCCGGTGGCATGGTGGCGGCCGGCATCCCCGCCAGGCCGACGAAGCCGATCGAGGGCACCTCCTCGGAGTTCTGGGTCGAGCAGAACCCGCCGTACTACCAGGAGCTCGCGCAGCGGCACCGGGCCGGAGCGTCGGCGGTCGAGTCGTGAGCGTCCGGGTCGAGACCGACGGGGCGGTCACGACGGTCGTCCTCGACCGGCCCGAGGCCCGCAACGCCGTCGACGGACCCACCGCCACGGCGCTCGCCGACGCGTTCCGCGCGTTCGACGCCGACGAGAGCCAGAGCGTGGCGGTCCTGTACGGCGAGGGCGGGACGTTCTGCGCCGGCGCCGACCTCAAGGCGATCGGAACCGAGCGCGGCAACCAGGTCACCGAGCCCGTCGAGGGAGCGGACGGCCCGATGGGCCCGACCCGGATGCGGCTGTCGAAGCCGGTGATCGCCGCGATCGAGGGGTACGCCGTGGCCGGCGGCCTCGAGCTGGCGCTGTGGTGCGACCTGCGGGTGGCGGCCGGTGACGCCGTGCTCGGGGTCTTCTGCAGGCGCTGGGGAGTGCCGCTCGTCGACGGCGGCACGGTCCGGCTGCCGCGGCTGATCGGGGCCAGCCGGGCCATGGACCTAATCCTCACCGGTCGCCCGGTCGACGCCTGGGAGGCCGAGCGGATGGGGCTGGTCAACCGGGTCGTGCCGGTCGGCCAGGCCCGGGTCGAGGCGGAGGCGCTGGCGCGGTCGCTGGCGGAGTTCCCCCAGGACTGCCTGCGCCACGACCGGCTCTCGGTCCTCGAGCAGGAGGGTCTCACCGAGGTCGAGGCGATGGCCGGCGAGCTGCGACACGGCCTCGCGTCCCTGACCGGCGCGCTGGACGGGGCCGCGCGGTTCGCCTCCGGCGAGGGCCGGCACGGTCGGTTCTAGACGGTCAGCGGGCGGGCGGATCGTCCAGGCAGACCGCGATGAGCTTCGCGTCGCCGTGGCGGGTGAAGACCTGCCAGCCGGTCTCGAAGTCCACGAACCGCAGCCGGCCGCGGGCCGACTGCACGATGGCCGACACCGGCTGCTCGCTCTCGCCGAACCCGGACACCGAGCACTCGTGTGCGTCGAGCAGCCGGTCGACCCGGCCGGGCTCGCCGGTGACGGCGGGGCCGGAGTAGCCCGTGACTCCCGGCTGCTGCGCGCCCGTGGAGTCGGGAGCGCACAGCAGCCCGGCGGCGATGATCGCGCCGACGGCGCCGAGCTTGACGCTCAGGAGCGTCAGGCGAGCGGGTCGTGGAAGTCGGTGCTGCACGGGTGGTCCTCCTGCTGTGGCGGTCGCACGCACGTCCCCCCAGGCCGCGCGTGTCGCTCTCCACTGCGCCAACGAGGCAAGGCGCCCGGAGGTGACGCCGGTCCGGAACATCGCTGCGTCTGCCGCGTCACACGGGCGGCCCGGGGCTACCGCCACGGCCGTGCGCGAGGATGGGTGCATGCCGCAGCCGAGCACCTGGTTCTCCTCACCCGACGACGCCGCCGCCCGCCTGGCGGAGTCCGGCTACCTGGCCGACCCGACGACCGCGACGACGGCGTACCTCGCCGGTGCGCTCGAGAAGCCGCTGCTCGTCGAGGGCCCGGCCGGCGTCGGCAAGACCGAGCTGGCGAAGGCCGTGGCGCGCACGACGGGCGCCGACCTGGTGCGGCTGCAGTGCTACGAGGGCCTCGACGAGGCGCGGGCGCTCTACGAGTGGAACTACAAGAAGCAGCTGCTGCGCATCCAGGCCTCGCACGGTGACGACCAGACCTGGTCGGAGACCCACGACGACATCTTCACCGACGAGTTCCTGCTGACCCGCCCGCTGCTGACCGCGATCCGCCGCGAGGAGCCGACGGTGCTCCTCATCGACGAGGTCGACAAGACCGACGTCGAGGTCGAGGGTCTGCTGCTCGAGGTGCTGTCCGACTTCCAGGTCACGATCCCCGAGATGGGCACCGTCTCCGCCGTACGGCGCCCCTTCGTGGTGCTGACCTCCAACGCGACCCGCGAGCTCTCGGAGGCCGTCAAGCGCCGGTGCCTCTATCTGCACCTCGACTACCCGGACGCCGAGCGCGAGCGCGAGATCGTCGTCTCGCAGGTCCCCGACCTCGACGAGCGGGTGGCCGGCCAGCTGGTCGCCACCATCTCGCGGCTGCGGGAGCTCGACCTGAAGAAGGCGCCGTCGATCGCCGAGTCGGTCGACTGGGCGCGCACCCTGGTGGCGCTCGAGATCGGTGAGCTCGACGACAAGGCCGTGTCCGACACGCTCGGCGTCGTGCTCAAGCACGTGTCCGACCAGGCGCGCGCGGTCAAGGAGCTCAGGCTCCGGTCATGAGGGCAGCATGAGCGGCCTCGTCGATCGCCACATCTCCTTCCTAGAGGCGCTGCGCGCTGCCGGGCTGTCGGTGTCGCTCGCCGAGGACCTCGACGCCATCGCCGCGCTCAGCGCTCTCGACTGGGACGACCGTCGCGTCGTCCACGACGGGTACGCCGCGACCCTCGTGAAGAAGCAGTCGCAGCGGCCGACGTTCGACGCGCTGTTCGACGTCTACTTCCCGCGGATGGTCGGCGACGGGGTCGCCGTCCGCGCCGGGTCCGACGACGACGACGGGGGCGAGGGTGGGGTCCGCGACAACGCCGAGCAGCTGGCCGGCTTCCGCGACGAGCTCTTCGACGCGCTCTCCGACGGCGACCAGCAGGCGCTGCTGCAGCTGGCGGCCGAGATGGTGGCGCGCTTCGGGGCGATGCCGGGCCGCGGGCCCGGGCTGTCGTCGTGGTCGGCGTACACCGCGCTCCAGCGGGTGTCGCCGTCCGAGCTGGTGGACCGCGTCGTGCAGGCGCTGCTGGCCGACGGGCGGCTCGACGGCGAGGCGCGTCGCGAGGCCGGGCGCCGGATCGGCTCCTTCACGAAGATGGTCGAGGACGACGCCCGCCGCCGGATCGCCGAGGAGAAGGGGCCCGAGCACGTCGCGAACGTCGCGATCCGCCCGAGCATCGACCGGATCGACTTCACCGCCGCGCGGAAGTCGGACCTCGAGGACATGCGCCGCGAGATCTACCCGCTCGCGCGCCGGCTCGCGACCCGTCTCACCCAGGAGCACCACGCGAGGCGTCGGGGTCCGCTCGACTTCCGGCGTACGGTCCGGGCCTCCATCTCCACCGGCGGGGTCCCGCTCGTCACCCATCACAAGCCGAAGCGGCCGCACCGCACCGAGCTCGTCGTCCTCTGCGACGTCAGCGGGTCGGTCGCGAACTTCGCGCAGTTCACGCTGCTGCTCGTCTACGCGCTGCGCGACCAGTTCGAGAAGGTCCGCGCCTTCACGTTCATCGACCACGTCCATGAGGTGACCGAGCACTTCACTCCGGGTGCCGACGTCGCCGACGTGATGACGAACCTCGCCGCCGCCACGTCGCACGCCGCGCTCTGGGGGCGCACCAACTACGGCCGCGCACTCGCGAAGTTCGAGGAGCAGCACGCCGACGCCCTCGGCCCGAAGTCGTCGCTGCTCGTCCTCGGCGACGCGCGCTCCAACTACAGCGACCTGAACCTCGACGTGCTCGAGCGGCTCGCGGGCGCGGCCCGGCACAGCTGGTGGCTCAACCCCGAGCACCGCCGGCACTGGGACACCGGCGACTCCGCGGCGTCCCGCTACGGCGAGGTGGTGCCGATGGTCGAGTGCCGCAACCTCACCCAGCTCGGTGAGTTCGTGCACGACATCCTCTAGGACGGGCACCTCCGCGCCAGCGCGCACCTCCGCACCTCCGCAACAGCGCAATTGCGCCGTTGTGACCCGGCTGGGCGGCGTGTCGAGGTGCACAACAGCGCAATTGCGCCGTTGTGACCCGGCCGGGCGGCGTGTCGAGGTGCCCAACAGCGCAATTGCGCTGTTGGTGACCCCGCCGGACCACCCTCACGACAGAAAGCCGAGCTCCCGCAGCCGGGCCAGCTCGTCGCGCAGCTCGGGATGGCCCGCGGCGTCGGCGGCCCGGCCGCCCACGACGTACGACGAGGTGCCGTCCTCCTCGCCGCCGTCGAACACCACGGTGAGCCGGTTGTCGGAGCCCGCGTTGACCAGGGAGCCGAAGAGCGCGACCGGGTCGGTGCGGTCCTCCAGCGACAGCACCCGGGTGGGCTCGGGGACCCGCGGGACCAGCGCCGCTGGGGCACCGGCGGTGACGACCTGGTCGACGACGTAGGCGTCGGACCCGGGCGTCGTCGCGAGGCCGACGGCGGTGACGCCACCCTGGCCGCAGCCGACCAGCATCACGCGCGCGGCCTCGTCGAGGGACCCGTCGGCGACCGCCCTCTCGATCGCGCGCACCGCCTGGTCGGCGTACGCCGTGTGGTCGCCGCCGACGAGGCGCAGGCGCCGCTGCGGGCCGCCGTGCGGGCCGGGGAGGTAGGCGATGTAGCGCGCGGGCGCGACCTCGTGGACGGTCACCGCGTGGACGGCGCTCACGAGACTGGTCATCAGCTCCTCGACGCCGGCCGGACGGTCCGCCGCGGCCTTCGACGGCGGGGGGTCCTCGGCCGGCTGCTCGACGACGCCGCCGGCGACGTCGCGCAGCGCCGAGCCGAGGTCGGCCGCGAAGGGCTCGATCCCGGCCGCGCGCAGGCCGCCGCGGGCAGCGGCAGGAGCGGACTCACCGGCCAGCACGCCGGCGGTCAGCAGCGAGCGCATCTGCAGGCCCTCGAGGAGGCCGCCGCCGCTCGCGACGTGGTCCATCAGGGCCGGGTTGTTCTCCGCGAGCTCCTCGAGGTACGACGCGACCCCGTCGCGGTCGAGGGCGTCGGTCTCGATCAGCCCGGCCGAGACGATCGCGCCGCCGAGGGCCACCTCGGGGGCGAGGTAGCCGATCGCGCGTCCGGCGATGGAGCCGAGGGTGCGGTACGCCGCGTCCTGGAGCTCGTCGATCCAGCGGTAGGTGAGCACCGTCGCGCGCACGATCAAGGCGTCGGCGTCGAGCTCGACCGAACGTGCCAGCAGCCCGTGCTTGCCGGTGGTCGCGCCGCGGACGGCCTCGTCGGCACGGGCGTACGTCGTCGGCGCGAGCTCGGCCGAGTCGGCCACCTCGGGATCGCGGAGCACCTGCTCCCCGAGCGCGGCGCGGGTGCGCAGGTCGGCGCCCGAGCCGTCGTAGAGGTCGGCGAGGCGCAACATCTGGTCGTACTTGTCGACGGTGCTCACCACGTCGTCGCGGATCTCGGTCATGTCGTCACCTCCGCGAGGACGGGGGCCAGCTCGTGGGCGAGGTCGCCGGGGTCGACCCGGCGCACCTCGATCCGGTCGACGCCCTCGGTGCGGCGTGGTCGCAGCGCCCGCCAGCCGTCGGCCAGCAGCACCCACGACACGACGCCGACGACCGCGGTCATCGCGCCCGAGACGTCGGCGACCAGCGCGCGCAGCCGGCCGCGGGACTCGGTCGACAGCCCGGAGAGGAGCACGCCCACCTCGAGGTCGGGCAGCGGCCGCCCGCCGGCGTCCCGGGTCTCGCCGGCGTGCTCGGCGACCAGCACGGAGAGGAGGTCCGAGCGGTTGCTGCGCACCGCCTCGCTGGCGGCGTCCGCGAGCGCATAGGGGAGCACGACCTGGTCGGGCACGACGGAGTCGCGCAGGGCGAACTCCTCGGGGAGCACGGTGACCCGGGCCAGCTCGTCGGCCCACTGGTCGGTGGGGAACCACGCCAGCTCGAAGACGATGCCGTCGGCGGTCGCGAGGCTCGCCACCGCTGCGCCGTGCTGGCGGTGCCAGGCCTTGATCCGGGAGTCGCCGGCGGCGACGTCGAGGTCGAGGGCGACCGTCGGGGTGGCGAGGAGACCGACGGCGCCGAGGAGGCCCTCGTCCATCGAGGTGTCGACGAGCAGGCCGCGTCGGGCGAGCGACGACTCGGCGTCGTGCAAGGACGAGATCGCGGCCTCGTACGCCTCGGACTCGAGGGTGGCCGGGGTGCGCCCCAGGCGGCCGCCGAGCTCGCGCTCACCGCCGGGGGTGAGCATCTCGAACGGCAGCGGCGCGCCACCGGCCCGGGCGGCCACGCACTGCAGCTCGGGGAGGGTCAGGGACACCCGGCGCGGGAGGGCGCCGAGGATGCCGACGGGGGCCGGCGGCGGGTTGCTCAGGTCGATGGTCGCCATGTCACAGCCCCGGGAGCTCGACCGCGAGCCAGTCCTTGTGACCGGGCGGCGGAGGCGTGAACGCGCCCCGGCCGCTCGGGGTCTCGGCAAGGAGGACGTCGGCCTTGCGCTCCGTCGCGGCGATCCCGTCCTTGAGACGGTCGACCTCGTGCAGGTGAGCCTCGAGCGACTCCGCGGCACCGTCGTGGCGGGCGGCGACATCGCGGAGATGGGTGGCCCGCTCGCGCATCCGCTCGCTGAGCGACTCGGCGGCCCGGCCGGTCCATCCGATGCCCTCGGTCTGGGCCACCAGGCGGTCGGCCAGCGCGCGGATGTCGACGCCCTGCTCGCGTAGCTGGGCCGCGCGTCTGCGCATCACATCGGTGTCGCCGTACATGGGCCACCTTCCTCCGAGATGTCCGGGTGGTCGCTCATTCGCATTCCCCGTACGCCGGGCACGAAACGCCGTCCCGCTCCGGCTCACGGCTGCCGGGTGATCTGGAAGACGTGGGCGGTGACGCTCGTCGACCCGTCCCCGGAGCCGGCCAGGAACCCGTGCTGGTGCAGGCTGGCGAGCTGCTCCAGGATCGACGGGTCGGTGGAGGCGTCGACCGCCTCGGCCCCGGCGACGTAGTGGTCGTAGTCGTGCTGGTCGACGATGCCGGAGCCGTGGTCGTCGAAGGTCACGGTCGTCTGCTCGACCGAGTCGGGGTTGTCCGCGCCGTCGAGCAGCGGCACGACGTCGCCCTGGTGCTCCAGCGACAGCACGTGGCTGCCGTCGGGGAAGCCGTCGACCTGGGCCGTGGGCGACCCGGCCGTCACCACGTCGGTGACGTTGAAGTCGCTGCCCTGGCTGAGGATCGCCGCCGCCTCCATGCCGCCCTGGGAGTGTCCGACGAGCAGCACGGGGTCGTCGGGACCGATGCTCGCCTGGGCCATCGCCTCGAGGATGCCCTCCTGGTAGGCGTTGTCGCGGCCGCCGACCAGCAGCAGGTTGGTGAGCATGTCGCGGACGTCGTCGTCCTTGCTCCACGGCACGGTCGTCATGTCGTCGGTGCCCGGCAGGTAGACGATGTGCCGCACGTCGTCGGTGCCGGCCCCGAGCGTCTGGACCTCGATGGTGCCGTTGAGCGGCGAGTCGGGGTCGGGTGAGAGGTGCGCGACGTCCTGGAGGTGGGAGACCAGGTCGGCGACCCCCGCCGGCTGGGTGGCGTCCCCCGGCACGACGTCCAGGGTGCGGACGACGTGGGCGCTGCCGTCGTCGCCGTACAGCGCCGCGAGCAGGCCGGCCCCGGCCTCGGTGTCCGGGACGAAGAGCGAGACGCCGAGCGGCCCGGCGGGCGCGAACGGGGTGACCCCGTCCCAGAGTCCCTCGAGCAGGCCGCCGCCGCCGTTGGCGGCGTGCTGGACCACCCCCGGGTGCTCGACCACCCACTGCTCGAGCTCGTCCTGCGCCTGCGACGGCAGGTGGGGGACCGTGAGGAGCAGGAGCGGCACCGTCACCGGGGCGGTCGCGCCGAGGGTGAGACCGACGACCCGGCCGACCTGGTGGTCGACCGCGTCGATCGCCGCCCGGACCAGCGCGTCGGTCTCCTCGAAGGCGGCGACGACGGCCCGGACCACGACGGCGTCGGCCTCCCAGCCCAGCGCCTCGACGAGCACCCCGTCGGGGCCGGTGGTCGCGGCCAGGACCGCACCCTCCGCCTCCGCGAAGGTCAGCGGCGAGAGGATCGCCGACTCGGCGAGGTCGGGGTTCGCCATGGTCCGAGCGCCGAGGCCGGCCCAGCCCCGCAGCTCGCTGCCGGCCGCGTCGAAGGCGTCGGCCAGCGCTCGCACCGCGTCGTACGTCGCCGCCACGCCGGCCGAGCCGCCGCTCACGCCGGTGATCGGCGAGGCGGTCATCTCAGATCCCCGGGAGGTCGACGGACAGCCAGTCCCGGCTGCCCGGGAGCGGCGGCGAGAACCGGTGGAGCAGCCCGTCCAGGCCGTCGGGCAGGAGCTTGTCGCGGGCGGCGTCGATGAGCCCGTGCACCTTCCGCTCGACGGCGGCGATCAGGTCCTCGAGCCGGTCGACCTCCCGGGCGTGCCGGTCGAGCGCGTCCGCGGCGTCGTCGTGGAGGGCCGCCGTGCGCCGGAGCGCGGCGCAGCGGTCGTGGGCGTGCCGGCGCATCGCGTCGGCGGTCAGCCCGCGCCAGTCGACCCCGTCGGCCCGGGCCGCCAGCCGGTCGGCCGCGGTGCGGATGTCGTCGGCGCGGTCGCGCAGGTCGCGGGCCAGGGCCCGGATGGTGGTGGTGTCGCCGTACATGGAGTCCCCCTCGCATCGGTCGGTGTGCCGAGGAGCCTCGCCGGGCGGCGGATGTGGAGAAACGTCAGCGCACGAGGGCTGTGGAGAGACGCTCCAGTGCGCGCTCGATGTCGGCTCCCGGGCCGGCGAAGCTGAGCCGGATGAACCGGCCGCCGTCGACGGTGTCGAAGTCGATGCCGGGTGCGACGGCGACGCCGGTGCGGGCCAGCAGCTCGTGGCAGAACACCATGGTGTCGTCGGTCAGGTGGCCGACGTCGGCGTACACGTAGAACGCGCCGTCGGCCGGCGCGAGCTCGGTGATCCCCAGCCGGGGCAGGCCGTCGAGCAGGAGGCGCCGGTTGTCGGCGTAGCGCGCGACGTGGCTGTCGAGCTCGACGTACGACGCGTCGCTGAAGGCCGCGAGGCTCGCCCACTGCGCCAGGACGGGCGGACAGATCGTGAAGTTGCCGGTGAGGATGTCGGTCGCGCGCCGGAGCCGGTCGGGGACCAGCATCCAGCCGATCCGCCAGCCGGTCATCGAGAAGTACTTGGAGAAGCTGGAGAAGACGACGGCCTCCCGGCTGGTCTCCCAGGCGCTGCGCGCCAGGTGGTCACCGCCGGCGAGGGGGGCGTACTCGATGCCGTGGTAGATCTCGTCGGAGATCAGCTGGATCCGCTCGGTCTCGCAGTACGTCGCGAGGGCGGCGAGCTCGCTGGGGAGCAGCATGGTGCCGGTCGGGTTGGCCGGGCTGGCGACGACGAGGCCCTTGATGTCACCGAGCTCCGCCACCTGCTCGACCGTCGGCTGGAAGCGGGTCTCCGGCCCGGTCGGGATCTCGACCACCTCGCAGCCGAGCGCGGTCAGCACGTTGCGGTAGCAGGGGTAGCCGGGCCGCGCCATCGCGACGCGGTCGCCGACCTCGAACGCCGCGAGGAAGGCGAGCAGGAAGCCACCGCTGCTGCCCGTGGTGACCACGACCTCGTCGGGGTCGACGTCGATGCCGTGGGTGCGCTTGTGGTGGCCGGCGATCGCCTCGCGCAGCTCGAGCACCCCGGCCGCCGGCGTGTAGCCGAGCGGGTCGCCGGAGTCGAGCAGCCGCTTCGCCTCCGCGCGGACCGCCGCCGGTGCGCCCGTGCTCGGCTGGCCGGCCAGCAGGTTGAGCAGGTCGCCGTGCGTGCGCTGCCGGGTCGTCGCGGCCGCCAGCAGGTCCATCACGTGAAAAGGGGGCACGTTGGCGCGGCTCGCCACCTGGAAGCGGTCGGTCATGGAGCGACTGTACGGCGCGGTTCCGGGGCCTCATGCTCAGGGTTTCCTCAAGGAAGGCCGGGTTTCCTCAACGTCTCTCAAAGGTTGGGGGCAGGAACGGTTTCGGCCCCGAAATGCGTGCCAGAGTTCGGCGTCACCTCCGCCAGCACCCTTTGGAGCCATTCGTGCGCATCCGCGTCGCAGCCCTCATCGCCCTCGTCCTGGCCGTCCTGGCCGGCGGGTTCCTCCCGGCCGCCTCGGCATCGGCGAGCACCCCGTCGACGGCGCCCGTCGCTGCCCGGGCCGCGACCCCGGCGACCGCGGACTTCCCGTCGGGCTCGCTGATCATCGACATGGGCGTGACCCCGCAGACGGTGGCCAACGGCCTGAAGCCGTACGGGCTGGTCTACGAGCTGCTCACGACGTACAAGGTCCCGGTGGCCTGGGCCGTCAAGAACGGCAAGACCACGATGGGTGCGTCGGACTTCACGGCCACCAACCTGCTCAACGTGACCACCGGGGCGACGGTCGCGAGCAAGGCGTTCGCGGGCGGTTCGTTCGTCGTCTCGGGTGACTTCGTGGGCGACATCCCGGCGGCCCGGCTGCTGGCCTGGCGGTCCGCGGGCGTGCAGATGTACGTCGCCAACTCGCCGATCGCCTCCGTGCCGCAGTCCTCCCTGCTCCGCAGCTGGCCGCGCGTGGTGCTCGACGCGTCGAGCGATCCGGTCGCCGACGGCTACTACGCGAACGCCGGCATCCCGTCCTCGGCCTACCGCAAGGCGCTCCCGTCGGCCCTCACCTCCTGCGACGACCTCTTCGTCTTCCCGCACGCCGACCCGACCTGGTCGCTGCACAAGAACCTCCTGGCGTTCAACGACGCCGGCGGCAACATCTTCGGGCAGTGCCACGCCCCCAGCACCCTCGAGAACCTCGACGACCCGGCCGACGCCGGCACCGCGCCCGACCTGAACTTCCTGTCCGTGAGCGGGATGGTCGAGTACGGCGACCACAACGACGGCACTCCGGCGTACACCTACAACGGGGACTGGTCGGACCCGATCTCGCAGATCATGAACTCCTTCGACTCCGCGACCCAGAACGGCGCCGAGCAGGTCTACCTGCCCAAGACCGGCTGGCGCCCGACCACCAAGGTGCTCGCGTGGGACCCGGACCACCCGCAGATCAGCGGCAGCAGGGCGCTGTCGCCCGGCAAGGCGGCCGTCTCCGTCTACGGCCGCGGCTTCGGTGACTCCTCGAACGGCCTCGTCATGTACCAGGCCGGCCACGACTTCGCCAAGGCCGATGCCACCGCGAACGTCGCCGCCCAGCGCAGCTTCCTCAACTTCAACCTGATCTCCTCGGTCGACAAGTCCCCGGAGGTCACGGCCACCGTCTCGTCCGCCGAGATCACGTCGGGCACCACCATCCCGGTCAGCGCCACCGCCACGGGCGGCGGCGGCGGGTACACCTACAAGTGGACCTCGGGCTGCGGAGGCACCTTCGCGAACAGCACCGCCGCCAGCACGACCTTCACGGCGCCGACCCTCTCCGCCGCGACCGCCTGCACGATCCGCGTCACGGTCACGGACGGGTGTGGCCGCATCGCGTTCGACGCGAAGTCGGTGCCGGTCAACCCGACCCCGCCGCCGGCCCCGTCGCTGTCCCTGACCAAGACGGTGAGCGACTCGAGCGACGCCGACGCGATCGGCTCGCTGGGCGAGACGCTGACCTACGGCTTCACGGTGAAGAACACCGGCAACGTGCCGCTGACGAACGTGAAGGTCACCGACGCGATGATCCCGGCGCTCACCAGCGGCGCGGTCTGCGTGGCGAGCCTGGCCGTCGGTGCCTCGACCACCTGCCCGTCGCTCCCCGCCGCGACCCACACGGTGAGCGCCACCGACATCGGCAAGGGCTCCGTCGACAACACCGCCACCGCGGCGGGCACGAGCCCGGCCGGCACCACGGTCACCGCCACCGACACGGCGACCATCTCGACCCCGGCGACCCCGGGTGTGAAGCTCACCAAGACGGTCGCCGACTCGAGTGACGCCGACACCATCGGCTCCCTCGGGGAGACGCTGACCTACGGCTTCACGGTGAAGAACACCGGCAACGTGCCGCTGACCAACGTGAAGGTCACCGACGCGATGATCCCCGCCCTGAGCAGCGGCGCCGTCTGCACCGCCTCCCTCGGTGTCGGCGAGACGACGTCCTGCGCCGCACTGCCGGCCGCGACCCACACGGTGGTGGCCACCGACATCGCCCAGGGCTCGGTCGACAACACCGCCACCGTGGTCGCGACGCCTCCCAGCGGAGCGGCCGTGACCGCGACCGACTCGGCCACGATCTCCACGCCGGCGGCACCGGGCATCTCGATGACCAAGGTCGTCACCGACTCCGACGACGCCGACACCGCGGCGTCCGAGACCGAGAAGCTGACCTACACGTTCTCCGTCACCAACACCGGCAACGTCGCGCTGACCAACGTGAAGATCACGGACGCGATGATCCCGGCCCTCGCGGGCGGGGCGACCTGCGTCGCCACCCTCGCGGTCGGCGCCGTCACCACCTGCCCCGCGCTCCCGGCCGGTGCCCACACGGTGACCGAGGCCGAGGCCGACCAGGGTGCGCTGGTGAACTCCGCGTCCGCCGCGGCGACGCCGCCGACCGGGCCCGCCGTCACGGCCCGCTCCAGCGTGTCGATCACGACCAAGCCGACCACCGCGGCGATCACCCTGACCAAGACCGTCGCCGACTCCGACGACGCCGACACGGTCGGATCGCTCGGCGAGCGGCTCACCTACGGGTTCACGGTGAAGAACACCGGCAACATCACCCTGACCAACGTGCGGGTCACCGACGCGATGATCCCCGGCCTGGTCGACGGCGCCGACTGTGTCGCGACGCTCGCCGCCGGCGCAACCACCACCTGCCCGCTCCTGCCGGCCGCGACCCACGTCGTCGCCGCCGCCGACATCACCAAGGGCTCGGTCGTCAACAACGCCACCGCCTCGGCCACCCGGCCCAGCGGTGCCAAGGTGACCGCGACCGACACGGCGACCATCGCGACGCCGGCCACCCCGGCCCTCTCGATGACCAAGACGGTGGCCGACTCGAGCGACGCCGACACGATCGGCTCGCTCGGCGAGACCCTGACCTACACCTTCACGCTGAAGAACACCGGCAACGTGCCGCTGACCAACGTGCGGGTCACCGACGCGATGATCCCGGCCATGAAGGACGGCGCCGTGTGCGCCGCCACCCTCGCGGTCGGGGCGACCACCACCTGCTCGACGGTGACCGCCACCCACGTCGTCAACGCGGCGGACATCGCCCAAGGCTTGGTCGTCAACCAGGCGACCGCCACCGGCACCCCGAGCAAGGGCATTGCGCCCACCGCGGCCGACAGCGCCACCATCGCGGCGCCGGCCATCTCGTCGGTCTCGATGACCAAGACGGTGGCCGACTCGAGCGACGCCGACACGATCGGCTCGCTCGGCGAGACCCTGACCTACACGTTCACGGTCAAGAACACCGGCAACGTGCCGCTGACCAACGTGCGGGTCACCGACGCGATGATCCCGGCCATGAAGGACGGCGCCGTGTGCGCCGCCACCCTCGCGGTCGGGGCGACCACCACCTGCTCGACGGTGACCGCCACCCACGTCGTCAACGCGGCGGACATCGCCCGGGGCTCGGTCGTCAACGACGCCACCGCCACGGCGTCATCGCCGAGCGGCCCGAACCCGACGTCGCAGGCCTCGGCCACGATCGCGACGCCGGCGGCACCCGCCTTCGTGATGACCAAGGCCGTCGCCGACTCCGCCGACGCCGACTTCGCCGGCGCCCTGGGCGAGACGCTGACCTACACGTTCACGGTCGAGAACACCGGCAACGTGCCGCTGACCGACGTGAAGGTCACCGACGCGACGATCCCGGCCCTCGCCGGCGGCGTCGTCTGCGCCGCGACCCTGGCCGTCGGCGACACGACGACCTGCTCGTCGCTGCCCGCCGCCACGCACACCGTGAGCGCCGCGGACATCACCAAGGGGTCGGTCGACAACTTCGCCACCGCGTCGGCGAGCTCGCCGGCCGGCACGGTCGCCGGCAACGCGTCCGCGACGATCCTGTCGCCGGCCGCGCCTGCGATCTCGCTGACCAAGGCGGTCGCCGACTCCGACGACGCCGACCACCTGGCCGCCGAGGGTGAGCAGCTGACCTACACCTTCTCGGTCACCAACACCGGCAACGTGCCGCTGACCGACGTCCAGGTCACCGACGCGATGATCCCGGCCCTGGCGGGCGGCGCGGTCTGCGTCGCGAGCCTGGCCCCGGGTGCGACCACGACCTGCCCGTCCCTGCCGGCGGCCACCCACACGGTGACCGGCGCCGAGGCCGACCAGGCCACGGTCGTGAACGAGGCCAGCGCCACCGCGAAGCCGCCGACCGGCGCCGCCGTCGCCGGCGCTGCCAGCGCCACGATCGACACCCGGCCCAGCGCCGCGTCGATCACCCTGAAGAAGACGGTCGCGGACTCCGACGACGCGGACGCCCTGGCCTCGGAGGGTGAGCGGCTGACGTACTCGTTCTCGGTGACCAACACCGGCAACGTCGCGCTCAGCGACGTCAAGGTCTTCGACGCGATGATCCCGGCCCTGGCCGGTGGCGCGGTCTGCGTCGCCAGCCTGGCCCCGGGAGCGACCACGACCTGCCCGTCCCTGCCGGCCGCGACGCACACGGTCACCGCCGCAGAGGTGGCGCACGAGTCGGTGGAGAACACCGCGAGCGCCTCGGCCGCCCGGTCGACCGGTGACCTGGTGACGGCGAACGACACGGCCGTGATCGCGACGAAGACGACGCCGCCGGCGCCCGCGTCGTCGATCAGGCTGGAGAAGACGGTCGCCGACTCGGACGACGCCGACGACCTGGCGTCGGTGGGCGAGCAGCTCACCTACTCGTTCTCGGTCACCAACACCGGCCAGGCCCCGCTGAGCAACGTCACGGTGACCGACCCGATGATCCCGGCCCTGGCCGGCGGCGCGCTCTGCGCAGCGACCCTGGCCGTCGGCGAGACGACCACCTGCCCCTCGCTGCCGGCCGCGCACTACACGGTGACGGCCGCGGACGTCGACCAGGGCTCCGTGGTCAACATCGCCAGCGGCTCGGCCACCCCGCCGACCGGTGCGGACGTCACCACGACGGACTCCGTCGTGCTCGGCACCTACCAGGCGACGACGACCGACCCGGGCCCGTTCAGCTGGGACTGGCAGTACGACGACCCGTCCTGCTCGGCGCTGACCGTCGCCTACCCGTCCAACATCCCGGACGGCCAGGCCAACGACGTCAACGTCCGGCTCGAGACCGACCTCGGCCAGGTCACGCTGAACTTCCACAACAGCGACGCCTTCTGGGGCGGGACGACCTCCTTCCCCTACGCCAGCCACCCGAAGTGGCCGGCCGGCGTGACGTCGTACTCCGTGGTCTGGACCCAGGTCGGTGGCACCAACTACCACTGGCAGGGCACGGTCCCGTGCATCGTCAACGACGACGGCGACCCGATGACCGTGGACGAGCCGCTGGCCGTCACCAGCATCTCGGGCTGGCGCACGGGCACCGTCACCGTGAAGAAGGGGGCGACCCCGGCGGCCGACGCCGTGGCGGTGGACCAGATCGGTGACGAAGACCTGGTCCTGCAGCGGCTCGTCGCCGGCACCTGGGTCGACGTCAAGACGGTCGCGTGCGACGGCGAGTCGGCGAAGGTGACCTTCGCCCGGCAGAGCCAGAAGGGCACGTTCAGGTACCGGCTCGCGGTCGACGGGTCCGACGGCACCACCGGCGCCCAGACCGGTGCCTTCACCCTCAAGGTGAGGTGACCGAGGAGCAGTCGTGCCGGGGTTTCACCGGTCGGCCGCCGACGCCCGCACGACACGCCGATGGCCAACGGCGTGTCGTGCGGGTTCTGGCGGTCAGCCGGTGAAACCCGCAGCGTGTCGACCCGCTCGTCGCCCGAAGAACGAGCCCTCGCCGAGCTGGGTGCCGGAGCAGTAGCCCTTGCCGTCCTGGGCCAGGTTGGAGGCGCACGCGCCGGCGGCGTAGAGCCCGGGGACGACGGAGCCGTCGGCTCGCTGCGCCTCGCCGTCGACCGAGACCCGGATGCCACCGAGCGTGAAGCCCGCGTAGAGCGCCTTGCCCAGCCGCAGGTCGAAGACCGCCCACGGACCGACGGCCTGCGAGGCCAGCCAGTCAGGGCTCTTGTGGAAGTCCGGGTCCTCCCCGAGCGCGGCGTACTCGTTGTAGCGCGCCAGCGTCTTCTCCAGCGCACCGTCCGGGAAGCCGAGCGCGGTCTCGATCTCGGCGACGGTCTCGTAGCCGTCGATCAGCGGCACCAGCGGCATCGTCGGGTACTCGACGTGCTCGCTGTCGATGATCAGGTACGCCGCCGAGTCCGGCTGCTCCATCACGAACTGCGAGGTCCGCGAGTGGTAGGAGTCCTCGGCCACGAACCGCTCACCCTGCGCGTTCACGATCAGCCCGGTCACCAGCACCGACGGCGGGTAGACCGGCGCAGTGATGAACGGCTCGTCCATGTGCTTGAGCTCCGCGCCGACCGACGCACCGAGCCGGATGCCGAGGCCGTCGTCGTACGTCGAGCCGAGGGTGAAGAGCTTCGACCCGAGGGCGGGAGTGTGCTGCGCGACCATGTCGGGGTTCATGACGAACCCGCCGGCCGCGACCACGACCGCCGGCGCCGCGACGACTCCGGTCTCGTCGAACGACTTCCACGCGACCCCCACGACCGCCCCGTCGTCGGAGACCACGAGGTTGGTCACGCCGGTCTCGAAGCGGACCTCGACGCCGGCCTCCTCGACCCGGGTGCGCAGGAGGTCCATCACGATCTTGGTGCCCTCGGTGTCGCCCGGCACCGGCACCTTGTGCCCGCGCGGCGCCGGCACCGCCTGCTCCTTGAAGGGCCACACCTTCTCGTTGCCGGTGTACATCAGGCCCTCGGTGCCTGGCTGGATCACCGCCTTGCCGGGGAAGAAGGAGCGCTCGAACTCGAAGCCCAGCGCCTCGAGCCAGTCGAAGTGCTCGACCGAGCCCTCGCAGTAGGCGCGGATCTTGTCGTGCTCGGGCTCCTTCGAGACCGCGACGAGGTAGCGGTACATCTCCTCGACCGAGTCCGCGTGCCCGGTCGCCTGCTGCACGGCCGTCCCACCGCCGAGGTAGAAGTGGCCGCCGGACATCGACGACGTCCCGCCGTGCACGGCCGCCTTCTCGAGCAGCAGCACCCGCGCTCCCGCCCGCGCTGCCTCGAGTGCGGCGCACCCGCCCGCGATGCCGAACCCGACCACGACCACGTCGTACGACGGGGCCTCGCCCCCCGGGTCGGTCAGGACGCCGGCGGGGAGGACGGCTGGGAGGGCGGTGCCGCTGGAGCTCATGCGGCAAATCTAGAACAAGTTTCAGTTCCGTGCGATCCGGGAGCGCCCGACGACCGTCCGGCAGGAGGTCGGGCACCGATAGACTGCGCTTCCGACGCCGCGAAGCCTGAGGTGACATGACTTTCGACGCCCATCAGCTGGACGTGTTCCTGCTGATCGGCTCGAGCGTCACGCTGGCGGCCGTCCTGGCCGTCCGGGCCTCGACGCGCGCGGGTCTCCCCAGCCTGCTGATCTACCTCCTGATGGGGGTCCTGCTCGGGGAAGCAGGGTTCGGCATCCAGTTCGAGGACGCCGAGCTCGCGCACGCGCTCGGCTTCGGCGCGCTGGTCGTGATCCTGGCCGAGGGCGGTCTGACCACCAGCTGGCGCGAGATCCGACCGTCGATGCGGCTGGGGGTCGCGCTCGCAACCATCGGGGTGAGCGTGTCGGTGGGGGTCGTCGCCCTCGGGGCGCACTACGTCCTCGGTCTGCCCTGGCAGCTCGCGGTCCTGCTCGGTGCGGTCACCTCGGCCACCGACGCGGCGGCGGTCTTCTCGGTGCTCCGGCTGGTGCCGCTCCCCAAACGGCTGACCGGCGCGCTGGAGGCCGAGTCCGGGCTGAACGACGCACCCGTCGTGGTCCTCGTCGTGCTCGTCTCCTCCGGCGCGGCCGCCGACGACGGCATCCTCGCGATGCTCGCCCTGATCGTCTTCGAGCTCGTGGTCGGCGTCGGCGTCGGGTTCGCGGTCGGCTTCGGCGGCGCCTGGGTCATGCGCCGGGCCGCGCTCCCGTCCTCGGGTCTCTACCCGATCGCCGTGCTCTGCCTGACCGTCCTCGCGTACGGCGCCGGTGCGGCGGTGCACGCGTCCGGGTTCGCCGCCGTGTACGTCGCCGCGCTGATCCTCGGCAACATGGAGCTGCCGCACCGGGCGGCGACGCGGTCCTTCTCGGAGGGCATCGCGTGGATCGCCCAGATCGGGCTGTTCGTGATGCTCGGGCTGCTGCTGTCGCCGTCCCGGCTGACCTGGGAGATCCTGGGACTGGCCGTCGTGGCCGGGCTGATCCTGACCTTCGTCGCCCGCCCGCTCTCGGTGCTGGTCAGCTCCCTCGTCCAGCCGATGCCGTGGCGCGACCTGACCTTCATCTCCTGGGCCGGCCTGCGTGGTGCGGTCCCGATCGTCTTCACCACGATCCCGCTGGCCGACGGCATCGCCGGAGCGGAGGAGCTCTTCGACATCGTCTTCGTCCTCGTGGTCATCTACACCCTGCTGACCGGGCCGACGCTGCCCGCGGTGGCCCGCCTCCTCAAGGTCGCGCGCCGCTCCGAGCCGCGCGGCCTGGAGATGGAGGCCGCGCCCCTCGAACGGGTCGCGGCCGACCTGCTGCAGGTGACGATCAGCCCGGTGTCGCAGATGCACGGCGTCGAGGTGGGCGAGCTGCGGCTGCCGCCGGGCGCGTCGGTGTCGATGGTGGTCCGCGACGGCGAGGCGCTGGTGCCCGAGCGCCGTACCGTCCTCCGCCACGGCGACGACCTCCTGGTGGTGACGCCGCGCAAGCTCCGCGAGAAGACCGAGGAGCGGCTGCGCCAGGTGAGCGAGCACGGTCGGCTCGCGCTGTGGCTCGGCAAGGGCAAGGACCCGACGGGACCCTGACCGGTCAGGCGACCGGCGGGCTGCAGATCTCGCTGTCCTCGGTGGCCTTGGTGGCGCGGCGGCCCTTCACCAGGTCCTCGAAGTCGTCGCCGACCACGACGACCACGCCGACGCCCGGGGGGTCGCGGCGTTCGATGTCGACGTCCGGGCCGAGCCGGCTCGCGACCAGGAGCACCGCCGGGCTGGTCGGGTCGTCGGTCCAGATCGCCGACCCGCGGATGGGCTGGTCAGGGGTCACGTTGCCGCTGTTGCCCTCGTGGAAGCCGCTGTCGGTGAAGAGGGCCATCGTGCGACCGGCCAGCCCTTCGCGGCTGCCGGCGTTGTAGACGCTGACCGTGACGTCCTCGGGGAAGACCTTGGTCCCGGCCGGGACGTCCTCCTGCACGCAGATGGGGGTGTCGACCTTGGCCGGCAGCGGCTTCATGGTGGCGTTCCAGCCCCAGAGGGCGGCGGCGAGGAGCAGCACCCCGAGCACCGCGAGCGTGATCGCGGACCGCACCCCCTGGGTCATCAGCCCTCCAGGGTGTGGACGCGGGCGTGCAGGACGCTGCGCTGCTGGAGCGCGGCCCGGAGTGCGCGGTGCAGCCCGTCCTCGAGGTAGTACTCCCCGTGCCACTCGACGACGTGTGCGAACAGGTCGCCGTAGAACGTCGAGTCCTCGTCGAGCAGGGCGGCGAGCTGGAGCGTGTCCTTGGTCGTCACCAGCTGGTCGAGACGCACCTGGCGCGGCGGCACCGCCGCCCAGGCCCGGGAGGAGAGGCCGTGGTCGGGGTACGGCCTCCCGTCACCGACGCGCTTGAAGATCACGCCGCGACTATAACGAGGCCGGCCACCCGTCGGTCTCACACCGAGGGGTGGCCGGCACGGACGTGCGCGCTACGCCGACCAGCGCACCGCGTCGTCGAAGTAGTCCGCCAGCGCGTGCACCCCGCGCAGGTCGTCGCGCTCGACCATCAACGTGGTGAGTGCCTGGGCGTGCCGCAGCTTGAGCTGGACCCGCTGTTCGCGGATCCGGTCGAGCTCGCGGTCGGGCGTGGTGGGGTCTTCCATCTCGGCCTCCCTGAGTGTGCGCCGCTCGGATGGAGCGGTCCCTGTCATCAGGGTGCGGGAGCAAGATCGCGGGGAGGTTGACCGCTTGTTAACGCTGCGTCAACCACAGAACTGGAATACGTTCTAGTTTCGTGACGGACATCGACGAGATCAGCCACCTCAAGTACCGCTACCTGCAGACGCTCGACACCAAGCAGTGGGACGAGTTCGCCACCTGCTTCGTGTCCGACGCGACCGGCGACTACAACGGCCTGCTGTTCCAGGACCGCGATGCCTTGGTGACCTACATGCAGACCAACCTGGGCGAGGGCATCCTCACCCTGCACCAGGTGCACCACCCGGAGATCGCGGTCGACGGCGACACGGCGACCGGCCGGTGGTACCTCCAGGACAAGGTGATCGTCCCCGCCTTCCACTTCATGCTCGAGGGTGCGGCGTTCTACGACGACCGCTACGTGCGTACGCCGGACGGCTGGCGGGTCGCGCACACCGGCTACCGCCGGACGTTCGAGATCACCTACGACCTGGCCGACCTGCCCGGCCTCAAGGTCAATGGCCCGGGCGAGCACACGCACGTCTAGGTCGGGCCGCCCGCGACCTGCTGTAACAGCGCAATTGCGCTGGTACGGCAGGGAACCCGGCCTCAGAGGTGTCCGAACAGCGCAATTGCGCCGTTACGGTCGCCGGCCGGCAGTCACATCGTGGGCTCGGACCAGGCCATCTGCACGACCTCGACGCCGCGGTCACGGGTGACCAGCCGACCGCGCCCGGGAGGTGCCGGCTGCGGCTTCTGGTTGCCGAGCAGCGGACCCTCGTCCGGGCTGCCGGAGAGCAGCAGGCCGGGCATGGCCAGGTCGCGCATCGACTGGATGATCGGCTCGTAGAGCGACCGCGACGCGCCGCCCGAGCGCCGGGCGACCACCAGGTGGAGGCCGACGTCGCGGGCCTGCGCGAGCAGCGGCTGGAGCGCCTGCACCGGCGAGCTCTGGGTGGTGGCGACCAGGTCGTAGTCGTCGACGAGCACGAACACCTCGGCGCCGGACCACCACGACCGGTTGCGCAGCTGCTCGGGCGTGACGTCGGGGCCGGGGATGCGGGACTCGAGGTACGACGCGAGGTCGCGGATCGCGGGCTGCGCCTGCGTCGCCGAGGTGAGGTAGTTGACGAGGTAGTCCTCGGGCACCTCACCGAGCAGCGAGCGCCGGTAGTCGACGACCACCAGCTGCGCCTCCTGCGCCGAGCGGGTGCGCATCACCTCCTGGGCGTAGGCGCGGAGTACGGCGCTCTTGCCGGACTGCCCGTCGCCGAAGATCAGCAGGTGCGGCTCGGCGTCGACGTCGAGCGCCACGGCGCCGAGGTCCTTCTCGTTGACCGCGACCAGGAGCTGCTTGTCGTCCACGCCGGGCGGGGTCAGCTCGCGGACCTCGGCCAGGTCGATCCGCTCGGGCAGCAGCCGCAGCTTCGGGCCGGAGGGTCCCGTCCAGGCCGCGGAGACCCGCTTGATCAGGTCGTCGACACCGTCGCCGAGGCTCTCGGTGTCGGGGTTGCCGTCGACGCGCGGGACCGCGGCGAGGAAGTGCAGCTTGTTCTGCACCAGGCCGCGGCCGGGCCGGCCGGCCGGGACCAGGGTGGCCACCTTGCGGTCGATCTCCGAGTCCATCGGGTCACCGAGCCGCAGCTCGAGACGGGTGCCGAAGAGGTCGCGCATCGACGCCCGGAAGTCGGCCCAGCGGGCGGCGGCGACGACGAGGTGGAGGCCGAAGGTCAGGCCGCGGCTCGCGAGCTGCTGGAGCTCGATCTCGAGGTCGTCGAAGTCGGCGCGCAGCGTGCTCCACCCGTCGACGACGAGGAACACGTCGCCGTACCCGTCGTCGGCGCGGCCGCTCGCGCGCCGCGACCGGTAGGTCTCGATGGAGTCGATGCCGTTGGCCCGGAAGTAGGCCTCGCGGCGGTCGACCACGCCCGCCACCTCGGCCACGATGCGGCGTACGACGTCGGGCTCGGAGCGGGTGCCGACACCGGCGACGTGCGGCAGGCCGGTGAACGGCGAGAACGTGCCGCCACCGAAGTCGAGGACGAAGAACTGCGACTCCAGCGGCGTCGTCGTCAGCGACATGCTCGCCACGATGGTGCGCAGCAGGGTGCTCTTGCCGCTGCGCGGTCCGCCGACCACGGCGACGTGGCCGCCGGCGCCGCTGAGGTTGACGGTCAGGGTGTCGCGGCGCTGCTCGCGCGGGCGGTCCACGGTGCCGAGCGGCACGACGAGCCCGCCGAGCTGGCGCCACTGCGCCGAGATGAGTCCGTCCTGGGTCTCGGCGAGGTCGCCCATCAGGTCGTCGAGGGTGTCCGGTACGTCGAGCGGGGGCAGCCAGACCTGGTGGGCTGCGGGACCGTGGCCGACCATGTGGCGCACCGCGATGTCGAGCAGCGACTCCTGCTCGCCGGTGCCGGGCTCGGGGGTGACCGGCTCGGGCTCGGGCTCCGGCGGCGCCAGCGTGTGCACCTCGGAGATGGTGAACGGCAAGATGCCGCGCAGGTGCCCGCCCTCGTCGCGACGGGCGCGCACCCGGCCGGACGGCGGACCGGAGACGTAGGCCGCCTTGAACCGCAGCATCGTGGACTGGTCGGGCTTCAAGAAGCCGAGGCCGGGATCGGCGGGCAGCTCGTACGCGTCGGGGACGCCGAGCACGGTGCGCGACTCGCCGGCGCTGAACGTCCGCAGGCCGACCCGGTAGGAGAGGTGGGACTCGAGGCCGCGCAGGCGGCCCTCCTCGAGACGCTGCGAGGCGAGCAGGAGGTGCAGACCGAGCGACCGGCCGAGCCGGCCGACCGCGACGAACAGGTCGATGAACTCCGGCTTGGCCGAGAGCATCTCGGAGAACTCGTCGACCACCAGGAAGAGCGACGGCATGGGCGCGAGGTCCTCGCCGCTGACCCGCGCCTTCTCGTAGTCGCGGATCGAGGCGAAGTTGCCCGCCTCGCGCAGCAGCTCCTGGCGGCGCACCATCTCGCCGGACAGGGCGTCCTGCATGCGGTCGACCAGGGTGAGCTCCTGGGCGAGGTTCGTGATGACCGCCGAGACGTGGGGCATCTCGGACATGCCCGCGAACGTCGCGCCACCCTTGAAGTCGACCAGCACCATGTTCAGCTGCTCGGGGGAGTGGGTGAGCGCGAGCCCGAGCACGAGCGTGCGCAGGAACTCCGACTTGCCGGACCCGGTCGCGCCGATGACCAGACCGTGCGGGCCCATGCCCTGCTGGGCGGACTCCTTGATGTCGAGGTGGATGACCGACCCACCCTCGCCCAGGCCGATCGGCACCCGCAGCCGGTCGCGGGCCGGACGGGGGCGCCACGCAGCACCGGGGTCGAAGGAGTGCACGTCGCCGAGCGCCAGCAGCTCCATGAAGTCGGTCGGACCGGTGATCTCGCCGGTGCCGGACTCGACGACGCCGGACGCGATCGTGTGCAGGGGCGTGAGTCGGCGGGCCAGAGCCTCGGCGGTGGCGAGGCTGCACTGGTCGCCGCGCGCGCGGATCGGCTCCTCGCGCAGCCGCAGCGCGAGCACCGGGTGCCGTCCGTCGGCCGCCGGCTCGCCCTCGAACTGGATCCGCAGCCGGGTCGAGTCCTCGAGCTCGTCCCACCGGGCCGGGAGGTCGAGCAGGGTGACGCCGTGCAGGCCGTCGGGCGGTACGACGTGGTTGCCCGGCGGCAGCTCGCCGCCGTCGATCACGAGCAGGATGTGCGGCGTCGCGGGCCGTTCGTCCGCGCCGAACCGGGGTCGCTCGCTGAGGTCGGGCGGCAGCAGGGTGGCGAGGTCGGCGAGCGAGGTCGAGACCATCCGCATCGGGCCGACGGCGTCGGACTGCTGGTTGCTCTGGGCATGGGGGAGCCACTTCACCCAGTCCCACTGGGCGAGGTTCTGCTCGGAGGAGAGCACCGCGACGACCAGCTGGTCGGGGGAGTGGAAGGTCGTGGCCGAGCAGATCAGCGAGCGGGCCAGCGAGCGGGCGGGCTCCTCGGGACCGCAGACCTCGATCCGGTCGAACGCGCGCAGGTCGATCGAGGCCGGCAGGTCGGGCTGCAGGCGGTGCACGACGAGGAGCCGGTGCAGCGCGGACGCCGCGGCCGGGTCGACCTGGTCGATCGGCGTGCTCTCCGGTGGCACCAGCTCCAGGGACAGCGGCTGCGTGCAGAGGCCGTACCGCACGTGGAGGAAGTTCGGGTCGGCCGTGCCGTGCTCCCAGACCCGGGACCGCTCGTCGGCGATCGAGGGCAGCGCGGCCGGGTCGGGGTGGTGCCAGGTCAGCGCCCGGCGCTGCTGGTCGGCGGCCTCGCGGGCGACCTTGCGGACGTTGCCGAGATAGCGGAGGTACTCCGTGCGCGAGCCGGTCACCTGCTGCGCGCGCTGCTTCTTCTGCCGGTCCAGCTGGACGATGATGAAGCCGACCGTGGCGAAGAGGAACATGCCGGCCGCGATCAGCCCGCGACCGCCGTTCGCGCTGCCCATGGTGGCGACGAGCACGATCGAGCCGAGGCTGCCGAGCATCGGGATGGCGTTCATCAAGACGCCGCTGGCGCCCTCGTTCGGCTCGATCTGCGGCGGCGGCTGGAGCACGATCTGACCCGTCGGCATCTCGGGCTCGTCGAGCCGGCCCCCGCGAAGCGTCGTACTCACCTGGTTGTGCCCTCCCGTTCGGGTCCGCCTGATGGTAGGCGGACCCTCGCCGAGGGAATACCCCGCTCGAGCGAGGTTGACGCCTCCTCCGACGGGGGAAGGTGTCGTCGTGGCCAACACCTTCGCGACCACGAACAGTCTCGCGGTGACCGTCCACGGTCCGGCCGGCGTCCTCGACCTGGTCGTGCCGACGGCTGCCGCTGCGCTCGACGTGGCCCAGGAGTACGCGCGACAGTCCGGGCTGGACGTCGTGCCCGCGCTCCACACGAGCACCGGTCGGCCGATCCCGGCCGAGGACTCCCTGGTCGACGCCGGCATCGAGACCGGAGGCGTCCTGGTCGCCACGATGGTCGGCGCCCGCCCCGCGGCCGCCTCCGGACGCAGGCACGCCCCGGCCCGGACCGCCACCGGTCCCGGCGCGCTCTCGGCGCTGTCGTTCTGCGTGGCCGCGGCGGCCGCGGCGCTGGCCGGCTGGTGCGCGGCACACGCACCCTCCGGCGACCTGCAGACCGCGACCGTCGCCGTGCTCGCCGGGGCCGGCCTGGTCGGCGTGCTCCCGATCGGCAGGTTCGTGGCGCACCGGGTCGTCGCCGCGCCGGCGTTCGCCGCAGCCGCGGCGTTCGTCGTCGTCTGGGACCCCGAGCTCGAGCGGCTGCCGATGGTCGTCGGCCTCACCGGGTTGGTCGCGGCGCTGACCGCCGCCGTGGGGCGCGCCCTGGACCGGCGCTCCGAGGAGGCGCTGCGGGTCTGGATCGTCGTCGGCGTCCTGCTCTTCCTGGTCACCGGCCTCGGCGCGCTCGTCGGCGCGCCCGCCCAGCTCTGCTGGTCCCTGCTCCTCGTCGGCGCCATGCTCGCCACGCGGTTCGTCCCGGGTTACGCCGTCGACGTCCCCGACCAGTACCTCATCGACCTCGAGCGCCTGGCGGTCAGCGCCTGGTCGGCTCGCGAGCAGCCCAGCGGGAAGCGCGGGCGCTCCGTCGTCCCCCTCGGCGCCATCACCGTCCTCGCCATCCGCGGCACCCGGATCATCACCGCGTCCGGTACGGCGATCCTCGGGGTCGTCCTGGTCGCCGCGCCGATGCTGCTGCTCACCGCGTCCCAGCCGATCGACCTGATCGGCGCCCGCTGCCTGGTCGGCTTCGCCGGTGGCGGCCTGCTCCTCGCAGCGCGCAGCTACCGGCACGCAGCGGCCCGGGTGCTGCTGCGCATGGCCGGGCTCGTGTGCTGGGTCGCGCTGCTCGTCGTCCTGCTGCGCGAGGCCGGTGCGGACGTCGACTGGTGGCTCGCGATCGGTGCGGTCCTGCTCGGCGTCCTCGTCGTGGTCGTGGCGGTCGCCGTGGGCCGCGGCTGGCGCTCGGCGTGGTGGTCGCGTCGCGCCGAGATCGCCGAGGGCCTGTGCGCCGCCTTCGCCCTCGCCTCGCTGGTCGTGGCGTGCGGCTGGTTTCGCGCCCTGTGGGAGGTCGCCAGCCTGTGGGAACTGAGCTCGTGAGGTTTAGTGCGGTAGGTCACGGGTAATCGACTGCTGTCCGGCTCGGGCCGACACCGACCCGGATCGCCACACCACAACTAGGGAAATCTCGAGCGGCGACGCCGCCACGGGGGAAGGAGTTGGCGACATGTCGCAAGGCGCACAGGAGATGGGACAGGGCGAGCGGACACTGACCCGTGCCGCAGGCCTCGTTGCCGATGCCAAGCAGGACTTCGACGGGCTGAGCAAGTCGCTGGAGGGCAAGATCGCAGGCCTCCAGGGCAAGTGGGCCGGCCAGGGCGGGCAGGCGTTCTTCAGCCTCCACCAGGCCTGGACCGAGAAGCAGCGGGTGATCACGAACGCGCTCAACGAGTTCGAGGCGTCGCTGACGTCCACCGAGAAGGACAACATCAACACCGACGAGACCCAGTCGTCCAACTACAACCGCTACGCCGGCCGTCTCGGCTGACACGGGAAGACAGAGGAGTGACAGAGATGAGTCTCGACGGACTTCGCGTCAACCACGCCGGCCTCGACACCGCAGCCGAGGACCTCGGCATGGCAGTCAAGGCGATCGACGACCGGCTCAACCGCCTCGAGGGGGAGCTTGCTCCGCTTCGCAGCGACTGGACCGGTAATGCGCAGAGTGCCTACCAGGTCGCCAAGGCCAAGTGGGACGGCGCCATGCAGGACATGAAGACCCTGCTCCAGGACACCAGCAACACCGTGCACCAGTCGAACGCCGAGTACAAGGCCGCCGACCAGCGCGGCGCCTCGTCGTTCGACATCTGAGCACCACCGTTCCGAGGGGTCGACGCGCTCACCGCGTCGGCCCCTTTTGGGCGGCCCGTAGTTCTGGCGAGTGATACCGGGGAGGGACGATGAGCCAGGCGCCTGTCAGCACGTCCGGACTGGTGCGGGTGACCGTCGCGTCCGGCACCCGTCGCGTCGACCTGGTCCTGCCCGGCGCGGTCCCCGTCGCCGAGCTCGTGCCCGAGCTCGCCCGCAGCGTCGGGCTGCTCGACGCCACCACCGTCTACGGCGGCTACCGTCTGGTCACCGCCGAGGGCCGTGAGCTCGCGACCGACGCGGGGCTGATCATCCAGGGCATCGAGGACGGTGGCCTGATCACCGTCGCCGCTGGCGTGGACGACGCACCGCCGCGGGTCTACGACGACGTGGTCGAGGCGATGACCGACGTGGTCGAGCACGACCTCAAGCCCTGGGAGCCCGCCTCGGGACGACGTACGGCGCTGTCCGCGGCCGGCCTCCTGATGGCGCTGGGCGCGGTCGCCCTGCTCATCCAGCGCGGCTCGACGCTCGCCGGCATCGCCGCTGTCGTCGTCAGCGCCACCCTGGTGACCGGCGCGGTCGTGCTCTCCCGAGCCCAGCGCGAGCCCGAGGCCGCGGTCGCCGTGGCCTGGATGGGCTCCCTGTACGCCGCTGTCGCCGGCCTGATGCTGGTCACCGCTGGTAGTGGTTCCGGCCCGTTCTTCGGCCTGCCGGTCGCGGCCGCCGGCGGTGGCGCGCTGGCCGCCGGCCTGGTCTGCCTGGTCGGCCTCGGCGACGGGCGCACGCTGGTGATCCCGCCCGTCGTCGTCGGCGCCGTCTTCCTCGCCACCGGCCTGGTCATGCAGGCCGCGGAGTTCGATCCCGCGGTGGTGCTGACCATCGCCCTCGTCCTGGTCGTCATCGCCGGCAGCGTCTTCCCGTGGCTCGCGCTCGGCGCCACCGGGACGTCGGTCGACCAGCTCTACAGCGTCGCCGACATCACCGCCGAGCCGCGCCCGATCGACCCGGTGCGCGTCGGGGCCGATGCCCGGGTCGCCCACGAGATCCTGGTCGCGGTGTCGTCCACCGTCGGCCTCCTGCTCGTGCTGGTCGCCCCGCTGTCGGTGGCGCTCGGGCTCTCGGGCACGATCCTCGCGGTCATGTGCTCGCTGGTCGTGATGCTCCGGACGCGGCAGTACCGCACCGGCTCGGAGGTGCTGGTGGGGCTGGTCTCCGGGATCCTGGGCCTGGTCTCGGTCGCCGTCTCGATGCTCTGGTTGCACCCCGACTGGCGCCCGACCGCCGCGGTCGTGCTCGCGGGCACCGGTGCCGTGCTCCTGGCGGTCACGCTGCTCCCGGGCAGCCCGTCGGTGCGCCGGGGCCGCCTCGGTGACATCGCCGAGAGCGTGGCCCTGCTGTCCCTGCTGCCGCTCCTCGTGGTGGCGGTCGGCTTGTTCTCCTCGATCCGGGGCTGACGACCGTGGCCACCAAGAAGGACCTCGTCGAGGCCTACTCGTTCAGCCGTCGGCGTCTCGTCACGGCCTTCGTGTCGGGTGCGCCCGGCGGTCGCGAGGTCGAGCCCGCCCGCCCCGGCCGGACCGTGGTCGGCGGCCTGGCACTCGCCGTCCTCCTCGCCGCCGGGGCGGCCATCGCGGGCGTGTTCTCGCCCCGGACCCCCGACGACTGGAACCAGCCCGGGCTGCTCATCTCGAAGGAGACGGGCGCGGCCTACGTCATCACGAAGGAGAGCGACGACCCCGACCTGCGCCCGGTCATCAACTCGACCAGTGCCAAGCTGATCCTCGGGTCGGAGGCCGAGCCGACGCTGATCTCCCAGGACACCATCGACGACCAGCACATCGGCGCGGACATCGGCATCTTCGGCGCTCCCGCCAGCCTCCCCACCTCCTCCCTCCTCATCGACAGCGGCTGGACCGCGTGCACCGGCTCCGACCACGGCGTCCGGGTGACGGTGACGGACCCGCCGGCCTCCACCCCGGCGCCGGGCAAGGCGGTGACCGTCATGAGCGGCGGCGACCTCTACGTGATCGCCCAGTCCGCACCCGTCGACGACGAGGAGCCGGGCACCTACGCCTATGCCGTGCCGGACACGGACCGGACGGACGGCCTGCTGGGAGAGATCGGCTCGCAGACCACGCAGAGCGCGATCCAGGTCCCCCGGCGGTGGCTCCTGCTCTTCCCGACCGGCGGATCCCTCGACTGGAGCAGCTTCGACCTGGACCGTCTCGGCAAGCTGCCGAGCGAGAACCGGTTGGATGGTCCGGCCGCCGACGCGGTCATCGGTGACCTGCTGGAGGTCGAGGGCGACGGGGGGTTCTTCCTCCTCACCGACTCGGGGCCGGCGACGATCTCGCCGTTCGCGGCCGCGGTCTACCGCAACATCGAGCTCCCGAACGGCAAGCCCGTCGAGGAGGTCACGATCCCGTCGGTCCCCGGGACCTACGGCGACCCGATCCTCGGCGATGTGTCCTGGCCGGCCGCCAAGCAGGAGCCCCTCCTCAGTGACCCGTGCGCCCAGCTGACCGCCGTGCCCGGTGAGTCGCCGCACGTGGACCTGGTCGGCCCGGGCGATGCGAGCGGCGCCACCAGCTCCGAAGGCCTCGACGGTGTCGACGTCGGCGACAAGGACCAGGTGGTCGCTCCCGGACGCGGCGCCTACGTCCTCTCCGGCGACTGGACCGACCGCAGCTCGGGTCTGCCGTTCGTCATCGACTCGAAGGGCAAGGTGTACCCGCTGGTCGGCCAGGGCACCGCCGACCTGCTCGGGTACGGCGACCACCCGGTGCCCGTCGTACCGGACACCTGGCTCGACCTCTTCGAGTGCGGGGTCAACCTCTCCCAGGACGCAGCGCTCTCCCCGCCGAGCGAGGACGACCGCCAGTGCGGCGAGTGAGTGCCGGACGGCTCGGCTCCGGCGTGGCGGCCCTGGGGATCGCCGCGTGCGCGGTGCTGAGTGGCCCGCTGGCCGGGCCGGCCTTCGCGACCGACAACGTCTGCGAGGGCGTCGAGCAGACCACGACGGGCGGCGACGCCGCCGCCGCGAGCCTGCCCTTCGACGCGCTCGGGATCCGTCGGGCGCAGGAGGTGGTCGACCGGTACGCCCCCGCGGGTCGGCCGGTGGGCGTCGCCGTCCTCGACTCGGGCGTCTACGGCGACGTCCGCGGTGACGGCCCGATCCCGATCGTGGCGAGACACGACGTCACGAAGGACCCCGACCCGCCGCACTACTACCACGGCACGGCTGTGGCGGGGCTGATCGCGGGACGCGACCGGTCCCGTGCCAAGCCCGTCGGGTTCGCTCCCGACGCCCAGATCATCGACGTCCGGGTCTACGACACCGACAAGGACGGAGTCGACGAGGACTCTGCCGCGGTCTCGGCGGACGCGCTCGCCCAGGGCCTGGAGTGGGTGGCGCGCAACGCCGAGACCTACAACATCAAGGTCGCCAACGTCTCGCTCGCGCTGCACGACGTCGCCGCCGTCGAGAGGGCGGTGCGGCACGTCCGGAAGGCGCACGTCATCGTGGTCGCGTCGACCGGCAACCGACCCGTCGACGACAGCGACGAGTTCGCCGGCGAGTTCGCCGCCGCGGACGAGATCAAGTCGCCACTCGTCGAGGACGCCGCCACGCACATCTTCCCGGCCGGCTACGACGACGTGATCGCCGTGAACTCGACCGACGGCGGCGCCGAGGGGTCCTCCCTGATCGGGGTCGTCCTCAAGAACTCGCAGACCGACGTCGCCGTACCGACCGCTGGAGCGATCTCCTACGGGCTCAACGGTGACGCCTGCACGGTCGGCGGGGTGGCCACGTCGTGGGCGGCGGCGGAGGTCAGCGGGATCCTGGCCCTGCTCTGCGAGCGCTACCCCGACGACACCGCGCAGCAGATCATGGCCCGCCTGGTCGACACCGCCAACGGCCTGACCGACGACCCCACGCCGCTGACCGGCGCCGGGGTCGTGCAGCCCTACGAGGCGCTGACCCGGCCGCTGGATCCCAAGAGGAACGGGGACGTCGAGCAGGCGACCACGCAGGAGAGCGGTGACGAGACGAAGGCGACCGCGCCCGACCCCGACCCCGACCTGCTCGCGAGCGCCCGCGACGACGCCGTGTGGTGGGGCCTGATCGGTGGCGGCACGCTCCTGGTCGCGCTGCTGCTGCGGCCGGTGCTCACGCGCCGCCCCTGACCGCCGACCCGTCGCTTCGGCACGCTCGGAAGGCGTCGACCCGTCGCTTCGGCACGCTCGGAAGGCGTCGACCCGTCGCTTCGAAACGACGAACGGCGCCGCACCGAGGGTGCGACGCCGTCCGGGTGGCGGAGGATAGGGGATTCGAACCCCTGAGGGCGTTAACCCAACCCGCTTTCCAAGCGAGCGCCATAGGCCACTAGGCGAATCCTCCGCCGAGGAGAGTACCGGTCGCTCCGGACGGGACGAAATCGCGCCGCCACCGGGGCCGCCCCGTCTTGGAGCGCCGTGACGGGCTCACCTAGACTCTGGCCAACCCCCCGTGTGGCGGCATCTTGCCGAACTCCCCCAGGGCCGGAAGGCAGCAAGGGTAAGCGAGCTCTGTCGGGTGCGCGGGGGGCCTTTTCATGCCCGGATGGACCGGGTCCCGTGGCCCGGCGTACTCCATGCAACGCGGGGTGAGGACCTCTGGTCACCCCGCTCTCACGGGTTCCTAGAGGGTCCAACACCGCGTTACATCCGGCGGGCGGCCCCGAGGCGGCCGAGGCGACGGTCACCGCGCTACCGGGTGTCGGCGTGGCTGGTTAGGGTTCATGCGTGGAGTCACCCCTCGCGTTGTACCGCCGCTACCGGCCCGAGACCTTTGCCGAGGTCATCGGCCAGGAGCACGTCACCGAGCCGCTGCGCGCCGCGCTGGCCAACAACCGGGTCAACCACGCCTACCTCTTCTCCGGACCGCGCGGCTGCGGCAAGACGACGTCGGCCCGGATCCTCGCCCGCGCGCTCAACTGCGAGCAGGCGCCGGTCGCCGACCCGTGCGGCGAGTGCGACAGCTGCCGGGACCTGGCCCGCGGCGGTCCGGGGTCCATCGACGTGATCGAGATCGACGCGGCCTCCCACGGCGGCGTCGACGACGCCCGCGACCTGCGCGAGAAGGCGTTCTTCGCCCCGGTGCGGAGCAAGTACAAGGTCTACATCATCGACGAGGCCCACATGGTGACGACGCAGGGCTTCAACGCCCTGCTCAAGCTCGTCGAGGAGCCGCCGCCCCACCTGCGCTTCATCTTCGCCACCACCGAGCCCGACAAGGTGCTGCCGACGA
Organism: Nocardioides sp. PD653-B2; assembly: GCF_002117935.1. GTDB lineage: Bacteria > Actinomycetota > Actinomycetes > Propionibacteriales > Nocardioidaceae > Nocardioides. Next base: position 96,633 of record NZ_BDJE01000028.1, on the reverse strand, counting down.
TCCGCTCGCGCACCCACCACTACCCGTTCCGGCTGATCCCGCCGCGGCTGCTGTCCTCCTACCTCTCCGAGCTCTGCGACAAGGAGGGCGTCAGCATCGAGACGGCGGCCGTCCCGCTCGTCGTGCGCGCCGGCGCCGGCTCCGCCCGCGACACCCTGTCGGTGCTCGACCAGCTGCTGGGCGGCGCCGGGCCCGCGGGCGTCACCTACGACCTCGCGACCGGACTGCTCGGCTACACCCCCGACACCCTGCTCGACGACGTCGTCGACGCGTTCGCGGCGGGTGACGGCGCCGCGGTGTTCGGTGTCGTCGACAAGGTCGTCGAGACCGGCCAGGACCCCCGCCGCTTCACCGAGGACCTGCTGCGCCGCCTGCGCGACCTGGTGATCGTCGCCGCGGTCCCCGACGCGCCGGCCACCGGCCTGATCGACGTCTCCGAGGACCAGGGTGAGCGGCTGGTCGCCCAGGCCGCGCGGTTCGGCCCGGCCGAGCTCAGCCGCGCCGCCGACATCATCGCCACCGGCCTGACCGAGATGCGCGGCGCCACCGCGCCCCGGCTGCTGCTCGAGCTGCTCTGTGCGCGGGTGCTCCTGCCGGGTGCCGACCACGCGACCGACGGCGTGCTCGCCCGGCTCGACCGGCTCGAGAAGCGGCTCACGATCAGCGGTACGCCGTCGCCGGTCGTCGCGCCGCCGGCCCCGCCCGCCCAGGACCGCCCGGTCGCCGCTCCGTCCCGGCCGGCCGCGCCCGACCCGGCCGCCGAGCGGCCCGAGCCGGCCCACCCCCCGGCCCACCCCCCGACCCCGGAGCCGGAGCCGGTGGTCGAGCAGCCGGCGTCGGCGATCCCCGAGCCCGAGCCCGAGCCCGAGCCGGTGGCCGCGGCTCCGGCCCCCGAGCCGACGCCGTCCCCCGTCGCGGAGCCGGCCGCGGCTGTCGCACCGGCCGCTGCCGGCGGCCTGACCCTGGTCGACGTACGCCGGCTCTGGCCCGACATCGTCGACGCCACCAAGCTGCGCCGCCGGGTCGCGTGGATGCACCTCACCCAGAACTGCCAGGTCGTCGCGGTCGACGCGACCACGCTGACCCTGGGCTTCGCCAACGCCGGCGCGCGTGAGTCGTTCGTCAACGGCGGCTGCGACGACGTGCTCCGCCAGGCCGCGATCGACGTCGTCGGTGCGACCTGGAAGATCGACACGATCGTCGACCCGGGCGCCAAGGCCGAAGGCACCCCGACCGTCACCCGCGCCGCGGTCGCGGCCCCCGAGGCCCAGCCCGACGCGTCGACCGGGCGCGAGGCCGGGGGACCGGTCGGCGAGCAGCCGGCCCCCGCAGCGCCCGTCGAGCCGGAGGCGTCCCGCCGGACCAGCGACCCCGAGTCGATCGCCGCGGCCCGGGAGGCGATCCAGCAGACCCGGTCGGGCGACCAGACGCGGTCCGACGACCGGCCCGACTGGGCGGCGGCCGACGCCGACGCCCGCCCCGACGACCTCGATGCCGACCACCAGGGCCTCAGCACGGCCGAGCTGCTCAAGCGCGAGCTCGGCGCGCAGATGATCGAGGAGATCCGCAACCTGTGACCCCGACCCCCGAGCACCACCGACGACCAGAGGTGACCACACGATGAGCCAGAACCCCTTCGAGGCACTCGGCGGCGGGGGCTTCGACATGAACGCCCTCCTCCAGCAGGCCCAGCAGATGCAGGAGCAGCTGCAGAGCGCCCAGGCCCGGTTGGCCGAGACGGTCGTCGACGGCACCGTCGCCGGCGGCGCGGTGACTGTCAAGGTCAACGGCGTCGGCGAGCTGGTCGGCGTCGAGGTCAAGGCCGGCGGCTTCGACGGCAGCGACCCCGACGACCTGTCCGACCTCGGCGACATGATCGTCGCGGCCTACCGCGACGCGAAGGCCCAGGCCGACGCGCTGGCCGGCGAGGTCCTCGGACCGCTCGCCGGCGCTGCCGAGGGGCTGCCGGGCATGCCCGGCCAGCTCGGTTTCTAGCCTTGTACGAAGGCATCGTCCAGGACCTGATCGACGAGCTCGGCAGGCTGCCGGGCGTCGGCCCCAAGAGTGCGCAACGGATCGCGTTCCACCTGCTGCAGGCCGACCCCGCCGACGTACGCCGGCTCGCCGACGTGCTGATCGAGGTCAAGGCGAAGGTGAAGTTCTGCACCATCTGCTTCAACGTGTCCGAGGACGACCAGTGCCGGATCTGCCGCGACCCGCGGCGCGACCCGGCGCAGCTGTGCGTCGTCGAGGAGTACAAGGACGTCGTCGCGATCGAGCGCACCCGCGAGTTCCGCGGCCGCTACCACGTGCTCGGCGGGGCGATCTCGCCCATCGACGGCATCGGGCCCGATCAGCTGCGGATCCGGGAGCTGATGGTGCGGCTGGCCGACGGCGCGATCACCGAGATCATCTTGGCGACCGATCCCAACCTGGAGGGTGAGGCGACCGCGACCTATCTCACTCGCATGCTCAAGCCGTTCGACTTGCGCGTGACGCGTCTGGCGAGTGGACTGCCGGTAGGTGGCGATCTGGAGTATGCCGACGAGGTGACCCTGGGCCGCGCGTTCGCAGGAAGGCGATCCGCAGATGACTGACACGACCCCCTCCGTGACGGAGCCCGAGTTCCTCGACCCCGAGACCGAGGAGTTCGCGCAACAGATCGCCGACCAGGTCGAGAGCTTCCTCATCGCGCTGCAGGCCATCGCCCGCGAGGCCGACGGGGGCCGTGCCATCTCGCTGCTGCTGCTCGAGATCAGCCAGGTGCTGCTCGCCGGCGCCCGCCTGGGCGCCCAGCGCGACTTCACCCCGATCGCGGAGTACCAGCCCGACGTCGGCCCCGAGCCGGACATCGACGAGATGCGGCTCCGGCTCGCGGCGATGCTCGACAGCGTCGACACCTACAGCTTCGTCTTCGACCCGTACGTGCCCGAGGTGGTCGAGAGCCAGCTCTCCGACGACCTCACCAGCATCGCCACCGACCTCGAGAACGGCCTGCGCCACTACCGGCTCGGCAACGTCTTCGAGGCTCTGTGGTGGTGGCAGTTCTCCTACGTCTCCTCGTGGGGCAACCTCGCGGGTGCCGCGCTCAACGCGCTGCTCTCGATCGTCGCCCACGACCGCCTCGACGCGGACACCCCCGTCGAGGAGGAGGAGCTGCTCGCGGTCGCCGATGAGATGCTCGAGGAGCGCGACCCGGCTGCTCGCTAGACTCGACGACTCGTAGAGGATGTCAAGCAAGTAGGGACCAGACCGTGGGCATTGTCGTGCAGAAGTACGGCGGATCCTCCGTGGCCGACGCCGAGGGCATCAAGCGCGTCGCCCAGCGGATCGTCAACACCCGCAAGGCGGGCAACGACGTCGTCGTCGTCGTCTCCGCCATGGGTGACACGACCGACGATCTCCGCGACCTCGCGGAGCAGGTGACGCCGCTGCCGCCGCCGCGCGAGCTCGACATGCTGCTGACGGCCGGCGAGCGGATCTCGATGGCGCTCGTGGCGATGGCGATCGCCCAGCTCGGCCACAAGGCCCAGTCGTTCACCGGCTCGCAGGCGGGCGTGATCACCGACTCCGCCCACGGCAAGGCCAAGATCATCGACATCACGCCGGGCCGGATCGAGGCCGCGATCCGCGACGGCGCGATCGCGATCGTCGCCGGCTTCCAGGGCGTCTCCCAGGACACCAAGGACATCACCACCCTCGGGCGCGGTGCCTCCGACACGACCGCCGTCGCCCTGGCGGCGGCGCTCGGTGCCGACGTCTGCGAGATCTACAGCGACGTCGACGGCGTCTTCACCGCCGACCCGCGGATCGTCCCCGCCGCGCGCAAGCTCGACCGCATCTCCACCGAGGAGATGCTCGAGATGGCCGCCTCCGGCGCGAAGATCCTCCACCTGCGGTGCGTCGAGTACGCCCGCCGCTACAGCATGCCGATCCACGTGCGCTCCTCCTTCTCCCAGAAGGAGGGCACCTGGGTCATCCCGGACACCCAGTCAGGAGACAGTGAGATGGAGCAGGCGATCATCGCCGGCGTCGCGCACGACCGGAGCGAGGCCAAGATCACCGTGGTCGGCGTGCCCGACAAGGTGGGCGAGGCGGCGCGCATCTTCGAGGCCCTCGCGGCCACCGAGGCCAACATCGACATGGTCGTGCAGAACGTCTCGGCGGCGGCGACCGCTCTGACCGACATCTCCTTCACGCTCCCGCGCGCCGACGGCCAGATGGCCATGGGGGCGCTGGCGCGGATCCAGGACGAGGTCGGCTACGACAAGCTGCTCTACGACGACCAGATCGGCAAGGTGTCGCTGATCGGCGCCGGCATGCGCTCCCACCCCGGCATCACCGCCAAGTTCTTCGCCGCGCTCGCCTCGGCGGGCGTCAACATCGAGATGATCTCCACCTCGGAGATCCGGATCTCGGTCATCGTCGACGAGGCCCAGGTCGACGACGCCGTCCGGGCGACGCACACCGCGTTCGACCTGGACTCCACCGAGGTCGAGGCAGTCGTGTACGGCGGGACCGGCAGATGAGCCGCGGCGTACGTCTCGGTGTCGTCGGCGCGACCGGCCAGGTCGGCGTCGCCGTGCGCCAGATCCTCGAGCAGCGCGACTTCCCGATCGAGGAGATCCGGTTCTTCGCCTCCGCGCGCTCCGCCGGAGCCGTGCTGCCCTTCGCCGGCCGTGAGGTCGTCGTCGAGGACGCGTCGACCGCCGACCCGGCCGGGCTCGACATCGCGATCTTCTCCGCGGGCGCCACCACCTCGCGGGCGTTGGCGCCGAAGTTCGCCGCCGCCGGCGTCACCGTCATCGACAACTCGTCGGCCTTCCGGATGGACCCCGACGTCCCGCTGGTGGTCGCCGAGGTCAACCCGGACGCGTTGGCCGAGGCCCGCAAGGGCATCATCGCCAACCCGAACTGCACCACGATGGCCGCGATGCCGGTCCTCAAGCCGCTGCACGACGCGGCCGGCCTGACCCGGCTGATCGCGTCGACCTACCAGGCCGTCTCCGGCTCCGGCGTCGCCGGCGTCGAGGAGCTGGCCACCCAGGTCGCCGCCGCCGGCGACAAGGCCCGCGAGCTGGCCTACGACGGCGCGGCCGTGACGTTCCCCGAGCCCGACAAGTACCAGCGCACGATCGCCTACAACGTGGTCCCGCTGGCCGGCTCGATCGTCGACGACGGGCTGCTGGAGACCGACGAGGAGCAGAAGCTCCGCAACGAGTCCCGCAAGATCCTCGGCATCCCCGACCTCAAGGTCTCGGGCATCTGCGTGCGGGTCCCGGTCTTCACCGGCCACTCGCTGGCGATCAACGCCGAGTTCGCGAGCCCGATGAGCGTCGAGCGGGCCACCGAGCTGCTGGCGGACGCCCCGGGTGTCGAGCTGTCGGAGATCCCGAACCCGCTCCAGGCGGCCGGCCAGGACCCGTCGTACGTCGGGCGCCTGCGGCAGGACCCGGGCGTCGACGACGACCGCGGCCTGGCGCTCTTCATCTCCAACGACAACCTGCGCAAGGGCGCCGCCCTCAACACCGTGCAGATCGCGGAGCTCCTCGCCGCCGCTCTCTAGCCGGGTCAGTGCTCGGCGGGCTCGATGAAGGTGCGGGTCACCCAGTGCGACGCGGCGTACGACGCCGCCGAGATCACGGGGATCACCACGATCATCGCCGTGTCGAGCAGCGAGTCGACGAGGAACAGCAGCGCCAGGACCGAGGTGAGACCGACCGCCAGGAAGCTGGTGCTGCCGGGCTCGGCGACCCGGCCCAGCTTGAGCAGCAGCGTGCCGGCGATCACCATCAGCACCAGGATCGCCGCCAGCAGGGGGTAGCCCGTGCCGCCGCACGACGACGTGCCCTGCGCGGCCTCGCACAGGCGGAGGCTGGCCCAGGTCAGGCCGACCATCCCGAGCCCCACGACGATGCCGGTGACGACCGCGGCGACCATGCCGCCCGGGCCGCGGACCTCGATCGCGCGCCGGGTCGGTTCGGGCGCCTTGGGCTGGAGCGGCACGTCGTCGACGACCACCGGCCGACCGGGCTCGTCGGCGGTCATCGGCTCGACCTCGTCGACGAAGAGCGGCGGCGGCTCCGCGAGCTCGGGCGCGGGCGGCGGAGGCGTCGGTGGCGGGGGAGTCGGTGCCGGGGGAGTCGGGGGGAGGACGGCGGTCTCCTCGACGGGCGCGGCGTCGACGGCGGTCTCCTCGGCCGACGGAGCCGCCGGGGCCGGCTCCTTCTTCTTGCGACGGCGCAGGCTGAGCTTGGGCAGCTCGAGCGACGGCTGGTCGTTCTCGGAGTCCCCTGCGGCCATGTCCGGAGTGTGCCACGAGAGCGCCGCCCGAAACGGCAGGACCCGGAGATGGCCAAGGGCCCGGATCCTCGTGGAAGATCCGGGCCCCTCGCTGTCGGGCTGACAGGATTTGAACCTGCGGCCTCCTCGTCCCGAACGAGGCGCGCTACCAAGCTGCGCCACAGCCCGATCGCTGGTCCCGGACACGGTCCGGCTCCCAAGCACGGGAAACCTTACCCGAGCGCCGACAAGCCCCGAAATCGGGTTCCGCCCGTGGACGGCCCGCCGGTTTCAGGCGGTGGCGACCAGCGTCAGCAGCGTCGCCTCCGGGCGGCAGGCGACCCGGATCCGGGCGTACGGGCTGGTGCCGAGCCCGGCGGACACGTGCAGCCACGCCGACCCGGGGTCGCCGGGCCGCGACGCCGCCGGGTGCCGGTGCAGGCCCTTGGCCCGCGCGGGCTCGAGATCGCAGTTGGTGGTGAGCGCCCCGACGTACGGGACGCACACCTGGCCGCCGTGGGTGTGCCCGGCGAGCACGGCGTCGTAGCCGTCGGCGGCGAAGCGGTCGAGCACCCGCAGGTACGGCGCGTGCGCGACCCCCAGGCGCAGGTCGGCGCCCGGGTCGGCCGGGCCGGCGACGTCCTCGAGCCGGTCGTAGCCGAGGTGGGGGTCGTCGACGCCGGCGAAGGAGATCGTCAGCCCACGCACCTCGAGCTGCCCCCGGGCGTTGGTGAGGTCGAGCCAGCCGGAGGCGCCGAGCTCGCGCCGCAGCTCGCGCCAGGGCAGCTGGGGCACGTCGGTGTGGCGGGTGCCGTCGTCGGGCAGCAGGTAGCGGAGCGGGTTGCGCAGCGTCGGCGAGAAGTAGTCGTTCGAGCCGAACACGAAGACGCCCGGCACGGCGAGCAGGTCACCGAGGCAGTCGAGGACGACCGGCACCGAGTCCCGGTGCGCGAGGTTGTCGCCGGTGTCGACCACGAGGTCGGGCTTCAGGTCGACCAGGGAGCGCAGCCACGCCTGCTTGCGGGTCTGGCCCGGTGTCAGGTGGAGGTCGCTGAGGTGGAGCACCCGCAGCTCGGGGCTCCCCGGCGCCAGCACGGGCACGGTGACCCGCCGCAGCGTGTAGGCGCGCGCCTCGGCCATCGCGTACGCCGTGAGCCCGGCGCCGGCGACCGCTCCGGCTCCGGCGATCCCCAGCAGCCCGCGGCGGGCGGCGGCCAGGGAGGTCATGCGGCAAGGCTGCCACAATGGCCGACATGAGCGAGCGGAGCGAGCGAATCGTCCAACACAGCGCGACCTGTGCCTCATGCGCGCACGGAGCGAAGCGAGTACGCGCATGAGTGACCTGAAGGACCGTCTGCGCGCCGACCTCACCACCGCCATCAAGGCCCGTGACGAGGTGCGCTCCTCCACCCTGCGAATGGTGCTGACCGCGATCACCAACGCGGAGGTCGCCGGCAAGGAGGCCCGCGAGCTCAGCGACGACGACATCATCGGGGTGCTCTCGAGCGAGGGGAAGAAGCGCCGCGAGGCCGCGACCGCGTTCGCGGACGGTGGCCGCCCCGAGATGGCCGCCAAGGAGACCGCCGAGGCCGCCGTGATCGCCGACTACCTGCCGGAGCAGCTCAGCGACCAGGAGATCGCCGACCTGGTGACCTCGGCCATCGCCCAGACCGGCGCGGCCGGTGAGGGCATGAAGGCGATGGGCAAGATCATGGGCATGGTGACGCCTCAGGTGAAGGGCCGCGCCGACGGGGGTGCCGTGGCCGCGGAGGTGCGCCGGCAGCTCGGTTCCTGAGCAGCGCGCGTCTCGCCGCGGGTCTAGCGGCCGCCGCCGCCGCCTCCGCCACGTCCGCCGCCGCCGCGTCCGCCACCGGTGTTCGCGGGCGGTGGCGGGGTGCCGGTCGACTCGTAGTAGGTGACCACCGAGCCCTCCGGGGCGTACGAGCCGCCTCCGGGTGAGGTGTAGGCGACGGTGCCGGCCGGGGCGGCCGAGGCGGTGGTGCCGCCGTCGAGCGCGTTGAAGCCGGCGGCCTCGAGCGTGCTCTCGGCTTCGTCGGCGCTCATGCCGGAGACACTCGGCACCAGCGTCGGGTCGCCCTCGACCGCGCTCTGGGAGGGCGGCGTGAAGTCCTCGACGTCGAGGCGGCCCTGGATCGCGTGCATGGCCTGGGCCCACATCGGGCCGGCGAAGCCGGACCCGGAGACCTCGTAGATGTAGTTGCCGTGGATGGTCTGCCCGGCCAGCTCCATCGGCCGCTGCCCGTCCTTGGTCGCACCCGCGATCATCGCGGCGGTGGCGATCTGGGGCGTGTAGCCCACGAACCACACCGACTTGCCGTCCTGGGTGGTGCCGGTCTTGCCGGCGGACGGGATCACCGCGCCGGTCGCCGGGTCGGTCAGGTTGGTGCCACCGTTCTCGTACCCGAAACCGCCGGGCTCCTGGACGCCGCGCAGCACGTCGTTGACCGCGTCCGCGGTCGCCTCGGGCAGCGCCTGCTGGCAGGACGGGTGGTACTCCTTGAGGACGTTGCCGGCGGCGTCGTCGATGGCGGTCACCGGCTGGGAGTCGCAGTGGAGACCGCGGCCGGCGAAGGTCGCGTAGGCCTCGGCCATCTCGAGCGGGCTGGCATTGGCGATGCCGAGCGTGAAGGTCGGGACCCGCTCGGCGCCGTAGCCGTGGGAGTCGCCCTTCGGGTCTGTCAGCTCGACGCCGAGCGCCTTGGCGATCTTGAAGGGCTCGCACACGCCGGTCTCGCGCTCGAGCATCGCGTAGAAGGTGTTCACCGACTCGCGGGTGCCGCGGTAGATGTCCATCGGGCCCGACGAGGTCGAGGTCGCGACCTCCCACTCGCCGGCGAAGGCCGGCTGGCCCGGGCAGTTCTCGAAGTCGGCCTGCGGGATCGTCATCGACTCCGGGGCGTTGAACACCTGGGTGAGCGGGATGTGGTCGTTGACGGCAGCGGCCAGGACGAAGGGCTTGAACGTCGAGCCGGCCTGGAAGCCGGCGGAGTCGCCGTACTTGGTGGGCACGCTGTAGTTCAGGAACGTCTCGCCGTCCGTCTCGACGCGACCCATCGGCCGGGACTGGGCGATGGCCCTCACGTAGCCCGTCCGGGGCTCGACCATCGCCATCGCGCCGACCGCCTGGTCGCCCTTGTCGACGTGGTCGCGGACCGCGTTGTCGGCGGCCGTCTGGTCGGCCATGTCGACGGTGGTGCGGATGATCAGGCCGGCGGTCTTGAGCTTCTGCTTGCGCTCCTGGCGGGTCTCGCCCAGGTCCGGCTGGTTCAGCAGCCAGCTGACGGCGTAGTCGCAGAAGAAGGGTGCGCTGGAGTAGAGGCAGCCGTTCTTGGCCGGGATGACGTGCAGCCCGAGGCCCGTCTTCTTGGTCCTGGTCGCCTTCGACCGGCCGATGACGTTCAGCTCGGCCATCCGGTCGAGCACCACGTTGCGCCGGTCGAGCGCACGGTCGGGGGAGTTCGTCGGGTCGTAGCCGGTCGGGTTCTTGACCAGCCCGGCCAGCATCGCCGACTGGCGGAGGTCGAGGTTCTTGGCGTTGACGCCGAAGTAGTGGCGGGCCGCCGACTGGACGCCGTACGTGCCGTCACCGAAGTAGGCGATGTTGAGGTAGCGCTCGAGGATCCAGTCCTTCGTGTGGTTCTGCTCGAAGGCGATCGCGTAGCGCAGCTCGCGCAGCTTGCGGGCGTAGGTGTCGTCGGTCGCCTCCGCGCGCTCGGCCTTCGTCTTGGCCTGGCTGAGCAGGGTCAGCTTGACCATCTGCTGGGTGATCGACGAGCCACCCTGGACCACGCCGTTGCTGGCCTGGTTGGTGATGAGCGCGCGCAGGGTGCCCTTGAGGTCGAGGGCGCCGTGCTCGTAGAAGCGGTAGTCCTCGATCGCGACGATCGCCTTGACCATGGTCCGCGAGATCTGGTCCAGCGAGACGTTGACCCGGTTCTCGTCGTAGAGCGTCGCGATCGTGTTGCCGTCGGCGTCGAGGATCTTGGTCTTCTGGGGCAGCGCCTCGGTCTCGAGCTCGGCCGGCAGGTTGTCCATCGTCTCGGCGACGTTGCGGGCGCCGATGCCGAGGAGGCCGGCGAACGGGATCGCCAGGCCGGCGACGACGACTCCCATGACTGCGGCGACCGTCACCATCACGACCAGATGGGAGGCCACCCGGGAGGCAGGCAGGCGGTCATCACGCGGCTCGGACATGCTCTCCAGAGTACGGGAGCGGCTGAACCCTGACCCAGTCCTAGTCATTTATGACTAGTCCGTTCGGACTATGCCGACTGGGTAGATGGTGTCTGTTCACGCTCTCATGAATTCTTTACCTTTCATCTTGAGGGGATACATCCCAGGTAGGCGTCATGGGGACGCGCACCTATCTCGGAATAGATGTGGGGACATCGTCATGTGGGTTGAAGATTGGGCGCCCGCGGCAGCATGCCGCCAGGCGCAACCGGATCAGTTGTTCGTCCGTGGGGCAGAGCAGAACAAGGCGAAGCAGCTCTGCGCCGGGTGCCCGGTGCGCACCGAGTGTCTCGCTGAGGCGCTCGACAACCAGATCGAGTGGGGTGTCTGGGGGGGCATGACGGAGCGGGAGCGCCGGGCGTTGCTGCGTCGCCGGCCGACCGCGTCCTGGCGCGCGGTGCTCGAGACGGCGCGCGAGCAGGGCTCGACCGAGACCGTGAAGGTCAGCGTCTAGCGATCTCGGCGTCGCGGTCGTCGACCACCATCGGCGGATCCGCTAGCGCGTCTCCGCCAGCAGGTCACCGACGCGGCGCAGGCCCGCGAGGTCGTGCACGTCGCCGGGCAGGGCCGGGACCACGGCCGTGGGCACCTGCGGGTGTGCCGCGGCGAACCGCTCGCGCAGGAGCGCCTCGCGCTCGACGATCCGGGTCTGGTCGGCGTGCAGCCGCAACAGGCCGGCCGTCAGCGACCCCGGACTCGCCTTGCGCAGCCGCGTCGAGGCCGCCATCGCCTCGTCCGCCGACAGCGTGCCCTGGGGCGCCGGCGCGGCCCGGTTCACGATCAGGCCGGCGAGCGGCATGTCGTCCTCACCCAGCCGCTCGACGAAGTACGCCGCCTCGCGCAGCGCGTCCGGCTCCGGCGCGGCGACCACGAGGAACGCCGTCCCGTCGGCCTGGAGCAGCTCGAACGTCTTCTGCGCCCGCTGCCGGAAGCCGCCGAAGAGGGTGTCGAACGCCGCCACGAAGGTCTGCATGTCGGTCAGCACCTGCGCCCCGAGGATCTTGTTCAACGCCCCGGTGATGATCCCGAGACCGGCCGTCATCAACCGGGCCGGACCCTTCGCGGGCGTCAGCAACAGCCGGATGAAGCGGCCGTCGAGGAAGCTCGAGAGCCGCTCCGGCGCGTCGAGGAAGTCCAGCGCCGACCGGGACGGCGGGGTGTCCACCACGATCAGGTCGTAGGTGCCGTCGCGCTGCGCGTCCGCGTGGATCTGGCCGAGCTTCTCCATCGCCATGTACTCCTGTGTGCCCGCGAAGGAGCTCGACAGCGCGATGTAGAAGGGGTTCTCCAGGATCTGCTTCGCCTTCTCCGGGGTCGCCTGGCTCTCGACCACCTCGTCGAAGGTGCGCTTCATGTCGAGCATCATCGCGTCGAGGCTGCCGCCGCGCCGGTTGCCCTTGGCGTTGGTGCGCAGCCCGACGACCGGCCGTGGGGTGTTGTCGAGCGTCTCGATCCCCATCGCCTGCGCCAGCCGGCGGGCCGGGTCGATGGTGAGCACGACGACCTTGCGGCCGCGCTCGGCGGCGCGCAGCGCGAGGGCGGCGGAGGCGGTGGTCTTGCCGACACCGCCCGAGCCGCAGCAGACGATGATGCCGGTGCTGCGGTCGTCGAGCAGTGCGTCGATGTCCATGTCCGGGGCCGGGCCGTTGCTGGTCGCGAGCGGTCCGACGCGGGTGCGGCTCCGGCTGGTGCTCCGGCCGGCGCCCAGGCTGGGGCCGCTCATGCCATGCCCTGTCGCACCAGCTCGCCGGCGAGGTCGTACAGGCCGCCCAGGTCGACGCCGCCCGGCAGTCGCGGCAGCTCGTACGACGGCACCCCCAGACCGTCCACGATCTCGCGCTGGGCGTCCTCGAGGGCGCGCCGCTCGGCGTGGTCGCGCGCCTCGGCGAGCAGGCCGTCGACCAGGTCGGCGCTGACATCCACGCCGGCCTCCTTCAGGTCGGCCTCCAGACGTCCGGCATCCAGACGCCCGGCCCGGGCCGCCTCGAGGTCGGCGGCGCCGATGTCTCGGGGGCGGACCAGGTTGACGATGACCCCGCCCACGGGCAGCTGCGCCTGGCGGAGCTCGTCGATCCCGTCGACGGTCTCCTGCACCGGCATCTCCTCGAGGACCGTGACCAGGTGGACGGCGGTCCGCGGCGACCGGAAGAGGGTCATCACGGTGTCGGCCTGGCTCTTGATCGGGCCGACCTTGGCGAGCCCGGCCAGCTCGTTATTGACGTTGAGGAACTGCGTGATCCGCCCGGTCGGCGGCGCGTCGAGCACGACCGCGTCGTACCGCATGGCGTGCTTGTTGCGGCTGTTGCGCTGCACGGCCTCGAACACCTTGCCGGTCAGCAGCACGTCGCGCACCCCGGGCGCGATGGTGGTGGCGAACTCGATCACGCCGAACCGGTCGAGCGCGCGGCCGGCGCGGCCGAGCTTGTAGTACATGGCGAGGTACTCGAGCAGCGCCGACTCCGGGTCGATGTGCAGCGCGTGCACCACGCCCGGGGGCTTGTCGTCGCGGCGCAGGCCGGTGGCGATCCGGCGCTCCTCGTACGGCAGCGGGTCGACGTCGAACATCCGGGCGATGCCCTGGCGGCCCTCGACCTCGCAGAGCAGGACGTTGCGGCCCTGCGAGGCGAGCGCCAGCGCGAGCGCGGCCGCGACGGTCGACTTGCCGGTGCCGCCCTTGCCCGTCACGACGTGCAGGCGCACCCGGGGCCAGTCGTGCTGGGCGTCGGGAGCGGACATGGTGCGAGCCTAGGCGACCGGTCGCCGGGTCCTAGGATCAACGAGACCCGAGTCACAGCGAGGAGGAGATGACGTGGACAAGGTGGTGGCCTCTGCTGCGCAGGCGGTGGCAGACATCCCGGACGGTGCGACGCTGTCGGTCGGCGGCTTCGGTCTGTGCGGCATTCCCTCGGTCCTGATCCAGGCCCTCCTCGAGGCGGGGACGACGGACCTGGAGGCGGTGTCGAACAACTGTGGTGTCGACGACTGGGGTCTGGGGCTGCTGCTGGCGCAGAAGCGGATCCGGCGGATGGTGTCGTCGTACGTGGGGGAGAACAAGGAGTTCGCGCGGCAGTACCTGGCCGGGGAGCTGGAGGTCGAGCTGACCCCGCAGGGCACGCTGGCGGAGCGGATGCGGGCAGGTGGCACGGGGATCGCGGCGTTCTTCACCGCGACCGGGGCCGGCACCCAGGTCGCCGAGGGTGGCCTGCCGTGGAGGTACGACGACGCGGGCAACGTGGTGGTGTCGTCGCCGGCCAAGCAGACCCAGACGTTCGAGACCGCGGAGGGCCCGAAGGAGTTCGTGCTCGAGCACGCGATCGTGGCGGACTTCGGGCTGGTGCGGGCCTGGAAGGGCGACCGGCACGGCAACCTCGTCTACCGGGCGTCGGCGGGCAACTTCAACAACCTGGCCGCGATGTGCGGGCGGGTCACGGTCGCGGAGGTCGAGGAGCTGGTCGAGCCCGGCGAGATCCCTCCGGCGCAGGTGCACACCCCGGGGGTGTTCGTGCACCGGGTGGTCGCCCTGACCCCGGAGCAGGCCGCGGACAAGCGGATCGAGAAGCGGACCGTGAGGGAGCGGGCATGAGCTGGTCGCGGGAGGAGATGGCCGCCCGGGCGGCCTCGGAGCTGGTCGACGGGTCGTACGTGAACCTCGGCATCGGGCTGCCGACGCTGGTGCCCAACTACGTGCCCGAGGGTGTGGAGCTGGTGCTGCAGTCGGAGAACGGAGTGCTCGGCACGGGTGCCTACCCGACCGAGGACGAGGTCGACCCGGACCTGATCAACGCCGGCAAGGAGACCGTGACGCTGCGGCCGGGAGCGTCCATCTTCGACTCGGCCACGTCGTTCGGGATGATCCGGGGCGGGAAGATCGACGCCGCGATCCTGGGTGCGATGCAGGTCAGCAAGGACGGTGACATCGCGAACTGGATGATCCCCGGCAAGATGGTCAAGGGGATGGGCGGGGCGATGGACCTCGTGAACGGCGCGAAGCGGGTCATCGTGCTGATGGAGCACGTCGCCCGGGACGGGTCGTACAAGATCGTGGACGAGTGCTCCCTTCCCTACACGGGCCGCGGCTGTGTGCAACGGATCATCACGGACCTGTGCGTGATCGACGTGACCCCCGACGGACTCCGCCTGGTCGAGCTCGCCCCGGGCGTGACCGAGGACGAGGTCCGCGAGAAGACCGAGCCCGAGCTCGTCTGAGGAGACACCGTGCCCGACCCCTCGACGCCGCTGCGCCGGCTCGGCTTCCTGACGATCGGCCTGTTCGACGGGGCCGACCCGGCCCCCGGCCACGAGTCCACGCTGGCGATCATCGAGCTCGGCGAGCAGCTGGGCTTCGACAGCGCCTGGCTGCGCCACCGGCATCTGCAGTACGGCATCTCGTCGCCGGTGGCCGTCCTCGCGGCGGCCAGCCAGCGCACCAGCCGGATCGAGCTGGGGACCGCGGTGACCCCGGTCGGCTGGGAGAACCCGCTCCGGCTCGCCGAGGACCTCGCCACGGTCGACCTGCTGTCCGGCGGCCGCCTCAACCCGGGACTCAGCGTCGGGCCGCCCATGCGGTGGGACGACGTCAAGGAGGCGCTCTACCCCGACACCGCCGACGTCGAGGACTTCTCCTACGCCCGCATCGAGCGGCTGCTGTCGTTCGTGCGAGGCGAACCCGCCTCCCCCTTCCAGGGCACCGCCGGGATCGAGGTCTTCTCCGAGCGGGTCGAGCCGCACTCGCCCGGCCTCGCGTCCCGGATCTGGTACGGCGGGGCGAGCACCCGCTCCGCGCAGTGGACCGGCGAGCAGGGGTTGAACTTCCTCACCAGCAGCGTCGTGAAGGCCGAGGAGGGCGGGCCGACGGACTTCGCCGACATCCAGCTCGGCCACGTGCGGACCTTCCGGGCCCACCACGCCGACGGCGACGCGGCCCGGGTGTCTCAGGGCCTCGTGGTCATCCCCACCGACTCCGCGACCGCCGAGCAGCGCGCCAAGTACGTGGCGTACGTCGAGTCCCGCCTACCGCGCACCGCGGAGCCGCAGGGCCCGGCCCGGATGATGTTCTCCCCGGACCTGATCGGCAGCTCCGCCCAGATCGCCGAGCAGCTGTACGCCCACGCGGCGTTCCGCGAGATCGACGAGGTGGCGTTCGCGCTGCCGTTCTCCTTCGGGCACGACGACTACGTGCAGATCCTCACCGACATCGCATCCGCCCTCGGCCCGGCGCTGGGCTGGCGACCCGCGGTGCACCCATGAGGATCGCGGTCGCCGGGGGCACCGGTCTGGTCGGCCGCCTCGTCGTCGACCGCGCACGCGAGCGCGGGCACGACGTCGTCGCGCTGGCCCGGTCGGAGGGCGTCGACCTCACGACCGGCGCCGGGCTCGTCGACCGCCTGTCCGGGGCGGACGTCGTCATCGACACGACCAACCACGCCTCCCAGAAGCGCTCGGAGGCCGAGGCCTTCTTCGGTGGCGTGACCCGCTGGCTGCTGGCCGCCGGGTCCGCTGCCGGGGTCGGGCACCACGTCGCGCTCTCGATCGTGGGCGTCGACGACGTCGACACCGGCTACTACGCCGGCAAGCGGCTGCAGGAGCGCATCCTCGCCGAGGGCGGCGTGCCGTGGTCGGTGCTGCGCGCCACCCAGTTCCATGAGTTCGCCGAGCAGGCGCTGGGCTTCGTCCGGCTCGGCCCGTTCTCGCTGGTGCCCCGGATGCTGAGCCAGCCGGTGGCCGCCCGCGAGGTCGCCGAGGCGCTGGTCGACCTCGCGGGGTCCGGCCCGGCCGGCCGGGTGCCGGACCTCGCCGGACCCGCCGTGCTGGAGATGGTCGACCTCGCCCGGCGCGTGTCGCGGGCGCGCGGTCTCGGTCGCCGCGTCGTACCGGTGCGGCTGCCGGGCGCCGCGGGCAGGCGATGCGGTCCGGTGCGCTCACCCCGACGTCGGACGGGCCGCGGGGCACGATCACCTTCGACCAGTGGCTGACGGGCTCTTGACCGTCTCGCCGCGACCGGGTGCGGTCCGCAACGCCGTGACGACACCCAGGACAGCGATCCCGGTCGCCAGCACGAAGACCGAGACGAACGGGTCGGCGCCCGCATGGTCTGCCAGACCGAAGACGATGCCCGAGAGCGACAGCGCCAGTGCACCGCCGAGCGAGTCGGAGATGGAGAGGGCCGACGAGTTGAAGCCACGGTCGGCGTCGCTGGACGCGGCGAGCATGGCCACGCTGGTGCGCGGGAAGCCGAAGCCCATCCCGGCGCCGGCGACGACGTACGCCGCGACCGCGAGCACCGGCGACACGTCGCCGGCCACGACGACGGTGAGAACGGCCGTGCCGACGAGCACGAGGGTGGCGCCCCACCGCATCGCGACGACGTCGGAGACCCGCGCGCCGAGCCGGGACTGCGCCTGGCTGGCGCCCGCCCACACGAGGCCGACGGCGGTCAGGGCGAGCCCGGCCGTGCCGGGGGTGAGGTCCCAGTGGTCCTGCAGCACGAAGACGATGTAGGCCTCGGCGCAGAAGAACGAGGCGCTCAGGAGTCCCCGCGTGCCGATCACCGCGGGGAGGCCCCGCCGGGCGAGCAACGCACCCGCGGGCAGCATCCGCCGCAGCGAGAGGAAGACGACCCCCAGCGCCAGGATCGCGAGCAGGCCGACGGCACCGCGGTGCGACCCCACGAGCTCGAGGACCAGGACGGCGGTGGCTCCGACGACGGCCCAGGCGAGGCGCGAGCGGGACGCCTCACCCTGGCCGCCGCGAGCCTCGACGCCGCGCAGCGCCGGCAGGATGAGCAGCGTGGCCGCCCCGACGAGCACCACGACGCCGAGGAAGACCCAGCGCCACCCGAGCGCGTGCGCCACGAACGCCGCGAGGGCGGGCCCGAAGAGCGACGGCAGCACCCACGCGGCCGCGAAGCTCGCGAAGACGGCCGGCTGCAGGAGTGGGGGGAACACCAGGCCGACGACGACGTACAGGCAGACCGTCAGCGCGCCGGCGCCGAGCCCCTGGAGCAGTCGGCCGGCGACCAGCACCTCCATCGAGGGTGCCGTGCCGCAGACGACCAGCCCGACCGCGAACACCACCAGCGCCACGGCGAGCGGTGCCACCGGGCCGTGCCGGTCGCTCCGGGCTCCGGCGGCCACCATCCCGACCACGCCGCTGGCGAGCGGTGCGGCGAAGGAGAGCGCGTAGAGCCCGACGCCGTCGAGCTTCTCGGCGACCGTCGGCATCACGGTCGTGACCGCCGTGGCCTCGAACGCCGTGAACGCGACCAGCGCGAACATGCCGATGGTGGTCGCGGCGTACGTCGGTGACAGCAGGCGTGGTCGCGCCTGCGGAGTCGGGGCGGTGATCGTCACTGGCCGACCGTAGGACTTCAACCTCGGTTGAGGTCAATCGACCAGGTCACACGGGGTGGGCGATGATGTGCGGGTGAGCACTACGATCGCCCGTTTCAAGGACCTCAGCATCGACGCCGTCGACCCGGCAACACTCGGTCCCTTCTGGGCCGCGGCGCTCGGCCTCGAGCTCCGGCAGCGGGACGAGGGCCTGGTGCAGCTCAGCGGTCCGACCCCGCAGTCGACGGTGTGGCTGGCTCGGGTCCCCGAGCCCGTGACCGTCAAGCAACGGGTGCACCTCGACGTCCACGTGGCCGACGTCGACGACGTGCTCGATCTCGGCGCGACGCCGCTCGACGTCGACACGTTCCGGTGGAAGGTCCTCCGCGACCCGGAGGGTGGCGAGCTGTGCGCCTTCCCGCGCGACGAGGTCCCTGCTCGCCGCCTGTACGAGGTGGTGGTCGACTGCGCCGACCCCGCGCTGCTCGCGCAGTGGTGGGCGGGAGTGCTGGGCGGACGCTGGGAGTACGACGCGGAGCACGGCTGGGCGGGCGTCGAGGAGATCCCGGGAGCGCCGTTCGACTACCTGGTCTTCGTGCCGGTCGCCGAGCCGAAGACCGTCAAGAACCGCATCCACTGGGACGTCGACGTCTCCGACCTCGGTCTGCTCACCGACCACGGAGCCGCCGTGGTCCGCCCGCAGGACGACGAGATCCGGTGGACGGTCCTGGCCGACCCGGAGGGCAACGAGTTCTGCGCGTTCGTCGACTGAGGCGCCCGCATGTGATGGTGTGGCGCGATGAGCGCCGACGCTACCGCCGTGGAAGCCGAACGACCTCCGAGATGGAAGGTGGTCGGTCCCGGGCTGGTGGTCGCCGCGACCGGCGTCGGCGCGGCCGACCTGGTCGCGACGCTCGTCGCGGGCGCGAAGTCCGGCTACACCCTCCTCTGGGTCGCCGTGCTCGGCGCGGTCATCAAGGTGGTCCTGGTCGAGGGAGCCGGTCGCTACTCGCTCGCGACCGGCCGCACGATCTTCGAGGGTTGGCGCAGCCTCGGCCGGTGGACGACGTGGTACTTCGCGCCCTACATCGTGGTCTGGGGGCTCGTGTACGGCGCCACCGCGATGTCGTCGTCCGCGCTCCCGATTGTGGCCCTGTTCCCGGACCTGTCGCTGCGCTGGACCGCGATCGTGATCGGGCTGGTCGGGCTGCTGCTGGTGTGGTTCGGCAGCTACACGTCCTTCGAGAAGGTGATGGCCGCCCTGGTCGGCGTCATGTTCGTGGCGGTGTCGGTGGCCGCCGTGCGCGCGACCCCGAACCTCGGC
Source organism: Nocardioides sp. PD653-B2 (assembly GCF_002117935.1). Taxonomy (GTDB): domain Bacteria; phylum Actinomycetota; class Actinomycetes; order Propionibacteriales; family Nocardioidaceae; genus Nocardioides. The sequence goes on along the minus strand of NZ_BDJE01000028.1, from coordinate 77,445 downwards.
GAGATCGTCCTCGGCCTGCGGCCGATCTTCCCCGACGACTCGGTGGTCAACGTCCTCGCGATCGCCGGCGGCGTCGGCGGCACGATCACGCTCGCGGCGTACGGCTACTGGCTGCGCGAGAAGGGCTGGGCCGCACCGACGTTCATGAAGGTGATGCGGATCGACAACGCCGTCGCCTACACGGTGACCGGTGTCTTCGTCGTCGCGATGCTCATCATCGGCGCCGAGCTCTACTACTCGGCCGGCATCGCCGCCGAGACCGGCGACCAGGCGCTGGTGCAGCTCTCGGACGTGCTCGACGACCGGTACGGCGAGGTCTTCGGCACGCTCTTCCTCGTCGGCTTCTTCGCGGCGTCGTTCTCGTCGCTGATCGGCGTGTGGAGCGGCGTCAGCCTGATGTTCGCCGACTACGTGGGCAACCTGCGCGACCTGCCGGCGGGCCACCCGGACACGCGCACCGGCGGCAGGTACTTCCGCGCCTACATGCTGTGGCTGACCTTCCCGCCGATGCTGCTCCTGCTGCTCGACGAGCCCGTGGGGCTGATTCTCGCCTACGGCACGCTCGGTGCGCTGTTCATGCCGTTCCTCGCGATCACGCTGCTGGTGCTGCTGAACAGGCGGCGCGAGGGCGCGCTGCCCCACTCGGACGTGCCGCCCGAGTGGCGCAACGGCTGGGTCTCCAACGGGCTGATGCTGCTGTGCGCGCTGCTGTTCGCGGCGCTCGCCGTCAACGAGCTCAAGAAGGTGCTGGGGCCGTACGTGCCCTTCTGGTGACCCCGGTCGGTCCGGCAGCAGTGCGGACAGCAGCCCCGCGACGCCGGCGACCGGGACGACCAGGGCCCGCGCGTCCGTCCGCGGGTGGCCCCGGCGTACGCCGCGAGTAGGGTGCGAGCCATGACCAAGTGGGAGTACCTGACCGCGCCGATCCTGACGCACGCAGCCAAGCAGATCCTCGACAACTTCGGGGCCGACGGGTGGGAGCTGGTGCAGGTCGCACCCGGCATGAACCCGGAGAACCTCGTGGGCTACTTCAAGCGGCCGCTGGCATGAGTATCCCCGAGGACCGGCTCGCCGAGCTCGGGCTGGCGGTGCCCGAGGTGGCCAAGCCGGTGGCGGCCTACGTGCCGGCCGTGCAGTCCGGCGACCACGTGTTCACGTCGGGCCAGCTCCCGATGCGGGGCGGCGAGCTGATGGTGACCGGCAAGGTCGGCGGCGAGGTCAGCCCGGAGGAGGCGACCGAGTGCGCGCAGCAGTGCGCGCTCAACGCGATCGCCGCGGTGAAGTCCGTGGTGGGCGACCTCGACAGGGTCGTCCAGGTCGTGAAGGTGGTCGCGTTCATCGCCTCCACGCCCGACTTCACCGGCCAGCCGCAGGTCGCCAACGGGGCCTCCGAGCTGCTCGGCAAGGTCTTCGGCGACGCGGGCATCCACGCGCGCTCGGCCGTCGGCGTACCCGTGCTGCCGCTCGACTCCCCGGTCGAGGTGGAGCTGATCGTCCGGGTGGCCGGGTGAGGATCCCGCTCCCGCCGGTGCCGCTGCCCGCGGACCTGGTCGCGGTCGCGCGCGAGTACGACGACGGCACGCGCACGCCGGTCGAGCCGCGCAACGCGGCGACGGTGATCCTGATGCGCCCCTCGCCCGAGGGACCCGAGGTGTACTACATGCGCCGTCAGGTCTCGATGGACTTCGCCGGCGGGATGTGCGTCTTCCCGGGCGGCGCGGTCGACCGGCGCGACTTCGACACGGCCGTCGCCTGGGCCGGCCCGTCCCCCGCGGAGTGGGCGGCCCGCCTGGGCTGCGACGAGGAGACCGCGCGGGCCCTGGTCTGCGCCGCCGTGCGCGAGACGTACGAGGAGTCCGGAGTCCTGCTGGCCGGTGCGTCGGACACGTCCGTCGTCGCGGACACGACGGGCGACGACTGGGAGGCCGACCGGATCGCTCTGGAGTCGCGCGAGCTGTCGATGACCGACTTCCTCAACAACCGCGGGCTGGTGCTGCGCACCGACCTGCTCGGCGTCTGGGACGCCTGGCTGACGCCGATCTTCGAGCCGAAGCGCTACCGCACCTGGTTCTTCGTGGCCTCGCTGCCCGAGGGCCAGCGCACCCGCGACGTCTCCTCGGAGTCGTCGTCGGTCACCTGGCTGCCGGCCCGGGTCGCGGCCGAGCAGGCCGACGCTGGCGAGCTCGCGCTGATGCCCCCGACGTACCTCACCTCCCTGGAGGTCGGCACCCACGCCACGCCGGACGAGGTCCTCGTGGTCGCCGCCTCGCGGTCCGTCGAGATGTTCACCCCCGCGGTCGAGCCGCTCGGCGAGGAGTGGACCCTCTCCATGCCCGACCGGCTCCGGCCGCTGGTGGCGTCGCGGCGTCGCGCGTGAACGGCTGGGAGGGCGGGACCTTCGGCGCGCGCGGTCGCTGCCTGCTCGCCCCGAACCCCGGGATGATGACGCTCGACGGCACCAACACCTGGATCCTGCGCGAACCCGGTGCGTCGCGGTCGGTCGTGGTCGACCCCGGCCCGGTCGAGGACGGTCACCTCGACCCGCTGACGTCGGAGTCCGGCGACGTCGGGCTGGTGCTGCTCACCCACCACCACTTCGACCACTCCGAGGTCGCGGCCGAGTTCGCCGCACGGAAGGGCTGCGCCGTGCGGGCGCTCGACCCGGCGTACTGCGTCGACGGCGATCCGCTGGTCGACGGTGAGGAGCTCGACGTCGACGGGCTGTCCGTCCGTGTCGTGACGACCCCCGGCCACACCGCCGACTCGATCTCCCTGGTGCTGCCGGGCGACGGGGCGCTGCTGACCGGCGACATGGTGCTCGGGCGGGGCACGACGGTCGTCGCCCACCCCGACGGCCAGCTCGGTCCCTACTTCGACTCGATCGAGAGGATGCGCTCGCTCGTCCTCGGCGGCGAGGTGCGCACCCTGTGGCCGGCGCACGGGCCGGTCCTCGACGACGCGCTCGGCGTCCTCGACTTCTACGTGTCCCACCGCCGCGAGCGGCTCGCCCAGGTCGAGGCCGCACTCCGCGAGCTGGACGTGCCCCTCACACCGGAGTCGGCCGAGGACGAGTCCCTGCCGCGTCGGGTGGTCGAGGTCGTCTACGCCGACGTCGACGAGTCGCTGTGGGTGCCTGCCGAGCTGTCGGTGCGGGCGCAGTTGAAGTACCTCGCCGCGCGCTGACGCTGCCCGTCCCTTGCCTGCGTCGTCGGCTCCCGCCTGTCCCTAACGGCGCAATTGCGCTGTTCTGACACTGGGAGTGCCGCGAACTCGTCCGTAACAGCGCAATTGCGCCGTTCTGACACCCCGAGTGCCTCGGACCCGTCCCCAACAGCGCAATTGCGCCGTTCTGACACCGGGAGTGCCTCGGACCCATCCCTAACAGCGCAATTGCGCTACGTGCGCCGGGCCGGCGTGACCGGGACCCACCGCCGCGATCGGCCCCTGTGGATGACGAAACGCACGCGCGTGCGATTCGGGCACCTTGGTGGCGTGAACGCAGAGACAGCGAGGGAACCGGCTCAGGACCGATCGCTGCCCTTCACCCGCGCAACCCTTGCCGCGGCTGGGCAGCCCGTCACGGTTCTACGAGGCGCAGGATTCGTCCAGGTCATGCGATCGGTCTGGGCACGTGTCGACAGTCTCGACGCCGACACTCGCATCCGGGCTGCGCTGCTCATCCATCCTGAGGGAGCGATCGCCAGCCACTACAGCGCTGCCCGGATCCACCGGTTGCCGGTTCCTGACCACTTCTTCGAACACGTCACGGTGTTTCGCGCCCAGGACCGGCGGCACCGGCCCGAGCTGAAGAGTCATGTCACCATCCGGCCGCGTCGTGTCCAGGAGGTGCGGGGCATCCCCGTTCTCGATCCGGTGTCCACCTTCATCCAGCTGGCGGGATCGCTCTCTCTCGTCGACATGGTGGTGCTCGGTGACGCCATCGTTCGCCGGTTCAACATGGCGCCGAAGCGGCTGCTTCGCCTCTGTCGACGAAGTGGCGACTACTACGCCGGTCGGGCTGCCCTGGCCGCTGAGCATGTACGGCGCGGAGTCGACTCCCCGATGGAGAGCCGGCTCCGCATGCTCATCGTGCTGGCGGGCCTGCCCGAGCCCAGCACGAATGTGCGGCTGGTCAACGAGGACGGCTCGTGGCACCGACGGTTCGACCTCTGCTATCCCGGCATCAAGCTGATCGTCGAGTACGACGGTCGGCAGCATGCGGATGACCGGGCGCAGTGGAAACGCGACCTCGACCGCCGCGAGGAGTTCGACGACGAGGGCTATCGAATCCTGGTGGTGACTGCCGAGGGCATCTACGCGCAACCCCAGCGGACTCTCGAGCGGGTCCGTCGGCAGTTGATCCTGCGCGGCTGGCCGAACGTCCCCGCCCTCGATGACGCCTGGAAGGACCACTTCCGCGTCGCCTGAGCCCGGGGGTGCCCCCTCGGCCTTGCCCGGTCACCAACAGCGCATTTGCGCTGTTGTGCACCCGCGGGGGTCCGATTTCGCGTCGTAACCGCGCAATTGCGCTGTTACGGTCGCCAGCCTCCGGCTCAGCGCGCCCGACGACCCAGACGCTCGGGGTCCATGATCACGACGGAGCGCGGCTCGAGGCGCAGCCAGCCCCGCGACGCGAAGTCGGCGAGCGCCTTGTTGACGGTCTCGCGGGAGGCGCCGACCAGCTGGGCGAGCTCCTCCTGGGTGAGGTCGTGGTGGACGTGCACGCCGTCGTCGGCGGTGCGGCCGAAGCGGTCGGCGAGGTCGAGGAGCGCCTTGGCGACGCGGCCGGGGACGTCGGAGAACACCAGGTCGGCGACGACGTCGTTGGCCTTGCGCAGGCGACCGGCGAGCTGGGCGAGCAGGCCACGGGCGACGACCGGGCGGCCCTCGAGCCAGCGCAGCAGGTCCTCGTGGGAGAGCGACGCGAACGTCGCGTCGGTGACGGCCGTGACGGTCGCCGAGCGCGGGCCGGGGTCGAAGAGCGAGAGCTCGCCGAACATCTGGCCGGGGCCGAGGATCGCGAGCAGGTTCTCGCGGCCGTCGGAGGACGTGCGGCCGAGCTTCACCTTGCCGTCGAGCACGACGTAGAGCTTGTCGCCGGAGTCGCCCTCGTGGAACAGCACGTCGCCGCGTCGCAGCTTCGACTCGGCCATCGAGCCGCGCAGCGCGGTAGCAGCCTCGTCGTCCAGCGCGCTGAACAGCGGAGCCTGACGCAGTACGTCGTTGTCCACGGATCCTCCTCGTGAGATGGCCCCGCAGCACACGGGTTCCGCGCTGATCCTAACCAGTGGGAAAGGTCACAGGAACCACCGCCGTCCGGATTCGGGGCTCCGTCGCCTGCCGACCTCACCTCGGAGCGTGTCGGGGCCTCGCCGTACGCTGGGCCCGTGCCCGCCGTCGAGACCCACACCGGCTTGGTCCGGCGTGCCCGCAAGATCGACCGGATGCTCGGCGAGACCTACCCCGACGCGCGCTGCGAGCTCGACTTCGCCAACCCGTTCGAGCTGCTCGTCGTGACCGTGCTGTCCGCCCAGACGACCGACCGGCGGGTCAACGCCGTCCGACCCACCCTCTTCGCGGCCTACCCCGACGCCAAGGCGATGGCGGCCGCCGACCGGGCGACGTTGGAGGGGATCATCGGTCCGCTCGGTTTCTTCCGGGCCAAGACGGAGTCGCTCCTCAAGCTGAGCGCCGCGCTGGTCGATGAGCACGACGGCCAGGTCCCGCCCCGCCTCGACGACCTGGTGAAGCTCCCGGGCGTGGGCCGCAAGACCGCCAACGTCGTCCTCGGCAACGCCTTCGGCATCCCCGGCATCACCGTCGACACCCACTTCGGCCGGCTCGCCCGGCGCTTCCGGTGGACCGACGAGACCGACCCGGTCAAGGTCGAGCACGCCGTCGGCGCCCTGTTCGAGAAGCGCGACTGGACCATGCTCAGCCACCACCTCATCTGGCACGGCCGGCGCCGGTGCCACGCGCGCAACCCGGCCTGCGGGGCCTGCCCGATCGCCAAGCTCTGCCCGTCGTACGGCGAGGGTCCGACCGACCCTGAGGCCGCCGCGAAGCTGGTGAAGACCGAGGGCCGCGCATGAGGCGGGTGCTCCCGGCCGCCCTGGTCGCGGCCGTGCTGCTGCTGGGCGGGTGCACCTCCGACGACACGCTCCCGGGTGAGGCGAAGATCGATGTCGACACCCCCCGGCTCGTGGAGATGAAGAAGGACGCCGGGGTCGCCGACTGCGCGCCGGGCGACGCGGCCCCGGTGGACGGCGGACTGCCCGCGGTCACGCTGCCCTGCTTCGGCGGCGGGCCGAGCGTCGACCTGTCGTCGCTGCGCGGCCCGCTCGTCATCAACCTCTTCGCCGCCACCTGCGGCCCGTGCCGCAAGGAGATGCCGGTCCTCCAGCAGTTCCACGAGAGGTACGGCGACCAGGTCGGTGTGCTCGGCGTCGACTACATGGACGTGCAGACCGAGCCCGCGATGCAGCTCGTGAAGCGGTCCGGGGTGACCTACCCGCTGCTGGCCGACCCGCAGTCCGACCTCCAGGGCGCGGCGCCGTTCCCGAACCTCATCGGCCTCCCGCTCTTCGCGTTCGTCGCCGCCGACGGCACGGTCCAGCTCGCGTCCGGCGGCGTCGACTCCCTCGACGAGCTGGTCGAGCTGGCCAACGACCACCTCGGGACCGACCTGTGATCCCCGAGTGGCTGGTGCCCGTCAAGGAGGGGGCCGAGGCGATCTCGGCCGACCAGCTGACCCGCTTCACGCCGCCCCCGGGCGGTGACGCCCGGGAGGGCGCCGTGCTGATGCTGTTCGGCGACGGCCCGGACGGCGGCGAGCTGCTCCTCACCGAGCGCGCCCACGACATGCGGTCCCACCCGGGTCAGGTCTCCTTCCCCGGTGGCTCGGTCGACCCCGGCGAGACCGCGGTCGAGGCAGCGCTCCGTGAGGCGCAGGAGGAGGTCGGGCTCGACCCCGCCTCCGTCGAGGTCTTCGGCCGGCTGCCGGAGCTGTGGCTGCCGCCGAGCAACTTCGCGGTGACGCCGATCCTCGGCTGGTGGCGCGAGCCGGGCGAGGTCTCCGTGGTCAGCGCGGCCGAGGTGCACGCCATCCACCACGCCCCGATCGCCGAGCTGCTCGACCCGGCGCACCGGATCCAGGTCCGGCACCCGCGGATCGGCTACGAGAGCCCGGGCTTCCTGATCGGACCCGACAAGGACGTCATCCTGTGGGGCTTCACCGGGGGGATCATCGCCCGGCTCTTCGACTTCCTCGGCTGGACGCGCCCGTGGGATCAGTCCCGCGTGCGCGACCTTCCGTCGTACATGCTGCAGGCTGACCCCCGACGGTCCGAGTCGCGGACCGACCTGCTCGACATCGAAGACCGCTGAGGAGCGCCGGTGAACCTGCTCGACTGGCTGCTGGTCGTGCTCGTGCTGGCGTATGCCCTCTCGGGTTACTGGCAGGGCTTCATCACCGGTGCCTTCGCGACCGGAGGGCTGCTGCTCGGCGGTCTGTTCGGGGTGTGGCTGGCGCCGGTCGCGCTGGGTGACGCCAACCCGTCGCTCATGGTCTCGCTCGGTGCGCTCTTCATCGTGATCCTCGCCGCATCACTGGGCCAGGCGCTCTTCCAGTTCGCCGGTGCCCGGCTCCGCGACAAGGTCACCTGGCAGCCGGCGCGGGCGATCGACGCCATCGGGGGCGCCCTCCTCAGCGCCTTCGCGGTGCTCCTGGTCGCCTGGGCCCTGGGGGTGGCGATCTCCGGCAGCCGGATCGGCGGGGTCACCCCGCTGGTGCGCAGCTCCGCGGTCCTGGCCCACGTCGACGAGGTGCTCCCGCAGTCGGCGGGCAGCGCCCTGAAGGCGTTCAACGACGTCGTCGGCACCAGCTTCTTCCCCCGCTACCTCGAGCCGTTCGCGCCCGAGCGCATCGTCGACGTCGGCCCCGGCCCCCAGCGGCTGCTGACCGATCCCGACGTCGAGCGGGCCGCCGACAGCGTCCTGAAGGTCCGCGGCACCAACAGCTGCGGTCGGGGGGTCGAGGGCTCCGGGTTCCTCTACGCCCCCAACCGGCTGATGACCAACGCCCACGTGGTCGCCGGGGTCGCGGACCCCGAGGTGCTGTCCGGCGACGACTCCGTCCCCGCCCAGGTCGTCTACTACAACCCCGACATCGACATCGCGGTGCTCGCCCTCGACAGCGGCGACGCCCCCGTCCTCGAGCTCGACCGGACGGCCGAGCCGCGAGACGGTGTCGCGATCCTCGGCTATCCCCAGGACGGTCCCTACCACGTCGAGCCCGGGCGGATCCGGGCCGAGCAGCGGCTGCGCTCACCCAACATCTACGGCGACGGGGCCGTCATCCGCGAGGTCTACTCCCTGCGCGGACGGATCCTGCCGGGCAACTCCGGTGGGCCGATCGTGTCGTCGGCCGGCGACGTGGTCGGCGTGGTCTTCGCCGCGTCGGTCACCGACCACGACACCGGCTACGCGCTGACCGCGTCGCAGGTCTCCGCGAGCGCGGCGGCCGGGACGACGACCTCGAGCGAGGTGTCCACGGGCGACTGCGCCGGCTAGGGCGCAAGCCGTCTCAGCTCGACTGACCCTTGAGCGCCTTGGGGATCTCGCGGCCCTGCTCGATCGCCCGCTCCGGCGCGCGCACCTGCTTGACCTTCCTGATGCCGACGAAGACCAGCAGGCCGGCCAGGACCAGGTAGAAGCCGAAGACGATGAGGAACGCCCAGTGCAGGGCGAGGCCGTGGCCGTTCCAGTTGATGAAGTAGGCGATCGCGACCGAGAGCATGATCACGGCGAGCACGACCAGGAAGCCGGCGCCGGCGAAGAGCCCGATGCCGATGCCGCCCGCTGTGACGCTGACCTTCAGCTCGGACTTGGCGAGCTGGATCTCCTTCTGGATCAGGGTCGAGATGTCACGGCTGGCGTCGTGGACCAGGCGGCCGATGGTGGGATCGGTGTCGCGGACCGGTTCGGGTGCCATGCGTCTCGTTCTCTCTCTGGTGGTGGGTGGTGCTCGGTGCCGACCCTACAGAACTGTCAGCCGTCGCTGTCGCCACGCTGGTAGACGTCGGGTACCCCGTCCGCGTCCGCGTCACGCTCCTCCAGCTCGCAGATCCGGCGATAGACGCGGTTGCGGCCGCGCAGGACCACCGTGGCGAGCACGGTGGCGGCCAACGAGCCCACCAGCACGCCGACCTTCACGTGGTCGTCCCGGGCGCTGCCGGGGCCGAAGGCCAGCTCGCCGATCAGGAGCGACACCGTGAACCCGACGCCCGCGAGCATCGCCATGCCGACCACGTCGACCCAGGTCAGGTCGTCATCGAGGTCGGCTCGGGTGAAGGTGGCGAGCAGCCAGGTGCAGCCGGCGATCCCGACCGTCTTGCCGACGACCAGGCCGCAGACGATGCCGAGGGCGACCGGGTCGGTGAGCGCGTCCGCGAGCCCGTCGAGGCCCCCGACGGTCACACCGGCGGCGAAGAACGCGAAGACGGGTACGGCGAACCCCGCGGAGACCGGCCGGAGCAGGTGCTCGAGGCGCTCGGCGTACCCGGTGCCGGCCGCGCCGTCGGCCCGTCGTACGGGCACCGTGAACGCGAGCAGCACGCCCGCCACCGTGGCGTGCACCCCGGACTGGTGGACGAGCGCCCAGGCGGCGAGCGCGAGCGGGACGAGCACCCACGGCGACCGGACCCGGCGCTGGACGAGCACCGCGAACCCGACGATCGGGAGCGCCGCCAGCGCCAGGAACGGCAGGTCGAGATCGTCGGTGTAGAAGATCGCGATGATCGTGATGGCGAGCAGGTCGTCGACCACCGCCAAGGTGAGCAGGAACGTGCGCAGGCCGGTGGGCAGGTGCGTGCTGATCACCGCCAGGATCGCCACGGCGAACGCGATGTCGGTCGCCGTCGGGATCGCCCACCCGGAGAGGTCGCCGTCGGCACCGAGGTTCCAGGCGACGTAGATCAGGGCCGGCGCCGCCATCCCGCCGACCGCGGCGACGACCGGGAGCGCGGCGCGACGGGGGTCGCGCAGGTCACCGGCGACGAACTCCCGCTTGAGCTCGAGCCCGGCGACGAAGAAGAAGACCGCGAGCAGCCCGTCGGCGGCCCAGCTGCCGAGGGTCAGGTCGAGGTGCAGGGCCTCCGGCCCGACCCGCAGGTCGACCAGCGACTCGTACGCCTCCGACCACGGCGTGTTGGCCCAGACGATCGCGACCAGCGCGCCGGCGATGAGCAGCAGGCCGCCGGTCGTCTCCGCGCGCAGGACCTCCCCGACCCGCGAGGCCTCCGGCCAGGTCCCGCGCGAGAAGAGCCGCGACCGCGGGCCGGGCGAGGTCGAGCCGGGCGGGGGAGCGGAAGTCATGGCAGTCCTCAGGGGTCGTCGACGTCGTTGCCGACCAGACTTCCCGGCGCACCTGGGGCCAGCCTAGTGGCCCGGCTACTCGTCCGAGCCCGAGGCGTCCTCCTTGCCCTTGATCAGGTCCATCACCGTGGAGTCGGCGAGCGTGGTCACGTCGCCGACCTCGCGGTGCTCGGCGACGTCGCGCAGCAGCCGGCGCATGATCTTGCCGGAGCGGGTCTTGGGGAGCTCGGGGACGATCATGATCTGGCGCGGCTTGGCGATCGCGCCGATCTCCTTGCGCACGTGGTTGCGCAGCTCCTCGACGATGTCCTCGCCACCGTCACCGGCCTCGTCGCGCAGGATCACGAACGCACAGACCGCCTGGCCGGTGTCCTCGTCCTGGGCCCCGACGACCGCGGCCTCGGCGACCTTGGGGTGCGACACCAGCGCGGACTCGATCTCAGTGGTCGAGAGCCGGTGTCCCGAGACGTTCATGACGTCGTCGACCCGGCCGAGGATCCACAGGTCGCCGTCGCTGTCCTTCTTCGCGCCGTCGCCGGCGAAGTAGAAGCCCTGCTCGGCGTAGCGGGACCAGTAGGTGTCGCGGAACCGGTCGTCGTCGCCCCAGATGGTGCGCAGCATGGCGGGCCACGGCTCGGTGAGCACGAGGTAGCCGCCCGAGCCGTTCGGCACGGACACGCCCTCCTCGGTGACGACGTCGGCCGCGACGCCGGGGATCGGGATCATCGCCGAGCCGGGCTTGCCGTGCGTGACGCCCGGGAGCGGGCTGATCATGATCATGCCGGTCTCGGTCTGCCACCAGGTGTCGACGACGGGCGTGCGGTCGCCGCCGATGACGTGGCGGTACCAGACGTAGGCCTCCGGGTTGATCGGCTCACCGACCGAGCCGAGGATCCGCAGCGACGACATGTCGAACCGGTCCGGGATCTCGCGGCCCTGCTTCATGAACGAGCGGATCGCGGTGGGCGCGGTGTAGAAGATCGTGACCTTGTAGTCCTCGATGATCTTCCACCAGCGGCCGCGCTCGGGGCTGTCCGGGACACCCTCGTACATGACCTGGGTCGCCCCGTTCGCGAGCGGGCCGTAGACCATGTAGGAGTGGCCGGTCACCCAGCCGATGTCGGCCGAGCACCAGTAGACGTCGGTGTCGGCCTTGAGGTCGAAGACCGCCCAGTGCGTGTACGACGTGCCGACCAGGTAGCCGCCCGTCGTGTGCAGGATGCCCTTGGGCTTGCCGGTCGTGCCGGAGGTGTACATGACGTAGAGCGGGTGCTCGGAGTCGAAGAACTCGCACGCGTGCTCGCTCGACGCGTTGCCGACCGCGTCGTGCCACCAGACGTCGACGTCGTCGTCCCAGTCCACGTCCTGGCCGGTGCGCCGGACGACCAGCACCTTCTCCACCACGTCGGTCTTGGTGCGGGCCTCGTCGACCGCCGGCTTGAGCGCGGACGCCGCACCACGGCGGTAACCGCCGTCGGAGGTGATGACCACCTTGGCCTGACAGTCGTCGAGCCTCGACGCGAGCGCGTCGGCCGAGAAGCCGCCGAAGACCACCGTGTGGGGGGCGCCGATCCGGGCGCAGGCCAGCATCGCGACCACGGCCTCCGGGATCATCGGCAGGTAGATCGCGACCCGGTCGCCGGTCTGCACGCCGAGCTCGGTCAACGCGTTCGCTGCCTTGCTGACCTCGTCCTTCAGCTGGGCGTAGGTGATGTCGCGACTGTCGGCGTTCCCGTCGGCGTCCACGGGCTCGCCGACCCAGTGCAGCGCGACCTTGTCGCCCCGGCCGGCCTCGACGTGCCGGTCCACGCAGTTGTACGACGCGTTCAGCCGGCCGCCGACGAACCACTTCGCGAACGGTGGGTCGTCCCAGTCGAGCACCCGCTCCCACTTCTGGTCCCAGTCGAGCCGCTCGGCCTGCTCGGCCCAGAAGGCCTCGCGGTCGGCCGCGGCCCGGTCGTAGGCCTCGGCCTTGAGGTTCGCGTTCTCGGCGATCTCAGCAGGCGGCTCGAAGCGGCGGTCCTCCTTGAGGAGGTTCGACAGGGTCTCTTCGGTCACGATCTCTCCTGGTTCGGTGAGGTGGCTCTCGCCACAGTAGCCACGGAGGCCGGAAGACGCACCGGGCGGCCACCCCGTGGTGGTCGCCCGGCACGCCGTACCTGGGTCACTCGCTAATGGATCACGGCCTTCTCCGAGCCGGCGCCGCTGAGGGCGCGCACCTCGAGCTCGGTGTAGCGCTCCTCGGCCTCCGGTTCCTCGGAGGTCACCGACCCGAGCCAGCCCAGGAAGAAGCCGAGCGGGATCGAGACGATGCCGGGGTTCTCCAGCGGGAACCACGAGATGTCGATGCTGGTGGGCAACAGCGACAGGTTCTTGCCGGAGACCGGGTCGATGCCCTTGCCGGACATGATCGGCGAGAAGACCACCAGGCCCACCGACGAGATCAGGCCGCCGTAGATGCTCCAGACGGCGCCCCGGGTGTTGAAGCCCTTCCAGAACATGTTGTAGACGATCGCCGGCAGGTTGGCCGACGCGGCGACCGCGAAGGCCAGGGCCACCAGGAACGCGACGTTCAGCCGCTGCGCCGGGATCGCGAGCAGGATGGCCACCAGGCCGATGGCGAGGGCGGCCCACCGGGCGACCTTCATCTCATCGCGCTCGGACGCCTGCCCACGGCGGATGACGCCGTTGTAGATGTCGTGCGCGACGCTGACCGACGAGGTCAGGGTGAGGCCGGCGACCACCGCCAGGATGGTGGCGAAGGCGACGGCGGAGATCAGGGCCAGCAGGACGGCTCCTCCCGTCGACCCGTCCCCGCCGCCGACGGCTTGTGCCAGCAGGGGTGAGGCGAGGTTGCCGCCGGAGGCCACGACCTTGGCGTAGTCACCCTTGTTCAGCAGGGCCGCGGCACCGAAGCCGAGCACCAGCGTGAACAGGTAGAAGACGCCGATCAGGCCGATCGCCCACAGCACCGACTTCCGGGCGTCCCGCGAGGTCGGCACGGTGTAGAAGCGGATCAGGATGTGCGGCAGGCCCGCCGTGCCCAGCACCAGTGCGAGGCCGAGCGACAGGAAGTCGATCTTGCTGGTCTCGGAGACGCCGTACTTCAGCCCCGGCTCGAGGAACCCCTGGCCCTTGCCGCTGTTGGACGCGGCGGTGCCGAGCAGGTCGGAGAGGTTGAAACCGAACTTCGCGAGGACGAGGACGACGATCAGCGCGGAGCCGGCCATCAGCAGCACGGCCTTGACGATCTGCACCCAGGTCGTGCCCTTCATCCCGCCGACCGTGACGTAGAAGATCATCAGTGCGCCGACCGCGAAGATCGTGACGTTCTTCGCGGTGTCGCTGTTGACGTCGAGCAGCAGCGCCACGAGCGCGCCGGCGCCGACCATCTGCGCGAGCAGGTAGAAGATCGACACGACCACCGTCGAGGTCGCCGCCGCCGTACGGACCGGGCGCTGGCGCATCCGGAACGCCAGCTGGTCGGCCATCGTGTAGCGACCGGAGTTGCGCAGCATCTCGGCCACCAGCAGGAGCGCCACGAGCCAGGCCACGAGGAAGCCGATGGAGTAGAGGAAGCCGTCGTACCCGCTCAGCGCGATGGCGCCGGAGATGCCGAGGAACGAGGCAGCCGACATGTAGTCGCCGCCGATCGCGAGACCGTTTTGCAGTCCGGAGAAGCCGCGTCCGCCGGCGTAGAAGTCGGCCGCGCCCTGCGTCTGCCGGCTCGCCCAGAAGGTGATGCCGACCGTGATCGCCACGACCGTCAGGAACAGGATGGTGGTGAGTGCCTGGTCGCCGTCCATGTCAGCGCCTCCCCTCGAGCTCGGTGATGTACTGCTCGTCGAGCTTGCGGGCCAACGGGTCCAGCCGGTTGGTGGAGTAGCTGCTGTAGACCCAGGCGAGCAGGAACGTCGTCACGAACTGGAGCAGCCCGAAGACCAGCGCGACGTTGATGTTGCCGACCAGCTGGTGGCTCATGAAGTCGTGGGCCCAGTTGCTCATCACGACGTAGAGCAGGTACCAGGACAGGAAGGCGATCGTGGCGGGGAACACGAAAGCCCGGTAGGCGCGACGGAGCTCGACGAACTCCGGCTCCTCGTGCAGCGTGTCGTAGATCGGATCGTGCCGGTCGGCCCGCTCGTGCGGCACCTCCGGCGGCTCGTTCTGGACGTCGGTCACAGGCGCACCCCTCTCGGTGTGTGATCGCCGTCACGGTAGGACCGGTGGCCGTACGTCGGTGAGGGGTCCGCACGGGGTGCGCGCCGAGCGGGTCGCAGCGGTCGGTGAGCGGTGCGTTTCGCACGACGAGCGGTCGTCCGTCGTACGCCGTGAGCGCGGCGGCGTGTGAGGCCGTGAGGACAAGTTGACGTCTCGGCCACGGCGTCCTGAGCCGCGCGAAACGTCGGCTGCCGAGCCTGGGAGCACCCGACACCCCTGGAGCCTCCCGATGACCCTCACCACGAACCCGCCCGCAGCGGCGACCGACGTACCCGCCCGGCGCAGCCGCCACTGGATCGACGACTGGCGACCCGAGGACCCCGAGTTCTGGGAGAACGGCGGCCGCCAGGTCGCCCGCCGCAACCTGGTCTGGTCGATCTTCGCCGAGCACCTCGGCTTCTCGGTGTGGCTGATCTGGAGCGTCAGCTCGGCGTTCCTGCTGCAGATGGGCTTCGCGTTCACGCCCCAGCAGCTCTTCCTCCTGGTCGCGCTGCCCAACCTGGTCGGGTCGCTGCTGCGTCTGCCGTACACGTTCGCCGTCCCGAAGTTCGGCGGCCGCAACTGGACGATGGTCAGCGCCGCGCTGCTGCTGGTCCCGACGCTGCTCTTCGCCTTCTTCGTGCAGCGCCCGGACACGCCGTTCTGGGTGTTCTGCGTGATCGCCGCGACGGCCGGCTTCGGGGGCGGCAACTTCGCCAGCTCGATGGCGAACATCAACTTCTTCTACCCCGCCGCCAAGAAGGGCGCCGCGCTCGGCCTGAACGCCGCGGGCGGCAACGCCGGTGTCGCGATCATCCAGCTGCTGCTGCCGGTGATCATCGGCGGCGCCGGCATCTTCGGGCTGGTCAAGGCCGGCGAGGCGGGCATCCACCTGCAGACGGCGGGCTACGTGTACGCCGGGCTCGCGGTGGCCGCGACGCTCGCGGCGTACCTCTTCATGGACAACCTCGGCACCGCGCACTCCAAGCCGCGCGAGCAGCTCCAGGTGGTGCGCAAGCCGCACACCTGGATCATGGCGATGCTCTACATCGGCACCTTCGGCTCGTTCATCGGCTACTCGGCCGCGATGCCGCTGCTGATCAAGCTCAACTTCTGGGTGCCCGACCCGGCGCCGCTCGGCACCGGCATCTTCTTCGCCTACTACGCCTTCCTCGGCGCCGGCATCGGCTCGCTGACCCGGCCGTTCGGGGGCTGGCTCGCCGACAAGTACGGCGGGGCGCGGGTCACGCTCGGCGCGTTCAGCGCGATGGTCGTCTTCACCCTGGCGGTGCTGTGGACGCTGACCCAGCTGACACCCAACCCGGCCGCCGACCCGGCGATCGCCGGCGACAACCGGTCGTGGTTCCCCTGGTTCCTGGGCTTCTTCCTCTGCGTCTTCGCCGCCACCGGCATCGGCAACGGCTCGACGTACAAGATGATCCCGGCGATCTGGCGCCGCGAGGCCGAGGACGCGACCGCGGCCGGGACCCCGGAGCGGACGTCGGCCATCGCCGCCGCGACCAAGCAGGCGTCGGCGGCCCTGGGCGTCATCGGCGCGGTCGGTGCGATCGGCGGCTTCCTCATCCCGATCGCGTTCAGCTCGCCGTGGGTCGACGACCCGATGTCGTCGACCAAGGGCGCGTTCTTGGTGTTCACGGCCTACTACGTGCTCTGCGCGCTGGTCACCTGGGCGGTCTACCTCCGGAAGTCGGAGAAGACGGCCCGCCTCGCGGTTGCCGGAGTCTGATGACCACCACCCACTGTCCCTACTGCTCGCTCCAGTGCGGCATGACGCTGGAGCTGAAGGGACGCGCGCTGGAGGTCCAGCCCTGGCCGGAGTTCCCCGTCAACGAGGGAGCGCTGTGCCGCAAGGGCTGGACCGCCACCGGGCTGCGCGGCCACCGCGAGCGGCTGACCACGCCGCTGGTGCGCGACCGGGCGACCGGCGAGCTGCGCGCGGCGGGCTGGGACGAGGCACTCGACCTGGTCGCCGGTCGCCTGCGCGAGCTGAGGGACGGGCACGGCCCGGACACGGTCGCGGTCTTCGGCGGCGGCGGGCTGACCAACGAGAAGGCCTACCAGCTCGGCAAGCTCGCCCGGGTGGCGATCGGGACCAGCCAGATCGACTACAACGGCCGCTGGTGCATGTCGTCGGCGGCGTCGGCGGCCAACCGGGCGTTCGGGATCGACCGGGGGCTGCCCTTCCCGCTGGCCGACGTCGAGCACACCGACGTGCTCGTGCTGGTCGGGTCCAACCTCGCCGAGACCATGCCGCCGGCGGCCCGCCACCTCGACCGGCTGCGGGAGAGCGGCGGCCGCGTCGTCGTGATCGATCCCCGTCGGACGCCGACCGCCGACCGTGCCGACCTGTTCCTCCAGCCCGTGCCCGGCACCGACCTCGCGCTCGCGCTCGGGCTGCTGCACCTGCTCGACGCGGCCGGCGCCGTCGACGAGGAGTACGTCGCCGCGCGCACCACCGGCTTCGACGACGTACGGCGCGCGGTCGCCGCCTGGTGGCCGGAGCGGGTCGAGCGGGTGACCGGTGTCGCAACAGCGCAATTGCGCCGGTTGTGCACGCTCCTGGCCGGGGCCGGGCGGGTGACGGTGCTGACCGCGCGTGGCGCCGAGCAGCACGCGCAGGGCACCGACACGGTGCTCGCCTGGATCGACGTCGCGCTCGCGCTGGGCATGCCCGGCAGGGAGTTCGCCGGCTACGGCTGCCTCACCGGTCAGGGCAACGGCCAGGGCGGCCGGGAGCACGGGCAGAAGGCCGACCAGCTGCCGGGCTACCGGATGATCGACGACCCGGCTGCGCGCGAGCACGTCGCCCGGGTCTGGGGCGTCGACCCCGACGCGCTGCCGGGCGCCGGGCGCTCGGCGTACGAGCTCCTCGACGCGCTCGGCACCGACGACGGCTCCCGGGCGCTGCTGGTCTTCGGCAGCAACATCGTCGTGTCCGCCCCGAACGCCACCCAGGTGACCGCCAGGCTCGCGGCCCTCGACCTGCTCGTGGTCGCCGACATCGTGATGAGCGAGACCGCGGCGATGGCCGACGTGGTGCTGCCGGTCACCCAGTGGGCCGAGGAGACCGGCACCATGACCAACCTCGAGGGCCGGGTGATCCTGCGCGAGCGCGCGGTCGCACCGCCCGACGGGGTGCGCTCCGACCTCGACGTGATGGCCGGGCTGGCCGAGCGGCTGGGCTCGCCGGTGCCGTTCGAGACCGACCCCGAGGCGGTCTTCGCCGAGCTCGGCCGGGCGTCGGCCGGCGGCCGCGCCGACTACGCCGGCATCACCTACGAACGGATCCGCGACGAGCACGGCGTCTTCTGGCCCTGTCCGTCGGCCGACCACGCCGGCACACCGCGGATGTTCGCCGACGCGTTCGCGACGCCTGATGGCCGGGCCCGATTCGTCGCCGTCGACCACCGCGGACCGGCCGAGGTCCCGGACGCGACGTACCCCCTCCACCTGACGACCGGGCGGGTGCTCGCGCAGTACCAGTCCGGCGCGCAGACCCGTCGGGTGCGCGACCTGCCCGACGACGGTCCGTTCGTCGAGATGCACCCGATGCTGGCCACCCGGATCGGCGCGTACGACGGCGAGCCGGTCGTCGTCACCACCCGCCGCGGCGAGCTCAAGGCGCCGGCCCGCATCGTCTCGACCATCCGGCCCGACACGGTCTTCGTGCCGTTCCACTGGGTGGGAGCCAACCGGCTCACCAACGACGCGCTCGACCCGGCCAGCCGGATGCCGGAGTTCAAGGCGTGTGCGTGTGCGGTGGGTCTCGACACGCCGTCGCTCGTCCCTCGCGACGGCTGCTCGACCAACGAAACCCCCGTTGGTCGAGTAGCGAGCGCCAGCGAGCGTATCGAGACCCCGGCATGAGTGAGCGCATCGTCGTCGTCGGTGCCGGGATGGCCGCGACCCGGCTGGCGCAGGACCTCCCCGGTGTCACGGTGCTCGGCGACGAGCCGCACCCGCCGTACAACCGGATCCTGCTGTCGGCCGTGCTCGAGGGCACCCACAGCCCGGACGCGGTGACGATGCGGATGCCCGGGCACGTCGACCTCCGGCTCGGCACCCGCGTCGTCGAGATCCACCGCGCCGAGCAGGAGGTCGAGCTGGCCGACCGGCGCCGGGTCGCCTACGACCGGCTGGTGCTCGCGACCGGGAGCATCCCGACGCTGCCGCCGATCCGCGGCCTGGTCCGGCTGGACGGCCGCCTCCACGAGAAGGTGCACGCCTTCCGCTCCCTCGCGGACTGCGAGCGCCTGTCGACCGCAGTGCCCCACGCCCGCACGGCAGTCGTGGTGGGCGGCGGGCTGCTCGGGCTCCAGGTCGCCCGGGCGCTCGCCGTCCGCGGCCTGGCCACCGAGGTCGTCGAGGGCGGTGACCACCTGCTCCGCAGCCAGGTCGACGCCCCGGCCGGCGCGATCCTGGCCCGCGACCTGGCGAAGCTCGGCACCACCGTCTACACCGGCGCCCGCGCCGTCCGCCTCACCGACGCCGGGCTCACCCTCGACAACGGCTACACCCTCGACACCGACCTCGTCGTGCTCACCGCGGGCGGCCGACCGTCGAC
Organism: Nocardioides sp. PD653-B2; assembly: GCF_002117935.1. Lineage (GTDB taxonomy): Bacteria > Actinomycetota > Actinomycetes > Propionibacteriales > Nocardioidaceae > Nocardioides. Next base: position 58,286 of record NZ_BDJE01000028.1, on the reverse strand, counting down.
CGCCCTGGCCCGCCGGGCCGGGCTGGACGTCCGCCGCGGCATCGTCGTCGACGGGCAGCTGCGCACCAGCGACGAGCGCATCCACGCGATCGGTGACTGCGCCCAGTTCGGCGACCAGGTGACCGGCTTCGTCCCGCCCGCGTGGGAGCAGGCGGGCCTGCTGGCCCGGCACCTCGCCGGCGAGGACGTCACGTACGAGGGCGCGCGGACCGTCGCCCGGCTGCGTGCCACCGGCCTCGACGTCGCCGTGCTCGGCGACCCCGAGCGCACCGACGGCGACGTGGTCGCCATCTCGAACCCGGTCGTCGGGTCGCACCGCAAGCTCGTCGTCCGCGACGGGGTGATCGTCGGCGCCACCCTCGTCGGCGAACTGTCCCGCATCGGCCTCATCACCCAGCACTACGACCGCGGCACCGTCCTCGGCCCGCGCGAGCCCGGCGACCTCCTGATGGGGGAGCGGCCGGCCACGCCGGTCGCCCTCCCCGACGACGCCGAGGTCTGCGCCTGCGCCGGCGTCAGCGCCGGGCGGATCCGGGCCTGCCACTCGCTCGACGACGTCCGTGAAACCACCCGCGCCACCACCGGCTGCGGCGGGTGCGCCCCCGCCGTCCGCCAGCTCCTCGCCACCCGCACCCTGGAGGGAACACCATCATGAGCCCGCATCTCCGCAAGACCCTGGTCGTCGCCGGTCACGGCATGGTCGGCCACCGTTTCGTGCAGGCGGCCGTCGAGCGCGGCCTGACCGAGACCTACGACCTCGTGGTCGTCGGCGACGAGCCGCGCGTGGCCTACGACCGGGTGGCGCTCACCTCGTTCTTCGAGGTCGGCGCCGACGAGCTGTCGTTCCTCCCGACGGGCGCGTACGACGACCCGCGGGTGCGGCTGGTGACCGGCACCGAGGTCGAGGGCTTCGACACCGAGACCCGGACGGTGCTGCTGTCCGGTGGCGAGGTGATCGGGTACGACGAGCTCGTGCTGGCGACGGGCGCCGCGCCGTTCGTGCCGCCGATCCCGGGCCACGACCTCGACGGCTGCTTCGTCTACCGGACCATCGAGGACCTGGAGGCGATCCGCGACGCAGCGCAGACCGCCACCGTCGGCGCCGTCATCGGCGGTGGCCTGCTCGGGCTCGAGGCCGCCAACGCGCTGGCCCAGCTCGGCCTCGAGACCCACGTCGTCGAGATGGCCCCACGGCTGATGGCGGTGCAGGTCGACGACGCCGGTGGCGCGACGCTGGCCCGGCACATCGAGCAGCTCGGGCTCACCGTCCACACCGGCGCCGCCACCGAGCGCGTGCTGGGAGAGGAGCGGGTCACCGGGCTCGCGCTGAAGGACGGTGACCTCGTCAGCGCCGACATCGTGGTCTTCTCCGCCGGCATCCGGCCGTGCGACAGTCTCGCCCGCGACGCCGGACTCGACCTGGCGGAGCGCGGCGGCGTGCTGGTCGACGAGCGCTGCCGCACCTCCGACGAGCACGTCTGGGCGATCGGCGAGTGCGCCGCGCCCGGGGGCCGGATGTACGGGCTGGTGGCGCCCGGCTACGCGATGGCCGAGGTCGTCGTCGATGCGCTGCTCGGCGGCCCGGGCAGCTTCACCGGCGCCGACATGTCCACCAAGCTCAAGCTGATGGGCGTCGACGTGGCGTCGTTCGGCGACGCCTTCGCCGCCACCGAGGGGGCCCTGGAGCTGGTGTTCTCCGACGCCGTCGCCGGCGTCTACAAGAAGCTCGTCGTCAGCGCGGACGGCAAGCAGCTGCTCGGCGGCATCCTGGTCGGCGACGCCTCGGCGTACGGCGTGCTGCGGCCGATGGTCGCGAGCGGCATCGAGCTGCCCGACAACCCCGAGGAGCTGATCCTGCCCGCCGGTCGCGGAAGCGGCGACGAGATCGGGCTGCCCGCGGAGGCGGTCGTCTGCTCCTGCAACAACGTCACCAAGGCCGAGATCGTGACCGCGGCCGCCGACGGCACCACCACCCGGGCCGGCACGACCTGCGGCTCCTGCAAGGCGCAGACGAAGAAGATCATCGAGGACTACTTCGTCTCCCAGGGCAAGGTCGTCGACACGAGCCTGTGCGAGCACTTCGCGCTCACCCGGCAGGAGCTCTTCGACGTCGTCGCCGTGCACGGCTACACGCGCTTCGACGACATCGTCGAGGCGCACGGCACCGGCCGCGGCTGCGACGTCTGCAAACCCGTGATCGCCTCGATCCTCGCGACCCAGCTCAACGGGCACGTCCTCGCGGGCGACCAGCGCACCCTCCAGGACACCAACGACGCCTACCTCGCCAACATCCAGCGCAACGGCACCTACTCGGTGATGCCGCGGATCGCCGGCGGCGAGATCACCCCCGAGAAGCTGATCGTGATCGGCGAGGTCGCCCAGGAGTTCGACCTCTACACGAAGATCACCGGGGGCCAGCGCATCGACCTGCTCGGCGCCCGGATGGAGCAGCTGCCCGCCATCTGGCGGCGGCTGGTCGACGCGGGCTTCGAGTCCGGGCACGCGTACGGCAAGTCGTTGCGCACGGTGAAGTCGTGCGTGGGCTCGACCTGGTGCCGGTACGGCGTGCAGGACTCCACCGGGCTGGCGATCGAGCTGGAGCACCGCTACCGGGGGCTGCGCTCGCCGCACAAGATCAAGGCCGGCGTGAGCGGCTGCGCCCGCGAGTGCGCGGAGGCCCGGTCCAAGGACTTCGGCGTGATCGCCACCGAGAAGGGCTGGAACCTCTACGTCGCCGGCAACGGCGGCTCCTCCCCGGTGCACGCGCGGCTGCTCGCCGGCGACCTCGACCGGGAGACGCTGATCCGCTACATCGACCGGTTCCTCATGTACTACGTGCGCACCGCCGACCGCCTCCAGCGGACCGCGCCGTGGGTCGACAGCCTCGACGGCGGGCTCGACCGGGTCCGCGAGGTCGTGGTCGACGACGCCCTCGGGCTCGGCTCGGAGCTCGAGGCGGCGATGGCCAAGCACGTCGACACCTACTTCGACGAGTGGAAGGCCACGCTCGACGACCCGGAGAAGCTGGCCCGCTTCGTGTCGTTCGTGAACGCGCCGGACACCCCGGACCCGAACATCACGTTCACCACCGAGCGCGGGCAGGTGCAGCCCGCCGACTCCGAGGGCCCGGTGTCGCTCGGGTCGACGATCCCGGTGGGTGCGCCCCGATGACGTGGGGAGTGCCCGTCTGCCGGCTGGACCAGATCGACGTCGAGGGCGGGGTGGTCGCCCTGGTCGATGGCGCCGCGGTCGCAATCTTCCGGACACACGACGGCAACGTCTACGCGATGTCCAACTACGACCCTTGTTCCAGCGCATCGGTGCTGGCGCGCGGGATCGTGGGCACGAGAGGGGACATCCCGTTCGTCGCGTCGCCGATGCACAAGCAGGCCTTCGACCTGCGCACCGGACAGTGCCTCGACGACGCGGCGGTCCGGGTCCCGACGTACGACGTGCGGGTCACCGACGGCGTGGTGCGCGTGGGTGGTCCCCGACAGGAGAGTCCGTGACCGACAGCCCGCTCGCCGGCTTCCGCATCGGGGTCACGGCCGCCCGCAAGGTCGACGAGCAGGTCGCGCTCCTGGAGCGCCGCGGCGCCGCGGTGGAGTGGGCGCCCGCGCTGTCGCTGGACCCCAACCACGTCGACGACGACCAGCTGCGCGCGGCCACCGACGAGGTGCTCGCCTCGCCCGTCGACATGTTCCTGGCGACCACCGGCATCGGCATGAAGGCGTGGTTCGCGGCCGCCGAGCGCTGGGGCATCCTCGATGAGCTGCTCGCGGCGCTGGAGGGGTCGGAGATCCTCGCCCGCGGGCCCAAGAGCGTGGGAGCCCTGCGCCGCCAGGGTCTCCGCGAGCTCTGGGCGCCGGAGTCGGAGTGCTTCGAGGACGTGCTCGAGCACCTGCGCGGCCGGTCGCTCGAGGGCGTGCGGATCGTCGTCCAGGAGCACGGCCAGTCGCTGTCGATGGTCGCGCACGCCCTGCGCAGGCAGGGCGCCGACGTCACCACCGTGACGGTCTACCGGGTGGCGTCGGCCGACGACCCGGGGCCGATGTTCGCGATGGTCGACCTGATCGCGGAGCGGTCGCTGGATGCGGTCACCTTCACCTCCGCGCCCGCGGTCGCCGCGCTGATGGAGGCCGCCGGGTCGACCGGCCGCCGCGACGAGGTGATCTCGGCGTTCCAGGCCGACGTCGTCGCGGCCTGCGTCGGACCGGTCACGGCGGCGGCGTTCGAGATGTGGGGCGTGCCGACGATCTTCCCCGACCGCTCCCGGCTCGGCGCGATGGTCAAACAGCTCGAGACCGAGCTGCCGTCGCGGCGCTCGGGGCTCACCATCGAGCTCGTCGGCGGCCGCCAGCTGCTGTTGCACGGCGAGGACGTCCTCCTCGACGGGGCCGACGTCAGGCTCTCGCCCGCGCCGACCGCCGTGCTCAACGCGCTCGTGGCCAACCCCGGCAACGTCGTCTCCCGGCCGGCGCTGCTGGCGATGCTGCCGTCGGGGACGGCGGGCTCCGAGCATGCCGTCGAGATGGCGGTGGCCCGGCTGCGCGCGGCGCTCGGCACCCGGACCGTGCAGACCGTCGTCAAGCGCGGCTACCGGCTGGCGGTCGCGCCGTGACGCGACTGGTGACCGTGGCGCACGGGACGCGGACCGCTGCCGGCAACGCGGTCGCTGCGTCCCTCACCGCGGCGGCCGGTGCCCGGCTGGGTCTGCCGGCGGTCGCGTCGTACGTCGAGCTCTGCTCGCCGTCGTTCACCTCGGTGATGGAGTCGCCCGAGCCGTCGGTGGTCGTGCCGCTGCTGCTGTCGACCGGCCACCACGTCCGCGAGGACCTGGCCGGGGCTCGTGCCCTCGGACCCGACGCGCTGCTGGCGTCGGCGCAGGTCGCGCGCCTGCTGTCGGCCGGTGCCGCGCCCGGTCAACCGGTGGTGATGGTCGCCGCCGGCTCGCGGGACCCGCGGGCCACCCGGGACCTGATACTCGCCGCGGCGTACCTCTCGTCGGCCTGGGGCGGCCCGGTGCGGCTGGCCACGCTCGCCGGTCGGGGCCGGCGCCCCGCCGAGGTCGTCCGGCCCGGCGACGCGGTCTCGCCGTACCTGCTGGCGCCGGGCTTCTTCGCCACCCGGGCACGCGCCGGGTCCGCTGCGGCCGGGGTCGTCGCCGACGTGATCGGCCCGCACCCCGCCGTCGTCGATCTGATCGTCGCCCGCGCGTCCGAGCTGCTCGGCGCGCGCCGCTCGGCCTGACCGCCCGCTGTAACGCGGTGTCAGACCCTCTATGAACCCGTTAGAACGGGTCACCAGAGGTCACAACCCCGCGTTACAGCGGCGGCGGTCAGACGGGGTCGGGGTCGCCGGTCACGTCGTGCGAGGTGTCGCCGGCGAGGTGGGCGCCGCCGAGCGGCTGGAGCGACCAGCTCGCGACGGTCCATCCCGCCGGGGATCCCTCGAGCACCACCGCGCCGGTGTTGAGCAGCCGGTGGTCGGCGTGGCCGCCGTGCCGGGCGGCGACGGTGCGGATCGCGGCGCCGTGGCTGAACGCCACCACCGTGGCGTCGGCGGGGTGGGCGCCGGCGATCGTGGCGAGGGCTGCGTCGTACCGATCGAAGAAGCTGTGGCCGTCGGGCCCGCCCGGCATCTCGACCGCCAGGTCGCCGTCGATCCAGGCGGCGACCGTGTCGGCGTACGCCGCCACCGCATCGTCGTCGGCGCGCATCTCGAGGTCACCGGCGGAGATCTCCTCGAGCCCGTCCAGGACGACGACCTCGAGGCCGCGGGCGGCCGCGAGCGGGGCCGCGGTGAGCTGGGTGCGGGTCAGGACGGAGGCGTAGACGCCGGCCACGTCCTCGTCGGCGAGCGCGTCCGGGAGCGCGTCGGCCTGCCGGTGTCCGAGCGCCGTCAGGGGGGCGCCGGGCACCGCGGTGTCCAGCTCGCCGGCGACGTTGGAAGGGGTCTGTCCGTGGCGGACGAGGATGAGGCGCACGCGGCGATGCTACGGAGGTCCGGCGTCGCGGTTGTCACGCGGGGTTAGGTCCACTAGGAACCCGTTAGAACGGGGTCACCAGAGGTCATAACCCCGCGTTACAACGGTCAGCCGCGGTCGAGGTCGAGGGTCTCGGGCGTGTGCAGGCGGACCAGGAACCGGCCGGTGTGGGCGGGGATCCGGGCGGCGGTGAGCAGCGAGACGACGACCATCGTGACGAGGGCGAGGGGGACGGTCCAGGCGGCGGGCTGGCCCATCAGCGTGTCCGCCCAGCCCTCGGGGTCCGACACCGCCAGCGTCCACGCGATCGCGACACCGGAGCCGAGACCGCCGGCGACCAGCCCCGCGATCGCGCCGACCGAGGTGAGCCGCCGCCACCAGATGCCGAGCAGCAGCAACGGGCAGAACGTCGACGCGGCCATCGCGAACGCCAGGCCGACGGCCCGCGCGACGCCGAGGTTCGGGGCCGCCAGCGCGACGATGCACGGCACCGTCACGGCGACCACCGCGCCGAGACGGAACGCCGCCACCCCGCCGAGCCGGTGACCGCCCCACATCCGGCCGGTGACGTCCTGGCTGAGCACGCCGGCCACCGCGATCGAGAGCCCGGACGACGTCGAGAGGAACGCCGCGAACGCGCCGGCCGTCACCAGTCCGGTCAGCAGCTCGCCGGCCGGCCCGTCGAGCATGATCCGCGGCAGCTCGAGCACCAGCGCGTCCGATCGCCCGGCCGTCGCGAGCTCGGGGGCATAGATCCGGCCGAGCGCGCCGTACACCGGCGGCAGCAGGTAGAAGACGCCGAGCAGCGCCAGCACCACCAGGGTCGTACGGCGGGCCGCGCGGCCGTCGGGGTTCGTGTAGAACCGCACCACGACGTGGGGCAGGCCCATGGTGCCGAGGAAGGTCGCGATGATCAGCGAGTAGGTGACGTAGAGCCCCTGACCGCCGCCGGCCGCCAGCGGCACCGACCAGGTGCCGCCGCCGGCCGTCGGCGCCGAGTCACCCGCCCAGACCGCGAGCAGCACCGTCACCGGGATGAGGAGCGCGGTGAGCTTGAGCCAGTACTGGAAGGCCTGCACGAAGGTGATGCTGCGCATCCCGCCCGACGTGACGTTGGCGAGCACGACCATCCCGACGATGATCGGGCCGAGCCAGGTCGGCGCCCCGACGGTCGAGCTCAGCGTGATGCCGGCGCCCTGGAACTGCGGCAGGAGGTAGAGCCAGCCGACCGCGACCACCAGCACCGAGCAGACCGACCGGACCCCCCGCGACCCCAGTCGCGCCTCGGCGAAGTCGGGCAGCGTGTAGGCGCCGGACCGGCGCAGCGGCGCGGCGACCAGGACCAGCAGCACCAGGTAGCCGGCGGTCCAGCCGACCGGGTACCAGAGCATGTCGGCACCGAATGTCAGCACCAGCCCGGCGACGCCGAGGAACGACGCGGCCGAGAGGTACTCGCCGCCGATGGCGCTCGCGTTGAGCCGCGGCCGGACCGTGCGCGAGGCGACGAAGAAGTCGCTCGTGGTCCGCGAGAAGCGCAGCCCCCACGTGCCGATCACCAGCGTCGCGACCGTGACCAGCGTGACCGCCACGATGCCGGGTGCGGCGTCGAGGCCGGGGTTCACTTCTCCACCTCCGAGACCAGCTCGGTGAAGTCGTCCTCGTTGCGCTCGGCCCGGCGCACGTAGGCCCAGCCGAGCGCCAGCAGCCACGGGTAGACCGCGACGCCGAGCAGCAGCCAGCCGAGCGGCAGCCCGAGGACGCCGACGCCCGAGAGCCCGGGCACCAGGTGGAAGAGCAGCGGCAGCACCCCGACGGTCAGGGCGAGCACGGTCAGGACGCCGAGCGCGAGCCGCAGCTGCTCACGGAGCAGCGAGCCCATGTACATGTCGCCCAGCCGCGTCTCCGCGTCGATGTCGGTGGTGCGCCCGCCCGGCGTACGACGCCGTGGCGGGCCGGTGACCCGGACCCGCTCGGGAGGGTCGGCCTGGCTCACGGTCGGGCGGTCCGGTTCTGGAGCAGCAGCTCGCGCAGCTCGCGGGTGTGCCGGCGGCTGACGCCGAGCTCGACCGACGGGTCGCCGACGACGACCGTGCAGCGGCCCCCGTCCATCCGCACCTCGCGGACGTGCGCCAGCGAGACCAGCAGCGAGCGGTGGATCCGCACGAAGCCGGCGCCGCCCCACTCCTCCTCGAGGGTCGCCAGCGGCGTGCGCACCAGGTGGGAGTCGTCGGCGGTGTGCAGCCGCGCGTAGTCGCCCTGCGCCTCGACATGGCTGATCGCGGAGCGTCGGACGAACCGGGTCACCCCACCGCGCTCGACCGCGACCTGCGGGTCGTCGCCCGGGATCGCCCGGTCGCCGACCCCTTCGACGACACTGACGACGCGTCGGACCGCCTCGGCCAGCCGGTCGGCCCGCACCGGCTTGAGCACGTAGTCGACGGCGCGGACGTCGAACGCCTCGACGGCGTGCCCCTCGTGGGCGGTGACGAACACGATCGCCGGCGGCACCCGGAAGCGGCTCAGCACCTGGGCCAGCTCGAGCCCGGTCAGCCCCGGCATCTGGATGTCGAGGAAGACCACGTCGACGTCCGACTCCTGCAGGATCCGCAGACCGTCGGTGGCCGAGTCGCTGGTGAGCACCTCGCCGATCCGCTCGTCGCGCGCGAGCAGGTAGGCGAGCTCGTCGAGGGCCGGGCGCTCGTCGTCGACGACCAGCGCGCGCAGGCTCATGCGTGCACCCCGGGCGCGAACTTCGGGACCCGGACGACGACCTTGGTGCCCGCCCCCTGGGCGGTCTCGACGACGAGCCCGAAGTCGTCGCCGAAGGCGTTGCGCAGCCGCGAGTCCACGTTGCCGAGGCCGATCGAGTCGAGGGCCGCGTCGCCGGCGAGCGCGCGCCGGACGATGTCGGGGTCCTCGCCCACGCCGTCGTCCTCCACCTCGATCACGCACTCCTGACCCTGGTCACGGGCCACGATCCGGATGTGGCCGCCGCCCTCCGCCGCCTCGAGACCGTGCCGGACGGCGTTCTCGACCAGCGGCTGGATGCAGAGGAAGGGTACGGCGACCGGCAGCACCTCCGGCGCGATCCGCAGCGTCACCCGGAGCCGGTCGCCGAAGCGGGCCTGCTCGAGCAGCAGGTAGCGCTCCACCGACCGGAGCTCCTCGGCCAGCGTCGTGTACTCGCCGTGCCGGCGGAACGAGTAGCGGGTGAAGTCGGCGAACTCGAGCAGCAGCTCGCGGGCCCGGTCGGGGTCGGTGCGCACGAAGCTCGCGATCGCGCCGAGCGAGTTGTAGATGAAGTGCGGGCTGATCTGGGCCCGCAGCGCGCGCACCTCGGCCTCCATCAGCCGGGTGCGGGACGCGTCGAGCTCGGCCAGGTCGAGCTGCGCCGAGACCCAGGTGGACACCTCGTCGGCCGCCCGGGCCAGGCCGGCGGTCGGGTGCGCGGCGAAGACCTGGAGGGTGCCGACGACCCGCTCCTCGACGACCAGCGGGCTGACGATCGCCGTCCGGATCAGGCAGCCGGGCACGTCGCACGGCAGGTCACCGCGGTCGAACATCCGGGTGCTCCCGCGCTCGACCGTCGCGACCGCCAGGCCGGGGCACTGGTCGGCGTGGTGCTGGCCGCCGCCGTGCCACGCGAGTGTCTCCGCGGTGTCGGTCAGGGCGAGGGCCGGGCTCCCGAGCAGCGCGTGGAGGTGCCGGATGCTGCGCTCGGCGCTGTCGCGGGTCAGCCCCTCGCGCAGCGCGGGCGAGGCCAGTGAGGCGCTGTGCAGCGTCCGGAACGTCGCCCGGTCGGCCTCCGTCCCGAGATGACGGCGACGCCAGGGACGGCTCATCGGGTCAGCGGAAGTCGATCAGCAGCATGTCGGCGTCGGCACCGTCGGAGACCGGAGCCGTCGCCCCGTCCGCAGCCTCCGAGGGTTCCCTGTCGGCCGACGCCCGCTCGGCCTCCGGCGGGTCGACCACGACCGCGCGGAAGCAGCGCGCCTCGTACGGCAGCTGCATGCCGTCCATGCCGCGGCCGTAGTCGTCGTAGAACGCGAGCACCTCGGCCAGCTTCGCGGCCCGGCCCTCCTCGTCGAGCACCGCGACGTTGGAGCGCGAGAGCACCAGGTCGCGGATCGACTCGCGGTCGACGACCTGCCAGTGCCGGAAGACGCGGTCCTCGACGAACCCGAAACGCGTCGACGTGACGAGCGCCTCCGCCGGCTCGCGGAGCTGCTCCTGGGTGCCGATGATCGCACCGAGCTTGCGCACCCACGGGATGCGCTCGTCGCGCTGGTTCCACACGAGCGCCAGCCGGCCGCCGGGCTTGAGCACCCGCGCGATCTCGGGCAGCGCCCGGTCGGGGTCGAACCAGTGGAACGCCTGTGCCGAGACCACCACGTCGTACGACGCGTCGGGTGCGGGGATCTCCTCGGCCGACGCCTGGGACGTGCGTACGTCGGGCAGCCGCTGCTCGAGGAGGGCGAGCATCTGCTCGTCGGGCTCGGTGGCGTGCACGTCGTGGCCGAGGTCGACCAGCGCCTCGGTGAGCTTGCCGGTGCCGGCCCCGAGCTCGAGCGCGGCGACCGGCTGGTCGCCGACCAGCCAGGCCGCGGCCTCCCGGGGGTAGCTCGGCCGGCCACGGTCGTAGGCGTCGGCGACTGCGCCGAAGGAGCGCGCGTGCTGGTCACTCATCGAGGCCACGCTACCTGCTCGCTAGCCTTCGGTCGGTGAGCACCGATCCCCTGGCCCGGCTGTCGTCCCTCGAGGGCGTGCCGTCGGCGTACGCCGCCGCCCGCGACGGGATCGACGTGATGCTGCGCGACCGCGGCCTGCGCCGTACCTCCCCCGAGACGACCGCCGAGAGCCTGCTCCGGGGCGCCCACGCCAGCGCGGTGCTGGAGGGGTCGGCGTCGTCGCTGGCCGAGATCCGGGAGGGCGCGGCGGACGAGGTCGCCGGCGACGCCGTCCGGCTGTCGGCCGAGCTGCTCTCGCTGGCCCCGGCGCTGACCCGCTCACCCCTGCAGGCGCTGGCCCGGATCCACGCCCTGGCCGCCGGCTCGCAGCCCGCCGACCGGCGCGGCCGGCCACGCGACGCCGCCGCGGCCGAGCGGCTGCGCGCCGTCGGCGACCTGCTCACCGCCACCACCACCGCGCCCGCGCTGCTGCTGGCCGCCGTGGTGCACGCCGAGCTCGCGACCGCGGCGCCGTTCGGCTCCCACAACGGCATCGTCGCCCGCGCCACCGAGCGGCTGGTGCTGGTGGCGCGCGGCGTCGACGAGAAGTCGCTGGTCGTGCCCGAGGCCGGGCACCTGGCGCTGCGCGCGGCGTACGAGTCGAACCTGCGCGGCTACCGCGACGGCGGGCCGGCGGGCGTGCAGGCGTGGCTGCTGTACGGCGCGGAGGCCTTCGCCGCCGGGGCCGAGGCGAGCCCGCTGCGGCGGGCGGCCGACTGAGAATGCGAACGGCACCCGGTGGTCTCGATGTGATTGGTCCGGGTGCCGCCGCTGACACGTGAGGCCGATGGCTACCAGGCGTGCAACATCTAACTACTGCCTCGGGGAGTTCCCGGTGGCAAGCGCCCTCAACGAAGGGTAGATCGCCGCGTGGGTACCAGGCTCACGTGCTGCTGTTCAGTTCTTCCCTGCCTGTCTACGCCTGTTCGACCCGACGTTCAAGGCTTGACTTCCCGGGTGAAGGCGAGATCAGGCGTAGCGGCGTCGCAGGTCGGTCCCGGTGGGCCGTTGGGGGAGCCCGAAGGCGTCCGGCTCGACGGCGTGCCCGTCGGCGGTGCGGCCGCTGAGGTAGACCACGACCCGGTCGGCGTCGTCGCCGAGCTGCTCGACCAGGGCGGCGTGCGCCGCGCGCAGCACGTCGTCGAAGGTCACCGCCGCGTCGAGGTCGACCACGCCGCTCAGCGCGCCGGCGGAGTACTGCAGGTGGTTGTAGCCGACCTGCTCGTCGACCACGCCCGGCACTCGCGCGATCGCGGCCGCGACCTGGGCCGCGACGGTCTCGGCGTCCGGCCGGCCGCGTCCGATGAGGCGTGCGAACAGCCCCGTCATGCGGTGGGCAACGGGCGGGTCACGGGCGGTCACCTCGGGTCACGGGGACGTCGACGGCGGTCGCGCTGCCCCCGGGCGTGACGAAGAACGGAGCCAGCGTGGCCTGGTAGTCACGGAGGATACGACCTTCGTCGGTGGCGGCGCCGAGCTCGTCGCGCACGGACTGGGAGTACTCGAGGTAGCTGTGGTTGATGTCGGGCCGCCAGACGGCGCCCGGGCTGTCGAGGGTCACGCCCGGCGCGGAGGCGGGGAACCGGCCGCTGGTGGTGACGCCGCCGAGGTCGAGACGGGGGACGACGTCCATCCCGTGCTGGACCTGGAGGACCTGGACCGACGGGTCGATCGCGATGTGGTCGATCGGGGCGCCGTACGTCAGGACGTGGGTGATGGTGAAGCGCTCCACGAGGCTGTGGTCGGACGCCAGGGTCGCGATGCCGATGCCGGCCTGGCTGTGGCCGACCAGCATCACCGGGGACCCGGGCGGGATGTGGGCCTGCTCCATCGCGCGGACCACGGACTGCGCCGCCGCGCTGGGGGTGCCTGCGACGAGCGCCAGGTTGGAGGTCAGGTCGTGGGGGTTGGCGCCGGCCGACGGGTTCCAGGTCTCGGTGCCGGGGACCGCGACGATGTACGACGGGGTGCCGGTGCCGTTGTCGACCTCGGTGATCCGGATGTCGCCGGTGCTGCCCGGGCCGCTGCCGACCTGGTAGGCGTCGGTCACGCCCTGCATCAGGGACGGCAGGTCGTGGGGCTGGGTGACCACCGGCTGGAACTGGGTCGCCCGGCTCGGGTCGGTGGGCGCGGCGACCGGGGTGCCGGCCAGGCCCTCGCCGTCCTCGAACCAGTGCGCGTCCTCGCCGGTGACGCCGTTGACGACCGCGCCGACGCCGGCGCCCACCGTCGAGATCGCGCTCGCGGCCAGGGCGGCGACGGACCAGTCCTGCTGGCCGGTGAGGACATCGAGGAGCAAGCCGTCGAAGTCGCGCCCGTTCCTGACGGTCGACACCAGCCCGTCGAGGAACGCGCCGACGTGGCGGTCGAGCCAGCCGATGATGCCGCCGCCGGTGGCCGGCGCGGCCGCCGCACCGGACGCGACGGCGCCGGCCCCGCTGCCCCGGTCGGAGGCGGTGTCCTGCTCGTCGGCCTCCTTCTGGAGCTGGACGGCGAGGATCGAGAGGTGCTGGGCGGTGACGTCGAGGGCGGGCCGCTCGACGTCCTGCCAGCCGGCCCGCACGCGGTCGGCGTCGGTGCCGGTCCAGTCGAAGGACATCAGGATCGCGTCGAGCCGCTGCGCGATCTCGATGATCTGGTCCGAGCCCTGGCGGAGCTGGTCGCCGGCCTGCTTGCCGGCGACCGTGTCCATGCCGTGCGTGATGCTCATCTGGGGTCCCCGCGGACTGGGGAGCGCAGCGAGCAACTTCGTGGGGGACAGGTCATGGCGTCTCGCTCCGGGCCCGGACGAGCACGTCGAGGGCGCCGGTGACGTCCCAGACGAGGAGCTCGGCGACGTCACCCGGGGTCGCCGACCGGATGTCGGTGGAGCCGTCGGGCCGGGGGGTCGCCGACCAGAGCTCGTCGTCGGTGGCGAACCAGGTGCGGAGCGCGACCCGGGGAGACTCCGTCTCGAGACCCTCGGGTGCGGCGACGGTGGCGATCGCGACCATCGCCCGGCACTCCTCCACCCAGTCCGGGCCGGGTCGGCGCGGCTCGACCGGGGTCAGCCGGCCGGCGGGGTCGGCGCGGAGCTGGCCGAGCGGCGGGAGCAGCTCGCGGACCGTGGGCCAGAGCCGCTCGGTGTCGAACGGCGTGGCCCGACCGGCCTCCAGCGCGACGCCGCGGGTGCCGGTGATCTGCAGATCGACCCGGCGGGTGGCGTCGTCGTACGTCGTGACGACCCGGACCGCGATGGTCGGAGGTGTGGTCGGAGTGGGGGCCATGTCAGGACGCTAGGTCGCGACGCCGGTATCCGGCAGATGGAAACTTCCGGGTTGACGCAACCGGAGCGGCCCGCTCGGCGTACTGCTCCTGTCACCCGGTCCGATCGGCCCCAGGAGATCCGCATGTCGCGCACCGTCCTGACCTCTCTCGCCGCAGCGGCCTGCCTCGTCGCGGCCGCCCCGCCCCCTGCCACGGCCACCGACGTCGTCTACGAGCAGCAGGAGGTGGCCGCCGCCGGGACCGGGGAGCGCCTCACGCTCGACGTCCCCGACAACTGGGAGCGGAGCCGCCTCAACCGGCACAGCGTCGGCTTCTTCGACTACACGGCGCCCGGCCGCTGGATCGTGGTCGACCTCGAGCCCCTGGTGGACACGGTCCGTGAGGCCCGTACCGAGCGGCGGGAGATGCGCGCGCTCGGGCCGCGCTACTACCGGGAGCACGAGTTCCGCGTGAGCGGGCCGGGTGCGGCGGTGCGGGTCCGCTGGGTCTACTCCTACCGCGACGCCCAGACGGACGACACGTGGTCGTGGACGAGCGTCTACCTCGTCGGGGACAACCGGCTCGTCGTCGACGGGCGGCGCTCGCAGCGCGCAGCGCTGGAGCCGATCAGCCGCCACGTGGTCGGCTCGGTGGAGAGCGCCGGCTGACTCGGGACGCTAGGCGCCGAGGCGGCGCCGGCGGGCGTTGGCCCACAGCACCCCGCCGACGGCCACCACGCCGCCGACCGCCAGCGCGGCCAGGGTCGGCCTGGCGGGCGGGAAGGTCACCCGCGACTGGAGCGCCACCGGTTTGGTGAACACCAGCACCGGCCAGCCCCGCGAGGCCGCCGCCTTGCGCAGCTCCTTGTCCGGGTTGACGGCGTAGGCGTGGCCCACCACCTCGAGCATCGGGACGTCGGTCACCGAGTCGCTGTAGGCGTAGCTGTTCTCCAGGTCGTAGCCCATCGTGTCGGCGAGCTCCTCGATCGCGCGCGCCTTCTCCTCGGCGTACGCGTAGTACTCGATGCCGCCGGTGTAGCAGCCGTCGGAGACCTCCATCCGGGTCGCGATCACCCGGTCGGCGCCGAGCATCTCGGCGATCGGCTCCACGACCTCGGTGCCGGACGCCGACACGATCACGACGTCGCGGCCGGCGAGCCGGTGCTCCTCGATCAGCGACACGGCCTCGTCGTAGACGAGGGGGTCGACGATGTTGTGCAGGGTGTCGGCGACGATCTCGCGGACCGTGGCGACGTCCCAGCCGGCGCAGAGCTGCGACATGAACTGCCGCATCTTCTCCATCTGGTCGTGGTCGGCGCCGCCGACGAGGTAGACGAACTGGGCGTACGCCGAGCGCAGCACCGCGCGCCGGGAGATCAGGCCGCCGGCCTGGAAGGGCTTGCTGAAGGCCAGCGTGCTCGACTTGGCGATGATCGTCTTGTCGAGATCGAAGAAGGCCGCGGTCGGGCGGGGCGCCATGCCTCAATCGTAGGCGTGCCGGGGTCGGCAACCGTCCACAGGCGCCGATGTCGGACGAGTTCTCCACAGGTGCCGCGCCGGCCGGTTCGGCGCGCGGCCGCCCGCGGAACCATCACCGCATGACCGCACCTCTCTTCATCACCCGTGACCAGTCCCTCCTCGACGAGCTGCTGCGCCTCGCCGCGGCGGCCGGCGTCACCCCCGACGTCGCCGTCGACGGCGGGTCCGCGCTGCGCGCCTGGGGTGCCGCGCCGCTGGTGCTGGTCGGCGCCGACGTCGCCGAGGAGTTGGCGCGGATCTCGCCGGCCCGCCGACCCGGGGTGTACGTCGCGGCCTGGGGGCCGGTGCCCGATGTGATGTTCCGGGTCGCCCTCGACGTGGGGGCCGAGAGCGTCGCCCAGCTGCCGCGCTCCGAGGCCTGGCTGACCGAGACCCTCACCGACCTCGGCGACGCCGGCGCGGAAGCGCCGGCCGCCGGGCTCGTGGTCGGGGTGGTCGGCGGTAGCGGTGGTGCGGGGGCGACGACCTTCGCGTGCGCGCTCGGGCAGCTGGCCGCGCGCCGCGGCCGGGCGGTGGTCGTCGACGCCGACCCGCTGGGGCCCGGGGTCGACCGGGTCCTCGGGCTCGAGGACCGCGACGGGGTGCGGTGGGACGGCCTCTGCCAGACGACCGGGCGGCTCAGCGCCCGCTCGCTGCGCGAGGCGCTGCCGCGCCGCGAGGGCCTCGGGGCCCTCGCCTGGCCCGCCGGGACCCCCGGTTCCCTCCAGGCGTTCGCCGTCCGCGAGGTGCTGTCCGCGGCGAAGCGCGGCCACGACCTGGTCGTCGTCGACCTGCCGCGCACGGCCGACCCGGTCGTCGACGAGGTCGCGGCGCGCTGCGACCGGCTCCTCGTGGTGGTCGTGCCGACCGTCGCCGGCGTGGCCTCCGCGGTCCGGATCTGCGCGCGCCATCGCGACCCCACCACCGTCCGCCTGGTCCTGCGCGGCGGTGGCATCGACCCGCAGGCCGTCGCGCGGGCCACCGGCATCCCCGTGCTCGCCACGATGGCCGACCAGCGTGGGCTGGGCGAGGCGATCGACCTCGGGCTCGGACCGGTCCGCTCCCGCCGCGGGTCGCTCGGCCGGGCGGCGAGCGAGGTGCTCGACCAGCTGCTCCTCCTCCGCGCCGCCGCAGCATGAGCGCCGTACCCCTCGACGACCTCGAGGCGGTCCGTGACCGGCTGGCCCGCAGCCCGGGTGAGCTGACGCCGCACCGCGTGGCCGAGGCGCTGCGCGAGACCGGTCGGCCGGTCGGCGACGCCACGGTGCTCGCGGTCCACGAGGCGCTGCGCCGCGACGTGGTCGGCGCCGGACCTCTCGAGCCGCTGCTGCGGACTCCGCACGTGACCGATGTCCTGGTCAACGGCGCCGACCGCGTCTACCTCGACCGCGGCTCCGGCCTCGAGCTCACCCCGGTGCGGTTCCCCGACGAGGAGTCGGTGCGGCGGCTGGCCCAGCGGCTGGCCGCACTCGGCGGCCGACGGCTCGACGACGCCACGCCGTACGTCGACCTGCGGCTGCCCGACGGCACCCGCTTCCACGCCGTCCTCGCCCCGCTCGCCCGGCCCGGCACCCTCGTGTCGCTGCGGGTGCCCCGCCAGCGCACCTTCGACCTCGACGAGCTGGTCGGGCTCGACACCCTCACCCCCGACACCGCCCGGATCCTGCAGGCGATCGTCGACGCTCGGCTGGCCTTCCTGGTCAGCGGCGGCACCGGGTCCGGCAAGACCTCGCTGCTCGCCGCGCTGCTGTCCCGCGTCGCCGCCGAGGAGCGGATCGTGCTCGTCGAGGACGCGAGCGAGCTGCGTCCCGACCACCCGCACGTCGTCGCCCTCGAGGGCCGGCCGCCCAACATCGAGGGCGGCGGCGCGGTCGAGGTGCGGGCGCTGGTGCGGCAGGCGCTGCGGATGCGACCCGACCGACTGGTCGTGGGCGAGGTCCGCGGCGGCGAGGTCGTCGACCTGCTCGCCGCCCTCAACACCGGGCACGAGGGCGGCTGCGGCACCCTCCACGCCAACTCCGCTGCCGACGTCCCGGCCCGGGTCGAGGCGCTCGCGCTGGCCGCCGGCCTGGGCCGCGACGCCGCCCACAGCCAGCTCGCCTCGGCGGTGCACGCCGTGCTCCACCTCGCCCGCGGCCCCGACGGCGTGCGGCGGCTGCGCGAGGTCGCCGTGCCCGAGCGGGGCGCCGACGGACTGGTGTCGATGGTCTCGGCGCTGCGGGTCGACGCCGGCGGTCGCAGCGTCCCGGGCCCCGGTGCGGCGACGCTCGCGGCTCGGCTGGACCGATGACCGGGCTCGCCGTCGGCTGTGCGGTGCTGGCCGTCGTGCTGCTGATCCGGCCGACCGCCCGGCTCGACCCGACGCCCGGCTCCGCCGCCCCGATCGGGCGCCTCGGGCTCACCGCGCTGCTCGCGGGCGTGGGCGTCGTCGTGGCAGCCGCCCCGCAGCTCGGTGCCCTGGCCCTCATCGCCGGGGCCGCGGCGGCCGGCTCGACCGGGCTGTGGCGCCGGCGTCACCGTCGACGTGCCGCCGAGCGTGTGAGCGGCCACGTCCTCGAGACCTGCGAGCTGCTCGCGAGCGAGCTCGGCGCAGGGCGGCCGCCCGGTGAGGCGCTCGACCGGGCGGCCACCGCCTGGCCGCCGATGGCACCGGTCGCCGAGGCGTTCCGGGTCGGGGCCGACGTGCCGGCCGCGCTGCGCGTGCTGGCCGCCGACCTGGACGGCGCCCGCGACCTGCGCGTCGTCGCCGCTGCGTGGCAGGTCGCGCACCGGACCGGCCAGGGGCTGTCCGCGACGGTGGACCGGGTGGCCGACGGGTTGCGCGCCACCGCGGCCACCCGCCGGCTGGTCACCGGCGAGCTGGCCTCGGCGCGGGCCACGGCCCGGCTGGTCGCCGGCCTGCCGGTCCTCGCCCTGGCGATGGGGTCCGGGGCGGGCGGCGACCCGTGGGGCTTCCTGCTCGGGCACCCCGCCGGCCTGGCGTGCCTCGCGTGCGGGCTCGGGTTCGGCCTGGCCGGGCTCTGGTGGATCGAGGCGATCGCCCGCGAGGCCGAGGACGCCGCATGATGACGGCGGCGGCGACCGGCTGGGTGCCGGTCGTGTGTGCCGCGGCGGCGGCCGCGCTGGCGCTGCCGGTCCGACCGGCGCTGCGCCGTCCCGCGGCGGCCGCGGCGGCGCCGTCGGTCGGCTGGCTGCACCGCCACCGCCTGGTCTGGAGCCTGCTCGCGGGCATCGGTGCCGTCGTCTTCGTGCAGGGGCGGGCCGGCCCTGCCGCCGGCATGGTCGCCGGGATCGTCTGCTGGGTGGCGATCGGGCGGGCCGAGCCGGCCGACGTCCGGCGCCGTCGCGACGCCGTGCGCCGCGACCTGCCGCACGTCGTCGAGCTCTTCGGCGCCACGCTGCGGGCCGGCTCCGCGCCGGCCGAGGGCATCGCCCTGGTCTGCGCCGCGCTCCCCGGTGCGGCGGGTGACCGGCTCTCCGGGGTGGCGTCGCGGCTCGCCCTGGGCCTCGACCCGGTCGACGTCTGGTCGTCGCTCGCCGACGACCCCCAGCTCGCCCGGCTCGGCCGCACGCTGTCGCGTGCGCACGCCACCGGCGCCCCCGTCGTCGCCTCGGTCGAGCGGCTCGCCGGCGACCTGGCCCGCGCCGCGCGCACCGAGACCGAGGAACGGGCCCGGGCCGTCGGCGTGAAGGCAGCGCTCCCGTTGGGGCTCTGCCTGCTCCCGGCGTTCGTGCTGATCGGGATCGTGCCGCTCGTGGTCGCGCTCCTCGCGACGCTCGAGCTGTGAGCCGCTGACTCTCCACCGCGCCCGTTCCCGCACCGACCTCCACAGGAGCCGCGACGGCCGGTGCGGGCCCTCCCCGTCATCGCGGAGGGTCGACGGCGACGGTCGCATCGGGCGACCGGGAAACGGAGTCCCTCATGTCGCTGCACCACCTGCCCCGCCGGAAGTTCCGCGCCACGCACCGCGAGGAGCGCGGCATCACCACCGCCGAGTACGCCGTCGGCACCGCGGCCGGCGCCGGCCTGGCCGGGTTGCTCTACAAGCTGCTCACCGGCGGCTTCGGCGACCAGCTCCTCAAGACCCTGTTCGACCACGTCCTCGGGCTGCTGGGCATCGGATGACGCGCCGGCGCTGCGAGCGCGGCGCGGCGACCGCCGAGCTGGCGATAGTGCTGCCGCTGCTGGTCGCGGTGACCATCGGCCTGGTCTGGCTGCTCGCGGTCGGCGCCGCGCAGGTGCGAGCCGTCGATGCGGCGCGCGAGACGGCCCGGGCCGTGGCGCGCGGCGACAGCGTGGACAGCGCCGTGGCCCGCGGCCGGCAGGTGGCCCCGGACGGGAGCCGGGTCAGCGTCGGCGCCGACGGGGGCCAGGTGACCGCCGTCGTCGTGGGCCGGGTCGCCGGCCCGGGTGGCTTGTTCGGGGCGCTCCCGGCGGTCACCGTGTCCGCGCAGGCCGTGGCGGCGGCGGAGGGGGCCGGGCCGTGAGGCGCGCCGAGCGGGGGTCGGCGAGCTTGTTCGCGATCTCGTGCCTGGCCGTGCTCCTGCTGCTCGGCGCGGCGCTGGGCGTGGTGGCGGCGCTGGTGCGGGCGCACCGGGTCGCCCAGTCGGCGGCCGACCTGGCCGCGCTCTCCGCCGCGTCGGCGGTCGGCCGGGGTCAGGACCCGTGCACTGCCGGCCGGTCGACCGCGTCGGCCAACGGTGCACAGCTCACGTCGTGCGCGGTCGCCGGCCGTGAGGTCACGGTGCGGGTGCTGGTGGACGGCCCGCACTGGCTCGGCCAGGCCGCGGACCTCGAGGCCGAAGCCCGCGCCGGTCCCGGATGAGCCAGGACGAACGGCTCAGATCGAGCGGTCGCTTTCCTCGGCGTCCTCGCGCCGCCGCTCGGCCTCACGTTCGTCGAGCTTCTCCGAGAGCTCGTTGAGCTTCTTGCTCTCGCGGCGCTGGCGCAGCGACCGCTTCGTGCCGTACTTGAGGACGGTGTAGCCGAAGAGGATCGCCACGCCGCTGCCGACGCCGATGAAGAAGAGTGCCAGGGCGCCGACGTCGGTGCCGAGCAGCTCGACGCTCGTGCCGTCGGCGGTGCCGAGTGCGGCGACGATGGCGAGCGCGCCCGCGGCGATGAGGATGAGACCCAGGACCACCATATCCGGAGGCTAGCTGCCGCCGAGCAGCACGTCGAGCAGCGCCACCGCGCCGGGCTTGTCGAGCGGGTTGTTCTGGTTGCCGCACTTGGGCGACTGGATGCACGACGGGCAGCCCTCGTCGCAGGTGCAGGACCGGATGGTGTCGCGGGTGGCGGTGAGCCAGGCGCGCGCGGCCCGGAAGCCGCGCTCGGAGAAGCCGGCGCCACCGGGGTGGCCGTCGTAGACGAAGACGGTCAGCTGTCCGGTGTCGGGGTGGACGGCGGTCGAGACACCGCCGATGTCCCACCGGTCGCACGTCGCGAAGAGCGGCAGGAGACCGATGGAGCAGTGCTCGGCGGCGTGGGCGGAGCCGGGCAGGTCGCGACCCGCCAGCCCGGCCTCGTCCAGCGCGGCCTCCGGGACGGTCCACCAGACGGCCGTCGTGCGCAGCGCGCGCACCGGCAGGTCGAGCGGCTCCTCGCCGAGCACCTCGCCGCCCGGCTGGCGGCGCTTGAGGAACGAGACGACCTGGTGGCTGACGTCCACGTCGCCCAGCGACAGCCGGCAGTCGCCCCACCGGGCGTGCTCGCGCTCCTGGACGATCGAGATGTCGGTGACCTCGCGGGCCGTGGTGGAGTAGTCGGGGTCGGAGCGTTCGATGACCGCGACGCGGTCCTCCAGGTCGAGCGAGCGCACCAGCCAGGTCTCACCCCGGTGGACGTAGACGGCGCCGGCGTGGGCGGTGCCGTGGGCGCTGGACGCGTCGACGGTGCCGATCACCCGGCCGGTCTCGTCCTCGACGAGCTGCACGGGTGCGCCGCCCGTCGAGCGGATGTCGGCGAGGTCGCTGGCGCGGCGCCGGTCGGTCCAGAACCAGCCGCGCGGCCGGCGCCGCAGCAGCCCGCCGTCGGTGAGGGCCTCGACGACCTCGCGCGCGGTGGGGCCGAAGAGCGGCAGGTCGGCCTCGGTCAGCGGCGCCTCGTGGGCGGCCGCGCACAGGTGCGGGCCGAGCACGTAGGGGTTGGACGGGTCGAAGACCGTCGCCTCGACCGGTTGGCCGAGGAGTGCGTCGGGGTGCGACACCAGGTAGGTGTCGAGCGGGTCGTCGCGCGCGACCAGGATGCCGAGCGCGTCCTGGCCGTCGCGGCCGGCCCGGCCGACCTGTTGCCAGAGCGCGGCGCGGGTGCCGGGGAAGCCGGCCATCAGCACGGCGTCGAGCCCGGAGACGTCGATGCCGAGCTCGAGCGCGTTGGTCGCCGCCAGGCCGGTCAGGTCGCCGCGGCGCAGCGCCTCCTCGATCGCCCGGCGCTCCTCGGGCAGGTACCCGCCGCGGTAGGACGCCACCTTGCCCGGCAGCGACGGGTCCACCTCGGCCAGCAGGTCGGCGGCGGTCATCGCGACCTGCTCGGCGCCGCGCCGGGAGCGGATGAACGCGAGCGTGCGGACGTCCTCGGCGACCAGGTCGGCGAGCAGGTCCGCGGTCTCGGAGGACGCGGCCCGGCGGACCGGTGCGCCGTTCTCCCCGGTGTGGGACGTGAAGGGCGGTTCCCACAGCACCAGCGAGACCTCGCCGCGCGGGGAGGCGTCGCCGGTGACGGCCAGGACGTCGAGGCCGGTCAGCCGGCGGGCGGCGACCTCCGGCTCGGCGACGGTCGCGGAGGCGAGCACGAAGGTGGGGGAAGCGCCGTAGAGCGCGCAGACCCGGCGCAGCCGCCGCAGCACGTGCGCGACGTGGGCGCCGAACACGCCGCGGTAGTGGTGGCACTCGTCGACGACGACGTAGCTCAGCGACCCGAGGAAGTCGGCCCAGCGCGAGTGCCCGGGCAGCAGCGAGTGGTGGAGCATGTCGGGGTTGGTCAGGACGTACTCCGCGTGGTCGCGCGCCCAGTCGCGCTGGTCGCGGCCGCTGTCGCCGTCGTGGGTGGTGACCCGCAGGTCGAGCCCGAGCGAGCTGATGCCGGCGAGCTGGTCCTGGGCGAGCGCCTTGGTCGGCGCGAGGTAGAGGACGCTCGCGCCGCGCTGACCTCGTGGTCCGCGTGCGGACCGCACGGCCGAGAGGGCGGGCAGCTGGTAGCCGAGGCTCTTGCCCGACGCGGTGCCGGTGGCGAGCACCACGTGCTGGCCGGCGTGGGCCGCGTCGGCGGCGGCGACCTGGTGCTGCCAGGGCCGCGACACACCGCGGGCCTCGAACGCCGCGACCACGTCGGGACCGGCCCAGTCGGGCCAGTCCGCGTAGCGCGCGGCCCGCGCCGGCAGCACCTCGAGGTGGCGCATCCGGCCCTCGCGGCCGGGCACGCCGGACAGCCGCTCGACCACGGCGGCGACGCTGCGAGCCGCGCCGTGGGCGGGGCCACGGGAGGAGGAGTGCAGCGCCGAGGTCATGCGGTCATTCTCGTCGACGGCACCGACAGGGGGGACCCGGGAACGCCTGCGGCCGGGCGCGCGTCGTACGGTGGGCCGTCCTCACTTCTCGCGGAACTCTCACCTAGTTTGTGCGCGGGAAGGGGCGGGCGTGGTTTCATTGTGCAGGTCGGATGTCGGGGCAGAAGCCGCGACAGGGTCCGACGACCGAACAAGCTGCTCCGGGGAGACATAGGTGGACCTGACTCTGACGACTCGCGACGCCGGTGGGAAGACCATCGTTGCCGTCGGGGGCGAGATCGACGTCTACACCGCCCCCAAGCTGCGCGACAAGATCACCGAGCTCGTCGCTGGCGGCGTCTACGACATCGTGATCGACATGGAAGAGGTCGAGTTCCTGGACTCGACCGGCCTCGGCGTCCTCGTCGGCGGCCTGAAGAAGGTGCGCGCGCACGACGGTTCCCTGCAGCTGGTCTGCAACCAGGACCGCCTTCTCAAGATCTTCCGGATCACCGGCCTGGCCAAGGTGTTCGTCATCCACGAGTCGGCCGACGCCGCGCTCGCCAGCAGCTGACCCCCGGCTCCTCACGCGCGCCGTACGACGGCGCCGGCGCGCCTCGTCGCGCCCCTCACGCGGTGATCCCGCGGTGCCTGCGGTCCGGGCCGTTCGCATCTCCCGGTGTGGCCCGGATCACATGTCCGTGCTTTAGCACGCCTCCTCCTGCGTAGACTCCGCGTCGTCCGTGAGACTTGTATCACTCCCAGGAGGAAGCACATGACGGGGATCAGTCCCGCAGTCGTGGACCTCACCGGAGGCAACCTCGTGCTGGTCATCGTCGTCGCACTGATCGCGCTGGGCGCGCTTGCGATGGCTGCGATGTTCCGCCAAGAGGTACTCGCCGCCGGTGAAGGCACCGACAACATGAAGAACATCGCGCAAGCGGTGCAGGAAGGCGCCAACGCCTACCTGACGCGACAGTTCAGGACGCTCGCCATCTTCGCGGCGATCGCCTTCTTCGCGTTGCTCGCACTACCTGCCGATGACGCCACGGTCCGGATCTTCCGGTCCGTCTTCTTCCTCGTCGGCGCCGGCTTCTCCGCCACGGTGGGGTACCTCGGCATGAACCTGGCGGTCCGCGCCAACCTCCGGGTGGCTGCGGCCGCCAACGAGCAGGGCCGCGAGCCCGCCATGCGGATCGGTCTGCGGACCGGTGCCATGGTCGGCATGCTCACCGTCGGTCTCGGCCTCCTCGGCGCGAGCATCGTGGTGATCTGCTTCCAGGACACGGCGCCCAAGGTGCTCGAGGGCTTCGGCTTCGGTGCCGCGCTGCTCGCCATGTTCATGCGGGTCGGCGGCGGCATCTTCACCAAGGCCGCCGATGTGGGTGCCGACCTGGTCGGCAAGGTCGAGCAGAACATCCCCGAGGACGACCCGCGCAACGCCGCGACGATCGCCGACAACGTCGGCGACAACGTCGGTGACTGCGCCGGCATGGCCGCCGACCTCTTCGAGTCGTACGCCGTGACGCTCGTCGCCGCGCTGATCCTCGGCTCGCAGGCCTTCGGCGACAAGGGTCTGGTCTTCCCGCTCCTCATCCCCGCGATCGGTGCGCTCACCGCCGTGGCCGGCGTCTACCTCACCCGGCCGACGGCCGGCGTCAACGGCCTGACGACCATCAACCGGTCGTTCTACCTGTCCTCGGGCATCGCCGCCGTGGCCAGCGTGATCCTGGCCTACGTCTACCTGCCGGGCAGCTTCGACGAGTTCAACAACATCGCCGGCGGCCTCTCCGGCGCCGACGGCGACCCACGGTTCATCGCGGCGTCCGCCGTGGTGATCGGCATCGTGATGTCGGCCGGGATCTTGGCCCTGACCGGCTACTTCACCGGCACGGAGCACCGCCCGGTCAAGGACGTCGGCAAGACCTCGCTCACGGGCGCGGCCACGGTGATCCTCGCCGGCCTCTCGGTCGGCTTCGAGTCCGCGGTCTACACGACCCTGGTCATCGGCGCCGCCGTGTTCGGCGCGTACCTCCTGGGCGGTGCTGCGCTGACCGTGTCGCTGTTCGCGGTCGCGCTCGCGGGCACCGGGCTGCTCACCACCGTCGGCGTGATCGTCGCGATGGACACCTTCGGCCCTGTCTCCGACAACGCGCAGGGCATCGCGGAGATGTCCGGCGACGTCAGCCCCGAGGGCGCGCAGATCCTCACCGAGCTCGACGCCGTCGGCAACACGACCAAGGCGATCACCAAGGGCATCGCGATCGCGACCGCGGTGCTCGCGGCCACGGCCCTCTTCGGGTCCTATGCGACCTCGGTCTTCGAGGCGCTCAACAAGGCCAACGTCGGCCCGGACGAGAACTACCTGCTCGACTTCTCGGTCTTCAACCCCGCCGTCATCGTGGGCGTCCTCCTCGGCGCGGCCGTGGTGTTCCTCTTCTCCGGCCTGGCGATCAACGCCGTGGCCCGGGCAGCGGGCGCGGTCGTCTACGAGGTGCGCCGCCAGTTCCGGGAGATCCCCGGCATCATGGAGGGCACCGGCCGCCCGGAGTACGGCAAGGTCGTCGACATCGTCACCAAGGACTCCCTGCGTGAGCTGATCACGCCGGGCATCCTCGCGGTGCTGGCGCCGGTCGCGGTCGGCTTCGGGCTCGGCGTCACCGCCCTGGCCGGCTTCCTCGCGGGCGCCATCGGCGCCGGCACCCTGATGGCCGTCTTCCTGGCCAACTCGGGTGGCGCGTGGGACAACGCGAAGAAGCTGGTCGAGGACGGCAACCACGGTGGCAAGGGATCGGAGGCCCACGCGGCCACGATCATCGGCGACACCGTCGGCGACCCGTTCAAGGACACCGCCGGCCCGGCGATCAACCCGCTGATCAAGGTGATGAACCTGGTCTCGCTGCTGATCGCCAGCGCCGTGGTCTCGATGAGCGTCGGCGACGACCAGCACGACGCCCTGCGGATCCTGATCGCCGTCGTGGCGGTCGCGATCATCGCCGGGGCGGTCTACGTCTCGAAGCAGCGCGAGGTCACGCTCGGCGACGACGAGTCCGGCACGCCGGCCCCGCCGCCGCCGCCTCCTCCGCCGGTGCACCAGCCCGACCCCGCCCCGACGCAGCGGTTCGAGGCACCGACCCAGCAGTAGCTCCGCCGCACAGCACACTGGCCCGTCAGAGTCACCTCTGACGGGCCAGTGTCGTGTCCGGCTACTTCTTCGTGGTGACCTTCAGCCTCACGACCTGGGAGGTGGTGCCCGCCAGCACGGCGCTGCCGGCGTACGCCGCGGTGAGCTTGTGCAGGCCCGGCTTCAATCCGGCGAGCCGGACGGTCGTCCTCCCCCTCTTGCCGGGCGCCAGGGTCAGCTTCTCGAGCAGCAGCTTCCCGTCGAAGACCTTGACGACCCCGGCCGGCTTCGCGACTCCCGGTGCCTTCAGCAGCAGCGCGAGCACGGCCGCCTGGCCCTTCTTGATCGTGGACTTCGCGGTCGTGGCCCGCAGGCTCGTGGCGACCTTGGCGACGGTGATCCCGGCGGTGGTGAACGTGCCCGGCCGGTAGGCCGGCCGGGCCGCCTTGACCGTGACCGTCAGGCTCCGGCCGGCGTCGGCGAGCTGGGCCTGGTAGGTCTGCGCGACCGCGCCGGGGATCGCGACGCCGTTGCGGTTCCACTGGTAGGAGAAGGCCGGGGGCGCGCCGTCCTCACCGGCGCTTCCCCACACGCCGGGGTCGGCGGTCAGCAGCTTGCCGACCTTGCCGGTGCCGGTCAGCCGTGGCTTGAGGAGGAACTGGATCGGGTCGCCGACCACCGGGGCGACCGGGTCGCTGGTGATGGTGTTGTCGGTCCAGCCGTCCTTGTGGCCGGTGACCTTCACGGAGATCGCGTGCCCGAGGTCGGCCGGGACGAGCGTGTACGTCGCGGCCGTCGCGCTCGCGATCGGCGCCTCGTCGCGCAGCCACTGGTACGTGTTGGTCGCGTCAGCCGGCTCCCACGTCGGCCCGGTGACGGTGAGCGCGGTCCCGATCTTCCGGGTGCCGGAGACCGTGACATCGCTGGCTGGGCTCACCGTGGAGCCGCTGGAGAGCGGGATGCCGAGGGACTCGGTGAGCATGCTGACGCCCGGGACACCCAGGAGGGCGCCGCTCACGGAGACCGAGACCTGGTGCCCGGCGTCGTCGACCGTCGGCACGTAGAACGGGTCGTCCGCACCCGGGATCGGGACGCCGTCGCGCAGCCACTGGTACGTGGTGGTGACGCCCGGCAGGCTCCAGACCGGGGCGGTGACGGTCAGCAGCGAGCCGACCGCCGGGGTCCCGTTCAGGACCGGGCCCACGAGTGCCGACAGCACGTCGCCGGGGTCGCCGGGGTCGCCGGGGTCGCCGGGGTCGCCGGGGTCGCCGGGGTCCTCCCCGCCGCCGCCGGCGGCGGGCACCGTGATCGCGTTCGAGTACGCCGTCAGCGGGACGATGTCGAGCAGGGTGCCGGTGACGGCCGCCTGGACCGTCGAGCCGGCATCCGCAGCCGTGGGCACGTAGGTGGCGCCGGTCGCGCCCGGGATCGCGGCGCCGTCGCTGAGCCACTGGGTCGAGTTCGTGACGCCGGCGAGGTTCCACACCGGGAGGGTGCGGGTGAGCGTCGAGCCGACGTCCCCGGTCCCGCTCAGGACCGGGGCGCTGACGACCGCCAGGGCGGCGGGCACGCCCGGGAGCAGGTCCTTCGCCTGGGCCGTGCCGGTCGGTCCGACCACGAGACCGGCGGACACCAGGGCGGAGATGGCGAGGGCGCCGACGGCGCGCGTGAACCGATGCATGCGGGGGGTGATGCCCGTCACGCCGGCCGGCCAAAAGTGCGGTCTGGACCGGTGGTCCTAGGCTCGTCCCGTGACCTCTCCTCCGACCTCCGACCTCCCGCACCGTCTGCGGGCGGCCCTCCTCTCGGCAGGGTTCACGTACGACGGCGTGGCCGAGGTCCTCGGACCGGAAGGGCACGACGCCCTGATGCGCAACGAGACGACCCCCGGGCTGCGCCGGACGGCCGGCGGCTGGCCGCTCGAGACGCTGATCCGGCTGTTCCTGCTGCAGGCCCCCGTCGAGCGGGTCGCCGCCGAGCGGGCGCTGCCCGGTCTCGTCGACCGGATGGTGGCCGAGGGCCTGCTGGAGCAGACCGTGGGCGAGGTGACCGCGCGCCTCGACGTCCGGCCGTACGCTGTCGACGACCGGCACCTGTGGGTCGTCAGCGACCTGACGCCCGGTCTCGACGGCGGGTTCAACCGGGTCGGCCCCGACCACGTCCTCGGCATCAGCTCGGCCTCCACCTCGCTGGCCCAGCTGACGCTGCGTGAGCCCGTCGGCCGCTCGCTGGACCTCGGCACCGGCTGTGGTGTGCAGGCCCTCCACCTGGCCGCACACAGCGCTGCGGTCGTCGCCACCGACGTCAACCCGCGCGCGCTGCGGTGGGCGCGCTTCAACGTCGAGCTGAACGAGATCGAGACCCCGTTCGAGGTGCGTGACGGCTCGTTCTTCGAGCCGGTCGCGGGGGAGCTCTTCGACCTGATCGCCACCAACCCGCCGTTCGTCATCTCGCCCGCCACCGGCGAACGCCTCGTCTACCGCGACTCGGGCCTGCCGGGCGACCGCGTCGTCGAGCACATCGTCCGCAACGCCCCCGACCACCTGACCGACGGCGGCTGGTGCCAGGTCCTCGCCAACTGGGTGGTGCCGACCGGTGCCGCCTGGCACGAGCGGCTGGCCGGGTGGGTGGCCGACGACTGCGACGCCTTCGTCGTGCAGCGCGAGGTCGTCGACCCGGCGTCGTACGTCGAGCTCTGGCTGAAGGACGCCGGCCTGCACGGCTCCGCCGACTACCTGGTCCGCTACGACACGTGGCTCTCGTGGTTCGAGGACCAGGGCATCGAGGCGGTCGGGTTCGGCTGGATCAACCTGCGCAAGGGCGGCGGCTCCGCCCGCGAGTTCCTCGAGTGGCCCTACGACGTCGAGCAGCCGATCGCGCCCGCGATCCGGGACTGGGCTGCGGCGCACGACGCCCGGGTCGACCTCGACTCCCACCTCGTGGTCCGCACCGACGTGCGCCAGGAGACGCTCGGTGCTCCCGGGGCGGCCGACCCCGAGACGGTCGTCCTGCGCCAGCAGCGTGGGCTGCGCCGAGCCCGCCAGGCCGACACCGTCGAGGCCGCGCTGGTCGGTGCCTGCGACGGCGACCTCAGCGTCGGCCAGATCCTCGATGCGCTGGCGCAGCTGCTCGACCTCGACGCCGCGCAGACCCGCGAGACCTACCTGCCGGTGGTGCGCGAGCTGGTCGCCGAGGGCTTCCTCAGCGCCCCTTGAACCCGACGGTGACCGGCATGGTCCGGTCGGCGGTCGGCGGCCGGCGGGTTGGCGACCCCGACGATCACCCGCGGGCCGGTCACCTTCCTCAGTGACCCCTTGTTCTTGGGCGCCACATGCATCGTCAGCTTGGTCCCTCTGCCGGTGCAGGTCGCCCTGAGCGGTAGCGCCTTGGTGCCGTCGCTGAACTTGTCGTCGTCGGGGACCAGCCGGTAGCCGCCGTCCTCCGTCCGCTCGGTGTGCACCTTGATCTTGACGGGGACGACCTCGCACGCCGACCTCCGAGCCGTCGCGCGAGCCGGCGGCGGCTCTGCTTCGATCTCTGCCATCAGCCGCGCGATGTTCATGCACATCAGGGCGTACGCCGCCGCCCTGTTGCCGGCGAACGACTCGATCCGGTCGGGTGGGACCGACCCGTCGGTGAACAGGTCACGGACGTGGGCCTGCTCGTCGGCGGCCATCACGGCGCAGGCGACGAGCCGCTTCTTCGGGGTTTTCACGCTCATCAGCACGAAGGTCATCAGCTTGAAGTCCTCGGCAGCCCGGGACGCGTCGGTGTTGATGTAGATGTCGGCGCTGCCGACGTCGTTGGAGTAGTTGCCCGAGGTGACGGTCGAGGACGCGCCGGGTGGTGTCGACGTCTCCGCCGAGCCGCCGAGCGGGTGGTGGCCGTCGCGGCGGGCCGCGGCGTCGGCGCCGCTGAACGTCGCCGCGACGAACGCCAGGGCGAGGATGACGGGGACTGACCTCCGGGGTCCCATGACCTCGACGGTAGGCCTGCCGCGGGGTCCTGTCAGCGGTTTGCGCGGACCGTCTGGACCACGCGTCCGGCGAGGGACTCCTGGGTGAGGTCCCCGGCGACGTCCTGGTCCACCGTCCGCCTCCCGGGGCCGTGATCGTCTCTCACCTACGCTCCAGTGACGGGGGCCGATGGCGGAACGCTGAGGGCCTTCCACGACGATTCCCGCGAGACGGCCGGGAATGGGTTGTTCGCCGCACGCGCTACCGTGTTCGGCCGTGGGGCCCCACTTCGGGGCAGCACGCACCGCACAGCGAAGGAAATGACAGGTCCAGTGGCACACAAGTTGGTGATCGTCGAGTCCCCGGCGAAGGCCCGCACCATCGGCGGGTACCTCGGATCGGGGTATGTCGTCGAGTCCTCGATCGGCCACATCCGCGACCTCCCGAACAACGCGGCGGACACCCCCGCGAAGATCAAGGACAAGCCCTGGGGCCGGCTGGCGGTCGACGTCGACCACGGCTTCGAGCCCTACTACGTGGTGCCCCGGGACAAGAAGGCGCACATCTCCAAGCTCAAGGGCCTCCTCAAGGACGCCGACGAGCTCTTCCTCGCCACCGATGAGGACCGGGAGGGCGAGGCGATCGCCTGGCACCTCCTCGACGAGCTGAAGCCGAAGGGCATCCCGGTCAAGCGGATGGTCTTCCACGAGATCACCAAGGCCGCGATCCTCGAGGCCGCGGAGAACCCCCGCGAGCTCGACATGGACCTCGTCGAGGCCCAGGAGGCGCGCCGGATCCTCGACCGCCTCTACGGCTACGAGGTCTCTCCGGTGCTGTGGAAGAAGGTCATGTCCGGCCTGTCCGCGGGCCGCGTGCAGTCCGTGGCGACCCGGCTCGTCGTCGACAAGGAGCGGGAGCGGATGCGCTTCCGGCTCGCGTCGTACTGGGACCTCGAGGGCACCTTCGACGCCGGCGCGAAGCACGACCAGCGGATGTTCCCCGCCCGGCTGCACACCGTCGACGACGTCCGCGTCGCCCGCGGCTCCGACTTCACCCAGCAGGGGCTGCTGAAGGAGGGCGCCAACGTCGTCCACCTCGACCGGTCCCGCGCCGAGACGCTCGCGGCCGGCCTGCAGGACTCGACGTTCGAGGTCCGCTCCGTCGAGGCGAAGCCCTACCGCCGCTCGCCCTACGCGCCGTTCCGCACCACCACGCTCCAGCAGGACGCCAGCCGCAAGCTCGGCATGAGCGCGTCGGTGACCATGTCGGTCGCCCAGCGCCTCTACGAGAACGGCTTCATCACCTACATGCGCACCGACTCGACCACCCTCTCCGGTGGTGCGGTCGACGCGGCCCGGGCCCAGGTGCGCGAGCTGTACGGCGCCGAGTACCTCCCCGACTCGCCGCGCGTCTACGCCTCGAAGGTCAAGAACGCCCAGGAGGCCCACGAGGCGATCCGCCCCGCCGGCGAGACGTTCCGCACCCCCGCGCAGACCGGCCTGACGGGTGAGCAGTTCCGGCTCTACGAGCTGATCTGGATGCGCACCGTCGCCTCCCAGATGAAGGACGCGGTCGGCAACACCGTGACCGTCCGGCTCGGTGGCGCCGCGTCGAGCGGCGAGGACGTCGTCTTCACCGCCAGTGGCCGCACGATCACCTTCCACGGCTTCCTCAAGGCCTACGTCGAGGGCACCGACGAGGGTGCGACGAAGGACGACGCCGAGACCCGGCTGCCGACCCTCGCCGAGGGTGACGCGGTCTCCGCCGCGAGCATCACCGCGTCGGGCCACGAGACCAAGCCGCCGGCGCGCTACACCGAGGCGACCCTGATCAAGGAGCTCGAGGACCGCGAGATCGGCCGCCCGTCGACGTACGCCTCGATCATCGGCACCATCCTCAACCGCGGCTACGTCTACAAGAAGGGCACCGCCCTGGTGCCCGCGTGGCTGGCGTTCTCGGTCGTCCGGCTGCTGGAGGAGCACTTCCCGCGGCAGATCTCCTACGAGTTCACGGCCGGCATGGAGGACGTCCTCGACGAGATCGCCGCCGGCCGCAAGGACCGCAACACCGAGCTCGGCGAGTTCTACTTCGGCTCGCCCGAGGTGGCGGGCCTGCAGCGGCTGGTCAACGAGCTCGGCGACATCGACGCCCGCGAGCTGGCGACCTTCCCGGTGGGCGACGGCGAGAGCGGCATCAACCTGCGCGTCGGTCGCTACGGCCCCTACCTCGAGGGCCCGGACGACGAGGGCAACCCGATCGGCAAGCGCGCCAACGTGCCCGACGACCTGCCGCCCGACGAGCTGACCCTCGAGAAGGCGCTCGAGCTGCTCGAGAACCCCGCCGGCGAGGAGATCGAGCTCGGGGTGCACCCCGACAGCGGGCTCCAGGTCGTGGCCAAGAACGGCCGCTTCGGCCCGTACGTCACCGAGGTGCTCCCCGAGGACGCCAAGAAGAACGACCGGCCGCGCACCGGCTCGCTGTTCAAGTCCATGTCGCTCGACACCATCACCCTCGACGACGCGCTCAAGCTGCTCTCGCTGCCGCGGGTGGTCGGCGTGGGCGAGGACGGCGAGGAGATCACCGCGCAGAACGGTCGCTACGGGCCGTACCTCAAGAAGGGCACCGACTCGCGGTCCCTGACCTCGGAGGACCAGCTGCTGAGCATCACCCTCGACGAGGCCCTGCGGATCTACGCGCAGCCGAAGCAGCGCGGCCGGGCCGCGGCCGCGCCGCCGCTCAAGGAGCTGGGCAACGACCCGGTCTCCGGGCAGCCGGTGGTCGTCAAGGCGGGTCGCTTCGGTGAGTACGTCACCGACGGCGAGTACAACGCGACGCTGCGCAAGGACGACTCGATCGAGGAGCTCACCCTCGAGCGCGCGGCCGAGCTGCTCGCCGAGCGCCGGGCCAAGGGTCCCGCGAAGAAGACGGCCAAGAAGGGTGCGAAGAAGGCGCCCGCCAAGAAGGCTGCGAAGAAGACCGCCAAGAAGACGACCAAGAAGGCCGCCGCCAAGAAGTCGTGACCACCGGAGCCACCCCTCGCTGGTCTGCGTCGGTGCCGCCCCGTAGGTTTCACGCGTGAGCATCGGGAGGTACGTCGAGACCGGTGTCTTCGTGTGCTTCGAGGGCGGCGAGGGCGGCGGCAAGTCGACCCAGTCGCAGCTGCTGGCCGAGTGGCTGCGCGAGCAGGGGTACGCCGTGCTGCTCACCTTCGAGCCCGGTGACACGGTCGTGGGGCGCGAGCTGCGCCGGATCGTGCTCAGCCCCGAGACCGGCGACCTCTCCGACCGCACCGAGACGCTGCTCTACGCCGCCGACAAGTCCGAGCACATCGACACCGTCGTGCAGCCGGCCCTCGACCGCGGCGACGTCGTCATCACCGACCGCTACGTCGACTCCCTCCTCGCCTACCAGGGCGCCGGCCGCTCGCTCGTCGTCGAGGAGGTCGAGTGGGTCGCCCGCTGGGCAACCCACGACCTGCGACCGCACCTCACCGTGCTCCTCGACCTCGACCCCCGCCGCGGGCTGAGCCGCTTCGCCGGGCGCGACCGGATCGAGGGCGAGTCCGTCGAGTTCCACGAGCGGGTGCGCGACTCCTTCCTCGACCTGGCCGCGGCCGACCCCGACCACTACCTGGTGCTCGACGCCCGGGCCGAGATCGACGCGATCGCCGCCGCCGTGCGCGAGCGGGTCGCCCCGCTGCTCGACCACGCCGTACGACGGACGCCCGCGCCGTGACCGTCTGGGACGGCCTGGTCGGCCAGCACCGCGCGGTCGAGGCGCTCCGGTCGGCGGCCGAGGGCCACGGCATGAACCACGCGTGGCTGTTCACGGGGCCGCCCGGCTCGGGCCGCTCCAACGCCGCGATCGCCTTCGCCGCCGCGCTGCAGTGCGAGACCGGCGGCTGCGGCACCTGCCACGCCTGCCACACCGTGCTCGCCGGCAGCCACGCCGACGTCCGCGTGGTCCGCACCGAGCGGCTCTCGATCGGGGTCAAGGACGTCCGCGACCTGGTGCGCAGCGCCTCGCTCGCGCCGGTCGGCAGGCGTTGGCAGATCATCATCGTCGAGGACGCCGACCGGCTCACCGAGCACTCCTACAACGCGCTGCTCAAGGCGATCGAGGAGCCCGCCCCGCGGACCGTGTGGATGCTCTGCGCGCCGACCGTCGAGGACGTGCTGCCCACGATCCGCTCGCGGTGCCGCCTGGTCACGCTCACCACCCCGACCGCCGACGACGTCGCGGCCTTCCTGGTGCGCACCGTGGGCGTCCCCGACGCGCTGGCGTCGTACGCCGCGCGCGCCAGCCAGGGCCACATCGGGCGGGCCCGGGCGCTCGCCCGCGACGAGGCGACCCGCAACCGGCGCCGCGAGGTGGTGGCGCTCCCGGTGCGGCTGACGTCGCTCGGCGCGTGCATGAACGCCGCCTCGAGCCTCAACGACGTCACCAAGGAGGAGGCCGACCTGATGACCGGCGAGCTCGACGCCCGCGAGAAGGCCGACCTCGACGCGACGTACGGCGTCGTCGAGCGCGGGCGCCGGCCGCGGGAGTACGCCCCCGCGCTGCGCGACCTCGAGAAGGACCAGAAGGCGCGCGCCAAGCGCCGCCACCTCGACGTCGTCGACCGCGGGCTGATGGACATGGTGTCGGTCTACCGCGACGCGATCGCGGTCGCCGCCGGGGCCGCCGGGGCGCTCGTCAACGAGGAGATCCGCGACGACGTGGAGCTGCTCGCCCGCGCTTCGACGCCGGAGGCCAACCTGCGCCGGATCTCCGCGATCTTCGAGGCCCGCGAGCAGATGCTGGAGTTCAACGTCCAGCCCGCGCTGGCCCTCGAGTCGATGATGCTCGGCCTGGTCGCGCCCGAGGTGCGCGCCGGGTGAAGCGCGTCGTCGTGCTCGTCCTCGTCGCTGCGCTGGTGGTCAGCATCGTGGGGGTGGCCGCGCTGTCGGTGCTCGGCTCGGGCGGAGCCGACCCGACCCCCACCCCGGCCCGGACCGACGTCCCCACCACGACACCGGCCCCCGGCGCGACGAAGCCGCCGGATCCGGCCCTCGCGCCGTACTACTCCCAGCAGCTCAGCTGGTCCCCGTGCCGCGGCAGCTTCCTCTGCGCGGCCCTCACCGTGCCGCTGGACTACCGTCACCCGGCCGGCGAGACCCTCGACCTCGCGCTGCTGAAGGTGCCGGCCGCGGAGCCGTCCGAGCGGATCGGCTCCCTGGTCGTCAACCCCGGCGGCCCGGGCGCGCCCGGCACCGACTACGCCGAGGCGGCGGGCCAGGTCTTCCGGAGCCCGGTCCTCGACGCCTACGACGTGGTCGGCTTCGACCCACGCGGCACCGGTGACAGCAGCCCGGTCGACTGCCTGAGCGACGCCCGGCTCGACGCGTTCCTCGCCCGCGACCCCGACCCGGACACGGCGGCCGAGGTCGACGCCTACGTACGCTCGGGCGAGGAGTTCTGGCGTGGCTGCGTCGACAGCTCCGGCGACCTCAGTGCTCACATCTCGACCATCGAGTCGGCCCGCGACATCGACGTCCTGAGGGCCGCGCTCGGTGAGTCGACCCTCACCTACTTCGGGGCGTCGTACGGCACCGAGCTCGGCGCGACCTACGCCGACCTCTTCCCCCACAAGGTGGGCCGGCTGGTCCTCGACGGGGCGGTGGACCTCTCGATCAGCTCGCGCGAGCTCAGCCTCGAGCAGGCCGGTGGCTTCGAGACGGCGCTGCGCTCCTACGTCCAGGACTGCGTCGACGGCGGCGACTGCTTCCTCGGCGACACCGTGGACGACGGCGTCGCCCGGATCAAGGAGTTCATCGCCGACGTCGACGGGCAGCCGCTGGAGACCTCCGACGACCGCGACCTCACCGAGGGCTCCGCGGTGTCCGGTATCGCGTTCACCCTCTACAGCAGGGACTTCTGGAGCTACCTGACCCAGGGCCTCGAGGCGGCGTTCGACGGTGACGGCAGCGTGCTGCTGGCGCTGGCGGACGCCTACGCGTCGCGCGGGCACGGCGGCTACACCGACAACTCGATGGAGGCGTTCCCGGCGATCAGCTGCCTCGACGACCCCTACGCCGTGCCCGCGGACCAGGTGCCGGCCGCCGTGGCGGACTTCGAGGAGGCGTCGCCGACGTTCGGCCGGATCTTCGCCTGGGGGCTGAACACCTGCGCCGGGATCCAGGTGCGGTCGACCGAGGAGCCGCGCGACGTCCGGGCGGCCGGCGCCCCGCCGATCGTGGTCGTCGGCACGACCCGCGACCCGGCCACGCCGTACGCCTGGGCGGTGCACCTCGCCGACCAGCTCGAGTCGGGCGTGCTCGTCAGCCGCGACGGCGACGGCCACACCGGCTACCACGAGGGCAACGAGTGCGTCGACTCCGCCGTCGACGACTACCTGCTCGACGGCACCGTGCCCGAGGACGGGACCGACTGCTAGCGCCTCGCCGCCGCTTCTCGGCCGCCCAGCCGCACCGTGCGCGCTAGCGCGAGGTCAGCACCCGGCCGAGCCCGACCACGCCGGATTCCAACAGCTCGAGCCAGCTGAAGGAGTCGTCCCAGAGCACGATCCGGCCGTCGCGGACCTCGAACGTGCCGCGCACGCGGAACGACGTCTCCCACGAGCCGGCCTTGATCACGTCGGTGCGGTCGGTGAGCACGACGTCGCCGTTCGCGGCGACGTGGTGCCACTGCACGCCGAAGCCGATGCCGCGCTGCTTCATGTCGCGGAGCATGCCGCGCGCCCGCTCGCCCCTGAAGGCCGGCATCGCGGTGTTCTTCCACACGACCTCGGGGTCGAGCAGCTCGAGCGCACCGTCCACGTCGGCCGCGGCGAGGCGCTCGAGGAAGACGCGGACGATCTGTTCTGAGCCTTCCGGAGTCATGCCTCGACAGTAACCCCGGACCGGTGGGGCGAAACCGGTTCGGCGATGTTCTGGATCCGCGTGGTCGCGAGGTCGATCATCAGGCGCGCGGCGGGCGAGAGGGTCGCGCCGGCACGGTGCACGACCGCGAACATGTCGTACTGGCGCGGCCGCAGCGACACCCAGCCTGCCTTCGGCGCCAGCCGCGGCAGCAGCTGGACCGCCGCGCCCTTCGGGATGACCGAGTCGGCGTAGCCCATGCCGACCAGCTCCACGGCGGTCTCGACGTCCTCGACCTCGATCCGGGTGTGCGGGTTGCGGCCGGTCTCGTGCAGCATCTGGCGCAGCACCCGGCGCGTCGAGTCGTCGGCCCGCCAGGTCGTCTCGGGCATCACCAGTGACGCCTGCGAGAGCCGGTGTGCGGTCACCGGTGCCTCGAGGTGCGTCGGGTCGGCGCTGATGTAGACGAGCTCGTCGCGGGCGACCGGGGTGACGTCGAGCCCCTCGCTGCCCACGGACGGCACCGCGATCATCGCGGCCTCGATCCGCCCGCGGCGCAGGTCCTCCTGCACGTCCATGGAGTTCTGCCCGATCAGCTCCACGCGGACGCCGGGGTAGCGCGACAGCACGTCGGCGACCAGCCCGGCGCCGGCGTACAGACGGGCGGTGCCGAACATGCCGAAGCGGATGGTCCCGGTCTCGAAGGACTTCACGCTCTGCACCGCTCGCTGGGTGTCCTCGACGGCGGCGAGCACCCGCTCGGCGTGGGGGCGCAGCGTGTCGGCGATGGTGGTCGGCACGACGCCGCGCCCGACCCGACGGAAGAGCGGCACGCCGAGCGACTTCTCCAGCGAGCGGATCTGCTCGGAGACCGATGGTTGCGCGTAGCCGAGCTCCTCGGCAGCCGCGGTCAGCGACCCGTGCTCGTAGGTGGCGAGGAAGCAGGTGAGCTGATGGAGGGAGAGCACGCGCACAATCATAGGTTGTGCCTTGACTTCTCGAAGGAAAGCAAGGCTACCCCTATGGCTACAGATGTTGAACCATGGGGGAGCACCCATCCGCCGTCTTCGAGGGAGGTCACCTCATGTTCGACCACTACTGCACCGCCTGCGCCAAGCGCCAGCTGATCTTCTCGAGCCAGGTGTCGTCCCTGACGAACACCGACCAGGGCATCGTCGTCGCCTTCACCTGCTGGTGCGGTGCCGACCAGACGATGGTCACCGGCCGGGCCGCCACCCCGGCGTCCAGCGTCACTCTCGCGGCCTGACCCACCCGCCTCCGAGAGGCGCGGCGTGGTCGCGTTCGCCGTCCCGATCGGACCTCCGGGCGTCGGCTCCGGTGCCGTTTTCGCGCACCGAGCCGGCGTCCGTATACTTCTCCGGGTTGCCCGGACCTGGTCTCCAGACCCCGGGCAGCACGCCGCCTTAGCTCAGTCGGTAGAGCGTCTCACTCGTAATGAGAAGGTCGTCAGTTCGATTCTGACAGGCGGCTCCACCAAGAAGCCCCTGACCTGCAGTCATGCCGGTCAGGGGCTTTCCTGTTGGAGCACGCGACGGTCCCGGGAAGCTCCCGTGGAACCAAGGGATGTGACCGACGCGACGATCGACCACGTCCGGTGGTGGTGTCGGAGCCTCGGGGTGGGGCTGGCTCAGGCGTGGTAGATCGCTGACGCGATCACCAGGTCCTCCCACGACATCCCCACGCTCTTGAACACCCGTGGTCGGGAGCGGTCGACGGGGACCTCGCCTCGGACGACCGATCGGAGCGAGACGAGGGAGGCGGGGTCGAGGCGCCCCTCGGCCACCGGAATCATCACGTCGCCGGCCTCGCGGAGTGCGGCGGCCTCGTCCTCCACCACCACCTGGGCTCGCGCGACGACGTCGCCGGGCAGCTCCCGCGCGTCGGGTTCATGGGAACCCACCGCGATGAGAAGCGTGTCGTCGCGGACGTTCCCCGAGAAGAGGGGGGAGCGCGCCGTGGTGGCGCACACGACCAGGTCGGCGTCCGCGACGGCATCGGCGGACCCGGCCGCGGCGGTCATGGTCCCGTCGGCGAGCTTGTCGGCGAGCGCCGCTGCGCGGTCTCGGTCCCGGGCCACGATCGTGACGCGCTCGACGGGACGAACCGCGCGGAGCGCCATCACGTGCCCCCAGGCCTGGGGGCCCGAGCCGAAGACGACGAGGTGCTCCACACGGTCGGGTGCCAGCACGTCGGCCGCGGCCGCCGAGACCGCCGCGGTCCGCAGCGTGGTCAGAGCCACGCCGTCGAGCTGCGCGACGGGCGCGAGCGTGTCGGCGTCGAGCAGCAGGTACACGCCCTGGATCCGCTGGAGGCCCCGCGCCGGATTGTTCGGCGAGACGCTGGCGATCTTGACCCCGACATGGCGGGCGAACTCCGAGGGCATGATGAGGAGCTGGCCGGAGGAGACGTCGACGATCGAGCGCGGCGGATCGGCGGAGGGGTCGAGCCCGTCGCGCAGCGACTCGCTGATGGCGCGAGCGGCACCGACGAAACTCAGCCTGGCGTACACCTCGTCCGAAGAGATCCAGACGGGACCGGTCAGTGGCATGTGCAGTCGGCTCCATGTCTTGGCAGCAATCAGATCGGCATTCATTATATAGAACGTCGACTTCCCGCCCGTGCGGCTGTCCGCAGTGCGACGAGGCCGACGTCGAGACGAGGCTTTCCGTGTCACAGGGGCGAAACATCCGCTACGGTCCCAGGTAGAACGACGGCAGGGACCTGGGCGGTCCGCGTGTCGACCGTTCCGCAGCAGTCCGGTGTCGATGTCAATGAGGTTAATGAAATGAACGGAAGGACCTCCGCTCAGTCCTTCGTGAGCGGTCCCCTGTCGCGTGCCATCCTGCGGCTGCGCACCCAGCGGGGACTCTCCCTGAGCGCCTTGGCCGAGCAGTCCGGAGTCGCCAAGGGCACCTTGTCGAACCTCGAACGCGGCGTCGGGAACCCGACGTTGGAGACCATCTTCGCGCTGTCCAGGGGCCTCGGGGTGCCGATCGGCGAACTGGTCTCGAGCGAGGAGGAGGCGGCGCCGACCTTCGTCGGTCGAGACGACGCCCGGCACATCCGGGGCGTCGCCGTCGAGCTGATGCTCTACGACCGGTTCGCCAGCACGGGCAGCGCGACCGAGATCTACGACTTCCGTTGCCTGCCGGGCAACCGGCAGGTCTCGCGAGGGCATCCCGGTGTCGAGCACATCGTGGTCAAGCAGGGCAGGCTGCTCACCGGTCCCACGTCCTCGCCGATCGAGGTGGCCTCGGGCGACTACGTGTCCTTTCCGTCGTGGGGCGAGCACGCCTACGAGGCCCTCGACGAGGTGGTCGAGGGGTTCCTCGTCATCCACTACCCCGACCAGGCGTCGCCCTCGGTGGCGCTCGCGGTCGACTCCCTGGACTCGCACGGCGAGCAGGCGAAGCCATGAGCGGGGCGGTGTCCTCGTTCGACGAGGCGGCCGAGGCGGACCGGGCGGCGATCCGGCGGCTGCTGGACTCGCACCTCGAGTCGTGGAACGGCGGCGACCTCGACGGACTTCTCGACACCTATGTCCAAGACGAGTCCGTCCGCTACGCCTCGGCGAGCACCGTGGTCCACGGGATCGATCGGGTCAGGGAGCGTTTCAGGCGGGCGTACCCGGACTGGAGCAGGCTCGGCGAGCTCCGCTACGAGGACGTGGTCATCACCCTCGCGGGGCCGGCCGACGCCCTCGTGTTCGGCCGCGCCTGGATCTCGCGCGGGGATGGCGACGACGCCACGAGCCTGTTCTCCCTGCACCTGAAAAAGCGCGACGGACAGTGGTGGATCGCGGCCGACCACACCTCGGCCTAGACCTGAACATGTCAGCCATGTTTCTTTTAATGAACATTCTTCCAATAGAATGAACACTGTGGTAGACATCTCGCTACTCGCAAGAAGCGACCAAGGGAGATGTCCATGCACAAGATCGTTCGCGCCGCCGCCGTCGGTGTCGCGCTCAGCTCAGCCCTCTTCCTGTCGGCGTGCGGCGACGACGCCGACACCGCAGACACCGGATCGGCCTCGGACGAGTCGCTGAGCATCGGGTTCTTCGGGTTCTCGAAGACGAACTCGTTCGCCCAGGCGGCGTACGCGGGAATCAGCGAGTACGCCGAGAAGAACGACGCGACCGCGGAGTTCATTGACCCGAACTTCGACGTGCAGGTGCAGCTCCAGCAGTTGAAGGACGCGCTCACCAGCAAGCGCTACGACGTCTGGATCGTGCAGGCGAACGACGGAGTCGCGGTCCAGCAGACGATCCAGGAGGCCGTCGACGCCGGCATCACCGTCGTCGCCGAGTTCACTCCGATCGGGCCGGACTTCGAGACCCTGGAGCCGCAGATCCCCGGGACGCTGAGTCTCGTCGACGACCCGAAGCGGAACGGCACCGTGCTGGGCGAGCTGAGCCTCCAGGCGTGTGAGGACGCCGGTGCGGATCCCTGCGAGGTCGCGTACCTGCAGGGCTTCAGTGCGCAGCCGATCGACGTGGTGCGGACCGACGCGTTCCTCGCGGCCGTGGACCAGCCGGGCGTCGAGGTCGTGGCGAACGTCGAGGGCGGCTACGCCCAGGACACCGGCCGCGCCGCGGTCCAGGACATCCTCCAGGCGAACCCGGACGTGGACGTGATCGCCGGCGCATCCTCGGCTGCGCTGCTCGGAGCGATCGACCTTCCCGGCATCGATGACGTCAGCATCGTCGGCAACGGCAGCTCGACGCAGGCCGTGACCGCCGTTCAGCAGGGTGACTTCTACGCCGTGTACGTGTTCGCGGAGAAGACCGCCGGCGCCAAGGCGGCCGAGATGGGTCTCGCCGCCGCGCGGGGCGACGAGGTCGACCCGGCGTTCGTCGGCTACGACGAGCTGACCCCGTTCGGCGTCCTGGGCACCAAGGAGAACCTCGCGGGCTACACCGGCGAGTACTCGGACTGATCGAGCTGGCAGCGGAAGGGCACCGATGATGACGCCGGTGGCGCAGCGTAGCGGGCTGGGGATCTCGGCCCGCGGCGTCGGCAAGAGCTACGGGGGCGTCTCCGTGCTGCGCGACGTGGACCTCGACGTACGACCCGGCGAGATCCTGGGTCTCGTCGGGGAGAACGGTGCCGGGAAGAGCACCCTGCTCCGAGTCCTCGCCGGTTCGATCCGGCCCGACACCGGCGAGGTGCTCCTCAACGGGGAGCCGGCCGGGATCCGCACGCCGAAGGACGCGATCAGCCGCGGGGTGAGCCTGATCAGCCAGGAGCTCGCCCTGGTCCCCGCGCGCACGGTCCTCGAGAACGTCTTCCTCGGCAGCTGGGACGGTTGGGCCGGCGGTCACGGCCGCGCACGCGACCTGCAGACCTTCCAACGGCTCCAGGAGGAGACCGGGTTCCGGTTGGCCCCGGACGCGATCGTCGCCTCGCTTCCCATCGGGAGGCAGCAGCAGGTGGAGATCCTCAAGGCCCTGGCGCGCGGTGCACAGGTCCTCGCGTTGGACGAGCCGACCGCGGTGCTCGCCGGACACGAGAAGGAGGGGCTCCTCGACCTCATCCGCAAGCTCGCCGAGGGTGGCACCACGGTCGTGTTCGTCTCGCACTTCCTCGACGAGGTGCTGAGTATCGCCGACCGCGTCGCGGTGTTGCGAGACGGGGACCTCGTGGCGACCGACGACGCGAGCAGCCACCAACCGGCATCGCTGGTGGCGATGATGGTGGGCCGCCAGGTCGACGTGATGTACCCGACGCTGCCTCCGGTTCCCGAGGACGCCCCGGTCGCACTGTCGGTCGAGGGGCTCAGCCGAGGGATGGTGCGAGACGTCAGCCTGCAGGTGCGGGCCGGCGAGATCCTCGGTGTTGCGGGGCTCGTCGGCTCGGGCCGCAGCGAGCTGCTGCGCATGATCTTCGGTGCCGACACCCCGGCGGCCGGACGGGTTCTCGTGCACGGCGCACCGCTCAAGGCGCCGTCGCCGGCGCGCGCGATGGCGGCCGGTCTCGCTCTCGTCCCCGAGTCGCGCAAGGAGCAGGGCCTTGCCCTCACCCGGTCGGTGCGCGACAACGTCGCCGCGCCGACCCTGTCCAGGCGGCGCCTGGGGCCCTTCGCCAAGCGCAAGGCCGAGCGGCGGGCGGTTGCGGATGTCGCGCGCCGGGTCGACCTCCGGGCCAAGGGCCTGGGAGTGCCGATCTGGACGCTCTCGGGTGGCAACCAGCAGAAGGCGCTGTTCGCCAAGTGGCTGCTCACCGAGCCGTCGGTGTTGCTCGTCGACGAGCCGACCCGCGGCGTGGACGTGGTCGCGAAGCAGCAGATCCACGGGTTGATCGTGGATCTCGCCGCCTCAGGGGTGGCGGTGGTCGTGGTCTCCTCCGAGGTCGAGGAGGTGCTCGGACTGGCCCATCGCGTCGTGGTGATGCGGCGCGGACGAGCCGTGGCGGAGTTCGCACAGAACGCGGCGGCCGGCGACGTGGTGGCGGCCGCCTTCGGAGATGAGGCAAGGAATCATGACTGAGACCAGTACACCCGTGGTGGCGCAGCCCTCGGCGCTCTCCCGGTCCTTCAACCTGCGCGACTACGGCGTCGTGATCGGCGTCGTCGCGTTGGTGATCTACCTGTCCCTGTCGACGAGCACCTTCCTGACGACCGGGAACCTCACCAACGTGCTCGACCAGGCGGTCGTCGTGGGCCTGTTGACCTGCGGCGCGACGCTCTGCATCATCAGCGGCGTCTTCGACCTCACGGCGACGGCGTCGCTCGCGCTCTCGGCGATCATCGGTGTCGAGGTGACGCAGGCAGCCGGTGTCGAGGCAGGTTTCGTCGCCGCCGTGCTGGCCGGCGCCGGCCTCGGCGCGTTGACCGGCTTCATCGTGAACGTCAGCACGGCGGTCAACGCCTTCATCGCCACGCTCGCGGTGAGCATCGTCTACCGAGGGGTCGCGCTCGTGATCACCGGCGGCGCCATCATCTACC
This sequence comes from Nocardioides sp. PD653-B2, assembly GCF_002117935.1. Classification (GTDB taxonomy): domain Bacteria; phylum Actinomycetota; class Actinomycetes; order Propionibacteriales; family Nocardioidaceae; genus Nocardioides. The sequence goes on along the minus strand of NZ_BDJE01000028.1, from coordinate 14,417 downwards.
CGCTGACCGACCAGCTCGACGGCGTCCAGGTCTTCACCGACGACGTCCCCGGGCTCGGGATCACCGTCGCGACGGCGACGCTGCTCGTCGTCGCGCTCGTCATGGGTGTCGTGCTGTGGGCCACGAACTTCGGCCGGCGGATCTACGCGGTCGGAGGCAATGCCGAGGCGGCCCGGTTGAGTGGCATTCGCGTGGGCTCGGTCCACATCGGTGTCTACATGGCCAGCGGCGTCTGTTCTGCTCTCGCCGGCCTCGTGCTGGTCGCGCGCAGCGGCGGCGGCGCCCAGGCCAACATGGCGCTCGGCCTCGAGCTCAGTGCGATCGCGGCGGCGGTCATCGGCGGGACGTCGATCCTCGGCGGCGAGGGTGCCATCTGGCGCGGCATGGTCGGCGTGCTGCTGCTGACGCTGATCAGCAACGGCTTCAACCTGCTCGGGTGGGACACGACGTTCCAGCAGGTCGTCCAGGGCTGCCTCATCCTCGTGGCGATCATCACCGACCGCTACATCCGTCGGGCGAGAAGCACATGATCCCTCAGCAGCACGTCACGCGAGGCGGGACGTTCGAGTCCCGTACGGCGATCGTCACCGGCGGCTCGACCGGCATCGGGCTGGCGACCGCGCGGTCACTCGCCGACCGCGGCGCCCATGTGGTCATCGCCGGCCGCGATCGCGACCGCGGCGCCACGGCCGCGGCGGAGCTCGCCGCCGGCGCGTCCGGGACGGTCACCTACGTCGAGCTGGACGTGCGGGAGGCCGAGTCGGTCGCCGGGCTCGTCGAGACCACCGTCGAGAGGTTCGGCTCGCTGGACATCGTGGTGAACAACAGCGGGGTCGAGGCGGAGGAGGGCTCCGACGGACCCTCCGAGGCCGACTGGGACCGCATGTTCGCGACCAACGCCAAGGGCACCTGGCTGTGCAGCCGCGCCGCGCTCCCGCACCTGGAGCGCAGCCGCGGCGTCATCGTCAACAACGCGTCGATGGCCGGTCTGCTCGGTGTCGCGGGCGGCGCCGGCTACGCGGCGTCGAAGGCTGCCGTCGTGAGCCTGACCAAGTCGCTGGCGCTTGCGTACGCCGATCGGGGGGTGCGGGTCAACGCCGTGTGCGCCGGCCCGGTGGACACCCAGATGACCTACGACGAGTGGGCGCTGGTCGGCGGTCGCGACGAGGGCCTCCGACGCGCCCTCGCGCTGAGCCCGGCGCGGCGCATCACGGCGCCCGAAGAGGTCGCCGAGCTCATCTGCTTCCTGGCCTCCGACCACGCAGCCTCCATCACGGGGGCGGCGGTACCGATCGACGGCGGCAAGACGGCGGGCCTGATGCCGACGGAGCGGTACCGCTGGTGAGTCATCCGGACAATCCGATCCATCCGTTCATTATGATGAAGACAATGGCGCAACATAATGACCGCAACGTCATCATGTCGACGTCGACCACTCGCGAAGGAGAACAACACCCATGCCTCGATCGTCGTCCTCATCGGTCCGTGTCGCCGTCGATGTCGGAGGCACCTTCACCGATGTCGTGACGCTCGACTCGGCCGACGGAGCGCTCCGGTTCGACAAGGTGCCGACCACCCCGGCCGACGCCAGCCAGGGCGTGATCAACGCGTTCGTCCGGTCGGGAGTCGACATGGAGCGGGCCGGCTACTTCACCCACGGCACGACGCTGGGCCTGAACGCGCTGCTGACCCGCAACGGCGCCAGGACGGCGATCGTCACCACCGACGGCTTCCGCGACGTGTACCTCCTGGGTCGCACCGACCGGCCGGTGTCCTACGACTTCCGCTACAAGACGCCCGAGAGTCTGGTGCGCCGAGACGCGATCTTCGAGGTCCCCGAACGGATGAACTACCAGGGGCGGGTGCTCCGCCCGTTCGACGATGCCGCCGCCCGAGCGGTGGCCGAGCGGCTGAAGGAGGCGGGGTTCGAGTCGGTGGCCGTGTGCTTCCTCCACGCCTACACCAACCCCGACCACGAGCTGCGGATGCGCGACGTGCTCGCCGAGGTCGTTCCGGAGATGGACGTGACGCTGTCCCACGAGCTGTCCCGCGAGTACCGCGAGTACGAGCGGACCAGCACGGCGGTCTTCGACGCCTACATCAAGCCGGTGGTTCGGCGCTATCTCGGCCGCCTCAAGAACGCGTTGGCCGAGAACGGCTTCGGTGGCCACTTCTTCATGATCCGCTCCGGCGGCGGGGCGATGACGGTCGAGAGTGCCCGTGAGGCTCCGGTGAACCTGATCCTCTCCGGCCCCGCCGGAGGCGTCATCGGGGCGACATCGTTCGCGAGGACCACCGGTGAGGGCAATCTCATCACCATCGACATGGGTGGCACGAGCCTGGATGCCTCGCTGATCGTCGACGGCGAGTCCGTCCTCAGGCACGAGGCCTCGTTCGAGGGCCTGCCGCTCACCATCCCGTCGCTGTACATCCACACGATCGGCGCCGGCGGTGGCTCGCTGGTCTGGATCGACGAGGGCGGCCACCTCCAGGTGGGGCCGCAGAGCGCCGGGTCCTCGCCCGGCCCGGCGGCGTACGACTGGGGTGGTACGGAGGCGACGTTCACCGACGCGGCTCTCGTGGTGGGCTACCTGGGCACGGAGACCGCGCTCGCCGGCAGCCTCGAGCTGAGGCGGGACCTCGCCGAAGGGGCGCTCGCTCCGAGCGCGGAGGCGCTCGGCATGTCCATCGACACCGTGGCCCGGGGTGTCCTGCGGATCGCCACGACCAAGATCGTCGGCGCGGTCCGGTCCATCACCGTGGACATCGGGCACAAGCCGAACGACTTCGCCCTGCTGACCTACGGCGGCGGAGGTGGCCTCGTCGCGATCGACGTCGCGCACGAGCTCTCCATCCCCCGGGTGATCGTCCCTCCCGGACCGGGCGCCTTCTCGGCGCTCGGCATGCTGATGGCCGACGTCCAGCACGACTACTCCCGCACCCAGGTGTCTCCGCTGGACGGCATCGACCTCGAGCACCTCGAGGCGATGTTCCGCGAGATGGAGGAGGAGGGTGCGGCCGCCCTGGAGACCGAGGGCTTCGGGTCGGACGACCGCACGTTCCAGCGGTTCATCGACGTCCGCTACCTCGGTCAGGAGCACGCGGTCTCGGTCCCCGTCGCGGGGCTGTCGGCCGACGACGACGTCGAGCGCCTGCGCCAGGAGTTCAGCGAGATCCACGAGCGCCACTACGGCCATGCGATGTCGGACCCGATCGAGATCGTCACGCTACGGTCCCGCGCCATCGGCGTCGTGGAGCGGCCTCGGCTGCCGGAGGTGGCCGAGCGCGATGGCGACGAGCTGGCTCCGATCGCCAGCCGCGGGGTCGTGCAGCCCGACGGCACCCGGATCCCGTACCAGGTCTACGACCGGAGCGACTTCCGCTTCGGCGACCGCATCGAAGGTCCGGCGATCATCGTCGAGCACACCTCGACGACGGTCATGCACACCGGCGACACGGCCGAGGTCGGCCGTGTCGGAGAGATCGTCATCACGCTTGCAGAGGAGCCGAACCATGGTTGATTCCATCACCGTCGAGGTCATCCGCCACAGCCTCCTGGCATCGGCCGATGAGATGGCGCGCAACCTCTGTCGGACGGCGTACAACACCGTCGTCTACGAGATCCACGACTACGGGATCGGCCTGCACGACGCAGCCGGCGACGTCGTCGCGGACACGCCGGGCATCGCGATGTTCACCGGGGCGAACGACGTGGGCATCCGCAACACGGTGAAGTTCCTGGGCCAGGACAACCTGCACCCGGGAGACGTGTACTTCCTGAACTACCCGTACTGGTCCTCGGCGCACACCCTGGACGCCCTCGTGCTCGCTCCGATCTTCGTGGAGGACGAGCTCGTCGCGTGGTCGACGTGCCGGGTGCACCTGCTCGACCTGAAGCAGAAGGACGCGGGCTACGTGCTCGACTCCACGGACATGTCGCAGGAAGGCATCTTCTTCCCGTCGGTGAAGCTCTACGACCGGGGCGTGATCAACGACGACATCTTCAACGTCATCCGGTTCAACAGCCGGATGCCGGAGCGGACCATCGGTGACATCCAGGCGCAGGTGTCGGCCTGTCAGACCGGTGAGCGCCGGGTCCAGGAGATCGTGGCCAAGCACGGCGTCGACGTCCTCAAGGAGGCGATGCGCGATATCAACGACCACGGCGAGCGCCTGGCGAAGGCCGCATTGGCGAAGCTGCCCAAGGGCACCTGGTCCGCGCACGACTTCGTCGACACCGACGGCGTCGTCAAGGACGAGATGGTCCGTATGGACGTGACGGTCACGGTCACGGACGAGAAGATGATCGTCGACTGGCGGGAGACCTCCAAGCCGGCCAAGGGGCCCATCAACCTGCCGCGCGGTCTCACGGTCGCCACGACGATGATGGCCTTCAAGGCGCTCACGACTCCCGGCACGCCGGTGAACTCCGGCAACTTCCGCCCGGTCGAGGTGCTGACGACCCCCGGGTCGCTGATGCACGCGGTGGAGCCGATGCCGACCTTCACGATCTGGCCGGCGATCCTCGCCCCGGAGGTCATCGACAAGGCGCTCGCTCAGGGCATGCCGGACCTGATCCCGGCCTGCTCGGGAGGCGACGTCTGCTCGATCATGGCGCTCGGGGTGGACCCGGAGACGGGTGTCTCCTGGCTCGAGGCCACGAACGACGGTGTGGGGTTCGGTGCCCACTCGGAGGGCGACGGATCGGACGGCATCATGCACCTCTCGGAGCCGGGCTGCCGGAACAACCCGATCGAGATCCTGGAGACCAAGGCGCCGCTGATCATCGAGAACTACCGCTACCGCACGGACTCCGGCGGGCCGGGGAAGTACCGGGGCGGTGTCGGCATCGAGCGCACCTACCGTTTCCTCGCGCCGTCCTCGGCGATCGTCATCAACTACAAGACCAAGACGAAGCCGTGGGGCATCGGCGAGGGTCACGACGGCATGAACAACACGGTGGTCCTCTATCCCGGGACCGACCGCGCCGTCGAGGTCGGCCAGAGCTACACGCACTTCGCGGCGGACGAGGGCATGGCGAACGTCACCGGCGGCGGCGGTGGATGGGGAGACCCGTTCACGCGTGACGTGGCTGCCGTCGCCACCGACGTGCAGCTCGGGTTCGTCAGTGTCGAGCGCGCGGCCATCGACTACGGCGTCGTGATCGACCCGGCGACCTTCGTCGTCGACGAGGCGGCCACGCAGCGGCTGCGTTCGGCCTCCGCGTCGTGAGCGAGCTGCTGCCGAGCAGCGTCGGGCGCGCACCCCTGGTGCTCGACGCGGCCGTGCCGCTGGTCCAGCACCCGGGGCACCTCGACGCCCTGCTGCCGGCGTTGTCCGCCGGCGGCGTCGGCGTGCTCCTGCCGACGGTCGCGTCGATCGAGGACCTGGCCGGCGTCACCTCGACCCTGGGCGCGTGGCGCTCCTTCGAGGACCGGCCGCCGGCCGGCGCGCGGCTGGCGCGATCGGTCTCCGACATCGTCGCAGCGCAGGCCGCCGGCGAGCTCGCGATCGTGCTCCATGTGCAGGGGCTGCACGCGGTCGGCGGTGAGCTCGACCGGCTCGAGCTCTACGCCGCCGCGGGAGTCAAGGTCGCGCAGCTGACCTACAACTACCGCAACTATCTCGCCGACGGATGCCTCGAGCCCGCGAACGCCGGCCTCAGCGAGGCCGGGCGCAAGGCGGTACGTCGGCTCAACGAGCTCACGATGATCCCGGACGTCTCGCACACGGGGGAGTCGTCCAGCCTCGAGATCATCGAGGTCTCGACCTCGCCGGTGATCGCCAGCCACAGCAACGCGAAGGCGCTGTGCGACCACCCCCGCAACCTCAGCGACGACCTGGCACGCGCTGTCGCCGGGTCCGGCGGCGTCGTCGGGCTCTGTGCCTTCCCGGCGTTCGTCGACGACGACTCCCCGAGCGTCGAGAGGCTCGCCGAGCACGCCGCGTACCTCGCGGAGCTGATCGGGGCCGAGCACGTCGGCATGGGCCTGGACTTCTCCGACGAGGACGCCTCCGACTACGACTTCTACGGCTACGACGAGCGGTACTACCCCCGCCCCCCGTGGACCTGGCCGGCCGGGCTCGGGAGCCACGCGGACGTCCCTGGCCTGCGGACCGCGCTGGGGGGCGTCGGCTTCTCGAACGAGGAGACGGACGGCATCCTCGGCGAGAACTTCCTCCGGGTGTTCGCCCAGGCTTGGGGAAGCTGAGTGGACTGCGATGTCGTCGTGGTCGGCGCGGGCATCGTCGGGTCTGCGTGCGCACGCACGTTGGCCCGGGCGGGGCTCAGCGTCACCGTCGTCGACCGCGGCGCCGCGGCCGGAGGTACGACCGCGCACGGCGAAGGGAACCTGCTCGTCTCCGACAAGCGGCCCGGGGCCGAGCTGGACATCGCCCAGTACTCGGCGCGGCTGTGGCGTGAGCTGAGCGTGGAGCTGGCCGACGAGCTCGGTCCGGGCTTCCCGTCGCTGGAGTTCGAGGAGAAGGGCGGCCTGGTGGTCGCGACGGAGGAGCGAGGTGCCGGCCCCCTGCTCGAGCTGGCGGAGAGCCAGCGCCAGGCGGGTGCTCGGGTCCGGGTGCTCACTGCCTCCGAAGCGCTCCGCCTCGAGCCCGAGCTCACCCCGTCCGCCGTAGCCGCCGTGCACTACCCCGAGGACGGACAGGTGCAGCCGGTCATCGCCGCCGAGGCGCTGCTGGCGTCGGCCCGGCGTGCGGGTGCCCGGATCCTCCCGCACACCGAGGTCACCGGGCCCGTGCTCACCGAGTCCGGCGAGCTGACCGGTGTCCAGTCGACGGCGGGCACGATCCGAGCGCCGCACGTGGTCGTCGCGGCCGGGCCGTGGTCTGCGCGGGTCGCGTCGTCGCTCGGCGCGACGATCCCGGTGGTGCCACGCCGCGGCATGGTGTTGGTGACGACGAGGATGCGGCATCGGATCTTCCGCAAGGTCTACGACGCGGACTACGTCGGCGCTGTCGGGTCCAACGGCTCGGAGCTGCAGACGTCCAGCGTCATCGAGAGCACCGCGTCCGGCACGGTCCTCATCGGCTCCTCGCGGCAGATGATCGGGTTCGACGACCGCCTGCGCGTCAACGTGCTCGAGGAGCTCGCGCTCAAGGCCACCCAGCTCTTCCCGTTCCTGCGCATGGCCTCGGTCATGCGGGTCTACGGCGGGTTCCGCCCGTTCACGCCGGACCACCTGCCCCTCATCGGGCCGGACGCGATGGTCCCCGGGCTCTGGCACGCCAACGGGCACGAGGGGGCCGGCATCGGTCTCGCGCCCGCCACCGCAGAGATCCTGGGCGCGCTGATCAGGCGCGAGTCGCCCGCCGTCGCCGCAGCGCCGTACCTGCCGGGCCGTCCCGCGCTCGCGTCCGTCGGGGGTGTCCGATGAGCGCGTACCTCCGCTCGGCTGCGGAGGACCCGATCCGCCGGCGTGATGGCGAGCCCGTCGCGATCTCCGTCGACGGTGAACGGCTCACCGGGGTGCAGGGTCAGAGCATCGCCGGCATCATCTTGGCGACCGGTCGACTCGACTGGCGGGTCACGTCGGCCGGGAGCCGGCCGCGTGGTGTCTTCTGTGGCATCGGCGTCTGCTTCGACTGCCTGGTCACGGTGAACGACGAGCCGGACGTCCGGGCGTGCCTGCGACGTGCGGTCCACGGCGACGTCGTCGTCCAGCAGCACGACCCTCTTCCGACGCCCGTCGAGGGGAGCATCGATGGCTGACGTCCTCGTCATCGGGGCCGGACCGGCTGGGCTCGCGGCGGCTGCCGCCGCGCGCGAAGCAGGCGGCGAGGTGACGCTCCTCGACTCGTCCGACGTGCTCGGCGGCCAGTACTGGCGTCACCTCCCGGACTCCCGCCCGGCAGAGCGCGAGAGGCTCCTCCACCACGGGTGGGACACCTTCACGGCGCTGCGTCGGCGGCTGGAGTCCGACCCGCACGTGCGGATCGTGACCTCCGCCCAGGTGTGGGCCATCGAGCGCGACACCGGCGTCCCGGCCGTCGTGCACGTGCTGGTGGGTCCTCCGGACGCCGGCGGGCGGCAGCGTCTCGCGCTGCGCCCGGACGCGGTCGTCTTCGCGACGGGGGCGCACGACCGGACGCTGCCGTTCCCCGGGTGGGACCTCCCGGGTGTCTTCACCGGAGGTGCCGCGCAGGCGCTCGCCAAGGGCGAGCGGATCGCGGTGGGCCGCCGCGTGCTGGTCGCCGGAGCCGGTCCGTTCCTGCTCCCCGTCGCTGCGTCGCTCACCCAGACCGGCGCCACGGTCGTCGGCGTCCTCGAGGCGAACCGCCTGTCGACGCTGGTCAAGGGCTGGGCGCCGCGGCCGTGGCAGCTCGCGTCGACGCACGCCAAGGCGCGCGAGCTCGCCGGGTACGTCGCGAACCACGTGCGGCACGCGATCCCCTACCGGACCGGGCGAGCCGTGGTCGCGGCTCACGGCACCGATCGCGTCACGTCGGTGACGACCGCGGCCGTCGACGCCGCCTGGACTCCGATCGCGGGCACCGAGCGAACCGTCGAGGTGGACGCCGTGTGCGTGAGCCACGGCTTCACGCCGCGGCTGGAGCTGGCCATCGCCGCCGGGTGCGCGCTGACCCCGGATCGGTTCGTCATGACGGGGCCGGACCAGCAGACGAACGTCGTCGGACTGTATGCCGCGGGGGAGATCACCGGAATCGGTGGAGTCGACCTGGCCATGGCCGAGGGCAGCATCGCCGGGTGGGCGGCCGCCGGCGGGCCGCCCGACGACAAGGCGGTGCGCGACGGCCGGCGGCGACGTGCGGCGTACCGGGCGTTCGCGGCACGACTCGAGGCCGCGCACGGGATCCGTCCCGGCTGGACCGGCTGGCTGGACTCCCACACCATCGTCTGCCGATGCGAGGAGGTCTCGTTCGGTCGGCTGTGCGGGGCCGCGGACGCCACGAGCACGACGTCCCTGCGCTCCCTCAAGCTCTCGAGCCGCGCCGCACTCGGCATCTGCCAGGGCCGGATGTGCGGTCGCTCGGTCGAAGAGATCCTCGCCGGCCGCGTGGCCGGCGGAAGGCTCCGGGACGAGGTCGTCGCCGACCAGCGCCCGATCGCCGTGCCGATCCGGCTCGGAGACCTGGCCGCCCGCCGGGACCCTGAGCCACCCACCGCTTCACCCAGCCAGTCCCCGACCCCGAACGAAACAGAATGAGAGACCGATGACTACCAACTTCGACCTCGGCGGCGTTGTCGTCGCAACGACGCTGGCGTTCAAGGAGGACGCCTCCGCTCCTGGCGGCCTCGCCGTCGACTACGACCGGTTCGCCGAGCACTGTGACTGGCTGATCCGCAACGGCGTGCGGGGCGTGGGGCCGAACGGCTCCCTGGGCGAGTACTCCTCGCTCACGCCCGAGGAACGCCGCAGGGTCATCCAGGTCGCCGTGGAGGCGGTCGCAGGCCGCGGCCTCGTCATCGCCGGTGCGCACGGGGTCGGCTGGCACCAGGCGCAGAAGTGGGCCGAGCTCGCCCAGGAGGACGGCGCGGACGGGGTGCTGCTGCTCCCGCCGATCGTCTACCGCGCGAACGACGAGGAGATCGTCGAGCACTTCAGCAAGGTCGCCGAGGTGGGCCTGCCGATCATGGCCTACAACAACCCGATCGACACGAAGGTCGACCTCGTCCCGTCGCTGGTGGCCCGGCTCGCCGAGATCCCCGAGGTCGTCGCCATCAAGGAGTTCTCGGGCGACGTCCGCCGGGTCCTGGAGATCCAGGAGCTGTGCGACATCGACGTGATCGCCGGTGCGGACGACCTGCTCTTCGAGTCGCTGGTCGTGGGCGCGAAGGGCTGGTTCGCCGGCTACCCGAACGCCTTCCCGCGCGAGGCGGTCGAGCTCTACAACCTCGTGCAGGAGGGGAAGATCGCGGAGGCGCGAGAGCTCTACCAGCAGGTCGTCGCTGTCTTCCGGTGGGACTCCCGCACCGAGTTCGTGCAGGCGATCAAGCTCAGCATCGACGTGGCGGGGGAGAGCTACGGCGGCGCCAGCCGGCCGCCGCGCGGCCCGCTGAGCGCTGCGCAGGAGGCCGCGGTGCGACGCGAGACCGAGCGGGCCCTCGCCGCGATCGCCGCGCGCGGCTCGGCGTCGGTGGCCTGAGTGGACGGGTCCGAGGCGGGGACGGGCCGCGAGCCGGCAGCGACGGTGGAGCGGATCGCGCGGGCCGCGGCGGAGGCGTTCCCCGGCTGGTCGGCCACGCCACCGCGACAGCGCGCCGCCGCGCTGTCGGCGGTGGCGGACGCCGTGGCGACGTCAGGCCCGGCGCTGGTCGCCACCGCGATGTCCGAGACCGGCTTGTCCGAGGCGCGACTCACGGGTGAGCTGAACCGCACCGTCGTTCAGATCCGTCTCTTCGCCGACGTCGTGGTCGAGGGTTCCTACCTCGACGTCCGGATCGACGAGGCGGACGACGACTTCGTCCTCGGCAGCCGCCCGGACCTGCGCCGCTACCACGTGCCGCTCGGGCCGGTCCTCAACTTCGCCGCCAGCAACTTCCCCTTCGCGTTCTCGGTCATCGGTGGCGACACCGTCTCGGCGCTGGCCGCGGGATGCCCCGTCATCGTCAAGGCCCATCCGGGACACCCGGAGCTGTCGCGACAGACCGCAGAGGTCGTCCGCGCCGCTCTCGCCGAGAGCGGTGCTCCCGACGCGACGCTCCAGCTGCTCGTCGGGCAGGAGGAGGGGGTGGCGATGCTGCTCGACCCACGCATCCGGGCAGCCAGCTTCACCGGGTCGATCCGGGCCGGCCGCATGCTGGCCGACCTCGCGATGGGCCGGCCCACGCCGATTCCCTTCTACGGTGAGCTGGGCAGTGTCAACCCCGCCTTCGTCACGACGAGGGCAGCGGCCCAGCGGAGTGGGTCCATCGCGCAGGGCTTCGCCACGAGCGTGTCCGGGTCCGCCGGTCAGCTCTGCACCAAGCCGGGGTTCCTCTTCGTGCCGCGCGGGAGCGACATCGCCGCCGGCGCCGCCGAGGCCGCCGGCGCCGTGGGCGAGCAGCGCCTCCTGAACCCCGGCATCACCGCGGGCTACGCCGCGCGCAGGGACGCCATCCTCGGCACGCCGGGGGTGGATCCGCTCGCCGCGGGTGCCGTACGCGTGGACGAGGACGGGCAGGGGTGGGCGACGCCGACCGTGGTGGCGACCGACCTCACGACGCTCAGGGAGCATCGCGAGACCCTGCTCGACGAGGCGTTCGGTCCGCTCTCCGTCATCGTGGAGTACGACGACGAGGCGGAGCTGGCTCCCGCGGCGGCCGACCTGTTCCAGGGCAACCTGACCAGCACGGTCCATGCAGCCGACGACGAGGACACGGAGGCGCTGCGTGCACTCGTCGACTGGGCGGCGCGAAGCACCGGCCGCCTGGTGTTCGGAGGGTGGCCGACGGGGGTTGCAGTGAGCCATGCGACCCAGCACGGGGGACCGTGGCCGGCGACGACGAACGACGCCGGCACCTCGGTCGGGAGCGCCGCCATCGGTCGGTTCCTGCGGGCCGTCGCCTACCAGGACGTGCCGCAGGTGCTGCTTCCCGAACCGCTGCGGGACGACAACCCGTGGGGCGTGCCGCAGCTGCGCTCGCCGGCCGGCCGTTCGCGAGGATGGGGCGAGGCCTTCCGCGCCGGCGGCTGACCGGCGGGCCGACCGCCCCGGTCACACCGGGTCGAGGACGAACGGGGCCAGCCTGAGCGCGAGGTGCAGTCGGAGCCGATCCTCACCGGAGGAGAGGTCGCATCCGCTGCGGCGCTCGACCTGGGACAGCCGGTGGTAGACGGTCTGGCGGTGAACCGCGAGACGCTGGGCCGTGCGTGAGGCGCTGCCGGCCTCGTCGAGGAACACCCGTGCGGTCTCGAGGACCTCCGGCGTGGCCTCGCGCAGGAAACGAGCCAGGGACGGCGGTATCAGCGACCACGCCAGGTCGCCGTCGCGGGCCACGGCGAGCAGGGTCAGCGGTCCCAGCGACGTCCAGTCGACGACGGCGCCGCCGGCCCCGGCGCGCGCCACGCGGAGCGCGACCAGCGCACCGGTGTGCGCGGACGCCAGCTCGTCGAACCCGCGGACAGTGGGGCCGACGGCGACATGGGTGGCGCGATCGAGGTCCGCGACCCGGCGGCTCAGTCCCAACGCGGTGAGCACGTCCGGGAGGGCCGCGGTTGCCGGGAGCAGCGAGGCGCGCACCACGGCGGCGCACGTGCCCGCACCGGCGCGAGCCCAGACGACACCGGGACGAGTCGGCCGGCTCGCGACCTGCTCCGCGAGCTCCGGCCGTTGGACCAGCACGCACCTCACCGGCTCGTGGACGTCGAGCCCACCGGCCGCGGCGAGCTCGGTGGCGGACAGCCGTGCCGCCGTGACGCCCTCGACCAGCTCACGGAACAGTGCGTCGCGGCGCTCCTGACGGCGTTCGACCAGGTCGAGCAGCTCGGCGGCGGCCTCGGCGATGCGGCCTGCTTCGGGCCACAGCCGCTCGTCGATCGTGTTGTCGGGGTCCAGCAGCCAGAAGTAGCCGTAGACACGTCCGCGGTGACGCGCCGGCACGCACAGTCGCCCGACGATGCCGCGGGCGTCGTCGGTGGGAGTCCGGACCGGCCCGGCCGCCTCGCGGATGCCGTGCCCGTGGAACCAGTCGCGGACCTCGGCGCTGGAGCCGCGCTCGAGGATCGAGCGTTGGCGAACCGTGTCGACGGCGGCACGACCGCGCTGGTCGGAGAAGCCGATCAGCCGGAACTCGGCGTCCTCCAGCGTGCACGGCGCCTCGAGGAGCAGTGCCATGTCCTCGACGAGCTCCTCCAACGTCGTCACTAGACAATTGTCGCACTGGTGGGCCGGATAGCTGTGACATCGACCCATCCCGCGGGCGGGAGCGCTTCTCTAGCGTGGGCTTCGCCGGCGGGTGACGCCGGCGCGACCGCGGCCGGGGCTCCGAGCCGTGGAATCCCCTGGCCTGCAAGGAGCGCCGTGCTCAGCTCGACGTTGAACCGCGCCTCGCGCAGCGCTCGCGCGCGGCGCGCCGTGGAAGGGCTTCCCGTGACCCGGCGCGTGGTCGACCGCTTCGTGGCGGGAGAGCACGTCCCCGACGCCGTCGCCGCGGCGCAGCAGCTCCGAGACGGCGGACGGTCGGTCACGATCGACGTTCTCGGCGAGGACGTCGCCGACGTCGCCGGCGCACGTGCGACGCGTGACGCCTACCTGAACCTGCTCTTCGCGCTGCACGAGGCCGGCTCGGCGGACGGCTCCGACGTCTCGGTGAAGCTCTCCGCGTTGGGGCAGGCGCTGCCCGGCTCCGGCGCCGACCTCGCCACGGTGCACGCCCGCCAGATCTGCACTGCCGCGGCGGCGGTCGGGTGCACGGTCACGCTCGACATGGAGGACCACACCACCGTGGACGCGACGTTGGCGACCGGCGCCGCGCTGCGTGGCGAGTTCCCGCAGATCGGCAACGTGCTGCAGTCCAGTCTCGAGCGAACGCCCGGCGACATCGCGGCGCTGTCGACGTCGGGTGCGCGGATCCGGCTGGTCAAGGGCGCCTACCGGGAGCCGGCGTCGGTGGCCCACCAGCGCAAGTCGGAGGTGGACCGCGCCTACCTCGCGGACATCGACGCCCTCATGCGGTCCGGGTGCTACCCGATGATCGCCACCCACGACCCCCGCATGATCGCTCGCGCGGCCGCCGCTGCGCGCGAGTGCGGCCGGACGCCGGAGGGCTGGGAGCTGCAGATGCTCTACGGCATCCGGACGGACCTGCAGGAGCGGGCTGTCGCCGCGGGTCAGCAGATGCGGGTGTACGTGCCCTTCGGCGCCGACTGGTACGGCTACTTCATGCGCCGGTTGGCCGAGCGGCCCGCCAACGTCGCGTTCTTCCTGCGGGCGATGTCGCGGCGCTGACCGGCGAGCCTGCGTCATCTCATCGACCACGACCAGAGGAGCACCCCATGGACGCAGTGACGACACCCCCGGCTCCGGTCAACGAGCCGAACTTGACCTATGCGCCGGGTACGCCCGAGCGGGAGGCTCTGCTGGCGGAGATCGAGAGGCTGGAGAGGAAGCCCCGCGACCTCAAGGCCCACATCGGTGGCCGCAGGAAGGCCGGCGGCGGCGCCGAGATCAAGGTCGTGCAGCCGCATGATCACCAGCACGTGCTCGGGGTGCTGAAGAACTCCACGCAGGCCGACGCGAAGGCTGCTGTCCGGGCCGCCGCCGACGCGGCGCCTGGTTGGCGTGGCCTCGACTTCGACGACCGGGCGGCGGTGCTGCTGAAGGCCGCGGACCTGTTGGCCGGTCCGTGGCGGCAGCGGATCAACGCGGCGACGATGTTGGGTCAGTCGAAGACGGCCCACCAGGCCGAGATCGACGCGGCGTGCGAGCTCATCGACTTCTGGCGGTTCAACGTCCAC
>NZ_BDJE01000027.1 GCF_002117935.1 Nocardioides sp. PD653-B2 | reverse complement strand
CGCGCAGGCACTCGCCGACCTCGGCTGCCAGGACACCCTCGACGTCCGCCGCTCCCTGGCCGCCGGCGACCTCGCCCGCCACCAAGGCACCCTCGAGTTCCCCGCCGCCCCGCGCCGCCAGGTCGTGCTCAACGTCCATTCGGACGGCGGACCCTTCGCCACGCTGGAGAACACCAGGTCCTTCCACTCCCTCGACCAGGTCCGCGACTGGTGCCAGGCGTCCAGCGTGCACACCCGTCAGGTCATCGACCTCAACGAACACCGGTGGAACCACGGCCACGACCCCACCCCACTGCTGAGCGAGCAGGTGAACCTCACCCACCCCACCTGCGTGTTCGTGGGCTGCACCCGACCATCCAGGTCCTGCGACGCCGACCACATCATCGAGCACGACCAGGGCGGTCCGACCTGCTCGTGCAACCTCGCCCCCCTGTGCCGCCACCACCACCGCCTCAAGACCCACGGCGGGTGGACCTACCAACGCACCGCAGCCCGGACCTTCCACTGGACCAGCCCCCACGGGCACGTGTACGTCAACGACCTCACCCACCCACGACATACCTGACCCACCGACCCCGCCGGCCACGGCCGACGGGGCCACACTCATGCCCGCACCCGAAAGGAAGCCGGGCCGGCCGTGCTGACCAGCGCCCGATCAATCCGGTGGGCAGCGGCGGTCCTCCTTGGGAGACTGCTCGGGAGGAGGAGAGATGACCGACGTCGAGGTCCGGAAGGCCACGCGCTCGTTGCCGCGCGCGCTCACGCCCTTTCGCCACCCCTCCTACCGGCGGCTGGCCGTCGCTCTCGTGCTGGCCACCTTCGCCGGCGGCGTCTGGGTGGTCGGGCTCGTGTGGGAGGTCATCCGGCTCGGTGGCGGTCCGGCGCAGCTCTCGGCGGTGTCCACCGCGGGCGCCGTCGGGGTCCTGCTGCCGGCGCTGCTCGGCGGGGTCGTCGCCGACCGGGTGCCGCAGAAGCTGATCCTGGTCTGTGTCGCGGCGACCGAGCTCATCTGCATGGCGCTGATCGCGCTGCTGTCGTTCGCCGACCTCACCCAGCTCTGGCACCTCGCCGTGGTCGGGTTCGTCATCGGGACGGCGATGGCGTTCTACTACCCGGCCTACTCCGCCTGGCTCCCGGCGCTGGTGCCCGAGGAAGACCTGCTCGCGGTCAACGGGTTCGAGGGGATGGTCCGGCCGACGATCGGCCAGGCGATCGGCCCGGGCGTGGCCGGTGTCGTCGTCGGGATCGCCTCGCCGGCGGCGGCGCTCACCGTGGCCGCCCTCAGCTCGCTGGCCGGCCTGGTCGCGCTCGCGACGGTGCCGCGCACCGCCGTACGCCGAGAGGAGGCCGCCGACTCCATTCTCCGCGACATGCGCGAGGGCTTCGTCTACATGGTCCGGACGCCGTGGCTGTTGGCCACGCTGCTCTTCGCGTCGCTGATGGTCTTCGTGATCATGGGACCGCTCGAGGTGCTCGTCCCGTTCCTGGTCAAGGACAAGCTCGGGGGCGGGCCCCGTGACCACGCGCTCGTGCTGGCGGCGTTCGGCATCGGGGGTGCCGTCGGGTCGCTGACGATGGCCTCGCTGCGGATGCCGCGCCGCTACCTCACCTGGATGAACCTGATGTGGGGTGTGGGCTGCCTGCCGATGGTCGTGATGGGCGTGGCCACCGAGATCTGGATGCTGGTCGCAGCGGCGTCGGTGCTGGGCGGGCTCTTCTCGGCGCCGATGGTGATCTGGGGGACGCTGCTGCAGCGCCGGGTGCCGCCCCACCTCCTGGGTCGGGTGGCGTCGCTCGACTTCTTCGTGTCGATCAGCCTGATGCCGATCTCGATGGCGGTCGCCGGCCCGGTCTCGGAGCTGATCGGGCTGCGCACGACCTTCCTGATCGCGGGTGTCGTCCCGGGCGTCGCCGCGGCCGTGGCGATCGTCGCCGCGAAGCTGCCGCACGACGAGATCGCCCACCCCCTCTAGGGCCGACTCTCCGGGCGTGCGCCGAGCCCGAGCCCGAGCGCGCCCGCGAGGCCGGCCCGGGAGCGGATGCCGAGCTTGCGGTAGACGTGGGAGAGGTGCCACTCGACGGCCTTCACGGTCACCACCAGCTGCTGGGCGATCTCGCGGTTGGTCATCCCGTCGGCGGCCAGCCGGGCGACCCGGCGCTCCGAGGCGGTGAGCGCGGCGAGCGCCTCCCGGTGGACCGGTCGCGCGGGCTCGCCCAGCCGGTCGAGCAGGCGCCGGATCCGGCTCTGGAGCGGCCACAGGTCCTGACGGCCGGCGTACTCCTCCGAACGGCGCAGCAGCGCCAGCGCCTCGGCGGTGACGTCGGACCGTCCCGAGAGCAGCAGGAGCCCGGCCAGGTCGGTGTCGAGCTGGGCGACCAGGCGGGCCGCCGCGACGCCGGCCAGCGTCGCCCCGGCCTCGCGGAGCAGGCTGATCGGGTCGCCGTGGGCGTCGACGGTGGCCAGCGCGCGCAGCCCGAGGGCCACGGCGTACGGCGCGTCGGCGCTGCGGGCCAGCGCCAGGTGCTCGCGGGCCAGCGCTGCTGCCTCGGCTCGACGGCCGAGCCGGACGGCAGCCAGCGCGGCAGCGGTGCGCCACGGCAGCACGTCCGGGTCGTCGTCGATGCCGGCGACCAGGCGGCCGGTCCGGGCGAAGTGGCCGGCCGCGAGCTCCGCGTTCGCGCCGGCGGCCGCGATCTCGCCCCGGGCGTAGTGGGCGGTGCCGCCGACGACGCCGGGCGCCTCGAGGAACCGGCCGAGCTCGTCGCCGAGGGACAGCGCCAGCTCGAGCTCGCCGCGGGCGAGTCGGCAGTCGACCTCGGCGGTCAGCAGCGCCACCTGCTCGAGCTCGCTGAGGTGGTCGAGGTGGGGACGGACCCGGGCGAGGTCCTCGAGCGACTCCGAGACCAGGCCCGCGCGGGCCCGACCCAAGCCGCGAGCGAGCAGCGGGCGCAGGGCGTGGACGTCGTCCCGGGCCGAGGCCTCGGCGATGGTCGCCTGAGGCGTCAGCATGCGGATCACCCTAGGAGGAAGGGCCCGGCCGCGGGCCCGAATGCCCACTACTGGTGGCGATGGACCAGTCAGGCGGGGGATCTGCCGAGGAACGCCAACAGGCGGACGCCGTACGACGCGTCGGCGTCGACCGCGCGCGCGGGCGCGAACCGGACGCCCCGGTCGCCCGGTCCGACCACCGCCCGGGCCACCGGGAGCAGCGCGCGGGCGAGCTCGTCGGGGAGCGCGGTCGCGGCCCCGGTGCTCTGCCCGACGTCCCAGCCGTGCACCGTCACCTCCAGCGCCGCGGTCGCGACCAGCAGCGGGCTGCCGAGGTCGAGGCCCCCGTCGCGGTCGCTGATCACGACGTCGCCGGGCCTCGGCCCGCTCCACGCGCCGAGCAGGGCGCAGGCCTTCTCCTCGATGGCGGCGACGTGGCCGACCGCACCGGGGGCGTGCACCTCCACCCGGCCGCCCGCGGCCTCGGTGAACGCGTCGAGGGCGTCGTCCAGGTGCGCCAGCAGGTCGGCGAGCGACCACCCGGCGCAGGGTGTCGGGCGGTCCAGCAGGTCGTCGCGGACCCCGGCCAGCCGGAGCAGGGTGTAGGAGAGAGCCCGGTCGAGCAGCTCGACGGACCCGTCGAGCGTTGCTCTCACCGAGCGTCCGGCCCGGGGGTGTAGTCGGCGGGCAGGTGGGTCGGCAGGCCGAAGGTCTCGAAGAGCGCGTGGTCGAAGAACGCCGTGACGTGGCGGACCTTGTCGCCGTCCAGCTCGAGCACCTGGAGCTGGAAGGGCAGGAAGTCGCCGCCCGGCGTGCGCATGTAGAGGCCGTACGCCGGCTGGCCGTTCGCCTGCGTCGCGATCATCGGCATGTCGTGCACGCCGCCGGGGCACTCGTTGCCGATCAGCCACCCGATGTTCTCCGCGCCGCGGAACCAGCTCGTGAACGGCGGCATGTCCCAGGTCGCCTCGGCGGTGAGGAGCCCGACGATCGAGTCGATGTCCTTGCGCCAGAAGGCGTCGACGTACCGCTCGAGCAGCTGCTGCTGGCCGGTGGTGAGGTTCGGCTCGACGGTGTCCTCGGTGAGGCCGCGCTCGGCGAGCTGCGCGTGGGCGCGCTGGAGCGCCGAGTTGACGGCGGCCGAGGTGGTGTCGAGGGCCTCGGCCACCTCGGCCGCCGACCAGCGGAGCACGTCTCGCAGGATCAGCACCGCGCGCTGGCGGGCCGGCAGGTGCTGGAGAGCGGCGACGAACGCGAGCCGGATCGAGTCGCGCTCCTCGACCACGACCGACGCGTCCGGCACCGGCTCCAGCCAGGCGATCTCGTGGTCCATCTCGAGGGCGTCGCCGGCCATCGCGTCGGGCGTGCCGAGCCCGGCCGGGAGCGGCCGACGGGGGCGGCCCTCGAGGTTGGTCAGGCACACGTTCGTGGCGATCCGGTAGAGCCAGGTGCGCACCGACGAGCGGCCCTCGAAGGCGGCCGAGGCCTTCCACGCCCGGAGGAACGTCTCCTGGACGAGGTCCTCGGCCTCGTGGACCGACCCGGACATCCGGTAGCAGTGAGCGAGCAGCTCGCGCTGGTAGCGCTGGGTCAGCGTCGGGAAGTCGTCGAGCTCGGTCTCGGTGGTCATCCGGTCTGCCTTCGTCGCCGTCACGGTCCTGCTCCTCGCCTCGTCCAGTCTGCTCCTCCTACCGACCGGCGTCGACGCGGGAACTCATCGCTTGACGGCGCGGACGATCTCGAGGGCGCGCTGCGCGGCCGGTACGGCGAGGGCGCGGTCGGCGGGGACCAGCCCGATCCGGGTGCGGCGGTCGAGCAGGTCGTCGACGTCGGCGGCGCCCTCGTGGGTCACCCCGAAGATCAGCTCGGCCAGGGTGGCCGGGACGTTCTCGGCGATCGGGGCGAGCAGCTCCTCGTCGGACAGGCCGCTCACGGCGCGTGCGTTGTCGAGCACCAGGGCGGCGTCGGTGCCGTAGCGCCGGACCAGCCGGGCGGGCTCCTCGAGCACGGCGAGCCGGTCGCGCGGGGCCGCGCCCAGGAGGGGCAGGTCGTGGGTGCGGCAGGGGCCGGCCTCGAGCCCGGCGTGGGCCAGTGCGGCGTCGACGGCGTCCTGGGCCATCCGGCGGTAGGTCGTGAGCTTGCCGCCGACGATGGTGACGACGCCGGTCTCGCTGGTGAGGACGGCGTGGCGACGCGACAGGTCGGAGGTGGCGCCGCCGGCGTCGCCCGAGGACAGCAACGGACGCAGCCCGGCGTACGCGCCGACCACGTCGCTGCGGTGCAGGGGGCGGGCGAACGCCGCCGAGGCCACGTCGAGCAGGAACCCGATCTCGGGCTCCGAGGGCTCGGGCACGTCGGGGATGTCGCCCTCGACGGGCTCGTCGGTGAGCCCGATGTAGATGGTGCCGTCGGGCTGAGGGAGCACGTTGATGAAGCGCCCCGTGGTGCCGGGGACCGGCGCGAAGACCGACGTCCGCAGGCCGGGGATGCTCGACCCGCGCAGGACCAGGTGGGTGCCGCGGCTCGGCCGGAGCGTCACCTCGGGGACCAGGGAGCCGGCCCACACACCCGCGGCGTTCACCACCGCGCGCGCCGTGACCGAGAGCGTCTCGCCGGTGAGCTCGTCGCGCAGCTCCACGCCGGTGCCGGTGGCCGACAGGACCCGGGCGTGCGTGCGGACGTGGGCGCCGTGGGCCGCGGCGGTACGGGCCACGTTGGCCACCAGGCGGGCGTCGTCCTCGAGCTGCCCGTCCCAGGTGACCAGCGCGCCGCGGAGCCCGGCCTGGCGGAGCGGGGCGAGCTGGAGCGCCTCGACCGCGGTGAGTCGGCGGGGCGCCGGCAGGGTCCGGGACGAGGTCCGGGCGGCCCGGCGCAGCACGTCGCCGCCGATGAGCCCGGCGCCGGTGACGGCCGCCTGGGACCGGGTGGTGACCGAGCCGAGCGGGATCAGCATCGACAGCGCGTGGGTGAGGTGTGGGGCGGTGCGCTCCATGAGGATGCCGCGCTCGACGGCGCTCTCGTGGGCGACCCCGAACTGGAGCTTGGCGAGGTAGCGCAGCCCGCCGTGGACCAGCTTGGAGGACCAGCGCGAGGTGCCGAAGGCGAGGTCGTGGGCGTCGACCGCGAGCACGGTGAGGCCGCGCGTGACCGCGTCGAGGGCGACCCCGGTGCCGGTGATGCCGAGCCCGATGACGACGAGGTCGATCTCGGTGGGCGCGTCGGCCAGCCCGGGCGTGATCAGGGTGGGCGTGATCGGGCTGGGCGGGGGTGTCATGGCGTGAGGCTCCTCGTGAGCAGGTGGGTGAGCTCGGCGTCGAGCTCCTCCTCGGTGGCCGTGCCGCCGTGGCCGTCGCCGACCATCGTGTGCGCCGAGAGGACGTAGCCGTGGGCGGCGAGCAGGAGGCCGCGGCCCATGGCGACGGGGTTGCCCGCCCGGATGGTGCCCTCGGCCTGACCGTCGCGGATCGCCGCGACGGTGAACTCGAGGATCGCGTCCTGCGAGCGGCCGCGGCGCGAGAGCAGGTAGGGGAGCAGCAGCTCGGGGTCGAGCTCGACAATGCGCACGAAGAGCTCGTTGTCACGGAGGCGCTGCACGGTGCCGACGATGTCGCCGACGAGCCGGTCGACGCTGGGTGCGGCGGGGTCCTCGTCGGCCAGGGTCTCGGTCACCACGCCGGCCCACTCGCGGGTCATCAGGTCGGCGAGCAGCTGGGGCATGTCGGCCCAGGTGCGATAGATCGTCATCCGCGAGACGCCGGCCCGGCGGGCGACCTCGGTGAGCGTCGTACGACGCCAGCCGACGTCGAGGATGCACGCCCGGGCCGCGTCGAGGTAGGTGTCGCGGGGCTGGGCTTGCGGCTCACTGTTGTGACGAAGTGACGTCATGTGTCACAGTGTAACGCATGAGCCCGAGCCTGCCCACCGTCCAGCAGACCGAGATGCACCCCTCCCGGTGGGGCAGCCCCGACCGGGCGACCGCCCTCCCCGAGTCGGCCCGCGACATCGTCGACCTCGTGTTCGGCGCCGACGACCGGCCGGCGCTGGTCGACCCGCCGCTCGCCGCGCCGGCCATCGAGCCGGCCCTCCTCGAGGGGCTCGTCGCCGTCCTCGGCGCCGAGCACGTGCTCACCGACGACGAGACGCGGCGGCTGCGCACCCGCGGCAAGTCCACGCCCGACCTCCTGCGTGCCCGCGCCGGCGACCTCGCCGACGCCCCCGACGCCGTGGTCCGGCCGGGCAGCCACGACGAGGTCGCCGCCGTGCTGGCCTTCGCGGTCGAGCACCACCTCGCGGTCGTCCCCTTCGGAGGCGGCACGTCGGTCACCGGCGGCCTGGTCGCCCGCCGCGAGGGCTTCGCCGGCGTGCTGAGCCTCGACCTGGTCCGGATGAAGCGGCTCGTCTCGGTCGACCACGTGTCGATGACCGCCACCCTCGAGCCCGGCCTGCGCGGCCCGGAGGCCGAGGCGCTGCTGGCCGCCGAGGGCGTCACCCTCGGCCACTTCCCGCAGTCGTTCGAGTACGCCACCATCGGTGGCTTCGCCGCCACCCGTTCCAGCGGTCAGTCCAGCGCCGGCTTCGGTCGCTTCGACGCCCTCGTCGTCGGCCTGACGGTCGCGACCCCGCGGGGCAGGCTGGACCTCGGCACCGCGCCGGCGAACGCCGCGGGACCCGACCTGCGTCAGCTGATCCTCGGCTCCGAGGGCACCTTCGGCGTCATCACGTCGGTGACGGTCCGGGTGCGCAAGGTCGCCGAGGTCAGGGTCTACGAGGGCTGGCGCTGGCCGAGCTTCGCCGAGGGTGCCGCCGCGATGCGCACCCTCGCCCAGGGCGGGTTGCTGCCCACCGTCATCCGGCTCTCCGACGAGGCCGAGACGTCGATCAACCTGGCCGACCCCAGCTCGGTCGGGGGCGAGGGCGCGACCGGCTGCCTGATGATCACCGGCTACGAGGGCGAGCGGGCCGCGGTCGACGCCAAGCAGGCCGCCGTGACCGCGGTCCTGACCGGGCTCGGCGGCACCGGCGTCGGCACGGAGCCGGGTGACAAATGGGCGCACGGTCGCTTCGACGCGCCGTACCTCCGCGACTCGATGCTCGACGTCGGGGTGCTGGTCGAGACGCTCGAGACGGCGACCTTCTGGTCGAACGTGGACCGGCTGTACGCCGACGTGAAGGCGGCCCTGGAGCGCGAGCTCGGGCAGCCGTCGATCGTGCTCTGCCACATCTCCCACGTCTACGAGACCGGCTGCTCGCTCTACTTCACGGTCGCGGCGAAGGAGTCCGACGACCCGCTCGCCCAGTGGGGCCGCGCCAAGGCCGCGGCGAGCGACGCCATGATCGCCGCCGGTGCCACGATCACCCACCACCACGCGGTCGGCACCGACCACCAGCGCTGGTTCGCCGAGGAGATCGGCCCGCTCGGTGTCTCGGTGCTGCGCGCGGTCAAGGCCGACCTCGATCCGACCGGCATCCTCAACCCGGGGGTGCTGATCCCGTGAACCGCTCCTTCACCTTCCTGGTCAACCCGACGTCCGGCGGTGGCGCGGCCCCCGGCGCCGTGGTCCCGGTCGCGCGGATCCTCCGCGAGGCGGGCTCCACCGTCGACGTCACGTACTCGCCCGGTCCGCACGCGATGGTCGAGCTCGTCGAGGCGGCCGTCGGCCGTGGCGACGTCGTGGTGTCGGTCGGCGGCGACGGGATGCTCTCGTCGCTCGCCGGGCTGGTCTCCGAGCGCGGCGGGACCCTGGGCGTGGTCCCGGCCGGCCGCGGCAACGACTTCGCGCGGATGCTCGGCGTACCCGACGACGCGGCCGGCCAGGCCCGGCTGCTGCTCGACGCGGCCGGGCGACCGGTCGACCTGCTCGCCGTCGACGGCTTCGGTCCGACACGTCGCCTGGTGGCCGGGTCGGTCTACGCCGGCGTCGACGCCCGCGCTGCCGAGATCGTCGACGGCGCGACCTGGCTGCCCCGCCGGCTCCAGTACCCGTACGCCGCGCTCCGCGCCCTCGCGACGTACCAGCCGGGCCGCTACCGGGTGTCGGTCGACGGGGTCGAGGCCGAGTACGCCGCGGCCACGGTCGTGGTCGCGAACTCGGCGTACTACGGCAGCGGCATGCAGATCGCCCCGGCCGCCTCGGTCGAGGACGGGCTGCTCGACGTGGTCGTCATCGAGGCGGCCGGCCGGCTGGCGCTGATGCGGTCCCTGCCGAAGGTGTACGACGGCGGCCACGTGCACCTGCCCGAGGTCACCGTGCTGTCCGGCACGCGGGTCGAGGTGCGCGGCAGCGCCCGCGCCCCGATCCCGGTCGGTGGCGACGGCGAGCCGCTCGGCTCCCTGCCTGCGCTCGACGCCGCCCCCGCCGTCGTCGAGATCCTCCCCGGCGCGCTGTCCGTGCTCGCCTGACCGCCCGCTGTAACGCGGGGTTGGACCCTCTGGTGACCCCGTTCTAACGGGTTCATAGAGGTCCTGACACCGCGTTACAGCGGCGGGGAGCCGAGGAACGCGTCGACCGCGCGGGTGACCTCGAGGTGGACCTGGGCGGTGCGTACGGCGTCGCCGGGGACCGTCATCGCGTGGTCGGCGTCGGGCACCTCGAGCATCGTGGCGCCGGTCGCACGGGCACCCTCGGCCGACCAGAACTGGTCGGCGGTGCCGCCGACGATCAGCACGGGCACCCCGTCGGAGACGAGCGCCCCGATCGCGTCCACCGCCTCCGGCTCGGCGAGCAACGGGGTGAGCAGCACGTAGGCGTCGGCGCGGAGCCCGTCGGCCGCGGCGTGCACGACCCGGGTGCCCAGCGACTTGGCGGCGTACAGCCACCGGTCGGTCGCCGGTTCGGCCGCGACGGCCGCCGCCGCCCGGTCCGCGACCCAGCGGTTCGGGTCGGGCACGTCGGGCGGCAGCGTCCACGAGACCGGGCAGGTGGTCCACCCGTGCCCGGCCAGGGCGAGCCCGGTGAAGAAGAGCAGCGGCATCGTCGTGGGGTAGGCGCGTCCGGGGAGCAGCAGCGCCCGCCGCGACGTGCTCATGCGAACGACCAGACGAGCAGCTCGGTCGGGACCGCCGCGGTGACCTCCAGCCCCGGGTGGTCGGTGATCCGGAAGGCGTCGCCGTCCGACAACGGCTCCGCCATCGACGACCGCACCAGCGCGCCGCCCGCGACGAAGAGGTGCTGGAGCGGGCTGTCGGGCAGGGTCACGGACTCGCCGGCCGACAGCCGCGCCACCCGGAACGTCGCGTCGCCCACCCGGGCGGCGACGGTCAGGTCGCCGGGTCGCAGGTCGACGGGCGTGACCGAGTACGCCGGGGTCGCGCCGGCCTCGTGCGGCGTCAGCCAGACCTGCACGAAACGGGCCGGTCCCTCGGGGCCGGCGACCTCGGCGTGGGTCACGCCGGAGCCGGCCGACAGCACCTGCACCTCGCCGGGCCGGACCACGCCGCTGTGCCCGGCCGAGTCGCTGTGGTGCAGCGACCCGGACACGACCCAGGTGACGATGTCCAGGTCGGCGTGCGGGTGGTCGTCGAAGCCGGCGGCGGCCGCGAGCCGGTGGTCGTCGTGGCACACCATCGGGCCGAAGCGGACGTTGTCGGGGGCGTAGTGCTCACCGAACGACAACGAGTGGCGGGTGAAATATCCGTCACCTCGGGTGAGGTACCGGTCCGTTCCCCGGCGGATCTCCACGGTCACCTGCATCATTGTGCCGTGCCCGCACCACGGCCCGACCGGCCCCTTCCCCAGCTCCCTCCCGGCTTCCGCTTCGGCACCAGCACCGCGTCGTACCAGATCGAGGGCGCGGCGTCGGAGGGCGGCAAGGGTCCGAGCATCTGGGACACCTTCAGCGACGTCGAGGGGCACATCCAGGACCGTTCGACCGGTGCCGTCGCGTGCGACCACTACCACCGCTACGCCGAGGACGTCGCGCTGATGAAGCAGCTCGGGGTGGGCGGCTACCGCTTCTCGATCTCCTGGCCGCGGATCCAGCCGACCGGCAAGGGCCGGCCCAACGCCGACGGCCTCGGCTTCTACGACCGGCTGATCGACGAGCTGCTCGCCAACGACGTGCAGCCGATGGCGACGCTCTACCACTGGGACCTGCCGCAGGCCCTCGAGGACGACGGCGGCTGGCTCAACCGCACGACCGTCGACCGGTTCGCGGAGTACGCCGCGATCCTCGGCGACCGGTTCGCCGACCGGGTCGAGCACTGGATCCCGATCAACGAGCCCAACGTCGTGATGATGATGGGCTACTCGATCGGCATGCACGCACCGGGCCGCCAGCTGATGTTCGACGCCGTGCCGGTGGCCCACCACCTGCTGCTCGCGCACGGCCGCGCCGCGATCGAGCTGCGCCGGGCCGGCGCCACCAGCATCGGCTGCGCCAACAACCACGCGCCGATGTGGCCGGCCAGCGACGACGAGGCGGACGTGGGTGCGACCAAGCTGTTCGACGCGTTGTGGAACGGCATGTTCACCGAGCCGATGCTGCTCGGGCGCTACCCGGCCGACCTGCAGCCGCTGCTCGACGGCATCGCCGAGGCCGGCGACATGGCGGTGATCCGCCAGCCGCTCGACTTCTACGGCGTCAACTACTACAACCCCCTCAAGATCGGCGCGGCCCGCGAGGACGCGGAGATGCCCTTCGAGTTCCGCGAGCTCGTCGGCTACGACACCACCGACTTCGGCTGGCCGGTCGTGCCCGACGCGCTGCGCGAGTGGCTGATCACGCTGCGGGCCCGCTACCGCGCCGCGCTGCCGCCGATCTACATCACCGAGTCCGGCTGCGCCTACAACGTGGGCCCGGACGAGCACGGCGTCGTCGACGACCAGCAGCGCATCGACTACCTCGACTCCCACCTGCGCGCGATCGCGACCGCGGTCCAGCGCGGCGTCGACGTCCGCGGCTACTACACGTGGTCGCTGATGGACAACTTCGAGTGGGCCGAGGGCTTCACCCAGCGCTTCGGGCTGGTGCACGTCGACTACGAGACCCTCGAGCGCACGCCGAAGCGCTCCTTCCAGTGGTACGCCGACCTGATCGCCGCCCAGACCAAGTCGATCGGCTGACCCGCCTCGCCTCTAGGCTGTCCGCCATGGCGACCGACGACCTCTCCTCGGGCCCGCGGCGGATCGTCTTCGTGGTCGGCTCCGGGCGCAGCGGCACCAGCACGGTGGCCGGCGCCCTGCAGACGCTCGGCCTGCACGTCCCGCAGCCCGAGGTGGCCGCCGACGAGACGAACCCCAAGGGCTTCGGCGAGCCGCAGTGGGTGGTCGACCTCCACCAGGAGCTGCTGAGCCGCTGCAACGTGCAGGTGTCGGACGCCCGCCCGCAGGCATGGTTCGAGACCGGCAAGCTCTCGACGTCGGAGCCGCTGCGCAACCGGCTCCAGGGCTGGCTCGAGGCGCAGTTCGTCGAGGGCGGCCCCGAGCTCGTGGTGAAGGACCCGCGGATGGCGTGGTTCCTCGGCCTGTGGCGCTCGGTCGCGGTGCGCTGCGACGCGACCCCGGCGTACGTCACGATGTTGCGCCCGGTGACCGAGGTGGTCGGCAGCAAGGAGAAGTACTACGCCGCGCCGGGCTCGGCCCGGGGCGCCACGGAGGTCGCCCGGACCGCCGCGTGGGTCAACATGATGCTGCACACGGAGCGGTCCACCCGCGGATCCGCGCGCCGCTTCGTCCGCTACCAGGACCTCCTCACGGACTGGACGGTCCCGCTCTCCGCCATCGGACAGCAGTTCGACCTCCGCGCCGTCAAGATCGCCGCGGCCAACGACATCCGTCGCGTCCACCAGTTCGTCGACCCCACCCTGCGCCGCGTGCAGCTGACCTGGGACGACCTCGAGCTGCCGCCGCGGCTGCGCGAGATCGCCCAGGAGAGCTGGCAGCAGCTCGACCGGCTCGCGGACGAGGGTGGCGACACCGCCGACGTCCACGCCCGGCTCGACGAGCTGCGGGGCGCGTACGCCGGCCTGTACGCCGAGGCGGAGGCGCTGACGCAGTCCACCGCGATCGCCGCCCGGCGCGAGGGCAGGACCCAGCCCGGGCCGGCCCCGAGCCGCGCCGTCGACCGGGTGCCGCACGGCGTGCGCGCGATGGTGCCCGCGGGTGCCCGGCGCCGCCTGCGCAAGGCCTTCGGCAAGGAGCGTTAGCCATGGCGGAGCCGGACATCCGCAACGCCGAGGGCCACGAGGGGTACGACGTCACCTGGCCCTGGCGGATCGGGCCGTTGGAGCCCGGCCTGACCTGCGTCTTCCGGGTCCGCAACGAGGCACGCAACCTGCCGTTCGTGCTGCCCCCGATGCTCGAGGCCGTGCAGCACGTCGTGCTGGTCGACAACCGCTCGGACGACGGGACGGCGGAGGTGGCCCGGCAGGTCGCCGAGTCGGTGGGCGCCGCGGACCGGCTGACGATCGCGTCGTACCCGTTCGCGGTGAGCCGGGCCGGCGCCGAGCACCTCGCGACCCCGCCCGACTCGGTGCACAGCCTCACGCACTTCTACAACTGGGCGTTCTCGCACGTGCGCACCAGCTACTCGATGAAGTGGGACGGCGACATGGTGCTCACCCGTGAGGGCGTCGCCACCCTGGCCGACCTCTCGTGGCAGCTCGAGAACTCCGACGCGGTGGTCCTGGTCCCGCGGCACCCGCTCTCCGTCGAGAGCGAGTCGGTCGCGTGGATGGACATCGGCTACCGCTTCCTCGAGCCGTGGATCTACCCGATGGGCCCGGAGTTCACCTACGTGAAGGCCTTCGAGTGGGAGGTGCGCGAGATCCCCGACCGGTCCGAGCGGATCGTCCTCTGCGAAGGCCTCTGCGTGGAGGTGAAGTGGCTCGACACCGACGAGTTCTCGCACTGGACCGAGACCGACTTCGAGCAGTCCCACGCGCAGCGCAAGCGCCGTGAGTGGCTCGTCTACCGCGCGCTCATGGAGGGCCGCGGCCACGAGGTCGAGGGGCTGGTGCGGATCGAGGCGCCGCCCGGCGTGCACGTCATCGACTACGTCACGAACACCTGGCTGCCGCACGCCCCGCGCCCGCTGGTGCTGCGCCTGGGGCTGCGCGAGCTCTAGCTCGCGAGCGCCGCGGCGAGCCGCTCGACCATCAGTCGCAGCCGGTCGGCGCTGGTCGCGATGTTGAGGCGCACGTGCCCGTCGAGGCCGGGCTCGTAGTCCTGTCCCGGCGCGACCCGGACGCCGTGCTCGAGACCCCGGGCGGCGGGGTCGGCCACGCCGTACGCACGCAGGTCGAGCCAGGCGAGGTAGGTCGCCTGGAGCGGCCGCATCCGGGCCTTCGGCAGGTGCTCGGCGAGCAGCTCACCCACCAGGGCCCGCTGCGAGTCCAGTCGCTCGATGAGCGCGGCGTGCCAGTCGTCGCAGTCGCGCCAGGCCACCGCCCCGGCGATGACGCCCAGGCTCGACCAGATGTTCTGCGCCGGGATCGGGGCGGCGCGCAGGAGCGCCTGGTCGGCGGGGTCGAGGACGACCACCTGCGCCCCGTGCACGGCGGGCATGTTGAAGGCCTTGGTAGCGCTGGTGACCAGGATGGCGCGCGGGTCGACCGAGAGGTACGGCGTGAAGGTCGCCCCGGGGAGCACCAGCGGGGCGTGCACCTCGTCGGTGACCACGCGCGCGTCGTACGAACGGGCGAGCTCGGCGAGGGCGACCAGCTCGTCGCGGGTGGCGACCCGGCCGAGCGGGTTGTGCGGGTTGCAGAGGAGCAGGGTCCGGGCGCCGGCGGCGAAGGCGCGCTCGACGGCGGCGAGGTCGAGGGTGGCGGTCTCGGCATCGGGGTCGAGGTGGACGGGCACGACCTCGCGCCCGGTGACCTCGACGACGTCGCGGAACGGCGGGTAGCAGGGCAGCGGCACCACCACCGGGCCCGGAGGACAGAGCACCTCGAGCGCCAGCCGGATCCCACTCATCACGCTGCCGGCCGGCACCGTCGCCTCGGCCGGCACCGCCCAGGACCAGTGCCGCTCGGCGAACCCGGCGAACGCGGCGCCGACCTCGTCGTCGTGGGGCGGGTACCCGAGACCGCCCGCCCGGACCGTGGCCACCAGCGCCGCGGTGATCGGCTCGGCCTGCAGGTAGTCCATCTCGGCGACCCAGCCCGGCACGACACCCGGGGACTCCCACTTGAGCGGAAGGGCGGTGCGGGCCTGGTCGTCGCTGAGGTCTCGGATCACCACCCCATTCAACTAGAGCCCGGCGGCGACCCGGGTGCCCTGCTCGATCGCGCGCTTCGCGTCGAGCTCGGCGGCGACGTCGGCGCCGCCGATCAGGTGCGTGCCGTGGGGTCGCACGGCGAGCAGCTCGTCGTACAGGTCGCGCACCGACTCCTGGCCCGCGCACAGCACGACGTGGTCGACCTCCAGGACCCGCGGCTCCCCGTCGACGGTGACGTGCAGGCCGGCGTCGTCGACCCGGTCGTAGGTCACACCGCTCAGCTGCACCACGCCCGACTGCCTGAGCACCGCGCGGTGCGCCCAGCCGGAGGTCTTGCCGAGGCCGATGCCGATCGGCGTGGTCTTGCGCTGGAGCAGCGTCACCTCGCGGACCGTCGCCCGGGGCTTGCGCTCCATCAGCCCGCCGGGGTGCAGGGTCGGGTCACCGACGCCCCAGTACGCCATCCAGTCCGCGTCCGTGTCGGCCGGGTCAGCGCTGAGGAAGTGGCTGACGTCGACGCCGATGCCACCCGCGCCGACGACCGCGACCCGGCGGCCGGGCACGACCGCGCCGCTGAGCACGTCGGCGTACGACACGACGCTCGGGTGGTCGACGCCGTCGAGCACCGGCGTCCGCGGTGCGACACCGGTCGCCACCACCACCTCGTCGTACGGCGCGAGGTCACCGGCCGTGGGCGCGGACCCGAGCCGGACGTCGACGCCGAGCACCTCCGTCCGACGGGTGAAGTAGCGCAGCGTCTCGGCGAACTCCTCCTTGCCCGGCACCCGCATCGCCAGCCGGAACTGGCCGCCGACCTCGGTCGAGCGCTCGAAGAGGGTGACGGCGAGCCCGCGCTCGGCCGCGGACACCGCCGCCGCCAGCCCCGCCGGCCCGGCGCCGACGACCGCGACCGTGCGCCGGGTGCGCGTCGGCGCCAGGACCAGCGTGGTCTCGCGGCAGGCCCGCGGGTTCACCAGGCAGGACGCCTTCCGGTTCTGGAACACGTGGTCGAGGCAGGCCTGGTTGCAGGCGATGCAGGTGTTGATCTCGTCGGCCCGCCCGGCGCGCGCCTTGGCGACGAAGTCCGGGTCGGCGAGCAGGGGTCGCGCCATCGAGACCAGGTCGGCCTCCCCGGCCGCGAGGATCTCCTCGGCCAGCTCGGGGGTGTTGATCCGGTTGGAGGCGCAGACCGGGACGGACACCGCGGCCTTGAGCCGCGCGGTCGCCGACCGCCAGGCGCCGCGCGGCACCTGGGTGATGATCGTCGGCACCCGCGCCTCGTGCCAGCCGATGCCGGTGTTGAGCACGGTGACGCCGGCATCCTCGAGGCCGTGCGCGAGCTCGACCACCTCGTCCCACGTCTGGCCGCCCTCGACCAGGTCGAGCAGCGAGATCCGGTAGACGATGGGGAAGTCGCCGCCGACCAGCTCGCGGGAGCGCCGCACGACCTCGAGCGGGAAGCGCATCCGCTTCTCCGCCGACCCGCCCCACGCGTCGGTGCGGTCGTTGGTGCGCGCGGCGAGGAACTGGTTGATCAGGTAGCCCTCGCTGCCCATGATCTCGACGGCGTCGTACCCCGCCTTGCGCGCCAGCGCGACGGACTGCGCGAAGTCGGTGGCCGTGCGGTCGACCGCCTTGGTCGAGAGCGCGCGGGGCCGGAACGGGGTGATCGGCGACTTCCTGCTCGACGCCGAGGCGCTGAACGGGTGGTAGCCGTAGCGCCCGGCGTGCAGCACCTGCAGCGCGATCGCGCCGCCCTCGTCGTGGACCGCGCCGGTGACCTCGCGGTGCCGCATCGCCTGGAGCCGGGTCGACAGCTCGGCGGCGAACGGCTTGAGCCAGCCGCGCCGGTTGGGGGCGTAGCCGCCGGTCACGATCAGGCCGACCTCACCGCGGGCGCGCTCGGCGACGTACGCCGCCAGCGCGGTCAGGTCACGGGCGCTGTCCTCGAGGCCGGTGTGCATCGAGCCCATCACCACGCGGTTGCGCAGCGTCAGCGTGCCGAGGGTGATCGGGGAGAGCAGCTGGTCGTAGGTCATCCGCATTCCTTCGGTCATCGAGCCTGTCGAGATGTCAGGTACTCGTCGAGCCACGCGATCCAGGCTTCCTCCATGAGGATGCCGCCGCGGAGCACGAGGTGCTGGTCGAGCTCGAGGCCGTCGAGCGCGGTCGGGTCGGGGTAGTCGCGGGCCATCAGGTGCCGGTAGTGCTCGAGCCGCAGCCGGTGGTCGGCCAGGTTGGCGCGGACGACGTCGAGCACCGCGTCGCGGTCGCCGAACGACGCCCCGCGCAGCTTGACCGCGAGCTCGCTGCGCAGCGGCTCGACCTCGGTGGGCGCGGCCAGCCAGGCGCGGAGCACCTCGGCGCCGACCGGCGTCACGGCGTACACCTTCTTGTCCGGCCGGCCCTGCTGGGTCACGGTCGTGACGTCGACCCAGCCGTCGGCGTCCATCCGGGCGAGCACCCGGTAGATCTGCTGGTGGGTCGCGTTCCAGAAGAAGCCGATCGAGCGGTCGAAGCGCTTCGCGAGGTCGAGCCCGGACAGGGACTGCTCGCTGAGCGCGACGAGGAGGGCGTGCTCGAGGGCCATGGCGCCATCGTGACCGACCTATGCAACTAGTTGCAAGAGGGGGTGCGTCACACTCGACTGGCATGAGGTGGTTCGCAGCCGTGCTGGTGCTCCCGCTGCTGGGCGCCTGCACGTCGCACCCGGAGTCGCAGCCGAAGCCCGACCCGCTGCCGTTGCCGACCTCCCCGCCGCCGTGGGTGACCGAGACGCTGCCGGCGGAGCCGACCACCCGCCCGCTGGTCTTCGCCGTGAACGCTCGCCGCCCACCGATGTCGATGCCGAAGCCGGTCGCGGAGTGGCTGCAGCAGGGGATCGTCGACAACTGGGACCAGCTCGGCCAGCCGTCGGCGCCCCTGCGGACCACCGACCGCACCGACCGTCTCGACCACCTGCCGATGGACACGGTCGCGATCGTGGCCGCCGACGCGGTCGGCCCCGCGGTCCGCGTCATCGAGGTCGACGGGGTCGACCCGCTGCGCGACCCGGACGACTACCCGGTGCAGGTCGCCGGCCCGCCGCACGCGCCGGTCACCACGATGACCGTCGTCGGCGACGTGATGCTCGGCCGTCAGGTCACCGGGCACGCCGCGCTCGGCCCGATGTCCGCCCGGCTGGCCTCGGCAGACATCACGGTCGGCAACCTCGAGAGCACCCTGTCCGACGACGGGTCGCCGCGGCAGGACCCGGTCGGCGACTCCTTCCATGCCGATCCCGGGGTGCGGGCCGGGCTTCGCGGCGCCGGGTTCGACGCCCTCTCGCTCGCCAACAACCACACGGGTGACTACGGCGACCGGGCACTCGTGCAGACCGTCGACCTCCTGCGGACCGCGGGGCTCCCGACGTTCGGCGCCGGCCGCGACCTGGCCGCGGCGAGGGAGCCGGTCGTCGTGAGCCGCCACGGAGTCCGCTTCGGGTTCCTCGGCTTCAACGCGATCGGCGAGACCCCCGAGGCGGCGCCGGGGCAGCCGGGCGCGCTGTCGGTGAGCATGCCGCCACGGACCGGTCCGCTCGACCGGGCCGAGCTCGACCGGGTGCTGTCCGACGTACGACGCCTGGCGCGCGTGGCCGACGTCGTGACCGTGCTGCCGCACTGGGGCACGCAGTACACCAACCGGCCGGACCCGATCCAGGCCGTCGTCTCGCGGGCGCTCGTGAAGGCGGGCGCCGACCTGGTGGTCGGCGGGCACCCGCACTGGGTGCAGGGCGCCGAGCAGGTCGGCGACGCCCTGGTGGTGAACTCCCTCGGCAACTTCGTCTTCGACATGGACACCCCCGAGACCAACGAGGGCCTGGTCCTCGAGGCCACCTTCTGGGGTGACCGGCTGATGGCCGCGGACTTCGTGCCGTACCGGATCGGGCTGGACTTCGCGCCGCGGGTCGTGTCCCGCGCCGACGCCGCCGGGACGTTCGAGCGCTTCTGGGAGTTCAGCGACCTCGCAGCCACGCGATGAGCAGACGACCGACCCGGCCGAGCTGGTCGGGCTGCACGACCGACGGCACGTCCGCGGCCGAGTGGTAGCCGGCGTACGACGTGCCACCGATGCGGGCCGCGGGCAGTCCGGCGTCCGCGAAGGACTCGTGGTCGCTGCCGGTGTTGGTCTCCACGACCGTCGCGATGCCCTCCCGGTCCGCGACCGCGGCGATCTCGTCGCGCAGGTCGGTCGCCCCGCCGTCGACCGAGGCGACCGGCACCGCGCTCCCGACGCCGACCCGGTCGAGGGAGACCATCGCCGTCAGGTGCCTCCTCTCCTCCGCGCTCATCAGGGCGACGAAGCGCTTCGAGCCGAAGTGGTGCAGGTCGCCCGGCCCGCGCGGCTCCTCGCCGCCGAAGAGCGCCAGCACCACCTGGTCGTCGCCGCTCAGCACCCGCGCCAGCTCCATGACGACGGCGACGCCGGACGCGTTGTCCTCGGCGCCGGGCGCGACCGCGACGGTGTCGAGGTGGGCGCCGACGACGACGAAGGGGGAGCCCGGGTCGAACCGTGGCGGCGTCGCGACCACGTTGAACGAACGGCCGGCCTCGGCCGGCACGCCCCAGGAGTCGCCGGCCGGCACCGGGAACGACTGCCGGCGTACGTCGTAGCCCGCGGCCACCAGGCGCGGCCACAGGCTCGCCGCGGCCGCGTCGTACGCCGGGTCGGTCGCGAGCCGCGGACCGATGCCACCCGCCAGGGCCCGGACGGTGGCCATCGCCCGGTCCGCGTCGAAGTGCCGGGGCTTCGGGGTGGGCGCCGGCCCGGTCGGAGCGACGGGAGCCGGTGGGGTGGTCGGCGTGGGCCGCACCGGGTCGGCCGACGGCTCGTCCGTGCACGCCGTCGTCGCGAGGGCGACGAGGGCGAGCGTGGCGACCACGGCTCCGCGCATGCGACGACGGTACGTGACTGGTACCCCCCTGGGGTATATGGTCGCGGCATGGATGCTTCCTGGAGGACCGCGATCACGGCGACCCGCCACTGCCTGACCGGCTGCGCCGTCGGCGAGGTGCTCGGGATGGTGCTGGCGACCTGGTGGGGCTGGCACAACACCGGCAGCATCGCGCTGTCGGTCGGGCTGGCCTTCTTCTTCGGCTACCTGCTCACCTTCTCCGGCCAGCGCCGCGGCGGGATGGATGTCCGCGGCGCGATCCGGGTCGCCCTCGCGGCCGACACGGTGTCGATCCTGGTCATGGAGGTCGTGGACAACGGCTTCGTCCTCGCCGTGCCCGGGGCGCTCGACGCGACGTTGGGGGAGTGGCTGTTCTGGGCGTCGCTCGCGGCGAGTCTCGCGGTCGCGTTCGTGCTCACGGTGCCGGTCAACCGCTGGATGATCCGACGTGGCCTGGGTCACGCCGTCGTCCACCAAATGCACGAAGGTCAGCACCACCCCTGACGGCGGTCCTACGATTCGACCATGCGCCTGCGTCGGACCCTGGCTGTTGCCGCCCTGCCCCTGCTTCTCGCGACCGTGGCCTGTGCGCCCGAGGAGGACGCCAGCACCGGCTCCGTGGCGCCGTCCGCCAGCGCGGGCCAGTGTGAGACCGACAACCTGCCGCTCAAGACCAGCGGTCAGCTGACCGTCGGCACCGACTCCCCGGCGTACGAGCCGTGGTTCGTCGACAACGACCCCACCAACGGCAAGGGCTACGAGTCCGCGGTGGCGTACGCCGTGGCCGAGCAGCTGGGCTTCTCGAAGGACCAGGTGACGTGGGTCAAGGTCCCGTTCAACTCGTCGTACGCCCCGGGTGACAAGAAGTTCGACTTCGACATCAACCAGATCTCGATCAGCGCGAAGCGCGCCCAGGCCGTGGACTTCTCCGACGGCTACTACTCGGCGGCGCAGGCCGTGATCGCGCTCAAGGGCACCGCGGGTGCCGAGGCCACCAGCCTCGCCGACCTCCAGGGCCTGCGACTGGGCGCCCAGACCGGCACGACCTCGCTGACCGCGGTCCGCGACGTCATCCAGCCCGACACCGAGGCGATCCCGTTCGAGGACACGAACGCCGCCAAGCAGGCGCTGCAGAACGACCAGGTCGACGCGATCCTCGCCGACCTGCCCACGGCGTTCTACATCTCGGCCGTGGAGATCCCCCAGAGCACCCTGATCGGCCAGTTCCAGCCGGAGACCGGGCAGCAGGAGGAGTTCGGCATGCTGTTCCAGAAGGGCAGCGAGCTGGTCCCGTGCGTCAACGAGGCGTTGGCCGCGCTGAAGGACGACGGCACGCTGGCCGACATCGAGCAGCAGTGGCTGTCCGACGTCGTGGACGTGCCCACCCTCCAGTGACCGGCTGGACTCCGAGCCAGCACGAGCTCGAGCGCCGGCGGGTCCGTCGCCGGCTTCGTACGCGATCGGTCCTGATCGCGACGGCGATGACGATCGTCGTCTTCGTCGTGCTCAGCCTGGTGGTCACCGGCTCGCCCGGCTGGCCCCAGGTGAAGGCGCTCTTCTTCAGCTGGCCCGACGCGCGCGAGGCGCTGCCGGACATCGGGGCCGCGATCTGGCTGAACATCAAGATGTTCCTCATCGCGGAGGTCTTCATCCTGGTCTTCGGGATGCTGATCGCGATGGCGCGGGTCAGCCGGTCGCCGTGGCTGGTGCCGCTGCGGATCGTCGGGGTCGTCTACACGGACGTGATCCGGGGCATCCCGACCCTGCTGCTCGTCTACCTGCTCGCGTTCGGCATGCCGGCCCTGCACCTCCAGGGTCTACCGAACGGCGCGTTCTTCTGGGCGACGGTGGCGCTGATCATCTCCTACAGCGCGTACGTCGCCGAGGTCTTCCGGTCCGGCATCGAGTCGGTGCACCCGTCGCAGTGGGCCAGCGCCCAGGCGC
This sequence comes from Nocardioides sp. PD653-B2, assembly GCF_002117935.1. Taxonomy (GTDB): domain Bacteria; phylum Actinomycetota; class Actinomycetes; order Propionibacteriales; family Nocardioidaceae; genus Nocardioides. The sequence continues at coordinate 40,750 of NZ_BDJE01000027.1, read as the reverse complement.
TCGGCCTGTCCCGCGGCCAGACGCTGCGGCACGTCGTGATCCCGCAGGCCGTGCGGCGCGTCGTACCCCCGCTGCTCAACGACTTCGTCTCGCTGCAGAAGGACACCGCGCTCGCCTCGGTGGCGGGCGTCTTCGAGGCGGTCTTCGTGGCCCGTGACTACGGCAACTACAACTTCAACTACACACCGCTGGTCGTGGTCGCGTGCTTCTTCATCGTGCTCACGGTGCCGTTGGCCCGGCTGACCGACTGGCTGTCCGCGCGTTACCGCCGACGTGAGCTGGCGGGTGCGCTGTGAGCGCGCTGCTGGAGGTCTCCGGGCTGCGGAAGTCGTACGGCGACCGGGTGGTCCTCGACGACATCGCGCTGTCGGTCGACGCCCACGACGTGATCTGCCTGATCGGGTCGTCCGGGTCGGGGAAGTCGACGCTGCTGCGGTGCCTGAACCTGCTCGAGGACATCGACGACGGCATGATCACCTTCGAGGGCGCCGAGATCTCGGACCCGCGGGTGGACGCGCGCCGGATCCGGTCGCGGATCGGGATGGTCTTCCAGGCCTACAACCTGTTCCCCCACCTGAGCGTGCTCGACAACTGCACGCTCGCCCCGCGCAAGGTGCAGGGCGTGCAGCGGGCCGACGCCGAGGCCCGTGCGATGTCGCTGCTGGAGAAGTTCGGCCTCGCCGACCACGCCACCAAGCACCCCGACCGCCTGTCGGGCGGCCAGCAGCAGCGGGCCGCCCTGGTGCGCGCGCTCTGCACCCAGCCGACCCTGCTGCTGCTCGACGAGATCACCGCCGCCCTCGACCCCGAGCTGGTCGGTGAGGTGCTCGAGATCGTCCGGGCCGAGGCCGAGTCGGGCATGACGATGGTGCTCGCGACCCACGAGATGAGCTTCGCCCGCGAGGTCGCCACGTCGGTCTGCTTCCTCAGCGAGGGCCGGATCCTCGAGCAGGGCCCGCCCGCCGAGATCTTCAGCAACCCGCGCGAGGAGCGGACCCGCCAGTTCCTGCGCCGCGTCCTCTGAGCCGAGCCGGCGTCAGTTTCCCCCAAAATGACGCCGAGTCGGCGTCAGTTTCCGTTGAGATGGTGCCGAGTCGGCGTGAGTTTCCGTTGAGATGGTGCCGAGTCGGCGTGAGTTCCCGCCGTACGCCGGAAACTCACGCCGACTGGGCGGGGTCTGGTGGGAAACTCACGCCGCCTGGGCGGGGTCTGGTGGGAAGCTCGCGCCGACTGGGCGGGGGCTGGTGGGAAACTCACGCCGACTCGGCGATGCTGACAGCACTTCTGTCATCATCGTCGCCATGAGCATCGAGCTGGGTCAGGGCACGGGGCCGCTGCGGGGCGTGAAGGTCGTCGAGATCGCCGGCATCGGCCCGGGGCCGCACGCGTGCATGATCCTGGCCGACCTCGGCGCGGACGTGATCCGGGTGGAGCGGCCCGGTGGGCAGGCGCTCGCCGGCGGTACGACGATGGTGCTCAACCGCGGCCGGCCGAGCGTGGCGCTCGACCTGAAGAACCCGGACGCCGTGCGGACCGTGCTGGAGCTCGTGAAGACCGCCGACGTCGTCATCGAGGGCATGCGCCCGGGGGTGACCGAGCGGCTCGGGCTCGGGCCCGACGACTGCCGGGCCGTCAACGAGCGCATCGTCTACGGCCGGATGACCGGCTGGGGGCAGGACGGTCCCCTCGCGCAGGCCGCCGGCCACGACATGAACTACATCGCGATCACCGGTGCGCTGCACATGATGGGACAGGACAAGAGGCGTCCGCACTTCCCGGCCAACCTGGTCGGCGACTTCGGCGGCGGCTCGACCTACCTCGTCATCGGCATCCTCGCCGCCCTCCTCGAGGCGAAGGTCTCCGGCCGGGGCCAGGTCGTCGATGCCGCCATCGTCGACGGCACCGCCCACCTCAACGCCATGTCCGCGGCGTTCCTGGCCAGCGGCGGCTACCGGGAGGAGCGCGCCAGCAACCTCCTCGACGGGGGCGTCCCGTTCTACGACGTCTACGAGACCTCCGACGGCAAGCACCTGTCGGTCGGGTCGCTCGAGCCGCAGTTCTTCGCCACGCTGGTCACCCTCCTCGGCGTCGAGGACACCTGCCCGGGCCAGGGCGACCTGGACCGGTACGACGAGATGCGGCAGCTCTTCACCGACACCTTCGCGAGCCGGACGCAGGCGGAGTGGATCGAGGTCTTCGAGGGCACCGACGCCTGCGTGGCCGGGATCCTCCCGCTCTCCGAGGCGTTCGAGCACCCGCACATGGCGGCCCGCGAGATCTTCGTCGAGCACGAGGGGCTGACGCAGCCGGCGCCCGCGCCGCGGTTCTCCCGCACCCGGTCGACGCTCGGGCTGCCGCCGCCGGCGCCCGGCACCCACACCCGCGAGGCGCTGACCGCCTGGGGGGTCGAGGGCGTCGACGACCTGATCGCGAGCGGCGCCGCCGTCCAGGCCTGAGCCCTACGCCCGTTGACAGATATTCAGTAAGGTCGTGCCATGAGCGAAACCGAGCACCTGGACGTCGTGGTCATCGGCGCGGGCCTCTCCGGCATCGGGACGGCCGCCCAGCTCCGCCGCCAGCACCCGCAGCGAAGCCTCGCGGTGCTCGAGATGCGCGACGTCAGCGGCGGCACCTGGGACCTGTTCCGCTACCCGGGCGTCCGCTCCGACTCCGACATGTACACGCTCGGCTACCGCTGGCGCCCGTGGCGCGGCCAGAAGGCGCTGGCCGACGGCCCGTCGATCCTCGAGTACGTGCGCGACGTCGCGCAGGAGTACGCCGTCGACACGCTCATCCGCTACCGCCAGAAGGTCGTCCGCGCCGACTGGGACAGCGCCGCGGCGCGCTGGCTGATCGAGGTCGAGACGCCCGACGGCCCGCACCGGATCTCGGCCGGGTTCGTGATCGGCTGCACCGGCTACTACGACTACGAGAGCGGCTACGCGCCCGAGTTCCCCGGCCAGGACGACTTCGCCGGGCGGGTCGTGCACCCCCAGCAGTGGCCCGAGGACCTCGACTACGCCGGGAAGAAGGTCGTCGTCATCGGCAGTGGCGCGACCGCGGTGACGCTGGTGCCGGCGATGGCGCCCGACGCCGGGCACGTCACCATGCTGCAGCGCTCGCCGACGTACGTCTTGTCGATGCCGGGTCGGGACCCGATCGCCCAGAAGCTCGAGCGGCTGCCCGAGCGGATCGCCTTCCCGGTGGTCCGCTGGAAGAGCATCCTGACGGCGCTGGGCAGCTACCAGCTCAGCCGCAGGCGCCCCGACGTGCTGCGCGGCTTCATCCGCAAGAACACGATCAAGCAGCTCCCGCCGGGGTTCGACGTCGACACGCACTTCAAGCCGACGTACGACCCGTGGGACCAGCGCCTCTGCCTCGTGCCCGACGGCGACCTGTTCGCGGCACTGCGCCGGGGCACGGCGTCGATCGTCACCGACACCATCGAGACCTTCACCGAGACCGGCATCCGGCTCACGTCGGGCGAGGAGCTCGAGGCCGATATCGTCGTCACGGCGACCGGGCTGAAGATCATGCCGTTCGGCGGCATCGAGCTGACCGTCGACGGCGAGAAGGTGGAGCCCCGCCAGACCATGGCCTACAAGGCGCTGATGCTCAGCGGGGTGCCGAACTTCGCCTACACGATCGGCTACACCAACGCGTCGTGGACGCTCAAGGCCGACCTCGTCACGGAGTACGTCGTCCGCCTCCTGCGCCACATGGACGAGCACGGTCACCGGCAGGTCGTCGCGGATCGCGACCCGACCGTCGGGGAACGGCCGTTCATGGACTTCTCGTCGAGCTACGTGCTGCGCGCGCTCGACGACCTGCCGGTGCAGGGCGACCGGGCGCCGTGGCTGCTCAAGCAGAACTACCTCTCCGACCTCCGCACCATCCGCACGCACGACATCGACGACGGCGTGCTCAGGTTTGCGTGACGCCGGGAGCGGTCACTGTCTAGGGGTCACCCACCCAGAGCGGAGATCATCATGAGCTTCAAGGACAAGGCCGAGAACAAGGTCGACGAACTCAAGGGCCAGGGCAAGGAGTCGGCGGGCAAGGCCACGGGCGACCGCGACCTCGAGGCCGAGGGCAAGGCCGACCAGGCCGGCAGCAAGGTCAAGCAGGCCGGCGAGCACGTCAAGGACGCCGCCAAGGACGTCAAGGACGGCCTCACCAAGTAGGCACGTAACGCAACGCACACTGCTGCGATTGAGGGAACGGGCTGCCGCCCCGCTACTGTGGACGAAGCAGCCCGTTCCGTCTTGCCTCGGGCTTCCGCGCTGGTCCCCTGCAAGGGTGGATCCGCGGCCCTCTTCAATGAGGCAGCTTCTCCGATTCTGTCGCCGATGGGATCAGCTTGGCGAGACACGCCAACAGTGAGTGAATTCTCTTGTCTACTGCAGTTACCGCTGCGGGCTTCGCCGAACTCGGCGTCCCCAGCAGCCTCGTCGCCGTCCTCACGGACCTCGGCATCACCACCCCGACTCCCATCCAGGCCGCCACGCTCGCCGACTCGTTCGCGGGCCGCGACGTCCTGGGCCGGGGCCGCACCGGCTCCGGCAAGACCTACGCCTTCCTGCTCCCCCTGGTCGGCAAGCTGACCTCGTCGAACCGGCCGGCTCAGGCTCGCAAGCCGCGCGCGCTGATCATGGCGCCGACGCGTGAGCTCGTGAACCAGATCCACGACGCGCTCAAGCCGCTGGCCAAGACGGCCGGCCTGACCACGCTCACCGTCTTCGGTGGCGTCGGCCAGAACCCGCAGGTGCAGGGCCTCCGCAAGGGCGCCGACATCGTGCTCGCCTGCCCCGGCCGGCTCGAGGACCTCATCGGCCAGGGTCACTGCGACCTCAGCCAGGTCGAGATCACCGTGCTGGACGAGGCCGACCACATGGCCGACCTCGGCTTCCTGCCCGCCGTTCGCCGCATCCTCGACCAGACGCCGCGCAGCGGCCAGCGTCTGCTCTTCTCGGCCACGCTGGACAAGGCGATCGACGTCATCGTCAAGCGCTTCCTGGTCAACCCGGTGACCCACCAGGCCGACTCGGCGCAGTCGCCGGTCTCGACCATGGACCACCACGTGCTGCACCTCTCGCGCGACAGCCGCGTCTCGGTGCTGACCGACCTGGCCAGCGCCCCGGGCCGCACGGTCGTCTTCACGCGCACCAAGCACGGCGCCAAGGCGCTGACCCGCCAGCTCAACAAGAACGGCGTGCCGACGGTCGAGCTGCACGGCAACCTCAGCCAGAACGCCCGCACCCGCAACATGGACGCCTTCCACGCCGGCCACGCGACCACGCTGGTCGCCACCGACATCGCGGCGCGCGGCATCCACGTCGACGACGTGGCGCTGGTCATCCACGCCGACCCGCCGGTCGAGCACAAGGCCTACCTGCACCGCTCCGGCCGTACGGCGCGCGCCGGCGCCAAGGGCACGGTCATCACGCTGATGACCGACGACCAGGTGCGCGACGTGCGCGACCTGACCCGCGCGGCCGGCATCAAGCCGACCATCACCAAGATCACGGGCGCCTCGCACCCGATGCTCGTCCAGCTCGCCCCCGGCGAGCGGTCCCTCCCGGGTGGCCTCGTCGTCGACGTGCCGGCCGAGAGCTCGGGCCGCGGCGGCGGGGGTGGCGGTCGCTCCGGCGGCGGTCGCAACCGCTCGCGCTCCGGCGGTGGCGGTCGCTCGGGCGGCTCCGGCACCCGGTCCGGCGCCTCGTCCAAGCCGAGCACGGCCACGAGCGGCTCGGCCAAGCCCAGCAACGGCTCGCGCCGCAGGTCGGGCCCGTCGACGCAGGCGTCCGGCGGCTCGTCGCGGCACAGTGCCGCATCGTTCAGCTCAGGACGCCGCTCGTAGAGTCGGTCTCTCAGGTGTGGTCCCCCGGGTGAACGGGGGACCGCACTCTCCGAGGGGGTGGACACCATGGTGACCTGGCTACGGCGTGCGCTGTGGGACGTCGTCCCGCGCGACCACCGGTCGACCCAGGCCGAGCTCCGCAAGCGGCAGCTCGTCACCGCGCTGTTCGTCGTCCTCGGCGGGGTCGTCCTTGGACTGTCCCTGCGCATCGAACCCGGCAGTGCCTGGTTCTATGTCGGGACCATGGCCCTGGCCGCCGTGTGGACCGTCGGCGCCGTCGCGTCCGGCCCGCTCCACCTCGGCCGGATCGCCGACGGGGAGGTCCAGCGCAGGCCGGTGGTCACGCCGATCGTGCTGGGGCTGGCCCTGGCCGGGATCTTCGTCGCGGGCGCGTTGATCGTCCGGGAGGTCCCGTTCCTCGGCGACCAGGTGCGCTCGGTGCTCGACCATGCCGACCAGGGCTCCGGCCCGCTCGTGCTCCTGGTGACGACGGCCAACGGCATCGCGGAGGAGCTGTTCTTCCGCGGCGCGGCCTACGCCGCCGTGCCCCGCTACCCGGTCGCGATCACGACGGTGGCCTACGCGATCGCCACCCTCGCGACCGGCAACGTGATGCTGGCCTTCGCCGCCTTGTTGCTCGGCGTCGTGGTGGGGCTCGAGCGCCGCGCGTCCGGGGGCATCCTGGGCCCGGTCCTGACGCACTGCGCCTGGTCGACCACGATGCTGTTCGCTCTGCCGCTGATCTTCTAGCGAGGACGCGTCGGCGGACGGACCTAGGTGACCTTCTCGGACTCCTTGCCCTCCGCGATCGCCCGCCGCACGGCCTCGGCGTAGGTCAGCGGCTCGCCCGGCACCAGGTCACGGATCGCGTAGTCGGTCTGCAGCACCTCGGTGCCCATCGAGTCGATCAGGTTGCGACCGGTCGTGGAGTCGACGTCGGTGACGAACGACAGCCAGTGCGCCGACAGGCCGGGGGTCAGCACCGGCGCCTTGACGACCGGCACCCGCTTGCCGTTCATCACCTCGGCCGCCTCCTGCAGCATGTCGAGGTAGCTCAGCTGGTCGGCCCCGCCGACCTCGTAGACCTGGCCGAGCGCCTCGTCGACGCCGATGACGCCGATCAGGTAGCGGATCACGTCGTCGATCCCGATCGGCTGGGTCAGCGTGCTCGCCCACTTGGGGACCACCATCGCCGGCAGGTTCTTCACCAGCTGACGGGTCATCTCCCACGAGATGCCGCCCGCACCGACCACGATCGCCGCGCGCAGCACGGTGACCGGCACGCCGGCCTCCCCGAGGAACCGCTCGACGTCGCGCCGCGACCGGAGGTGGGCCGACAGCTGGTCGTCGTCCTTGCCGAGCCCGCCGAGGTAGACGATCTGGCGGGTGCCGCTCGCGGCCGCGGCGAGACCGAACGCCCGCGCCGCGGCGGCGTCCTTGCGCTCGAAGTCCTCGTCGTCGAGCGCGTGCACGAGGTAGACCGCGACGTCGACGCCGTCGAGCGGCTCGCCGAGGGTCCCCGGGTCGGACACGTCGCCGAAGACCGCCTCGCCCGGACCGTCGTACGTCTCGGGGTGGCGGGTCATCGCCCGGACCGTGTGTCCGGCGTCTTCCAGGGCGGGCACGAGCCGCTTGCCGATGAAGCCGGTTGCGCCGGTGACCAGCACGGTGAGGGGTTCCGTCATGTCCTCACCCTAGGAGCGCCGACGCTGGCGCTCGACGATGCCCTCGCGCCGGGTCTCGTCCATGGCCGCTTCGTACGCCGAGACGAGGCTGGCGATCGACAGCGGCTTGAGCCGCTCGACGACCTCGCGGAGCTTGTCGGGGGACGCCCCGGACTCCTTGTAGACGGGCCACACCATGGTGCGGAACAGCTCGTTGAGCTCCTTGGCGATCTGCCGGCCGTGCTCGGCGTAGACGTCGGCGGCCGCGATCGCGGCCTCGGTCGGGAAGCCGAGGTCGAGCAGCCCGATGCCGACTCCCAGCTGCGAGACCGCCACCTCGTAGCGACCGCGCTTGGTGCGGAAGACGATGCCGAGAGCGGCGAGGGTGGTCAGGTCCTCGTCCGTCAGGGTCCGCCCGCTGCGGGTGTCCAGCTCGGCGCGCGACATCTCGACCGGCGAGTCGGCCTGCCAGGGCGCCAGCATCGTGCGGTGCAGGGCGATGTCCTCGGGGGTCGCGTCGGCGGGGATGCCCGCGACGTACTTCTCGATCGCGGACAGCGTGAAGCCGTGCGCCTGGAGCTCCTGGACGAGCTCGAGCCGGGCGACGTGGTCGGGGCTGTAGTAGCCCGAGCGGCCCCGGCGGATCGGCGGCGGCACCAGCCCCTTGGTCGTGTAGAAGCGGACGTTGCGCACGCTCATCCCGACCCGGCTGGTCAGCTCGTCGAGGGTCAGCAGCTCGCGCAGGGATTCGACGGTCTCGTCCATGCCGCTCCCCTCCCAGGGTCGTGTCGAGTGAATCAGGCCACACACCGCGTCCTTGACGCTGACAGCAATAGTGTCACAATCGAGAGAGCCGGTCGTCAACGACGCGGCGGACCACCGATCAGGCGCTCCATTCTCGAACAATCGCTAGGACGGTCATGGCAGAAGCATTCGTGTACGACCACATTCGCACGCCGCGCGGCAAGGGCAAGAAGGTCGGCACCCTCCACGAGGTCAAGCCCGTCGACCTCGTGGTCGGCCTGCTCGACGAGATCAAGGAGCGCAACCCGTCGCTCGACCCGGCGCGCGTCGACGACGTCGTGCTCGGCGTCGTCTCCCCCGTGAGCGAGCAGGGTGGCGACATCGCCAAGACCGCAGCACTCAAGGCCGGCTACCCCGAGACCGTCGCCGGCGTGCAGCTCAACCGCTTCTGCGCCTCGGGCCTCGAGGCGGTCAACCAGGCGGCGTCCCGCATCCGCGGCGGCTTCGAGGACCTGATCCTCGCCGGTGGCGTCGAGTCGATGAGCCGCGTGCCGATGGGCTCGGACGGCGGGGCCTGGGCCTCCGACCCGGCGACCGCGCTGACGACCGGCTTCGTCCCGCAGGGCATCGGTGCCGACCTGATCGCGACCCTCGGGGGCTGGACCCGCGACGACGTCGACGCGTACGCCGCCGAGTCGCACCACCGGGCCGCCAAGGCGTGGGCCAACGGCTACTTCGCCAACGCGATCGTCCCGGTCAAGGACATCAACGGCCTGACCGTGCTCGACCACGACGAGACCATCCGCCCGGACACCAGCCCCGAGGGCCTGGCCGGGCTGAAGCCCAGCTTCGCCGGCATCGGCGCCGACGCGGGCTTCGACGACGTGGCGCTCGAGAAGTACCACTGGGTCGAGCGGATCGACCACGTCCACCACGCGGGCAACTCGTCGGGCATCGTGGACGGCGCCTCGCTGGTCGCGATCGGCAGCGAGCAGGTCGGCGTCGATCTCGGCCTCTCGCCGCGGGCCCGGATCATCTCGGCCGCCGTCTCGGGCGCCGACCCCACGATCATGCTCACCGGCCCGGCCCCGGCCGCCCGCAAGGCGCTGGCCAAGGCCGGCCTGGAGGTCGGTGACATCGACCTGTTCGAGATCAACGAGGCGTTCGCCGCCGTCGCCATGCGGTTCATGCGCGACCTCGACATCAGCCACGAGATCACCAACGTCAACGGCGGCGCCATCGCCATGGGACACCCGCTCGGCGCGACCGGAGCGATGATCCTCGGCACCCTGGTCGACGAGCTCCAGCGGCGCGACCTGCGCCGCGGCCTCGCCACGCTCTGCGTCGGCGGCGGCATGGGCATCGCGACGATCGTGGAGTTGGTGTGACCGAGGCACGAGGTCACGCCAACTGATGGGGGTCGAGCGAGCGGCACGGCTGAGGAACGAAGCCGTGACCCGCGTGTCGAGACCCGGTGACCTGACAGCGAACGGCAACCACCACTCCAGAACAGGTGGTTTCGAGGCTCGGCGCTAGCGCGCCTCGCACCTCAACCACCGGCAGAGAACAGGACATCCGATGAGCACCACCACTTCTGAGCCCCACACCGACAAGCAGAGCGCGGTCCGCTACGACCGCGACGCCGACGGCATCGTCACGCTCACCCTCGACGACCCCACCGCCAGCGCCAACACCATGAACGAGCTCTACCTCGAGTCGATGGCCTCCGCGGTGCAGCGGCTGTACGACGAGGTGGCCAGTGATGAGCAGAGCGTGACGGGTGTGGTGATCGCCAGCGCGAAGAAGACCTTCTTCGCCGGCGGCAACCTGAAGAACATGGTCACCGCGACCAAGGCCGACGCGGCCTCCGTCTTCGCGATGGGCGAGGCCGTCAAGGCCGGGCTCCGCAAGCTCGAGCTCTTCCCGAAGCCGGTGGTGGCCGCGATCAACGGCGCTGCGCTCGGGGGCGGCTTCGAGATCTGCCTGGCCTGCAACCACCGCATCGTGGTCGACGACAGCTCGGTCTCGCTCGGCCTGCCCGAGTCGACGCTCGGCCTGCTGCCCGGCGGCGGCGGCGTCACCCGCGTGGTCCGGCTGCTCGGCCTGCAGTCCGCCCTGATGGACGTGCTGCTGCCCGGCACCCAGTTCAAGCCGGCCGCCGCGCTCGAGAAGGGCCTGGTCGACGAGCTGGTCGCCACCCGCGAGGAGCTGGTGCCCGCCGCCAAGGCGTGGATCAAGGCCAACCCGGACGAGACCCAGAACCCGTGGGACAAGCAGGGCTACAAGATGCCCGGTGGGTCCCCGACCTCGCCCGGCCTCGCGAGCTTCCTGCCGGCCTTCCCGGCGCTGCTGCGCAAGCAGACCAAGGGCGCGGTCTACCCGGCGCCGCGGGCGATCCTGTCCGCCGCGGTCGAGGGCGCGCTGGTCGACTTCGACACCGCGTCGCGCATCGAGTCGCGCTACCTGACGAACCTGATCGTCAACCAGGGCTCGAAGAACATGATCCAGGCGTTCTTCTTCGACCTGCAGGCGATCAACGCCGGCAAGCTGCGCCCCCAGGGCATCGAGCCCTTCAAGGCCACCAAGGTCGGCGTGCTGGGCGCCGGCATGATGGGCGCCGGCATCGCCTACTCCTGTGCCCGCGCGGGCATGGAGGTCGTGCTCAAGGACGTCGCCGTCGAGAACGCCGAGAAGGGCAAGGCCTACTCCGAGAAGCTGCTCGACAAGGCGATCTCCCGCGGCAAGTCGACCGAGGAGAAGAAGGCCGAGCTGCTCGGCCGCATCACGGCGACGCAGGACCCGGCCGACCTCGCCGGCTGCGACCTCGTCATCGAGGCCGTCTTCGAGGACCCGTCGCTCAAGGCGCAGGTGTTCGCCGAGATCGCGCCGTACGTCAACGCTGATGCGCTGCTGTGCTCCAACACCTCGACGCTGCCGATCACCGAGCTCGCCGAGGGCGTCGACCGTCCGCAGGACTTCATCGGGCTGCACTTCTTCAGCCCGGTCGACAAGATGCCGCTGGTCGAGATCATCAAGGGCAAGGAGACCTCCGACGAGGCCCTGGCCAAGGCGTACGACGTCGTGCAGCAGATCCGCAAGACGCCGATCGTCGTCAACGACAGCCGCGGGTTCTACACCTCGCGGGTGATCGGCACGATGGTCAACGAGGGCCTGGCGATGCTCGCCGAGGGCGTGCACCCGGTCTCGCTCGAGCGGGCGGCCACGCAGGACGGCTACCCGGTCGGTCCGCTCCAGCTGAGCGACGAGCTGAACATGGAGCTGATGGCCAAGATCGGCAAGGCCAGCAAGGAGGCCGTCGAGCGCGCCGGCGGCACCTACACCCCGCACCCGGGCGAGGCGGTCGTCGCGAAGATGATCGAGATCGGTCGTCCGTCACGGCTCGAGGGCGCCGGCTTCTACGACTACGACGAGTCCGGCAAGCGCGCGTCGATCTGGCCCGGCCTGGCCGAGACCTTCCCGGTCGCGGCCGAGCCGATCCCGTTCGAGGACGTGAAGGAGCGGCTGCTCTTCGTCGAGGCGCTCGAGACCGCGAAGTGCTTCGAGGAGGGGGTCATCACCTCGGCCGCCGCGGCCAACATCGGCTCGATCATGGGCATCGGCTTCCCGCCCATGACCGGCGGCGCGGCGCAGTACATGCAGGGCTACCAGAACGCCGAGGGCCAGATCGGCCTGGGCGCGTTCGTGAAGCGCGCCGACGAGCTCGCCGAGAGGTACGGCGACCGCTTCACCGCGACGGCCTACCTGCGCGACCTGGCCGCCGAGAACGGGTCCTTCCCGGCATGAGCGATCCGCTCACCCGGTCGTGAAGGTCGGGCCGGGGGAGGCGGGCAGGATGCCCGCCTTCCCCGGCGCCGCGGCGGTGATGCCGCTCAGCGCGGGATGACTGAGAACAGGACCTGCTTCTTCACCATCAGCCAGATCAGCAGGATCTCCACGGTGTGGATGAGCGTGCCCTGCCAGAGGCTGCCCCGGTCCAGGCCCGGGATGTTGGCGATCGCCAGCACGAAGAGCACGTGCACGATGAACACGTAGAGGCTGGCGGCGCCGAGCGGGGTCCAGAACCAGCCGACCACCGCGTTGACCGGCTTCCAGCAGGTGGTGAGGAAGGCGAAGGCCACCACGATCATCAGGGCCAGGTCGAGGAGCCGGCCGGGCTGCAGGAAGATCCGGGTGTAGGCGTTCTCGTAGAGCCAGCCGTACGCCGTGTCGGGGAACGGCGTGGCCACGAAGTCATAGGTGTGGCCCAGCCAGAGGTAGACCAGCGACCCGGCGTACCCGAGCACGAAGATCGTGCACCCGATCTTGCCGATCCGGGTGGTGAGTGCTGCGGTGAGCTGCCGGCGGTAGTGGCCGATGACCAGCCCGTGGGTGAAGGCGATCTGCCAGGTCAGCAGCGGGAACACGTCCTCGAACTGCGAGGGCAGCCAGTGCGGTGAGGACGTCGCGGAGTAGACGAACGCGGCCCACGAGATCGCCAGCAGCACCCACCACAGCCCGCGCCGGACCAGGAACATCATCGGTGGCAGGAGCAGGCTGAGCACCACGAACAGACCCATGATGTTGAAGACCCACGGGCCCATCTGGAGCAGCAGCAGCTGCTTCACGGCGTACCACGGCGGCGGGTAGTCGAAGAGCCGCGGCGCGTTGGCGTAGAGGTCGTAGACCTGCCCCTTCACCTGCTGGCCGTTCTCGCCCGTGCCCCGGTCGGTGAACGTCGTGATCGCGGTCGCGTCGACGAACGGCAGCAGGCCGATCAGGAAGACCAGCAGCACCACGACCAGGGCCACGAGGTACTGCTTGCGGGCCCGCTTCCACATCACGACCGCGGTGCCCCACTCGCCGAGCTTGCGCACCGTGGGCGCGTAGATCATGCCGAGCACGATGCCGCTCAGCAGCACGAACATCTCGGCGCCCGTGATGGCGCCGATCGCGTTGAGGCTGATGTGGGAGTACGGGCTGGTGAGCTCGGTGTGGGTCAGGACGACGGTCAGGATGATCCAGCCGCGGAACAGGTCGAGCCGCTTGTCGCGCGGGTCGTGCTCGTCCGGGTAGCGCCAGGACGGGATGAACCGTCCGGCGAACCCGGCGAAGACGAAGACGATCGCGAGCAGCGCCGCGCAGAGGACGATCCATCCCAGCTCGCCGCCGTCGTCGACGTCCGGCAGCCGGCCCTGGGCGGTCGCCTCGTTGGCCGCCTCCTGGTCGAGCACCCGGGTGACCGGGCCGACGACGACGGCGGAGCTGCGCAGGTCGGCCAGCAGCGCGGTCGACAGCTCGTCGGTGCGGGTCGCGCGCCAGTCGACGACGTCGCCCTGCACCTCCGCCTCGGGCCGCCGCTGCTCCAGCCAGGAGATCCCGGCGACCAGCGGGTGGTCGTCGGCCGCTGCGAAGACCTGGCGCCACCAGCTCTGCTTGATGTCCAGCTCGGTCGGCGTACGACGCCGCGCTGTCCTTGGTCCAGTCGAGGCCGGGTCCGAACCAGGGCCGGCCGGGTGCGGGCGTCGGGACGTCGTCGTCCGCAGCCACCGCGGGGCCGCCCAGCAGCAGGACGCCGAGGGCGACCGCGAGCGCCGCGACTAGCCGGGCTGCCGGTCGCATCGGATCCTCCAGACGTTGCGCCCTCCGTCACGCTCGTAGTCGAGGGAGTCGACGGCTGCCAGGGTGAGCGCGAGGCCCCGACCGGACTCCGCGTCGGCGTCGGGCATGCTCGCGGCGCTCAGGTCGATCGACGCCGGGATCCCGTTGTCGCCGAGGACGGCGTCCAGCCGCTCGTCGTGGCGGAGAGCTCCAGGGTCAGTCGCCGCGCGGACGGGTGCCGGTCGTCGGCGATCCAGGCGTGCTCGACGATGTTGCCGAGGATCTCGATCACCGCGAGCTCGAAGCGCATCCGGTCGGTCGGCGCGATCGGGCCGGCGTCGTCCCAGAGCAGCGCGAGCTCCTCGTGCGCGAGCTCGAGCGCGTCCGGGTTGGTCGGCATCGAGAACGTCCGGTGGACGTCCCTCGAGCCGCCCTCAGACATCGAACGCGCTGTCGACGTCGTCACGAGGTCGCAGCACCTTGTCCATGTTGGTCAGCTGGAAGACCGTCATCACCTCCGCCGTCGGCCGGGCGATCCGCAGGTCGCCGCCGGCCTGACGGGCGCTCTTCAGGCCGCCGATCAGAGCCCCCAGCCCGGACGAGTCGAGGAACGTCGTCTGCTCCAGGTCGACGACGATCCGGGCCGATCCCTCGCTGACGAGGAGCGCGAGGATCTCCTTCATCTGCCAGGCGGCCACCATGTTGAGCCGCCCCTTCGGCACCACGACGGCCACGCCGTCGGGTCGTCGGTGGACATCGATTTCGATCATGTGGTTGCGCCTCCATGGGGCGTCTCGGGGGAGACGCCGGGGTCGAAGCCGCGGTAGAGCGCTGCGCGGATGATGACGGAGAAGATCGCGAGGTCGAACAGCACCCAGACGATGTTGAAGAGCGTGCCGAACGGCGTGGCCTGGCCGACCGCGAGCCGGACCAGCCCGACCCCGACGGCGAGGACGAGGGCGCCCATCGCGATCAGCTGCGGCTTGATCAGGTCCCACCGCGGCCCCTCGTCGGAGGCGCCGGTCTTCTGGGTGACCGCGAAGTCCAGGTCGCGGCGGAGGAAGACGTTGCCGAAGGCGGAGGTGAACGCCTTGATCCACACCGGGAACAGGGCGAGGGAGTACTGCTGGCCGCGCCAGGTCGGCCGGCCCGCGGCCACGATGAAGAAGAGCAGCTGGTTGACGATCAGGAACGGCACGAGCCGGAGGAAGAAGTCGGTGCTGAGCGCCTGGACCGGCAGGATGCCGAGGGTCAGGTAGACCACCGGTGCCCCGATGTAGACGATCGCGGCGAAGCCGGACAGGTAGCTCCACATGGTCCCGAAGTACATGAGCCGCTGGGCCCAGGTCAGCCGCCTCTGGACCAGCGGGTTCTCCCGGAACATCACCTGCACGGTGCCCTGCGCCCACCGCAGCCGCTGGGTCAGCATCGTCGACAGGTCCTCCGGTGCAAGACCGTGCGCCAGCACCTCGTCGTGGTACGCCGAGCGCCAGCCCAGGCCGTGCAGCCGCATGCAGGTCGCCATGTCCTCGGTGACCGAGATGGTCGCCAGCGGCATGATCGGCTGGGCCTCGTCGGACCGGCTCACGTCGACGGCGTCGACCAGCGCCTGGACCGTCTCGACGGCGCCGAGCGGCGACCAGTCGCGGTGCGCCATCTGCTCCAGGGCCACCGGGCTCAGCGTGGCCAGGCCCTCGCCGGGCTCGCCGGCGATCGCCTCCAGCTCGCGGATCACCGCCAGGTCGGCCTGGAGCGCGGTCAGGTCTGCCTCCACCAGCTCGCGCCGGATCACGGCGATCCGCTGCTGGAACCGGTAGGTCACGTCGAACAGCGCGACGCCGCGGGCGAGCTCGCGGCGGGCCCGCCCGATGTCGTACTGGATCTGGTCCAGGGCCCGGACCACGCCCTCGTCGCCGGGGCCCAGCTGCTTGCGGGCCCGCTCGATGACGGTGCCTGCGGTCCGCAGCGCCCGGTGCACGCCGACCTCGACCTCGCCGGCGTACCGCGAGACCCCGAGCTGCATGAGGGCCTCGCGCCGGATGACGGCGTTCGAGCCGCAGAAGAACGCGGCGTTCCAGCCGTCCTTGCCCTGCTGGATCGGGCCGTAGAAGAGCGGCGCCTGGCTCCCGAGCGGGTCGCTCTCGGGCACGTTCACGAACCACTGCGGGGTCTGGACCAAGGCCATCTGCTCGTCCTCGAAGTAGCCGAGGGTGCGGTCGAGGATCTCGGGGAGCGGCACCTGGTCGGCGTCGAGGATGAGCAGGAACTCGCCCTCCGTCGAGAGCAGGGCGTTGTTGAGGTTGCCGGCCTTCGCGTGCCGCGGCATGTTCGTCCAGTCGGCCGAGCGGGTGATCCAGCCGATCCCCTCCGCCTCGGCGGCGGCGCGCATCTCGGGACGGTTGCCGTCGTCGAGGATCCAGGTCTCGTGGGGGTAGGTGATGGCCAGCGCCGCGCGCGCGGTCGTCATCACCATGTCGACCGGCTCGTTGTAGGTCGCGATGAACACGTCGACGGTGCGGTCCGGGGGCGCCGGCGGCGGCTCGCCGCGGTCCTTGAGACGCCACATGGTCAGGCCGAAGAGGAGGGAGTCGATGAGGCTGTAGGTCTCGGCGACCACCAGGGGCACGGCCAACCACCACGCCGACCAGTTCACGGAGAACAGCCATCGCCACACGACGTAGTTGGTGCCCAGCAGCGCGGTCAGGAGGACCACGAGCCGGATGAGGAGAAGGCGGCGAGTCATGACACCGCCCGGCGGTACACCGCGACCGCGGTGACATCGTCAGTGGGCACGGTCGCGACCGTGAGCAGGGCGATCGCGTCCAACAGCGTGGAGGGATCGTCGTGCTCGGAGACGAGTCGCCCGATGGGTTCCCACCAGCTCACCGGGTCGTCGACGAGATCCAGGAGGCCGTCGCTGAAGAGCAGTAGCCGGTCGCCCAGCTCGAGGGTCGTCTGCTGCTCGGTCCAATGGTCGTCAGGGAGCACGCCGATCGGCAGGTTGTCCGCGGAGAGGCGCTCGATGCGGCCGTCCGCCCGGACCACGAGACACAGTCCCATGCCGGCGTCGACGTAGCGCAGGTAGCCGTCGTCGAGGTCCACGGCCGCCTCGAACAGGGCCACGAACGACTCGGCTCGAGCGAGGTCCGCGGCCAGGCCGCGGGCCACCTGGGTCGTGGTCACGCCCAGGTCCACCCCGGCGACGACCGCTGCGTGGGTGCTGCGGATCGCGGACCGGACGCCGGCGCCCAGAAGGGCCGCTCCGGTGCCCTTGCCCATCACGTCGCCCAGACCGAAGTGCACGACGTCGCCGACGATCCCGTAGTCGAAGAGGTCGCCGCCGACGGCCAGCGCCGGAAGGCAGACGCCGTCGATGGCCCACTCCCCACTGGTCAGGGGGGCCGACGGGAGCATCGAGGCCTGGACCTCGACCGCCCGGGTCATCTCGCCGGTCGCGGCAAGCTCCTGCTGCGCCCAGGCGGCGAGGTCCTCGAGCGTCTGCAGCTGCTCGGCGTCCAGCGAGCCGGGCTGGTCGTCGAAGAGGCAGAGCGTCCCGACCAGGTTGCCGCCCGCGTCCTGGAGGGGCGCGCCGGCGTAGAAGCGCACGCCGCCGACGACGATGGGCAGGCCGGCGAAGCGATCGTCCTCCCGCGCGTCCTCGACGACCATCGGCCGACCGCCGGCGACGGTCCGGTCGCAGAAGGTCTCCTCCCGCGGCAGGTCCGCCGGCGGCTCGGCGCCGACCCCTGTGCGCTGGGGAACCAGGCACGGTCGTGCTCCAGCAGGGTGATGGCCGACATCGAGACACCGAAGATGGTGCGCGCCAGCCGGGTGATCCGGTCGAACCGTTCCGACTGCTGCAGGCGCAGCCTCGGGTCCGCCACGCGAGTCGCCGGCGCAGCTCGCCCGCCGACCCTGCCTCCGCTGCTGCCTGGACTCCTGCGTCGCGTGTGTGGGCTTGAGTCATCCCCGACCTTCCCGAGCCGATTCAACCCCCACGTCGTCGTACCGACGTCAGGGATGTGAATATCATGCGCACCCACGGTGTGGCACGACCGCCTCCCGCGGCGGGTGCGTGTCGCTCGTGCGGCAGCACCGGATCGACCACTCGGGAGGAGATGACGGATGGCTCAACGGGCAGTCGTCGTCGACGACGACGACGACATCAGCGCTCTGATCGAGACGGTCCTCACCGGCGCGGGGATGGAGACCGCGGTCGCGGCCACGGGCGAGGAGGGCCTGCGGCTCGTGCGTGAGCTGCGTCCCGACCTCGTGACGCTCGACGTCGGTCTCCCGGACATCGAGGGCACGGAGGTCTGCCGCCAGCTGCGCGGGTTCAGCGACGCCTACGTCATGATGATCACCAGCCACAACGACGAGCTGATTCGGTTGCTCGCCCTCGACCTCGGTGCCGACGACTACCTGCCGAAGCCGTTCTCGCCGCGCGAGCTCTCCGCTCGCGTCGCCGCGCTGCTGCGCCGCACGCGCACCCCCGTGTCCGGTGGGGACGGTGCGCGCGCCGTGGTCGAGGACGAGCCGTCGTCCGACCAGGTGGTCGAGGCCGGGGGAGGGCTGGTGCTGGTGCCCGTCCGCCACGTGGCGATGCTGGACGGCGAGGCGGTCCCCCTGACGCCGACGGAGGTGGACATCCTCCGTGCCCTGGCGAGCGAGCCCGGACGGGTCTGGAGCCGTCGGGACCTGGCGGGCGCGGTGTGGGCGGGCGACTTCATCGAGTCGGACTACCTGGTCGACCTGCACGTGGGCAACCTGCGCCGCAAGCTGCGCAAGTCCGGTGGGAGGCACGACTGGATCCGCACCGTCGAGGGCACCAGCTACGCACTCGTCCCCCGAGCCTGAACCGCTGCCACGAGGCCCATGGTCGACGGCTCCTGGCCGGCCTCTAGCCTTCGGGCATGGGAGTCGTGCTGCTGGTCCGTCACGGGCAGGCGTCGTTCGGATCCGACGACTACGACGTCTTGTCGCAGACCGGCTGGGAGCAGGGGCGTCTGCTGGGCGCCTGGCTGGCCGAGCGGGCGGTGACCCCGACCGTGATGGTCCGCGGCGGCATGCGCCGGCACCGCGAGACCGCGGAGGCGGTGCTGGCCGGTGCGGGCTGGTCGACCGACGTCGTGGTCGAGGCGGACTGGGACGAGTTCGACCACCTCGGCGTCGTCGGTGCCTACCCCGACACTCCGCCCGGTGAGCTCGACCGGCGTGAGTTCCAGCGGGTGTTCGAGCTCGCCACCGAGCGGTGGACCGCGGGCGGGCACGACGCCGACTACCCCGAGTCGTGGCCCGGCTTCGTGGGGCGGGTGCGGGTGGCGCTCGACCGGGCGTGTGCTCAGGCCGGCCCGGGCGGGACGGTCGTCGTGGTGAGCTCGGGCGGGCCGATCGCCGCGGCCTGTGCCGCACTCGTGGACCCGGGGGCGGACGGCGCGTCGTACGCCCGGCTGTGGAACCGCTTCAACACCGTCGTCGTGAACTCGTCGGTCACCCGCGTCGTCGTCGGCTCGACCGGGCCGCGGATGCTGACCTTCAACGAGCACCCCCACCTCGAGGGCGAGACGCTCACCTACCGCTGACGGTCAGACCATCTTCCGCACGACGGACATCGGGGCGTGCTCGAGCACGAACGACAGCGGCGCCCACGGCCAGGCCGGCACGTACGCCTTCAGTGGCTCCTTCTCGATCGCAGCGACCATCGAGCGCACGCCCTTCTCGGTCGTGGCCATCAGCGGAGGACGGTTGTCGCCGACGTCGTTCATCTCCGAGACGATGTAGCCGGGATAGAGCACCGTGACCTTGATCGGCGTGCCGTGGAGTTCGGCCTGCAGCCCCTGGCCGAGGCTGGCGACGGCGGCCTTGGTGGCGGCGTACGTCGTGACGGCCCGGGGCAGCCCGCGCAGCGCGCCCATCGAGGCGACCAGCACCAGGTGCCCGGACTCCTGGGCGCGGAGCACCTCCATCGCGGCCTCGGTCTGGGCCAGCGCGGCGACGAAGTTCGTCATCGCGGTCTCCCGGTTGGCGTCGAAGCGGCCGGTGCCCAGCGGGGCGCCCTTGCCGATCCCGGCGTTGACGACGAAGCGGTCGATCCGCCCCAGGTCGGCGTGCAGCGACCGGAAGACCTCGAACACCGCGTCGTCGTCGCAGACGTCGAGCGCCCGCACCTCGACCCGCCGGCCGGGGTGCGCGGCCAGGATCTCGTCGCGCAGCTGCTCGAGCCGGTCGAGCCGTCGCGCACAGAGCGCGAGGTCGTTGCCCCCGGCCGCGAGCTGCCGGGCCATCTCGGCGCCGAGGCCGGACGAGGCGCCGGTGATGAGGATCGTTGTCGCCATGCGCAGAGTGTGACGCACGCGGGCCCCGGCGCCGCCCGCGCCGGTTCTCGGACCCCAGACGATCTTCGGCGGCATCGCTCTTGACGGGGCGGACTTTCTGACCTTGGGTGGGCCCGGTGGCTGTCTGCCTGTCGGGGAGATGAACCGCCGGCAAATCCACACCCCACTCATCTCGGTACGGGAGCTCTCGTGTCAGTCAAGTCCTCCGGCCAGCGGACGCGTCAGCGCCGCCTCGGCCTCATCGCGGCGGGGGTGGTCGTCGCCGGCCTCCTCGCCGGCGTGCCCGCCGCCACCGCGGCCGGTTCGGCGCCCGGCAAGGCCGCCTCGCCCATGACCACCTACACCAGTGGTCGCTACATCGTGCTGCTCCGCGAGCCGGCAGCAGCGACCTACGACGGTGGCAACCGGCACTTCGCAGCCACCCGCTCCACGACCGGCCGGTTCGACGCACGGTCCGCCCGGGTGCAGAGCTACCGGGCGCACCTGACGTCCACCCACCAGCGGATCGCGGACGAGTTCGGCACGAAGACGGTCGCGGACCTCACCGTCGCGACCAACGGCTTCGTCGCCGACCTGACCAAGCAGCAGGCCTTCGACCTCGCGACCGACCGCCGGGTGCTCCTGGTCGAGAAGTCGACGAACATGAAGGTCGACACCTGGCACACCCCGACCTTCCTCGGGCTCACCGGCAAGAACGGGGCCTGGGCGAAGCACGGCGGCGAGAACCACGCGGGTGACGGCGTGGTCATCGCCGACCTCGACACCGGCATCTGGCCGGAGTCGAAGTCCTTCGAGGGCGCGCCCCTGACGTCGACGCCGAAGACGAAGTGGGACATCTCCCGCACCGGCACCGCCACGCGCATGGAGAAGGCCGACGGCATGGTCTTCCACGGCGAGTGCGTGATCGCCGACACGTGGGACGCCGGGGACTGCAACACGAAGATCATCAGCGCGCGCTACTACGGCGACAGCTTCCTCTCGGGCATCCCCGAGGACGAGCTGTCGGAGTTCGAGCAGGTCTCGCCGCGCGACGGCGCCGGCCACGGCACCCACACGGCGAGCACCGCGGCGGGCGAGCGGGTCGAGCACGTCACGACCGAGGGCCGCAAGTTCGGCACCGTGACCGGCATGGCGCCGGCCGCACGGCTGGCCGTCTACAAGGTCTGCTGGGAGGCGGCCAACCCCGACGACAGCGGCTGCAACAACGCCGACATCGTCGAGGCGATCGACCAGGCCGTCGTCGACGGCGCGGACGTCTTGAACTTCTCGATCGGTGGCGGTGCCTCTCCGGAACTCGACTCGACCGAGCTCGCGTTCGAGGGGGCGGCCGAGGCCGGCATCTTCGTCGCGGCGTCCGCGGGCAACTCCGGACCCGGTGCCTCGACGCTGGACCACCCGAGCCCGTGGCTCACCACGGTCGCGGCGTCGACGTCGTACAACTACGAGAACACGATCGTCCTCGGCAACGGCAAGAAGAAGATCGTCGGGGCCTCGGTCGCCGAGAAGCCGGTCCCGTCGACGAAGGTCGTCACCGCCGAGGACTCGGTCGTCACCGGCGGTGACGCCGACGACGCCGCGCTCTGCGGCCCGGACACCCTCGACCCGGCGCTGGTCACCGGCAAGATCGTGGTCTGCATGCGAGGCGTCTACGACCGGGTCGCGAAGAGCGCGGAGGTGAAGCGGGCCGGCGGCAAGGCCATGATCCTGGTCAACCCGTCGCCGAACAGCCTCGACGCCGACTTCCACTCGGTGCCGACGATCCACATCTCCGACACCGCGGCCCCGCGGCTGTTCAACTACCTGGACTCGGCCGGCGACAAGGCGACGGCGTCGTTCGCGGTCGGCAACATCACCAAGAACAAGACGCCGCTGCCGCAGGTGGGTGGCTTCTCGTCGCGCGGACCGATCCTGGCCGCCGGCGGCGACCTCCTGAAGCCGGACATCTCGGCTCCCGGTGTCAGCGTCCTCGCGGCCGTCGCACCGCCCGCGAACTCGGGCCGGGACTACGACCTCTACAGCGGCACGTCGATGGCGGCCCCGCACATCACCGGTCTGGCGGCGTTCATGCAGAGCGTCCACCCGAACTGGACGCCGATGGAGATCAAGTCGGCGATGATGACGACCGCGACGCCCACCAAGGCGGCCGACGGCAAGGCCTCGAAGGACGCGTTCGCGCAGGGCTCCGGTCAGGTCACCCCGAAGAAGTTCTTCGATCCGGGCCTCTTCATCACCGCGACGCCGGTCCAGTGGCGCGGGTTCCTCGCGGACCTCGGCTACAACACCGGTGTGCCGGCGGTCGACCCCAAGGACGTCAACGTCGCGTCGATGGCCGATGCCTCGGTCACCGGTGAGACGGTCTTCCACCGCAGCTTCCGTGCCAGCAGGAAGGGCACGTGGAAGATCACGTCGCAGGTGCCGGGCTTCACGATGAAGGTCAACCACGCGAGGGTGAAGTCGAAGCGGGTCGACGACATCGTCGACGTGACCTTCACCTTCACCCGGACGACGGCGCCGCTCGGCTCCTACACCCAGGGCTCGGTGACCCTCGACGGCCCGACCTCGGTGCGGATCCCGGTGGCGCTGCAGCCGCTGTCGGTCGACGCTCCCACCTCGGTGTCGGGCACCGGCACCGACGGGTCGGTCGACGTCCCGCTCACCGCCGGTTTCACCGGCGACCTGGACGTCACCGCGCACGGGCTCGCCGAGTCCGACACGGTCGAGGACTCGGTCGACGTGGGTGACTTCAAGCTGGAGTGCGTCACCGTCACGCCGGACACCTCGCTGGCGAGGTTCGCGGTCGACTCCATCGACGACACGGCGGACCTCGATCTGTTCGTCTACGCCTCCGACTCCTGCGACATCAACGACGCGTTCGCGGTCGCCGGACAGTCGGCGACGGCCTCCGGTGACGAGTCGGTGACGCTACGGAACCCCGACGCGGGTGCCTACATCGTCGAGATCGACGGCTTCTCCGCGGGAACCGACGGCGCCCCGATGGACTTCGCGTTCGACTTCTGGGACATCGACCCGGCCGCCACGGCGGGTGACCTCACGGTCACGCCCGACCCGGTGCCGGTGGTCCAGAACCAGGAGACGTCGGTGACGGTCGGGTGGACCGGGCTCGACGCGAGCTCGCACTACCTCGGCTACCTGGAGTACGCCGATTCCGATCAGATCACTCTCGTGGACGTGAAGACGGGGTCGTGACGATCGGCTAGCAACACAGCTCACGCAGGGCGGGCGGCGCCCGGGGACCACGGTCCCCGGGCGCCGCTGCGATCCGGCCACCAACAAAAAGTCAGGCTTGACTGTTTGTTGGTGGCCGGGCCATGCTGAGCCGGTGACGACAGCGGCCGGGGCCACGCGGGTGCCCCAGGAGGAGCGCACCCGCGTGATGCGGGCCCGGCTGCTCGAGGCGACCCTCGACTGCCTGGTCGAGCGCGGCTTCGCCGGCACGTCGACCACGCTCGTCTCCGAGCGGGCCGGGGTCAGCCGCGGTGCCCAGCTGCACCACTTCCCCACGAAGAACGACCTGGTCGTCGCCGCCGTCGAGCACCTCACCGAGCGCCGCGGGGCCGAGCTGGCAGCCGCGGCCGCGACGCTGCCCGACGGGCCGCGTCGCACCCGTGCGGTCGTGCAGATGCTCGGCGACCACTTCGCCTCGCCGGTCTTCGACGCCGCCCTCGAGCTGTGGGTGGCCGCGCGCAGCGACGAGCACCTGCTCGCCGCCGTCGGGCCGCTCGAGCAGCGGGTCGGGCGCGAGACGCACCGCCTGACCGTCGAGCTCCTCGGCGCCGACGAGTCCGTTCCCGGCGTGCGCGAGATGGTCCAGGCGACCCTCGACCTCGTCCGCGGGCTGGGCCTGGCCAACACCATCTCCGACGACACCCGTCGGCGCCGCCGCATCCTCGACACCTGGGCGGACACCCTCGACACCGTGCTGAAGGGAACCACCCGATGAGCGACCTCCTCGAGGGGCTGCTGGCCGACCTCCACACCGAGAGCGACCAGCTCTGGAACGCCGTGGCGGGCCTCGACGACGACGGCTGGCAGACGCCGACCCCGGCCCCGGGCTGGAGTGTCGCCACCACGATCGCCCACCTGCTCTGGACCGACGAGGTGGCCGTCGTCGCCGCCACCGACAAGCAGGCGTGGGACGCCCTCGTGCTGGCCGCGATCGCCGACCCGACGGGCTACGTCGACCAGCAGGCGATCGAGGTCGCCCGACTCTCCCCGCAGGCGCTGCTCGCCCGCTGGGGCAAGGCCCGCGAGTCGCTGCCGGCCGCGCTGCGGGCCCTCCCCGCCGGGCAGAAGATGCCGTGGTTCGGACCGCCGATGTCGCCGGCGTCGATGGCGACGGCGCGCTTCATGGAGACCTGGGCGCACGCCCTCGACGTCTACGAGGCGCTGGGCCTCGAGCCCGAGCGGTCCGACCGGATCCGGCACGTCGCGCACCTCGGCGTACGCACCCGCGACTTCGCCTACTCCGTCCGCGAGCTGCCGCCCCCGGCCGAGCAGTTCCGCATCGACCTGGTCTCGCCGTCCGGGGACCAGTGGACCTGGGCCCCCGAGGACGCCGCACAGACGGTGACCGGGTCCGCCTGGGACTTCTGCCTGCTGGTCACCCAGCGCGTGCACCGGGACGACACCGACCTGGTCGCCACGGGCGCGGACGCCGAGCAGTGGTTGACGATCGCCCAGGCGTTCGCCGGCCCCGCCGGCGAGGGGCGTGCCCCGAGATGACGTCCGCGATGAGGATCGGCAACTGCTCCGGCTTCTACGGCGACCGGCTCTCCGCGATGCGCGAGATGCTCGAGGGCGGTCAGCTGGACGTGCTCACCGGCGACTACCTTGCCGAGCTGACCATGCTGATCCTCGGCCGCGACACGATGAAGGACCCGTCACTGGGCTACGCGAAGACCTTCGTCCGCCAGCTCGAGGACTGCCTGGGCCTGGCGCTCGAGGCGGGCGTGCGGGTCGTCAGCAACGCGGGTGGACTCAACCCGGCCGGTCTGGCGGACCGCCTGCGCGAGGTGGCGAAGGGTCTCGGTCTCGACCCGGCGATCGCCCACGTCGAGGGCGACGACGTCCGAGGCCTCGGCCAGCAGATCGGGCTGCGCGAGGGTGCGCTGACCGCCAACGCCTACCTCGGCGGGTTCGGCATCGCGGCCGCACTGCGGGGCGGGGCCGACGTGGTCGTGACCGGACGGGTAACCGACGCGAGCCTCGTCGTCGGACCCGCGGTCGCCCACTTCGGCTGGACGCCCACGTCGTACGACGAGCTGGCCGGCGCCGTGGTCGCCGGCCACATCCTCGAGTGCGGCACGCAGGCCACCGGCGGCAACTTCTCCGGCTTCAAGACCCTGCCCCACGACGGCAAGCCGCTCGGCTTCCCGCTCGCCGAGATCGCGGCCGACGGGTCGAGCGTGATCACCAAGCACGTCGGCACCGGCGGTGCGGTCACCGTCGACACCGTCACCGCGCAGCTCGTCTACGAGATCCAGTCCGCGCGCTACCTCAACCCCGACGTCACGACCCACCTCGACTCGATCCACCTGCGCGAGGCCGGCCCCGACCGGGTCGAGGTCAGCGGGGTGCGGGGCGAGGCGCCGCCCGAGCGGCTGAAGGTCTGTGTCAACGAGCTGGGTGGCTTCCGCAACACGGTCGAGCTCGTGCTCACCGGGCTCGACATCGACGCGAAGGCCGACTGGGTGCGCGAACAGCTCACCCCGGCGCTCACCGCGAGCGAGGTCAGCTGGACCCGCACCGCGCTGCCGCCCGCCGACGCCGACACGGAGGAGGGCGCATCCTGCCTGCTGCGGTGCACCGTCAAGGACGCGTCGCCCGACCCGGTCGGCCGGAGGTTCACCAGCGCCGCGGTCGAGCTCGCGCTCGCGTCCTACCCCGGGTTCACGATGACCGGTCCGCCCGCCCAGCCCACGCCGTACGGCGTCTACCGCGCGGAGTACGTCGACCGCTCGCTCGTCACCCAGACGGTGGTCCACGCCGACGGCACCCGTGAGGTCGTCGCCGACCCCACGGAGTTCTCCGAGGCCGAGCACGCCGACGGGCTGCGCCCCTCGCCGTACCCCGCGCCCACCGACTCGCTGACCCGCCGGGCGCCGCTCGGTTCCTTCGTGCACGCGCGGTCCGGTGACAAGGGCGGCGACGCCAACGTCGGGCTCTGGGTGGTCAACGACGGCTCCGGCAAGTACGACGCCCGGGTCACGTGGCTCGCCAAGCTGATCACCCCGCGCAAGGTGCGCGAGCTGATCCCGGAGGCGGCCGACCTCGACGTCGAGGTCTACGTGCTGCCCAACCTCGGCGCCGTCAACGTGCTGATCCGCGGCCTGCTCGGCGAGGGCGTCGCCGCGTCGACGCGGTTCGACCCGCAGGCCAAGGGCCTCGGCGAGTGGGTGCGCTCCCGGATGGTGCACGTGCAGGAGGGTCTGTTGTGACCACCCCGCCACGTTCTGCGTCTCCCCCGCTTCGCTCCTCCGCCGCCCGACGTGGCGGGGACCCCGGAGTCCCGTGGTGATGTCGTTGCGAGAGGTCGCCCGCGAGTTCACCCGCCGCGAGGTGGCGCCGTATCTCCAGGAGTGGGAGGACGCCGGCTCCATCCCGCGTGAGCTGCACGCCGCGGCCGCGAAGCAGGGCCTGCTCGGGGTCTCCTTCCCGGAGTCGGTCGGCGGCGAGGGTGGCGATCTGCTCGACTCGATCGAGCTGCAGGAGGGGATGTTCGAGGCCGGTGCGTCGAGCGGGCTGATGGCCGGGCTCTTCACCGGCGGCATCGCGCTGCCCCACATCGCCGCCCACGGCTCGCCCCAGCTCGTCGACCGCTTCGTCCGACACACGCTCGCCGGGGAGAAGATCGGCTCTCTGGGCATCACCGAGCCCGGGGGCGGCTCCGACGTTGCGGGCATCCGCACCACCGCGGTGCGAGAAGGCGACCACTACGTCGTCAACGGGGCGAAGACCTTCATCACCAGCGGCATCCGCGCGGACTTCGTGACCACCGCCGTCCGCACCGGCGGCCCCGGCCACGCGGGCATCTCGCTGCTCGTGGTCGAGAAGGGCACGCCCGGCTTCACCGCCGACCGGGCCCTCACCAAGATGGGCTGGCACTGCTCCGACACCGCCGAGCTGTCGTACGTCGACGTCCGGGTGCCGGTCGCGAACCTCGTCGGCGAGGAGAACTCCGGCTTCTACCTGATCGCCGAGCAGTTCGTCGTCGAGCGGATCGCGCTGGCCGTGCACGCCTACGGCATCGCGGCCCGCTCGCTGGAGCTGACGGCCGCCTACTGCCGTGACCGCGAGACCTTCGGCAGGCCGCTGGTCGCCAACCAGGTGGTGCGCCACAAGCTGGTCGAGATGCGGCGCCAGGTCGAGGTCGCCCGCACCTACACGCGGGAGATCGCGCGCCGTCACGTGGCGGGCGAGAGCGTGATCGCCGAGGCCTGCCTGGCGAAGCAGACCGCGTGCGACACCGCGACGTACGTCTGCGACCAAGCCGTCCAGCTGCACGGCGGGACGGGCTACATGCACGGGACCGAGGTCGAGCGGCACTACCGTGACGCCCGGATCCTGCCGATCGGCGGAGGAGCCACCGAAGTGCTGACAGACCTGGCCGCCAAGCTGTTGGGCTACGCGCCATGACCCGCACGTTGGTCGAGGTGCGAAGGCCGCCAGGCCTGAGCCTCGAAACCTCGCGAGGCGAGAAGCAGCCGTACCCGACGCCGCACTCGGCTCACCGGGTTTCGAGGCTCGGCGCTAGCGCGACTCGCACCTCAACCATCGGAGGGCCGCCGTACTCGGCTCACCGGGTTTCGAGGCTCGGCGCTAGCGCGCCTCGCACCTCAACCGCCGGAGGGCCGCCGTACTCGGCTCACCGGGTTTCGAGGCTCGGCGCTCGCGCGCCTCGCACCTCAACCACCGGAGGGGACCGATGACCAACCGCGAGGCGATGCTCGAGAAGCTCGCCGACCTGGACGCCGAGCACGCCAAGGCGGTGGCCGGCGGCGGGGAGAAGTACGTCGCCCGCCACCACGACCGCGGCAAGCTGATGCCGCGCGAGCGGATCGAGCTGCTCGTCGACGAGGGCTCCGCCTTCCTCGAGCTCAGCCCGCTGGCCGGCTGGGGCTCCGACTTCACCGTCGGCGCGAGCGTGGTGACCGGCATCGGCGTCGTCGAGGGCGTCGAGTGCATGATCACCGCCAACGACCCGTCGGTGAAGGGCGGCGCCAGCAACCCGTGGACGGTCAAGAAGATCTTCCGCGCCTCCCAGATCGCCGAGGAGAACGGGCTGCCGTCGATCTCGCTGGTCGAGTCGGGCGGCGCGGACCTGCCGACCCAGAAGGAGATCTTCATCCCCGGCGGCAAGCTCTTCCGCGACATCACCCGGGCCAGCGCCCGCAAGGAGCCGACGATCGCGCTGGTCTTCGGCAACTCGACGGCCGGTGGCGCCTATGTGCCGGGCATGTCCGACTACACGGTGATGGTCCGCGACCAGGCCAAGGTGTTCCTCGGCGGCCCGCCGCTGGTGAAGATGGCCACCGGCGAGGAGTCCGACGACGAGTCGCTCGGCGGCGCCGAGATGCACGCGCGCACGTCGGGTCTCGCCGACTACCTCGCCGAGGACGAGCTCGACGCCATCCGGATCGGGCGGCGGATCGTCGCCCGGCTCAACTGGAAGAAGGCGGTCGCCCCACCCACGTCGTACGCCGAGCCCGACGAGGACCCGGACGGGCTGCTCGACCTGATCCCGACCGACCTCAAGGAGCCGTTCGACCCGCGCGAGGTGATCCGCCGGATCTGTGACGGGGTCAGTGACACCAACGGCGTGGTCTTCGACGAGTTCAAGCCGCTCTACGGTCCGTCGCTGGTGACCGGGTGGGCGCGTCTGCACGGCCGCCCGATCGGCATCCTCGCCAACGCGCAGGGCGTGCTCTTCTCGCAGGAGGCGCAGAAGGCGGCGCAGTTCGTGCAGCTGGCCAACCAGACCGACACCCCGCTGCTCTTCCTGCACAACACCACCGGCTACATGGTCGGCAAGGAGTACGAGCAGGGCGGGATCATCAAGCACGGCGCGATGATGATCAACGCGATCAGCAACTCCACGGTCCCGCACCTGAGCGTGATCATGGGTGCGTCGTACGGCGCCGGCAACTACGGCATGAACGGCCGCGCCTTCGACCCGCGCTTCCTCTTCACCTGGCCGTCCGCGAAGTCGGCCGTGATGGGCCCGGCCCAGCTCGCCGGCGTGCTCGAGATCGTGGCGCAGCAGTCGGCCGAGGCCAAGGGCCAGACCTTCGACGCCGAGGGCTTCCAGGGCGTCAAGGACATCGTCGAGGCGCAGATCGAGGAGCAGTCGATGCCGTACTTCCTGTCCGGGATGCTCTACGACGACGGGGTGATCGACCCGCGCGACACGCGCACCGTCCTGGGGATCTGCCTCTCGGTCATCGAGACCAAGGCCTACGAGGGCACCGACCGGTTCGGGGTGTTCCGCGCATGATCAAGCGAGCAGCGGCGTGCGAGGAACGAGCGCGTCGCGTCAGCGAGACGAGGTCGAGCAAGCCCCGCGACCGAGGCACGAGGTCGCGATGGGCGCGTCGAAACCCAGTGAGGTGGCAAGCATGATCACGCGACTCCTGGTCGCCAACCGGGCCGAGATCGCGTCGCGAGTGTTCCGGACCTGCCGCACCCTCGGCATCGAGACCGTGGCCGTCCACTCCGACGCCGACGCCGCGCTGCCCTACGTCCGCGAGGCCGACCAGGCCGTCCGGCTCCCCGGCACCGCGCCCGCCGACACCTACCTGCGCATCGACCTGGTGCTCGACGCGGCCCGCCGCTCGGGTGCGGACGCGATCCACCCCGGCTACGGATTCCTCTCCGAGAACGCGGAGTTCGCCCGAGCCGTCATCGACGCCGGGCTGATCTGGGTCGGGCCCGACCCTGCGTCGATCGACGCGATGGGCTCGAAGATCGAGGCCAAGCGGATCATGCGGGAGGCCGGAGTGCCCACGCTGGAGGCGCCCGACGAGCCGACCGAGGCCGACCTCCCGCTGTTGGTGAAGGCGTCCGCGGGTGGCGGTGGCCGCGGCATGCGCGTCGTCCGTGCGCTGGCCGACCTGCCCGGCGAGATCGCGAAGGCCGAGGCCGAGGCGCTGTCGGCGTTCGGCGACGGCACCGTCTTCGTCGAGCCGTACGTCGAGCGCGGCCGGCACGTCGAGGTGCAGGTGGTCGGCACCAGCGTCTACGGCGACCGGGACTGCTCGCTGCAGCGCCGCCACCAGAAGGTGGTGGAGGAGGCGCCGGCGCCCGGCCTCAGCGACGACGTGCGGGTCGCCCTGCACGACGCCGCCCGCAAGGCCGCCGAGGCGATCGACTACCGGGGCGCCGGCACCGTGGAGTTCCTGCTCGACCCCGACACGGAGCGGTTCTTCTTCCTGGAGATGAACACCCGGCTCCAGGTCGAGCACCCGGTCACCGAGCTCGTGCACGACATCGACCTCGTCGGGCTGCAGATCACCGCTGCCGAGGTCAACTGGACGATGGGCTGGCCGGACCCGCCGCGCGGGCACGCCATCGAGGTCCGCCTCTACGCCGAGGACCCGGCGGCCGACTACCAGCCGCAGAGCGGCACCCTGACGACGTTCGAGATCCCCCTCGAGGAGGGCATCCGCGTCGACGCCGGCTTCGAGAGCGGCAGCGAGGTGTCCACGCACTACGACGCCATGCTGGCCAAGGTCGTGGCGCACGCGCCGACCCGGGAGGCCGCCGCGCGCAAGCTCGCCGGTGTCCTGAGCCGCGCCAAGATCCACGGGTTGGTGACCAACCGGGACCTGCTGGTGCAGATCCTGCGGGACCCGAGGTTCCTGGCCGGTGAGGTCTCGACGGACTTCCTCGGTGGTGGTTTCGAGGCTCGCTCCGCTCGCACCTCGACCACCGAAGCGGTGGCGGCGGCGATCGCGCTGGCCGAGCAGGCGGTGGAGGCGCGTACGGTCCAGCGCGGCATCCCGGTCGCCTGGCGCAACGTCGTCTCCCAACCGCAGCGCACGGAGTTCGAGGGCGACATCGTCGTCGAGTGGTACGGCGCCTACGCGGTCGACGGCCACACCGTCGTCGCCGCGAGCCCGACCAGCGTGACCCTGGAGACCGACGGCGTGCGCACGACGTACGCGATCGCCGTCAGCGGAGCCGCTGTCGACGTCGACAGCCCGCGCGGCCACGTCCGCCTCACCCGGGTGCCGCGGTTCGTCGACCCCGCCGACGCGGTGTCGAGCGGCAGCCTGCTCGCGCCGATGCCCGGCACCGTCGTCCGGGTCGCGGTCGACGCGGGTCAGACGGTGAGCGCCGGTGACCCGGTGCTCGTCCTCGAGGCCATGAAGATGCAGCACACCGTGAGCGCGCCGTACGCCGGCGTCGTCACGGAGATCAACGTGAAGCCCGGTGCGCAGGTCGCCTCCGGTGAAGTCCTAGCAGTGGTCGAGCCCACGGAGGAGACAGCATGACCGTCGCATTCAGCGAGACCGAGGAGCGCCAGGAGCTGCGCAAGCAGGTCGCCAAGCTGGCCGGCAAGTACGGCCGTGAGTGGTTCACCCAGAAGGCCCGCGCCGGCGAGAAGACCACCGAGCTGTGGCTCGAGATCGGCAGATGTGGCTACCTCGGCATCAACATCCCCGAGCAGTACGGCGGGGGTGGAGGCGGCATCGGCGACATCGCGGCGGTCTGCGAGGAGCTCGCGGCGCAGGGCTGCCCGCTGCTGCTGATGGTCGTCAGCCCGGCGATCTGCGGCACGATCATCACCCGCTACGGCACCGAGGAGCAGAAGCAGCGCTGGCTGCCCGGCATCTGCGACGGCACCGGCACCATGGCCTTCGCGATCACCGAGCCCGACGCCGGCACCAACACCCACAACATCACCACGACCGCGCGCCGCGACGGCGACGAGTGGGTGCTCAACGGCCGCAAGATCTACATCTCCGGCGTCGACGAGGCCGACAACGTGCTGGTCGTCGCGCGCACCGAGGACGCGAGGACGGGCAAGCTCAAGCCCTGCCTCTTCGTGGTGCCGACCGACGCGGAGGGCTTCGAGGCACGCTCGATCCCGATGGAGATCGTCAGCCCGGAGCTGCAGTTCCAGGTGTTCATCGACGACGTCCGGCTGCCCGCCGACGCGCTCGTCGGCGACGAGGACGGTGGCCTGGTGCAGCTCTTCGCCGGGCTCAACCCGGAGCGGATCATGGCCGCCAGCTTCTCCACCGGCCTGGCCCGCTTCGCCCTCGACAAGGCGGCGGCGTACGCCAAGGAGCGCGTGGTCTTCAAGGACGCCATCGGCTCCCACCAGGCCGTCGCGCACCCGCTCGCGCAGTCGCACATCGAGATCGAGATGGCCCGGCTGATGACCCAGAAGGCTGCCGCCCTCTACGACGCCGGCGACGACATGGGCGCGGGCGAGGCCGCCAACATGGCGAAGTACGCCGCCGCCGAGGCCGCCTGCGACGCCGCGGACCGGGCCGTGCAGACCCATGGCGGCAACGGGATCACCCAGGAGTACGGCATGGCCGGGCTCCTCGTCGCCACCCGGGCGGGCCGGATCGCACCCGTCAGCCGCGAGATGATCCTCAACTTCGTCGCCATGCACTCCCTGGGTCTGCCAAAGTCGTACTGATGACGACTCTCGCGAGCGACGGTGGCACCGACAGCTGGATCCCCGACGGGGTCACCGCGCTCGCCGAGCACGCTCCCGAGGTGGCGACGTCGTTCGCGCGGCTCGTCTCGGTGCGTCCCTCCGGGGTGAACGACGAGATGCTGGAGGGCCCCGAGGTCGCGGCGTTCGCCGACCAGTTCCGGGTCGACGTGTCGGTCATCGACGAGCAGCTGCGCGCCGCCTTCGCGACGGCCACGGGCGAGCGGTCCGTCGCGATCGCCCAGATGGTGTGGATCTCCGACGTCGCGCCCCGGGTGCACGCCGCCCTCGACGCGCTGTTCGGGCCGTCGGAGGAGTGGCCCGGACGGCGGCGCCAGCCGGTGGCCGACACCTGGGGCGTGATCGACGCCTTCCTGCGCTCGGTGGCCCGGCTCGACGCGCTCGACGTGACCGCGACCGAGCTGGTCCGGCTGCGCGGCGCGCGCCAGCACCACTGCCGGATCTGCCAGTCCCGCCGGTCCGCCGCGGCGATCGAGGCGGGTGCCGACGCGGTCATGTTCGACGCCGTCGACCACTACGAGTCGAGTGACCTGCCGGACGCCACGAAGGCGGCGCTGGCGCTGACCGACGCGATGATCTGGACGCCGACGGCGATCCCGGAGCCGGTCGTCGCCGCCGTCCGCGAGCTGCTGACGCCGGCCCAGGCCGTCGAGGTCGTGCTCGACGTCGCCCGCAACGCCGCCAACAAGATCGCCGTCGCGCTCGGCGCGGATGCCGCGACCGTGACCGACGGCATCGAGCTGTTCGTGACCGAGGCGGACGGCGGGCTCCGGGTCGTCTGATCCACGG
Source organism: Nocardioides sp. PD653-B2 (assembly GCF_002117935.1). Lineage (GTDB taxonomy): Bacteria > Actinomycetota > Actinomycetes > Propionibacteriales > Nocardioidaceae > Nocardioides. The sequence continues at coordinate 7,048 of NZ_BDJE01000027.1, read as the reverse complement.
TTCCGCGACGCGGCGCCGGCGCCTACCCTGTGGGCGCGCCCCTCTCGGGACCGGGCTACTCCGTCCCCGAGAGGTTGTCACCACATGCGCAAGCTCCTGTCCGTCCTCGCCGTGCTGCTCTGCGCCGCCGGCTTCGCCTCCGCCGTACCGGCCCCGGCCCAGACCGCGCCCGCCGCGCGCGCCGCCCTGCCGTACGAAGGCCACTACCGGGGCATGGATCAGCACCACCGCACGGTCACCTTCACCTACACGCGTGCCCATGGGATGACGAACTTCCGGGTCGGGCACCAGTCGTTCGGTGGGGCGCAGGTGTCGGGCGGCCGGTGGCACCACACCTGTCACCACGGCTACTGCACCCGCGGCCAGTGGCACCACGACTTCTACGTGACCGGCCACTGGAACGTCTCGCACGGCGGCGGCGGCGACGTCTTCTTCGAGGCGACCCACGTCAGTTGATCGGCCACCCACCCTTGCCATGATCGAACAGGTGTTCGATCATGGCAAGGGTGATCATCCACGCCGACCTCGACTCGTTCTTCGCCTCGGTCGAGCAGCGTGACGACCCGCGCCTGCGGGGCCGCCCGGTCATCGTCGGCGGTGGCGTCGTGCTCGCGGCCAGCTACGAGGCCAAGGCCCACGGCGTCCGCTCCGCGATGGGGGGCCGGACGGCGGCCCGACTGTGCCCCGACGCGATCGTCGTACCGCCCCGGTTCTCGGCGTACGTCGAGGCCAGCCGCGCGGTCTTCGAGATCTTCCATGACACGACGCCGCTCGTGGAGGGTGTCTCCCTCGACGAGGCGTTCCTCGACGTCGGCGGGCTGCGCCGGCTGGTGGGCACGCCCGAGCTGGTCGGTGAGCTGCTGCGTGAGCGGGTGAAGGCGGACGTCGGGCTGCCGATCTCGGTCGGCATCGCGCGCACGAAGTACCTCGCCAAGGTGGCCAGCGCCGTCAGCAAGCCCGACGGGCTGCTGAGCGTGCCGCCCGACGGCGAGCGCGAGTTCCTCCACCCGCTCCCCGTCGAGCGGCTGTGGGGCGTCGGCACGGTCACCGCCGCCAAGCTGCACGCCGACGGCATCCGCACCATCGGCGAGCTGGCCCGGCGGCAGGAGGCCGAGCTGACCGGCGCGATCGGGCAGGCCGCCGGCCGGCACGTCTGGGCCCTGGCCAACCTGCGCGACCCGCGCCCGGTCGTGGTCGGGCGGCGGCGGAGCTCGATCGGGTCGCAGTCCGCGCTGGGCTCCGGCCGCCGGCGCTCGCAGGCCGAGCTCGACGTCCTGCTCGCCGGGCTGGTCGACCGGGTCGCGCGCCGGCTCCGGGGCGGGGCCCGGACCGGCCGGACGTTCACGCTGCGCCTGCGCTTCGACGACTTCACCCGGGCCACCCGGTCGGCCACGCTGCCCCGCTCGACGGCGACCACCGCGACCTGGCTCGAGACCGGCCGGAGTCTGCTGAGGGCCAGCTGGCCGCTGATCGAGGAGCGCGGCTGCACCCTGCTGGGCATCACCATCTCGGGCCTGGTCGGGGCCGACGCGCCGGAGCAGCTCGAGCTCCCGCTCTTCGCCGAGCAGGCCCGCGCCGAGGTCCTCGACGGGACGCTCGACCGGGTGCGCGACCGGTTCGGCGCGGCCGCCGTGACCCGAGCGACGCTGGTCGGACGCCCCGTCGGGATCGAGATGCCGACCCTGCCGGACCCCTCGCCGGTACGGTGAGCGAGTGGCAAGGGCTCTGGACGCCGTGGACCGCGGGCAGCGCCGCTTCCCGCCGGTCGGCTTTCCCCTGGCCGTGATCTACAAGTTCTTCGACGACCAGGGCAACTACCTGGCCGCGATCATGACCTACTACGCGTTCGTCGCGATCTTCCCGCTGCTCCTCCTCGGCTCGTCGATCCTGGGATTCTTCCTCCAGGGCAACCCGGAGCTGCGCAACGACCTCATCGACTCGGCACTCGCCCAGTTCCCGATCGTCGGCGACCAGCTCGGGCAGCCGGAGGGGCTCCAGGGCTCGACCGCCGGCATCGTCCTGGGAGCGCTGGTGGCGCTGTACGGCGCGCTCGGGCTCGGGCAGGCGCTGCAGAACGCGCTCAACATCGCCTGGTCGGTGCCGCGCAACAGCCGGCCCAACCCGGTACTCCTGCGGCTCAAGAGCCTGGGCCTGCTGCTGACCGCCGGACTCGCGGTGCTGGCGCTCTCCGTGCTCTCGGCGCTGAGCAGCAACACGTCGGTGCTGGGCGACCGGTTCGCGTCGTACTCCTGGCCGATCTGGGTGGCGACCGTGCTCATCAACACGCTCGTGCTCGCCGTGCTCTTCCGCTACGGCACCTCACGGACCCACCGTTTCTGGGGCTCGGTCCCCGGAGCGCTCACGACCGCGCTGCTGTGGCAGCTGCTCCAGCAGATCGGGACCCTCTACGTCACCAACGTGCTGACCGAGACCAGCTCGATGAACAAGACCTTCGGCCTGGTCCTCGGACTGATCGGCCTGATCTACATCGCCGCGGTGATGGGGGTGCTCGGCATCGAGGTCAACGTCGTGCTCAACCGGCGGCTGTGGCCCCGGGCCCTGCTGACGCCGTTCACCGACAAGGTGGACCTCACCGAGGCCGACAAGCGTGCCTACGCCGGCTACGCGATGGCCCAGCGCCACAAGGGCTTCGAGAACGTCGAGGTCACCTTCACCGACACGATGAAGCTGCGCGTCGTCCAGTCCGAGCCCGACGACGGCGCCGATCACGCGTCGTAGGTCAGTCGCGCCCGGAGGCGCGCGACGGTGTCGGAGGAGAGACCGAGTCCGTCGGCGAGGTAGCCGTCCAGCGAGCCGTACAGCTCGTCGACCGCGTCGTACGCCGTCTGCAGGTAGCTCTCCTCGACGACCATCGCCGGCTCGTAGACGGCCGCCTTGTCCGCGCCGAGGTGCTCGGCGATCAGGGCGAGGTACTTCTCCCGGGTCGCCGACGAGACGTCGTTGGTGAGCAGGTAGTCGGCCAGGATCGTGGCGCGGTCGACGCCGGCGATCTCGAGCAGGAGCGCCGCCGCCCAGCCGGTGCGGTCCTTGCCGGCCGTGCAGTGGAAGAGCTGCGGGAGGTCGCCGGTCGCGAGGTCGGTGAGCAGCCGGGCGTACGACGCCCGCGCCTGCGGGTCGCGCACGAACGCGTCGTACACGCCGCGCATCACCCGGACGGCGGCGTCGGTGTCGTGCAGTCCCTCGACCATCTCCATGGGGATGCCGGAGACCTCGACGTGCTGCCAGGTGGCGCCGGCGACCTCGGTGTCGGGGTGGGCCTCGATCTCCGGGCCGCCGCGCAGGTCGTGGATCATCGCGACCCCGAGGTCGGCCAGCGTCGTGGCGTCCTCGGCCGTGAGCTGGAGCTCGTTGGAGCGGTAGAAGACACCCCGGCGCACGTGCCGGCCGTCGCGGGTCGGGTGGCCGGGACCGGCGCCCGCGACGTCGCGGAAGTTGTCGGCGGAGGCGAGGCGGACCAGCTCCTCGGGAAGCGGCCGGTCGGTCGGGGGGCTGTCGGTCACGCTCCGCAGGGTAGGTGGCCGGACGAAGGGCGGATGACCGGCAGCGGCCGTGATGGTCCATACCGGAGGGGCTTCCTGGGTGGTTCTGCGGCTAGTTGACGAGATCCGACCTAGCGTGACGACGGCGAGCGGCCTCGGGGCCGGACGAACCCGTCGACCCGAGTCCACTCACAGGGGGAACCCATCATGCTCCGCAAGCTCACTGCAGCCGCGGCCGTCCTGTTCTGCGTGGCCGGCCTCGGGCTGGCCGCGATCGCGCCGGCGCAGGCCACGTCGGTCCTGCCGACGCACGGCAGCTACACCGGCAAGGACCACGCCGACCGCAAGATCACCTTCACGTTCAGCGGCAACCAGATCTCCCACTTCACCGTCGGGAGCCACCTCATCGGCGGTGCGCACGTCTCCAACGGGATGTGGCACGAGACCTGCCACAACGGCTACTGCACCAAGGGCCAGTGGCAGCTCGACTTCCACGTGGTCGGCTACTGGCGCACCCCGGGCGGACACTGGACCGCCTTCTCGGCGAGCGCGCCGCAGCCCGCGCACCAGGGCGACTTCATGGGCAGGGACCACCAGGGCAACTTCGTGCACGTCTCCTTCCACGGCACCCGGGTCCACGACTTCACGGTCGAGGGGTACGGCGACTTCCCGGAGGCCCACGTCTCCAACGGCGCCTGGCACGAGACCTGCTCGCAGGCCGGCTGGTGCTACCGCGGTCGCTTCCAGGGCGCCCACACCGTGGTCGGCGAGTGGCGCACCCGCGGCAGCGTCTGGCACGCGTGGGAGGCCCACGCCTACTCGGCCTGACGCAGCGGCACGAACCGGTAGTGCCCGTGCCGGCTGATCTCCTGCCCGCCGCCCTGGTCCTGCACGACCAGCACCATCTCGCCCGCCACCGGGATCACCATCCGGCCCGGCGCAGCGAGCTGGTCGACCAGGGAGGCGGGCAGCTCCCGCGCCTCGGCCGACACCAGGATCCGGTCGTACGGCGCCCGCAGCGGGTCGCCGTACGCCCCCGGGATCGCCTGCTCGATCCGCGCCCACGGCCAGGCGCCCCGGGCCAGGTTCGTCCGGCCGACCTCGACCAGGTCGGGTTCGAGCTCCAGGCCCAGGACCTCGCCGGCCGGGCCGGTCAGGTGCGCGAGCAGCCCCGTGGTCCAGCCCGACCCGGACCCGACGTCGAGGACGCGGTCTCCGGCCCGGACCGCCAAGAGCCGGAGCATGGCCTCGACCGTGCGGGGCTGGGAGTTGGTCTGGCCGTGACCGATGTCGAGGGGGCCGTCGTACGACGCGCGCCGCCGTGCCGCGCGAGGCAGGAACCACTCGCGCGGGGCTGCCGCGAAGGCGTCCGCGACCGGGTCGGCGGTCATGCTCCCGAGTGAACCACGCAATTCGCGAGACGGGCCCCGCGCTGCGGGGTGACACTCTCCGACGTGATCAAGATGGAGCTCCTTCTCGGGGTCGTGTCGTTCGCGCTGTGGGTCTTCTGCCTCGTGGACGCCATCGGGACCCCCTCCGACCGGGTGCGCAACCTGCCCAAGGTGGCCTGGGTCCTGCTGATCCTCTTCTTCCCGCTCGTCGGCTCGATCGCCTGGCTGGTCGCGGGTCGCCCGGAGTCGGCGACGCCCCGGCGCTCGCCGTACGAACGGGAGACCCCGCACTTCCCGGAGTACGACCGGCCCGGGCGGGCGGCGGCCGTCGATCCCGAGAAGGACGACGAGTTCCTGCGCCAGGTCCGCGAGCGCGCCGAGGCCCAGCGCAGGGCCTACGACGAGAAGCGCAAGCGCGAGTCCACCGAGGACTGACCCGGCTACTTGTCGTACGCCTGCAGCTTGCCGACCTGGTTGACCGCACGGCCGTCGACGGTCAGGGTCATGCTGCCGGCGATGCCGCTCGGCACCTCGGGGTAGCGGGTCTCGCCGCGGGTGCGGTAGCCGGTGGTCTGCCACAGCTCGGAGTGGTCCGGGTCCTGGCGGCCGTCGAACTCGTGCACCTCGAAGGTCATCCGGTCGCGGTAGACCCGGGCCAGCATGTAGGTCGCGTCGCCGGTGTACATCAGGCCGCCCGTGGTGATCTGGGTGATGCCGTCGGCCCGTCGCATCGTCGTGTTGTGGACCTCGCCGGCGAGGTAGAGGTCGACGCCGCCGTGGACCATCGTCCGCCAGAGCGCGGTGTCCGGGCCGCCGGCCATCGAGCCGCCCGACGACGAGCGGGTGCGGACCGGGGTCAGGATCGGGTTGTGGCCCTGCACCACCACCCAGCGCACGTGGTCGCGCCGGGCGTCCGCGAGCACGCCCCGCAGCCACCGCAGCTGGCCACCGACCACCTCGAGCTCGACGTCGTCCGCCGTCCGGCGGAACTCGTCGAGGCTCACCAGCAGCAGGTCGGGCGTGAGCCGCGTGGCGTAGGCGGTGTCGGCGTACGGCGTGCCCACGGGGCGGTCCGGGTAGCGCGGCGAGCCGTCCGGGAGCTGGGTGAAGTGGCGCGCGAACTCCCGCTTGAAGAGCGGGACCAGCCGCCGCTTCGCCGTCGTGTCGAGGTCCGAGTCGTCCCACGGGTTGTCACCGATGTCGTGGTCGCCGAGGGCGGCGTGCAGGGTCAGCCCGCGGCTCGCGAACCGCTCCGCGTAGGCCCCGTAGTAGAGCTCCGCGGCCCGGACCAGGGCGCGCCGCTGCTCGGCCGGCGTCGTCACCGGGCCGAAGATCCCGGTGTCGAGCTTGTCGCGCCCCCAGTGGCCCTCGACCAGATCACCCGGCACCAGCACGGAGTCGGGCCGCGCGGTCGCGATCTCGTTGAGGAACAGGTTGGTCGCGTGCCAGAGCCGCCGGGACCAGGAGTTCGGGTCGCCCGGGTCCCAGCCCGGCTCGGACCGTACGTCGCCGACGTCCTGGTTGATGAAGTCGGGAGCCGCGGCGAACACGTAGTCGACCGTCGGGTCCGCGCGGAGCGGCAGCTTCTCCAGGTCGAGGATCGTCGAGCGGATCTCGGAGGGCCGGGTCGGGCTGCTCGCCGGCGCGGCTCCCGGCGAGCCCGGCTCCGGGTCGGAGGAGCTGGACGTGCAGCCGGCAGTCGCCGCCGCGATGACGGCCACCGCGCCCACGACTCGACGTACCGAGAGATCCCCCATCGCTGGAGGCTAACCCGCCGTCCGTCGTTCCGGTGGCCGCCGAGGGTGGCCAGTGCTCGGCGCGGGCATGGGTGTGGCCCCGTCGGCGGTGGCCGGCGGGGTCGGGTGGTCAGGTATGTCGTTGGTGGGTGAGGTCGTTGATGTACATGTGCCCGTGGGGGCTGGTCCAGCGGAAGACTCGTGCTGCGGTGCGTTGGTAGGTCCAGCCGCCGTGGGTCTTGAGCCGGTGGTGGTGGCGGCACAGGGGGGCGAGGTTGCACGAGCAGGTGGGTCCGCCCTGGTCGTGCTCGATGATGTGGTCGGCGTCGCAGGACCTGGATGGTCGGGTGCAGTGCGAGAACACGCAGGTGGGGTGGGTGAGGTTGACCTGCTCCCTCAGCAGCGGGGTGGGGTCGTGGCC